>CAUSDE010000066.1:0-32632 GCA_963530045.1 uncultured Achromobacter sp.
TGCAAAGCACTGGTTGGCACATTGTCTGGGGGGCCCGGCCTGGAACGGTTTTTGCCTTTGACCTGCCTGGGGGGCGGGGGGGCGTGATGCGCGCCGCCGCCCTACCCCCCGCCTACGCGTCCGAAGACGCCGCGACGGCTTCCTCCAGCATCTCCAGCCGGTCCTGGCCCCAGAACACCTCGCCCCGATACACGTAGGACGGCGAGCCGAACACGCCGGCGTTGACCGCATCGTCCGTGTTGCGGCGATACGTGGCCTCGATGTCCGGTGCGTCGGCTGCCGCCAGCAGGCTGGCGGCAGCCAGTCCCAGCCCCGCCATGACCCCGCGCAGGACGGTGGGGTCGGAGATGTCCTGATCGTCCACCCACTCTGCCTTCAGGATCGCCTTGTACAGCGCCAGCACCGGCATGCCGGCACGGTCGGCCGCGATGACGATGCGCGAGGCCAGCGACGCATCCGGGCACATATGCGCCGGTTGCGGGTTGACGTGGATACCGAGCTTGGCGCACCAGCGCGCCAGCTCCGCCACGCGATAGGCCTGGCGCTCGGGCGAGCGCTGCCCAAGCAGCACGCCGCCGGTGCGCGCATAGACGTCGGGCAGGTCCACGGGCAGGTAGCGGATCGCTGCTTGCTGGCGGGCCGCCAGCGCTTCAAGCCGGTCGGCGCCCAGGTACGCCCAGTCGGAATTCATCCAGAAGTAATAGTCGATCGTTTTCATGGCGCCCTCAGGTTCTTGCCGCCGACGGCACGCGCAGCGCGGGCTGCGCGGCGGCCTCGCCCTGCATGCGCCAGGCGCTGATCAAGGCGACCACGCCCAACGCGCTCAAGTACCAGACCACGTACTTCGGGTCGCCCCCGCCCTTGGCCAGCAGCCACGTCGCCACGATGGGCGCCAACCCGCCGCCGATAGCGCCAGAGACCTGCACCGCCAGCGAAATGCCGGTGTACCGGACGTTCGCGGGAAACTGGCTGGAGAACAGGGTGCCCTCGGGGCCGTACAGGCAAGCGTATACCAGCCCCACCGCCAGGCAAACCGCCACGATGATCAAGCCCTTGTCGCCCGAACCCAGCAAGTTGAAGAACACCGGCGCGCAGATCAGGATGCCCACCGTGCCCGCCATGAACACCCACTTGTGGCCGATCTTGTCGCCCAGCACCCCGAACAGCGGCATCGTGAACAGGGCTAGCGCCGCTCCCCAGATCGTGGCGTCCAGCATGACGGAGCGCGGGATACCCAGCGTGCCCGTGGCGTACGCCAGCGAGAACGTCACGACCGTGTAGAACCACGTCACCTCGGCCAAACGCGCGCCTACCACCACCAGCAACGCGCGCCGGTGGTGCTTGAGCACTTCGGCCACCGGCACTTCAACCTTGGCGCCCTTTTCCCGCATCTGCTCGAAGTCGGGCGACTCGGCCACCTTGACCCGGATGAACCATCCCACCAGCAACAGCACCACGCTGGCCAGGAATGGCAGGCGCCAGCCCCAGGACAGCATGTCCTCTTCGGGCAAGGCCGCCACCGCGCCCATCGCCAGCGACGACAGGATCAGCCCGGGCGCCACGCCCGCCTGCGGCAGGCTGCCGAAGAAGCCCTTCTTGCCTTCCGGCGCATGCTCCACCGCCATCAGCACCGCGCCGCCCCATTCGCCGCCCACCGCGATGCCCTGCAAGAAGCGCATCAGCACCAGCAGCACGGCGGCCCAATAGCCGATCTGCTCATACGAAGGGATCAGCCCGATCAGGATGGTGGGCACGCCCATCAGCAGCAAGGTGATCAGCAGCATGGACTTGCGGCCGATCTTGTCGCCGTAGTGGCCAAAAATCACGCCGCCCAGCGGCCGCGCGAAGAATCCCACCGAATACGTGGCAAACGCCGCCAGCGTGCCCGTCAGCGGGTCGAAGGCGGGGAAGAAGATCTTGTTGAAGATCAATGCGGCAGCCGTGCCATACAGGAAAAAGTCGTACCACTCGATCGTGGTGCCCATCATGCTGGCTAGGCCAGCCGTCACATAATCGCGGCGCGAGCGCGCAGCCGCAGGCTTGGTCGTCATCATCGTGACTCCCCTTGAAAAGTCGTGATCGGATCGTCGGCGAAATCAGGCTTGGGGCTGCGGCAGCGGCGCGACGCCATGCGTCTGGCGGGCCCAATAATTGAACGTTGCGTTCACAATGGACGGCTTGAGCAGGTAGTCGTGCGCCTCTCGCGCCAGGGCGTCATCCACCGGCGTCAACGGCCCGAACGCCTGGGCGCGGATCTGCATGCGCGCCGCGCGCTCCAGATAGACCGACAGATACGTCGCTTCTTCGCAAGAGCCGCCCGCGGTCAGATAGCCGTGATGCGCCAGGATGATGGCGCGCTTGCGTCCCAGCGCCCCGGAGATGATCACGCCTTCCTGATCCGCGATCGGCACCCCGGGCCATTCGCCCAGGAAGGCACAGTCGTCGTGCAGGGGCGTCATGTCCATTTGCGAGATCACCAGCGGCTGGCGCGCAGCGGCCAGCGCCGAAGCCCACGGCGAATGCGTGTGGATGATGGACTGCACGTCCGGGCGCGCCTCGTAGACCCAAAGATGGAAGCGGGTGGCCGGGTTCGCCATGCCATCGCCCGTCAAGGTGTGCAAGTCGCGGTCGACTTCGATGAAGTCCGCCGGCGTCGCCTCGTCGAAGCCCAGGCCGAAGCGCAGGGTCCAATACGCGCCAGGACGCGCCGAGCGCACGCTGATCTGTCCGGCCAGGCCGGCTTCCTGCTCCGTCATCGCCAGGATGCGGCAGGCGTAGGCCATGGTTTCCTGGATGCTGCGGGGCACGGCCTGCAGATGGCGCGCCATTTCCTGCGTGGCCCGGGTGTCGAAGTACGATTTCTCTCGCAATGCGGTGTTCATGGGTTCCCCTTGATGTCCTTGGCTTGCGGCGTCGACGGACGCCTTGCAAGGTCAGGACAGTATGGAAACCGCCGCGCAATCTAGCCATGCAGCCAGGCTCATACCAGCTATTCGGAAGGCGGAGCGGGGTCGCCGGGCTTGGCCCTCAGCCCGCCGCGATGCGGTGCGCACAGGCCAGCAGCTCGGCCACGAGCGGCAAGGGCTGGCGCTGGCCCGGCGTAATCGCCACCACCCGCCGGCGCAGCACCGGGCTGCGGATGCCGACCTTGCGCAAGCCGTAGTCGGTCAGCAGCTTTTCGGGGATGCGCGACGGCAGGATACAGGCGCCTACCCCCGAGGACACCAGCTTGAGCATGGCGTCGATAGTCTCGGCCTCGGCCACGAACTCGGGCTGCAGGCCCGCGCTATGGATCATCTTGCGCAAGGCGTAATGGGGCGGAAAGCCGACCAGCCGCAACGGCATGCCGCCCAGGTCCACGGCGTCCGCCAGCGGCACGTCCCGGCGCACGATCAGGCACATCTCGTCGTCGAACAACGGGGTGGAGCTCAGATTGTCCGAGGCCACCGCCGCGTCATAGACAAAGCCCACGTCGGCCTTGCCGCTTTCCACCAGGGCCACCACGTCGGGCGAACTGCGCCCCATCACGGACAGGTTCACGTGTTCGTGGCTGCTGACGAAGCTGGCCACGACGTCGGCCATGAAGTAGTAGCTGAGCGTATGCACGGTGGCAAGGCGCACCGTTCCGTGGGTCACGCCCTCTCGCTGGCGCACGGTGTCGACGACCCGGTCGATGCTCTGGTAGGCGGGCTGGATGCCGTCCAGCAGGCGGCTGCCCGCCTCGGTGAGTTCCACGCCGCGGCCCGTCCGCGTGAACAGGGGCTTGCCGACATGCGCCTCCAGCGCGGCCAATTGCCGGCTGAGGCCGGATTGCGTCTGGTCCAGGTCTTCGGCGGCGCGCGACAGGGATTTCAGTTCCGCGATCCGCACGAAGTAACGTAACTGCCTGTCCGGCGTATCCATGGCGCTGCCCCTTGTTTTTGATCCGACGCGCTCGATTCGGCGCGGCTACAGTGTGCCCAAGGATGCCGTCCGGCACCACGGGGATTTGCGCTAAGGGCCGGCAGGCGTACCCTTGCAGCTTGCCCCTATGCCGGAAATCCGCATGACCACCCCCATTGCCCGCCCCATTCCCGCCACCATCGCCGCCGTCGTCCGCGACGGCCACGTGCTGCTGGTGCGCCGCGCCAACCCGCCCGACGAGAACTGCTGGGCCTTTCCCGGCGGCAAGATCGACGCGGGCGAACGCATCGAGGCCGCCACGGCGCGCGAACTGCTGGAAGAAACCGGCGTGGTCGCCGAGCCGCTGCATGTCTTCGACGCGGTGGACGTCTTCGACCGCGACGAGGCCGGCGCCCTGCGTCGCCACTTCATCCTGATCGCCGTGCTGTGCCGCTGGCAATCTGGCGAACCGGTCGCGGGCGACGATGCGCGCGATGCCCGCTGGATACCGCTGGCCGATCTGGAAGGGCACGCGCTGGCGACCAGCTTCGGCGTGGCGCGGCTGGCGCGCAAGGCGGCGGCGCTGATGGCCGCGATGTAATCAGCCACGGCGCGCCAATGCGCCTGGTCCGGTTGCGGGCCGCTCATGCTTGCTGCTCCACGATGCCCCACGAATGCGGGCGCGACGACAGGCCCTACTATATACAGCCCGCCTGCCTCCCCCTCCTGCCCCATGTTCGACGCCTACCTCTCCCGCTGGAACCTCGTGCCCGACGGCGCCCCCATCGTGACCCATGCCGCGCAACTGCTGCCCGTCATGCGCGACGGCGCGCCGGCCATGTTGAAAGTGTCGGTCGAAGAAGACGAGCGCCAGGGCGGCGTGCTGATGACGTGGTGGGACGGCCAGGGCGCGGCCCGCGTGCTGGCGCACGACGACAGCGCCATCCTGCTGGAACGCGCCACCGGCACGCGCTCGCTGGCAGCCTATGCCCGCACGGGCCGCGACGACGAAGCCACGCGGATCCTCTGCCACGTGCTCAAGGCGTTGCACGCGCCGCGCGCCAAACCGTTGCCGCCGCTGCGCGCCCTGGAGGAATGGTTCGTGGAACTGTGGCCCATGGCCCGGGCGCAAGGCGGCATCCTGGCGCACAGCGCCCGCCATGCCCGCGCGCTGCTGGACGATCCACGCGACCTCACGGTGCTGCATGGCGACGCCCACCACGACAACGTGCTGGACTTCGGTGAACGCGGCTGGCTGGTCATCGACCCCAAGCGGCTGTATGGCGAGCGCACGTTCGACTATGCCAACATCTTCTGCAACCCCGACCTGTCGGACCCCGAGCCGCCGGTGGCCATCGTGCCCGGCTGCTTCGAGCGTCGGCTGGACCTCATCGTGGCCGAGTCCGGCCTGGACCGCCGCCGCCTGCTGCAATGGATCGTCGCGTGGTGCGGGCTGTCGGCAGTCTGGTACCTGGGCGACGGCGACGACGCCGCGATCGACCTGAACATCGCGCGCCAGGCGCAAGGGCTGCTGGACGCGGGCGCCTAAGGCCCTATGCCGCCGTGATCTGCTCGACATACCGCGACGGCGACACCCCCGTCAGATTGCGGAACATGTAGACGAATGCGCTGGCGCTGGCGTAACCCAGCGCTCGCGCCACGTTCACCACCGACTGCCCTTGCAGCAGCCGGCAGATGCCTTCGTCGATCCGCACCTGCAGGCGCCAATGGTGAAAGCTCATGCCGGTTTCGTCCTTCATGCGCCGGGCCAGCGTGCGCGCGCTTGCGCCGATGCGCTCGCCCCATTGCTCCAGCGTGTCGTCATTGCCCGGCGCCTGCAAGACCGCATCGCACACCTTGCGCAGCCGCCGGTCGAACGGCAGCGGCAACTGGCGGTGCTGGCGTTCGGTATCGGCCAGCAGATTCAGCAGCAGCTCCGAACTGAGCCGCTGCACGGGCCCTTTGCGGGGCGGGCCGTTCAAGGTCAGGATCAGCTCGCGCATCAGGGGGTTCACGTCCAGCGCGCAGGTCTCCTTCCAGAGCCATGGCGCCGCATCCGGCATGATGAACGCGGAACGCATGCTGACGCTGCCCACCATCTTCACCTCGTGGGTGACGCCGGCGGGAATCCACAGCGCGCGCATCGGCGCGAGCATCCAGGCGCCGTCCTCGGTCATGACGCGCATGATGCCCGTCGGGGAATACATCAGCTGGATGCGCTCGTGCGAATGCGGCTGCTGGCGGGCGCCGTTTTCGTAGTTGAACGACCGCGCGACCACGGCAGGCGCATCCTGGGGAAATTCACGCATTGGCAGGTTTTCGATATCAACGGGAAGAAAGCTGCCCAACCTGACAGTTATGTCTGTTTTTCGACATTTTCTGTCCAGCCGGAAGGGAACTTGCTTTTTATCATTAATGCAAATGATTCCCATTGTTTTCATTAAAAAATGACCGCTTCCGCGCTTGCCCCCGTCGCATTTCACCCACGCCAGCCGTCCCTGCCCCGTTTGACACTTGCCGCCGCGCTGCTGGCGCAGGCCTGCCTGGGCGCCGCCGCCCGCGCCGATGACGCGCCCGTGCCGCAGTTGAGTCCCGTGCGGATCACCGGCACGGCCGATTCGCTGTCGGACCCCGGCCAGACGGAGGGCTCGCAGTCCTACACCGCCAACACGGTCACCGTCGGCAAGGGCGCGACGAACGTGCGCGACATACCCAACTCGGTGTCCGTGGTGACGCGCCAGCGCATGGACGACCAGAACATGACCACCGTGCAGGACGCCTTGCGCGAGACGACCGGCGTCAGCGCCATGAGCTACGGCGACGGCACCGCCTACTTCACCGCGCGCGGCTACGAAACCGACGTCCAGTTCGACGGCGTGCCCGCCAACGGCGCGCTGCAATACCTGCCCCAGTTCGATTTGGCGCTGTATGACCGGATAGAAGTGCTGCGCGGACCGGCGGGCCTCCTGCAAGGCTTCGGCAGCCCGGCCGGCACCGTCAACCTGGTGCGCAAGCGCCCGCTGGACGCCTTCAGCCTGACCGGCAGCGTCATGGCCGGGTCCTGGAACAATTACCGCACCGAACTGGACGTGACCGGCCCCGTGACGGCCGACGGCCGGGTCCGCGCCCGGGCCGGCCTGGCCGCCCAGGACCGCGACTACTCGATGGACGAAGCCCACACGCGTCAGGGCCTGGCGTACGGCTCGCTGGAATTCGACCTGACCGCCAACACCTTGCTGACCTTGTCGGCGGCCTACCAGAAAACGCGCATGGCGCCCTTCGACTACGGCCTGTCGACCTATTCCAACGGCAAGTTCGTCGACGGCCCGCGCTCCGGCTTCTACGGCGTGGACTGGGCGCGCGGCGATACCGACCTGTCCGAGGTCTACGCGGAACTGAGCCACCGCTTCGCCAACGGCTGGACAGGCCAGGTGTCGATGAATTACCGGGCGACCGACCTGGACAGCAAGTACGGCTACGTCGACGGCCCCGTCGACCCCGCCACGGACCAGGCGGCCTACTGGCTGCAATTCCAGAAGGACCGCATCCGCTGGATGGGCCTGGACACCCACGCATCCGGTCCCTTCACGCTGTTCGGCCGCACGCACACGGCGATGGTCGGCGCCAACTACGCCGAACGCAGACAGGACAGCCGATCGTCGGGCGCGGGCATCGACAGCATCGATATCCACCACATCGATGTGCCGGAAATGGATATTCCGTTCACGTCGGGCAACAACACCAAGTCCAGCCAGATGGGCGTGTATGGCCAGCTCAGTTTCAACGTGGCCGATCCGCTGACCCTGATCGCCGGCGGCCGCCAGAGCTGGTATCGCAACGCCACCCAGCCGGTCCTGCCCGTGGCCGGTGACACCCGGCGCGACCCCGAGGTGCGCAAGTTCGTCCCGTACTTCGGCGCCGTGGCCCAATTGAATTCGTGGTTGTCGGCGTATGCCAGCTACTCGGACGTATTCGCGTTTTCGGAAGCCTGGCAGATGACGGCGGACGGCAAGCCGCTGGCCCCCCGCACCGGCAAGCAGTACGAGCTCGGCCTGAAAGGCCAGTTCCTGGACGGCGCCGCCAACGCATCCCTGGCCTTGTTCCGGATCCGCGACAAGAACCGGGCGGTGCCGGACGACGCCAATCCCGGGCGGTATGTCGCCCAGGGCGAAGCGCAAAGCCAGGGCGTCGAGGCCGAAGTCAGCGGCCGTCTGCTGCCCAATTGGGACGTGTACGCCGGCTACACCTACCTTCAGACCCGCTACCTGTCCGACCCCACGCAGGAAAACCAGATCGTGAATCCGGAGTCGCCCAAACACCTGTTCAAGGTCTGGACCACCTACCGCTTCACGCCCGACGTGCTGCCGGGGTGGCGCGTGGGCGCGGGCGCGCGGGTGCAGAGCCGCACCAGCCGCAACAACACGTCGTGGCAAGGCGGCTATGCCGTGGTGGACGCGCAGGTCGGCTACCGCGTCAGCCGCAACCTGGACGCGTCGATCACCGTGAACAACCTGTTCGACCGCAACTACTACAGCCGGGTGCCGTCCAGCTATTACAGCGTCTATGGCGAACCCCGCAATGTGATGCTGACCTTGCGCGCCACGTACTGACCGTCATTCAGGCTCCCGAAAGGATGAGGTAAGGTGTAGCCCCTTCACCCCTTATCTCTTCATTCCTGGAGTATCGAATGACCGGATTGTTCATCGTGGTGGCGGCGCTGGCATTTCTGATGCTGGCGGCGTATCGGGGCTACAGCGTGATCCTGTGCGCGCCCATCGCAGCCATGGGCGCGGTATTGCTGACGGATCCTTCCGCGCTGGCCCCTGTGTTCTCAGGCATTTTCATGGAGCGCATGGCGGGTTTCGCCAAGCTCTACTTCCCCGTGTTCCTGCTGGGCGCCGTGTTCGGCAAGCTGATCGAACTGTCGGGATTTTCCCGCGCGATCGTGCAGGCGGTGCTGCGCATGATCGGCGCGGAACGCGCGATTGTGGCCATCGTGCTGGTGTGCGCCGTGCTGACTTACGGTGGCGTATCGCTCTTCGTGGTGGTGTTCGCGGTGTATCCGTTTGCCGCCGAGATGTTCCGCCAGGGCGGCATCCCGAAACGCCTGATGCCGGGCGCCATCGCCCTGGGCGCGTTCACGTTCACGATGACGGCGCTGCCCGGCACCCCGCAGATCCAGAACATCATCCCCACCACCTTCTTCGAAACGACCACGTGGGCCGCCCCCTGGCTGGGCCTGATCGGCGCGGCATTCACGCTGACGGCGGGCATCGCCTACCTGGAATGGCGGCGCAAGCGCGCGGCGGCGGCCGGCGAAACCTACGGCACCGAACTGCGCAATGAACCGACGACGCCACCCAGCGAACGCGACCATCACCCGCTGATCGCCTTGCTGCCGCTGGTGGTGGTGGGCGTGGCCAACTTCCTGCTGACGCGCTGGATACCCGGGTGGTATCCCGCGGGCGCCGAAGTGAACCTGCCCGGCCTGCCCAAGCCGATGCCCGTGAACGCCGCCGATCAGGTCGCGCTGTGGGCGGTGATGGGCGCGTTGATCGCCGGCATCGTCACCATCCTGCTGTTCTCGTTCCGCAGCATCAAGGCGCACTTCGCAGAAGGCAGCAAAAGCGCCGTGTCGGGCGCGCTGCTGGCCTCCATGAACACGGCAGCCGAATACGGTTTCGGTGGCGTCATCGCCGCGTTGCCCGGCTTCCTGCTGGTGGCCGAGGCGCTGAAATCCATTCCCGACCCGCTGGTGGGCGAAGCCATCGCCGTGACCTCGCTGGCGGGCATAACCGGGTCCGCCTCGGGCGGGATGAGCATCGCGCTGGCCGCCATGGCGCAGACCTTCATCGACGGCGCCGTTGCGGCGGGCATCCCGATGGACGTGCTGCACCGGATCGCCGCCATGGCAAGCGGCGGCATGGACACGCTGCCGCACAACGGCGCGGTGATCACGCTGCTGGCCGTCACCGGCCTGACGCACCGCCAGTCCTACGGCGACATCTTCGCCATCACGCTGATATCGACGATGTCGGTGTTCGTCGTGATCGCGGTGTACTACCTGACCGGCATCGTCTGATCGAAGGCGGTAGCGAACACGTCGGCCAGCCACTGCGTGAAGACACGCACGCGGGCCGACACCTGCCGGTTCTGCGGGTATAGCACCGACACCGGCATGGGCGCGGGCGGCGCCTTGGGCAGCACGATCCGCAAGTGCCCCGCCGCCAGCTCCCGCTCCACCCGATAGCGCGGCACCTGCGCCAGCCCCAGCCCCGCCAGCGCCGCGCCGGTGTAGAGCTCGGCTCCCGTCACGCTGATGACCGAAGCCGGACGCACCAGCACATTGCGCCCGTCGACAATGAAGTCCAGCGCAAGGCTGCGGCCGGTGGCGCTGGACAGGTAGTCGACGGCGCGGTGGCCCGCCAGGTCTTCCACGCTGGCGGGCGTGCCGAAACGCGCCAGGTAGGCGGGGCTGGCCACCGTCACCTGCGGCATCAGGGCAATCTGCCGGCCCACCAGCGACGAATCCTGCAAGGCGCCCGCACGCAGCACGCAATCCACGCCCTCGCGCACCATATCCACCAGGCGGTCGTCTTCGCCCAGGTGCAGGACGATGTCGGGATAGCGTTCAAGAAAGCCCGGCAGTCCGGGCATCACGAAATACTTGGCGAGCGTACCTTGGGCGTTGACCCGCAGCAGCCCCTTGGGCGCGGTGTTCAGGAATGCGCCGTCGGCCTCTTCCAGGTCGGCCAACAGGCGCACGCAGCGCTGGTAATAGGCCTCACCGTCGTGCGTCAGCCGCACCTGGCGCGTGGTGCGTTCCAGCAACCGGGCGCCCAGGCGCTTTTCCATGCGCTTGATCAGGTTGGTGACCGTGGCCCGGGGAATCTGCAGGTCTTCGGCCGCCTGGGAAAAGCTGCGGCGCTCCGCGATGCGGACAAACACCTGCATTTCCTGGAAACGATCCATGCTGATCCGCCAATTATTAATGTAAATGGAATTATGTTAGCGAATATAAGGTAATTATCTTCGGTTTGGAATAGTCCATGATGCGTTTCACCCCCTTCCCTCTCGGAGATCGCGCATGAACACCCAAGCCTCTCAATCGACCCCGCAACCCGTCGCCCTGGTCACGGGCGGATCCCGCGGCATCGGCGCCGCCATCGTGCGACGCCTGGCCCGCGACGGATTTGCGGTCGGCATCAACTACGCATCGAGCTCGGCGGACGCCGACGCGCTGGCCAATGACATCCGGCAGGCAGGCGGCCGCGCCGTCGCGGTGCAAGCCGACGTGTCCAAGGCAGCCGACGTGCGCGCCTTGTTCGACAAGGTCGAATCGGAACTGGGCCGCATCAGCGCGCTGGTCAACAGCGCCGGCGTCCTGAAGGTGCAGCCGCTGGCCGACACCTCCGACGAGGACTACGCGCAGACCTTCGACATCAATACGCGCGGCACCTTCAACACCCTGCGCGAAGCCGCCACCCGGCTGGCCGATGGCGGCAGCATCGTCAACGTGTCCAGCACGACGATTGCGCTGAACCTGCCGGGCTACGCGGTCTACATCGCCAGCAAGGCGGCCGTCGAGAGCTTCACGCACGTGTTTTCCAAGGAATTGCGCGGCCGCCGGATCACCGTGAACGCCGTGGCCCCCGGCCCCGTCGCCACCGAGTTGTTCTTGAAGGGCAAGAGCCCCGAACTGATCGAACACTTCGCCAAGATGCCGCCGCTGGAACGCCTGGGGCAGCCCGACGACATCGCGGGCGTCGTGTCGTTCCTGACGGGCCCGGACAGCGGCTGGGTCAACGGCCAGATCCTGCGCGCCAACGGCGGCGTCGCCTGAACAGCCGGTTGGAGACAGGACGGCCGCCGCGGGGCTGGCGACCCCGCCGATTTATTCCCGGCTGGACTTATTCCATGAAAAAACCTTGTTTGTCGGGATCAACCGAACCCTCTAGGATGGCTTGCAACCCTGCAGTCACGGAGACAATCCCCCCATGCACGCCCCGATCCCCGACTTTCCCCACAGCCGCATCGAACGCGACGAGCGCGGCGTCTACACCCTGCGTATCCACGACGCCAAAAGCCTGAACATCCTGGCCACGCCCGTGACGCAGGGTCTGACGCAAGCGGTCCAGTGGATCGCCGCGCAGACCGATGCGCGCGCGCTCGTCATCCGCGGCACCGGCGACCGCGCCTTCATCGGCGGCGCCAACATCTATGAGATGGCCGAACTGGATCCCGCCGGCGGCCGTGCATTCATCACCCGTTTGCGCGAACTGTGTGAAGCCGTGCGCAACGTGCCGGTTCCCACCATCGCCCGCATCCCCGGCTTCTGCCTGGGCGCCGGCATGGAGTTGGCCGCCGCTTGCGACATCCGCCTGGGGTCGCGCGACGGCGTGTTCGGCATGCCCGAGGTACGGGTCGGCATTCCGTCGGTGATTCACGCCGTGCTGCTGCCTGCGCTGATCGGCCCGGGCGCGACCAATTGGCTGCTGCTGACCGGTGAAAACGTCGACGCCGAGCAGGCCCTGCGTTGGGGCTTCCTGCAGTTCCTGTGCGACGCTGGCGAACTGGACGCGCTGGTCGAACGCACGGTCGGCCCCATCGCCGCCAGCGGCCCGCGCGCCGTCGCCTCGCAAAAGGCGCTGCTGCGCTACTGGGAAACGTCGACGGTCGAGGCCGGCCTGGATCGCAGCGTCGACGCCTTCGGCGACGCTTTCACCACCGAAGAACCCCGCCAATACATGGCGCCGTTCCTGGCCCGCAAGCACAAGCGGGACGGCCAATGAGTCCGGCGCACGCAAGCGGGCCGCTGGCCGGCGTGCGGGTCATCGACATGACCTCGGTCGGCATGGGGCCCTACGCCACGCAGATCCTGGGCGACATGGGCGCGGACGTCATCAAGGTGGAAGCGCCTGAAGGCGACGTCTTTCGCGCGTCGGCGCCCGCCGCGTCGCCCGGCATGGGCGCGGTCTACCTGAACCTGAACCGCAACAAGCGCAGCATCACCCTGAACGCCAAAGACCCGGCCGACCTGCAACAGCTGCTGGCGCTGACGGATGGCGCCGACGTGTTCATCTCAAACGTGCGCCCCCGCGCGCTGGCCCGCGCCGGTCTTGACGCCGCCACCCTGTGCGTCCGCAACCCGCGCCTGATCTATTGTTCCGCGGTCGGCTTCGGGCAAGACGGCCCCTATGCCGCCAAGCCCGCCTTCGACGACATCATCCAGGCCATGAGCGGCCTGGCCGATCTGCAGGGCCGCAACACCGGCGCCCCCGCCTACATCAGCACCATCATGGCCGACAAGGTGGCGGGCCTGACGCTGGCCTACGCCATCCCCATGGCCCTGTACGAACGCGAAAAGTCCGGCCGCGGCCAGGCGATCGAAGTGCCGATGTTCGAAACGCTGGTGTCCTTCACGCTGATCGAACACATGGGCGGGCGCACCTTCGATCCGCCGCGCGGCGAGATGGGCTACAGCCGGGTGCTGTCGCCCGAACGCAGGCCCTACCGCACGCTGGACGGCTATATCGCGCTGCTGCCCTATACCGACGCGCAATGGCAGCGCTTCTTCAGCCTGTCGGGGCGCGGCGACCTGGCGGCCGACCCGCGCTACCTCAGCCCGCAAACGCGCGGCCGCAACTTCGACACGCTGTACCAGCACCTGGCCGGCATCGTCGCGCTGCGCACCACCGACGACTGGCTGGCGCTGCTGGCCGACGCCGACATCCCGCATTCCCGCGTCAACACGCCTGAAGCCCTGTTCGACGACCCCCATCTGGCCGCCACCGGCTTTTTCCAGCGCGTGGAGCATCCGACGGAAGGAACGCTGACCGCCACCTCGATCCCGGTGCGGTTCTCTCGCACGCCGGGCGCGTTGCGACGGCCGGCGCCACGGCAGGATGCGGATCGGGATATGCTCGACGCTGGCGGCTAAGCCCACCCCGGGCGGCCGCGCCCTGACCGCCCGACCATGAACATCACTCTCAAGCAGCTGCGCGTGTTCTGCGCGCTTTATGAACTGCGCAGCTTCACCGCCGCGGCGCGCGCCGCCTTCGTCACCCAGTCCGCCGTCAGCAAGCTGTGCGCCGAGCTCGAGGCCGAAGTGGGCCAGCCGCTTTTCGAACGGTCTACCCGCAATGTGACGCCCTGCGAAGGCGCCGCCGACTTCTACGCCTATGCCCAGGAGATCCTGGGCACGGTGCGCGCCGCGGAACGCAGCATGTCCGGCCTGCGCACGCTGGAGCGCGGAGTGGTGGGCGTGGCCAGTTCGCCGATGATGATGGTGGGCCTGCTGGGCGACGTGATCACGCGCTATCACCGCCTGCACGCCGGGGTGAAGCTCGAACTCTACGAGCTGAATACGGACGACACGCTGGAACACGTCCGCCATGGCCGCGCCGACTTCGGCATCGTGTCGACGCAGGCCCATGGCGAAGGGCTGGAAGCGCGCGTCATCTACCGCGATTCCATGTACGCCGTTTGCGCGCCGTCCCACCCGCTGGCGCGGCACGCGCGCGTGCGCTGGGCCGACCTGGCGGCGCACGACCACATCACGCTGCGCAATGTCTACAGCGTGCGCCGCGCCGTCGACCACATCAGCGGCGAACTCGACCTGGAATTCCATTCGGGCATCGAGGCCGGCATGCTGACCTCGGTACTGAACCTGGTGCGCGCCGGACTGGGCATCACGATCGTGCCGGGCTACGTTTGCGCCTTCGCGCGGCTGCTCGGCCTGCATGCGGCGGCCATCCAGGACGGCCCGCAACGCCGCCATGAGCTATCGCTGATCCAGCGCCGCAGCACCCGGCTGTCGCTGGCCGCCAAGACCTTCCTGGACGAACTCGAATCCACGCTCCGCGCCCGCGAGGCCTCGCCCGACCCCACCGCCTGCCTGGACGACAGGCCGATTCATCCGGATACGGAATAGGTCTATGAAAATTAGTCCCTTGTTGAGATAAGCCGGCCAGACGCATCATGCCGCATGGCCCAGACGCCGCGTGCCGTGGCGAACGGGCAAGAACAAGACTGGAGACTTCAATGACCCGAATTCCGCACCCGGTGCGCCGGCGTTTGCTGGCAGCCGCCTGCGCAGGCCTCGCCGTGGCGGCGAGCGGCACGGCCGCCCTCGCCGCCGACGCCTATCCCAACAAGCCCATCACGATCGTGGTGCCGTTTTCGCCCGGCAGCGCCACCGACACCAGCGCCCGCATCCTGTCGGAAAAGCTGGGGCCGCGCCTGGGCGTGCCCATCGTCATCGAGAACAAGCCCGGCGCGTCGGGCACGATCGGTTCCGTCACGGCCGCGCGTGCGCCCGCCGACGGCTACACGTTGGTGCTGACCAGCAGTTCGACGCATTCGGCCACGCCCGCGCTGTTCCGCAAGCTGCCGTATGACCCGACCGGCGACTTCATCCACGTGATCCGGATCGCGACGATCCCGATGATGCTGGTGGTGCGCGCGGATTCCCCCTACACCTCGGTCAGCAAGCTGGTGCAGGCCACCCAGGGCCGTCCGCTGAACTACGCCTACGGCTCGCCCACCAGCCAGATCGCGGGCGCCACCTTCAACACCGTCGCCGGCGCAGCCGCCAATGGCGTGCCCTACAAGAGCCAGCCGCCCGCCGTGACGGACCTGCTGGGCGGCCATGTGGACTATCTGTTTGCCGACCAGTCCGTCGTGACGGCGTTCATGCACAGCGGCAAGCTGACCGGCATCGCCTTCACCGGCCAGGCCCGCGCCAAGGACTTCCCGGACGTGCCCACGCTGGCGGAAGCGGGCTACAAGAATTTCGACCTGGTGGTGTGGGTGGGCGTGGCCGCGCCCGCGGGTACCCCGGCCCCGGTGGTCGAACGGCTGAACGGCGAAATCGCCCGCATCCTGGGCGAGCCCGACACCGTGGCGAAATTCGACGCGCTGGGCATGCAGGTCGCCCCCAACGCCGTGGCCGAGCACAAGGCGTTCGCCGAATCGCAACGTCAGATCTGGACCCAACGCGCCATCGACGCCAAGATCGAACCGCAATAAGCCGTGCGCGGGCGCCCCTTGCTGGGCGCCCGCTTTGCCGATCAGAACCGGTACTGCGCCGTGGCCGCCACGGTGCGCGGTTCACCCACCTGGATCTGGCCGGCGCTGGTGGCCGACCCGTAATAGGTCTTGTCGGTGATGTTGCGCACGGCCAGACGCCAATCCCATTGGCCCCTGCGGTAGCCCAGCATCGCGTCCCAGCGGGCGTAGCCCGGCAGCGTCGTCAGGTTGGCGTTGTCGGCATAGCGCTCGCCCACGAAGGTCAGGCCGGTTTCGCCATACAACCCCTCGACCGGCTTGTAGGTCAGGAAGACGCTGCCGTTGCGCCGCGCCACGTTGCTGACCCGGTTGCCGGCCAGACCGTTGTTGTCTTCCACGATGGACGCATTCTGCAGGCCCACGCCGCCGCGCAGATACCAGTTGCCCGCCAGGCGGCCCGCCGCCGTCAGTTCGATCCCGCGCGAACGCTGCTTGCCCGTCAGCAGCACGATCGTCGGATCGTTGGGGTCCGTCGTGCGGCGGTTGTAGAGCTCCAGCTGATACAGCGCCAGGGTGGTGCTGAGCTGCCCGTCCAGCCAATCGCTCTTGACCCCCACTTCCGTCTGGCGCGTGTGTTCGGGGTCCAGATCGTTGGTGTTGCCGCGCGCGTTCGGTGTGATGCCGATCGTGCCGCCGCCGGTAGGCGAAAACGTCTTGCTGTACGACGCATACAGGGAATGGTCGCGCACGGGCGTCCACACCACCCCCACGCGCGGGCTGACGCCGCTGCTGTCATGCGTGGCCGATGCGTCCAGCAGGCGGTTGGTGGAGTCGATGCTGAAGCGGTCCATCCGCACGCCCATCAGCACTTGCCAGGCGTCGTTCAGCTTGATCTGGTCCTGCACGTAGTAGCCCTGGCTCTTCACCTTGTGGCGCGCATCGCTGTTGACCGCCATCCGGCCATTGTGCTGCCGCGACAGGTCGGGGTCGTACAGGTCCAGCGACGGCACGGGCTGCGCCCCCGGACCGCTGGTGGCCGCCGAATACAAAGTGGGCGACCGGTCCTGATGGGCAAGGTCGACGCCGAACAGCACCCGGTGCTCGATGCTGCCCGTGCGGAACAGTCCTTCCGTTTCCAGGTTGTTGCTGACGTTGCGCGTCGTCAGGTCCTGCTGCCAGCGCGTGCGCACGACCTTGCCGGTCGCGGCGTTGTAACCCGTCAGGTAGGTGTTGTCGAAATCGCTGTCCAGCTTGAAGACGCCCAGCGTATAGCGCAACTGCCAGTCGGGCGCCAGCGCATACGCCAGGCGCGAGCGGAACGACTGCGCGCGGTCGTCGATGTAGTCGCGGTCCGGGTCGCCGTAGACGGTGCTGCGGCCCACGTCCGCCGGCCGGCCATTGACGCTGGGGATGCCGCGGTCGGGCGTGCGGTCATAGCGGCTGTATTCGTACTGCACCAGCCAATCCAGGTTCGGCGTGATGCGCCAATTGATGGCGGGCGCCACCAGTTGGCGGGTGCCGCCGATCTTGTGGCGGAAGCTGTTGCTGTCTTCCTGCCCCACGTTCAGGCGCACGCTGACGTTGTCCGAGGGGTCGGCGCTCAAGTCGCCGTAGACGCTGCGCAGGTCCCAGCTTCCCGTTTGCGCTTCGATGGTGGATTCGCGGCCTGGCTGAGGCGCCTTGCTGACGCGGTTGACGATGCCGCCCTGGCTGCCCCGCCCGTACAGCACGGCGGCGGGGCCCTTCAGCACCTCGATGCGTTCAATGTTGTGCAGGTCGCGCACGTACTGGCTGTCGTCGCGGATGCCGTCCAGATAGAAGTCGTTGCTGGCGTCAAAGCCGCGGATGCGTACCGAGTCGAAACGAGTGTCTTGCGCGCTGGACACGTTGGGCATGCCGGACAGCGCGTCGCTGATGGTCGTGACGCCGTAGGTCTGCACGTTCTCGACCTTGACCGTGTCGATGGTCTGGGGCACGTAGCGGGCCGGCGTCTGGGTGCGCGTGGCGGTGGTGACTTCCGGCACGCGGGGGTCGTCGGCGCTGACGCCTTCGACACTGATCGCGGGCAGCTGGGCGGTCTGGGCCATCGCCTGCGGCGACGCGGACGACAGGGCTAGCGCTACGCCCAGGGACAGGGAGCGCGGGACAAACGGGGACAACATCGCAACGCCTTATTCAGAAAAATGAAAGGCGCGATGCTATTCGAGAATTGATCCTATTTACAAATGAGAATTGTTTTACGTTGTCGGCACGCAACATCGTCATCCGAACGCATGAGCGCGAGCCGTCCCCTCGCCGGTTCGCGCATCGCCCCGATCCTCGCGAATTTGCGTGGGTCCTCATCCGTTGCGCCGATGCGCCCCTCGCCCGAGCGGCCGATCCGGCGCCGCAATCTGCAAGACTTTTGCATTGTTAGCTCGCGCTTTTGACTTACTGACAAGTCTGGCCAACCGAACGAGGTTTGCATGAGACGACACCCGGAAGCTCTGTATTAGGCTGACCCGGCAGTACTCCGACTCACCTTGATCGATTGGACTAAAGCACATGAATCAACTCATTCATCCAGACTGCCACCCCTTCACCGCAGCGGGCAACATGAAGCAGATTTCAGCGTTTTACGAGGAGGGACGTCGTGTCATGTGGATGATGCTCCGGGCGCAGCCCCGGCCCTGCTTTAACCACGAACTCATCGACGAAATCATGACCCTGGCGCGGGCCGCCAAGGATTCAGGCCTGCCCATCGACTTCTGGGTCACGGGCTCGCTGGTGCCTCAGATCTACAACGTGGGCGGCGACCTCAACTTCTTCGCCGAAGCCATCCGGACCGGCAAGCGCGAAGCCTTGCGGGCCTATGCGCGGGCATGCGTGGATTGCGTGCATGCGGCCTCGCGCGGGTTCGATACCGGCGCCATCTCGCTGGCCATGATCGAGGGCACGGCGCTGGGCGGCGGCTTCGAGGCCGCGCTGGCCCACCACTTCGTGCTGGCGCAGAACAACGCCCGCATGGGCTTCCCGGAAATGGCGTTCAACCTGTTTCCCGGCATGGGGGGCTATTCGCTGGTGGCGCGCCGCTCAGGCATGAAGCTGGCCGAAGACCTGATCAGCACGGGCGAATCGCATACCGCCGAATGGTTCCACGGCAAGGGGCTGGTCGATGCGCTGTTCGAGCCGGGCGACGCGTACCGCGCCACGCGCACCTTCATCGACGTGATGCGTCCCAAGCTCAACGGCATGCGGGCCATGCTGCGCGCGCGCCAGCGCGTGCTGAACCTGTCGCGCTCTGAACTGATGGACATCACCGAAGACTGGGTGGAAGCCGCGTTCGCGATCGATCCGAAGGACCGCGCCTACATGGAACGCCTGGTCATGGCGCAGAACCGGCGCACCGCCTCCAGCGCCGAGGCGGCGCAGGAAGCCACCATGCACTGACCCGCCACGGGCGGGCGCCGGCTGTATCAGGCGATCAGATGCAGCCGGCGGCGCTGGGCCAGCCAAGTCGCCAATTCGCTCGCGGGCATGGGCTTGGCATACAGATAGCCCTGTTTGGCATCCACGCCCAGCGTGTCCAGGAACGCGGTTTCTTCCGGCGTTTCCACCCCTTCGGCGATCACCTTCAGCTCCAGCGTGCGCGCCACCGCCACGATGGCCCGTGCCAATGCCTGCGACACCGGGTTCTCGTTCACGCCGCGCACGAAGCTGGCATCCAGCTTGATCGCGTCCAGCGGAATGCGCGCCAGCTGCGACAGCGACGAATAGCCGGTGCCGAAATCGTCCAGGTGCACGCGCGCGCCCAATTGCCGGAACTGCTTGATCAGGTCGATGGCCGCGACTTCGTCTTCGATCAGGCAGCTTTCCGTCAGCTCGATGTCCAGCAGGCACGGGGCCAGGCCAGCATCGCCGATGGCGCTCATGAAATCGCTGACCACGCCCTTGTCGTCGAGCTGCCGCGCCGACATGTTGATCGCGATCCGGATGTTCAGGCCGTCGCGCTTCCAGGCGGCCGCCTGGCGGGCGGCCTCGCGCATCACCCATACACCCAGCGGCGAGATCAGGCCCGATTCCTCGGCATACGGAATGAAGACGCTGGGGCAGACCATGCCGCGTTCGGGGGAACGCCAGCGCAGCAGGGCCTCCACGCCGTCGACTTCGCCGGTCCGTCCGACGAGCTTGGGCTGGTAGTACAGCATCAGGTGGTTCTCGGCCAGCGCCTTGCGCAGATTCGTGTCCAGCCACACGTAGTCCGCGTTGCGGCGGTCCATGTCGGGCTGGAACACGCGGTAGGTATGGCGCCCCGCTTCCTTGGCCACGTACATGGCGATGTCGGCGCTGCGCACCACGCTGTCCAGGTCGGCGCCGTGGTCCGGGTACATCGCAATGCCGATCGAGCAGCTGGTATAGACCTCGATCAGCCCCTGGCGGAAAGGTTCGCGCAGGCGTTCGATGATGCGCTCGGCGGTGGCTTCCAGTTCCCAGGCTTGGGCCTGTTCCTGCAATACGATGAACTCGTCGCCGCCCAGCCGCGCCAGCGTCTGGCCTTCGGACAGGCAGGTCGAGATCGCCACCGACACGGCCTTGAGCAGGCGGTCGCCGAAGCCATGGCCGTAGTGGTCGTTGATGCGCTTGAAATTGTCCAGGTCCAGGAACAGCACGCCGCCCCGCCCTTCCTTGCCGGTCGCCAGCGCCGCCTTCAGCCGCGTCGTGATGGCATGCCGGTTGGGCAGGTTCGTCAGCATGTCGGTGTTGGCCAGCACGCGCAGGCGCTCCTGCGCCTGGCGTTCCTCGGTGATGTCGGTGCCCGAGCAGATCAGGTACACGCGCTTTTCGCCGCTGCCGCTGGTGACGAACTTGTTGCGGAACAGGAATAGCCGGGGGCCCTTGACCGTATTGATCAGCCGTTCGGCCTCATAGGACTGTCCGCGCTTATAGAATTCCGCGATATTGCGGCGCGAGGCCATGGCTTCTTCGCGCGTCATGAACATCTCGAACACGCTGCGGCCGACGATATCCTGTTCGCGCTTGCCGGTGTATTCCTCGCTCAGCTTGTTGAAGCGCTGCACGCGGCCGTTCTGGTCCACGATGACGATCACCGAGTTGGCTTCGGACACCACGGTTTCGGCAAACGACAGGCCTTCGACGAGGTCCTTGGCGACGGATTCGGTATCGGAATGCGCCGATGCGGTGCCGGCCCATTCGTTGGGGTTGATCTTGCGGCCCACCAGGTGCAGCCGCAACAGATCCCCGTATAGCGAGATATCGATGCGCATGCTGGACGTGATGCCCGTCAGCGACCGGATGGCGTCGGCCTGCTCCGGACGCAGCGCCATCGCGATATTGGTCGCTCCCTTGACCGCGGAAAGCTCAAAGGCGTCGCTATCGGCAGCCAGCCGCCAATAGGGACTGTGCGTACCGAAATGCGTATGCAGGATCGACCTTTCGTCCTGATTCTCTGTCATCGTGGTATCCCCCCACTGTCCTAAGGCCTGCCACACTAAAAGTAGGCGCCTTTAGTATGACCAGTCGTAGCTGGACCGAAAAGTACATTACGGCCTAGCCTGGACGGGGTCAACACCTATGTGCGGCGCGTCAAACGCTGTATTGCGGATTGTTTCACCGGCTATCACGGACGTGTGGAAAACCCGATCCCTTACAACACCTTTAATGCGCTCCCACGTCCTGGCGCGAATGCCTTGTTGCGCCAAATGCCATCGCAACGCACAAACAAAATCGCCGAAGATTCCCTGAAGAAATCTTCGGCGTGTCGCATAAAAGGCGCAACCCGGCGGATCAGTCCCCTTTCACCCCGGCTTCGTCGATCACCTTGGTCCAGCGGGCCAGTTCGGCCGACACGCGGGCGCTGGCGTCGGCAGGCGTGGTCCAGGTGGCGATGGCGCCCTGGTTCAGCAGCGACGCCTTCACTTCCGGCTTGGCCAGGATCTTCTTCAATTCACCGTTCAGGCGGTCGATCACCGGCGCCGGCGTATTGGCGGGGGCCACGATGCCGAACATCGAGCTGACCTCGAAGTCCTTCAAGCCCGCTTCGGCGGCGGTCGGCACATCCGGCAGCGCGTCCACGCGGACAGGCGAGGTCACCGCCAGCGCGCGCAGCTTGCCGGCCTTGATATTGCCCTGCGCGGCCGGCACGGTTTCGATCATGCTGAGCACCTGCCCGCCCATCAGGTCGGTCATGGCGGGGCCACTGCCCTTGTAGGGCACGTGCAGGATGTCGACGCCCGCCGTGCGCTTGAACATTTCGCCGGCCAGATGCTGGGGCGAACCGTTGCCGGCCGAGGCCATGGTCATGTAGCCCGGCTTGGACTTGGCCAGCGCGATGAATTCGGACAGCGTCTTGGCCTGCACCGACGGGTTCACGACAAACACCAGCGGCACCGTGCCCACGATGGACACCGGCGCGAAGCTCTTTTCCACGTCATAGGTGACGCGGCCCCGGTACAGGGCGGCGTTGATGGAATGGCTGGTCAGCGCGCCCATCAACAGGGTGTAGCCGTCGGGCTGCGCCTTGGCGACCTGGTCGGCGCCGATGTTGCCGGCAGCGCCCGCGCGGTTTTCCACGATCACCGACTGGCCCAGCGCGCCCGTCAGTTCCTGCGCCAGCACGCGGCCGATCACGTCGGTCGCGCCTCCGGGCGGATACGGAACGATCAGGCGGATGGGCTTGTCCGGGTACGCGTCGGCCGACAGCGCCGGGGCGGAAACGCCGGCACAGAGGGCCAGCAGGGAAAGCAGGACGGCACGGCGCGGCCGCAGACGCAGGTCTGACATTGAGGTCTCTCCAGCCGGGATGAGTATAGGAATGGACGGACGCCCGGCTCGTCAACGGCGCCAGTGTAGGAGTCGAAACTTGATAGAAGAATCAGAATTTTTCTATCGACTGATCTTGAAAACAGATCAATATATCGGTGCGCACAAAGCACTTGCCGGGTTCCGCAAAGGCTGGATATGATCTTGCCCCTGGATTATCAATAATATTATCGGGACTGAAAATGACGGACGAGACGAAAGGCGGCAAGCCCGCAACGGGGCCTTTTGACAGCGACAGCGCCACCGCGCAGGGCGTGGCCCGCGGGCTGACGAACTACGGCGACAAGGGTTTCTCGCTGTTCCTGCGCAAGGCCTTCATCAAGGGCGCCGGCTTGTCCGACGACGCGCTGGCCCGTCCGATCATCGGCATCGTCAACACGGGCAGCAGCTACAACCCGTGCCACGGCAACGCCCCCCAGCTGATCGAAGCCGTCAAGCGCGGCGTGATGCTGGCCGGCGGCCTGCCCATGGACTTCCCGACCATCTCGGTGCACGAAAGCTTTTCACAGCCGACCAGCATGTATCTGCGCAACCTCATGTCCATGGACACCGAGGAGATGATCCGCGCGCAGCCCATGGACGCCGTGGTGCTGATCGGCGGTTGCGACAAGACCGTGCCGGCCCAGCTGATGGGCGCCGCCTCGGCCGGCGTGCCCGCCATCCAGCTGGTCACGGGCTCGATGCTGACCGGATCGCACCGCGGCGAACGCGTCGGCGCCTGCACCGACTGCCGCCGCTACTGGGGCCGCTACCGCGCCGACGAGATCGACGCGGCCGAGATCGCCGACGTGAACAACCAGCTGGTCGCCAGCGTGGGCACCTGTTCCGTCATGGGCACGGCCAGCACCATGGCCTGCATCACCGAAGCGCTGGGCATGATGGTCGCCGGCGGCGCGTCCGCCCCGGCCGTCACCGCCGACCGCGTGCGCGTGGCTGAACGCACCGGCGCCACAGCGGTCGCCATGGCCGCGTCCCGGCTGACGCCCGACCAGATCATCAACGGCAAGTCCATCGAAAACGCCTTGCGCGTGCTGCTGTCGATCGGCGGGTCCACCAACGGCATCGTCCACCTGACGGCCATCGCCGGCCGCCTGGGCATCGATATCGACCTGGCCGGCCTGGACCGCATCAGCCGCGAAACCCCCGTGCTGGTCGACCTGAAGCCCTCGGGCCAGCACTATATGGAAGACTTCCACGACGCCGGCGGCATGCCCGCGCTGCTGCGCGAACTGCGGCCCTACCTGCACCTGGACGTGATGACCGTGTCCGGCCGCACGCTGGGCCAGGAATTGGACGACGCCCCCGCGCCCTTCACGCAGGACGTGATCCGTACCGCCGCGTCGCCCATCTACCCCGTGGGTGGCCTGGCCGTGTTGCGCGGCAACCTGGCCCCGGGCGGCGCCATCATCAAGCAGTCCGCCGCCAACCCCAAGCTGATGGAGCACGAGGGCCGAGCGGTGGTGTTCGAAGACGCCGAAGACATGGCGCGGCGCATCGACGACGACGCGCTGGACGTCACCGCCGACGACATCCTGGTGCTCAAGCGCATCGGTCCGACCGGCGCGCCCGGCATGCCGGAGGCCGGCTACATGCCGATCCCGAAAAAGCTGGCGCGCGCGGGCGTCAAGGACATGGTCCGGATTTCGGACGGCCGCATGAGCGGCACCGCGGCGGGCACCATCGTGCTGCACGTCACGCCCGAGGCCGCCATTGGCGGGCCGCTGGCTTACGTGCAAAATGGCGACCGCATCCGCCTGTCGGTGGCCCAGCGTGAAATCGCGCTGCTGGTGGACGACGCCGAACTGGCGCGCCGCGCCGCGGCCCAGCCCATCACCCGGCCCACCGCCGAGCGCGGCTATCGCAAGCTGTTCCTGCAAACCGTGACGCAGGCCGACCAGGGGGTCGATTTCGACTTCCTGCGCGCCGGCGTCACCCACGACACCGTGCCGAAGAAGTAATACCGCCGCCATGAACGCCATCACGCCCGACGCCCTGCAAGCAGAGGCCCCCGACGCCACGCAGACCGCGGTGGCCGCCCTGGAAGAAGACATCGTCTTCGGCCGGCTGCACCCGCGTGAACGCCTGACCGAGGACGAGCTGATGGCGCGCTTCGCCATGAAGCGCCATGCCGTGCGGCAGGTTCTAGCGGAGCTGGAACTCTTGGGCGTGGTCGAGAAAAAGCGCAATATCGGCGCCGTCGTGCGGGCGTTTTCCACCCGCGAAGTGATGGAGCTGTATGCGCTGCGCGAGGTGCTGGAAGTGCATGCCGCCAGCCAGATGCCGCTGCCCGTGCCCGAAGCGCGGCTGGCGGCGCTGGTGGCGGTGCAGCGCGAGCACGATGCGGCGGTGGCCGAAGGCGACGCGCGCCGCGTGTTCCGCAGCAACCAGCGGTTCCACCGCGAATTCTTCGGGCTGCTGGACAATGCCGTGCTGGGCCAGGCCATCGAGGAATACGCCCGGCGCACCCACCCCATCCGCTTCGGCACGCTGGTGGCCGCCGGCTACCGCGAGCGCGCCCGCCAGGAACACTGGGCCATGATCCAGGCGCTGCGCGACGGCGACCGGGCGGCCCTGATGGCGGTGTGCCGCGAGCACCTGCTGCCGTCGCGCGACGCCTATCTGGCCTCGGAACAGGTGCGGCCGGGGCGCTAGCCCGGCGCGCCCCTCCGGCCGCGCGCCCGCCCTATTTGAACGGATTGGAATCGGCCCCGTAGGCGCCGGCGCCCGCCGCTCCGCCTACTTCCAGCGACACCGAGCTGGGGTCGACGGTCGGCGCGTCGCTCTTGTAGTGCATCACCATGCCCGGGAACGCCATGACCGCGGCGACCATCAGCAACTGGATCACGATGAACGGCACCGAGCCCCAATAGATCTGCCCGGTGGTGACGGGTTCGATCATCTTCCCCGTGACCCGGTCCTTGTACCGGTCCCGCGGCGCCACGGACCGCAGGTAGAACAGCGCAAAGCCGAATGGCGGGTGCATGAACGACGTCTGCATGTTGACCGCCAGGATCACGCCGAACCAGATCAGGTCGATGCCCAGCTTGTCGGCCACCGGCCCGAGCAAGGGCACGATAATGAACGCCAGTTCGAAGAAGTCCAGGAAGAAGGCCAGCACGAAGGTCAGGATGCTGACGACGATCAGAAAGCCCCACTGTCCGCCCGGCAGGCCGGTCAACAGATGCTCGACCCAGAGGTCGCCATTGACCGCGCGGAACGTCAGGCCGAACACGGTGGACCCCACCAGGATGAACACCACGAAGCAGGACAGCTTGGTCGTCGTGTCCATCGCCTGCTTGAGCAGGTCCAAGGACAGGCGGCGGCGTATCAGCGCCATCAGGATGGCGCCCACCGCGCCCATGGCGCCGCCTTCGGTCGGCGTGGCCACGCCGATGAAGATCGTGCCCAGCACCAGGAAGATCAGCGCCAGGGGCGGAATCATGACGAACGTCACCCGCTCGGCCAGCGCCGACAGCAGGCCCAGCCCCAGCGCCTTGTTGATCAGCGCGATGACGAAGGCCGTGGCGCCCCAGAACAGCAGCGCCACCACGATGCGCTCATCGATCGGCGCGGTGTTGTTCTCGACCCAGAGCCCCAGGAAATAGGCCGACACGGCCGAAATCGTCATCAGCACCAGCAGCGAGCGCCCGCCGCGCGTGCCGTTCGGTTCCTGGAACCGGCGCGCCTCTTCAGGCAGCGCCGGCGCCGAGGCCGGCTTCAGCAGGCTCATGACGACGATATACAGGATGTACAGCCCGGCCAGCACAAAGCCCGGCACCATCGCCGCCCGGTAGATGTCGCCAATGGAACGGCCCAGTTGGTCGGCCAGGATGATCAGCACCAGCGATGGCGGGATGATTTGCGACAGCGTGCCCGATGCGGCGATCACGCCGCTGGCGAGCTTGCGGTCGTACCCGTTGCGCAACATGATCGGCAGCGATATCAGCCCCATTGAAATGACCGAGGCCGACACCACGCCCGTGGTCGCGGCCAGCATCGCGCCCACGAACACCACCGCGATGGCCAGGCCGCCTCGGACCGCGCCGAACAGCTGGCCGATCGTCTCAAGCAGGTCCTCGGCCATGCCCGAGCGCTCTAGCACCAGCCCCATCAGCGTGAAGAACGGCACCGCCAGCAGCGTGTCGTTGGAGATGATGCCGAACACCCGTTGCGGCAGCGCCTGGAACAGCGAGGAATTGAGCAGGCCCAGTTCCATGCCCACCAGGCCGAACAGGATGCCGTTGGCCGCCAGCGCGAACGCCACGGGGAAGCCCAGCAGCAGGAAGATGATCAGCGTCGCGAACATGATCGGCGCCAGATTGGCAATGAAGAACTCCATGATCAACGACCCTTGTTATCCAGTTCACGCACGGCGGCCGCTTCGCGCGCTTGCGCTTCACGGGCGATTTCTTCGGCCAGTTCCTCTTCGGCGCTCTTGGCGCCCTCGCGTTCGCGCGGGTCGCGGCAGCGCCCCATCAGGAAGCCGACGCATTTGATCAGGTGCGACAGGCCGGCCAGCACCAGCAGCGCGAAGCCCACGGGGATCAACAGCTTGACCGGCCAGCGGATCAGGCCGCCGGAGTTGGACGAATGCTCGTTGCTCAGGTACGAATCCATGAACACCGGCCACGACAGGTACATGATCAAGAGGCAGGCCGGCAGCAGGAAGAACAGCACGCCGAAGATCTCGATCCAGACCTGGGCGCGCCGCGACAGCCGCGACGCGATGATGTCCACGCGTACGTGGTCGTTCTTCAAGAGCGTGTAGCCGGCCGTCAGCAGGAACATGGCGCCGAACATGTACCACTGCATCTCCAGCCACGCGTTGGAGCTGAAGTGGAAGAACTTGCGCACGATGGCGTTGCCGGCGCTGACCAGGACGACCAGCAGCGTCACCCAGGACACGATCCGGCCCATCCGCAGGTTGATCGCGTCTATGCCGCGCGACAAGGCGAGTAGTGCTTGCATCTGTTTTCCCCAGAATTGTTTCTGATCACACGTTTGCCCAAACCCGACGCCGCGGTCTGCCGCCGCGGACGCGGAACCTGCCTCAACCGTCTTCGCGATGGTGCCGCAGCCACGGTGTCGACCGGCGTTCCAGCCATACCAGCAGCGCGAACAACACCATGCCCATCAACGCCAGCACGAAAATCGCCGCGAACACCCGTACGGTGTCGAACGTGCCTTGGGCGCTCATGATCACGTAGCCCAGGCCGCGCTGCGACGACACGAACTCGCCGACGATGGCGCCCACCAGCGCCAGCGAAATCGACACCTTCATACCCGCCAGGATCGAGGGCAGCGCGCTGGGCAGCCGCACCTTGAAGAAGAAATCGCGGCGCGAGCCCTTCAGCACCCGCCCCAGGTCCAGCACGTCCTGCGGCACTGAACGCAGCCCATGGACGGTGTCGACGATGATCGCGAACACGGCGATCAGAAAGGCGATGGCGATCTTGGGTTCGGCGCCCGTGCCCATCCAGATCACGAACAAAGGCGCGATGGCGACTTTCGGCACACTGTTCAGGGCCACGATCAGGGGATAGATGAAGCGCTCGAACCAGCGCGCCCCCACCAGCATGATGGCGATCGCCACGCCGCCGGCCACCGCCAGCGCAAAGCCGGCCAGCGTGGTCATCAGGGTGTAGGCGGCATGGCCCGCGTACCAGCGCCATTCGGACGCCAGTTCCAGCACCACCTTCCCGGGCAACGGCAGCATGATGGCGCGCACGTGGAAGACCCGGGCGGCAACTTCCCAGAGCAGCAGGAACACCACCACCGACGCCAGGCCCGCCATCCGGCGGGCGGCACTGCGGAATAGCCGGATCATCGGGCGTTCTCCGCCGGGGACGCCGCGCGGACGCCCTCGTCTATCAGGCCCATCTGCTGGAACATGCCCCGGATGTGCCGCACGTATTCGCCGAAAGCGGGCGTCTCGCGCAACGCCAGTGGCCGGGGCCGCGGCAGATCGATGTCGATGGTTTCCAGGATGCGGCCGGGACGCGGTGAAAACACCATCACCACATCGCCCAGGAACACGGCCTCGGCGATGCCGTGGGTCACGAACAGCACGGTGTTGCGGGTTTCCATCCAGATCCGCTGCAACTCCACGTTCATCTGGTCGCGGGTCAGCGCATCCAGCGCGCCGAAAGGCTCATCCATCAGCAGCAGTTGCGGGTCGTCGACCAAGGCGCGGCAGATCGCGGCGCGCTGGCGCATCCCGCCGGACAGCTCGCGCGGATAGCTCTCGGCGAACTTCGTCAGCCCGGTCAAGGCCAGGAGCTCGCGGACCTTGCCCTCATAGGCCGCCACGGGCTTGTGGGCGAATTCGATCGGCAGCAGGATATTGCGCCAGACGTTGCGCCATTCCAGCAGCGCATCGCGCTGGAACACCATGCCCATGCCTTGCGGCGGCCCCTCTACCGGCACGCCCGCCACCTGCAATTGCCCGCTGGAGAGGGTTTCCAGCCCCGCCACGCAACGCAGGAACGTGCTTTTGCCGCAACCGCTCGGGCCCAGGATACTGACGAAGCGGCCTCGCGGCACGTCGACCGACACCGCGGCCAGCGCCTCTACGCCGGCCACGCCCGGATAGCGCTTGCGCACGTCCCGTGCGGATACCGCCCACGGCGTCATGGCTGCACCAGGCTGTCGTAGCGTTCCGGGTGCACGAGGTCGGGCACATAGAACGAGGAGGCCTCGGCGCCTGCGCCGATCAGCCCGACGGAGGACAGCGTCTTGACGGCCTGCGTCCAGTCCTGCGGCACGATCGCGCCCAGGCGTTCGCCTGCCGCCGGCTGGCCGAAATACGGTTGCAAGGCATCGATCTGCCCACGCAGCACGGTCTTGTCCAGGCGGGCCTGCGGCCGCTGCTGGAGGATGGCGGTCACCGCCTCATCCTGATGTCCGGCGTAGATGTATTCCCAGGCGCGCGCCGTCACGCTGGCAAAGCGCGCGATGGCATCGCGCCGCGCGGCCAGCTTGGATTCGTTGGCGAACAGGCCGAAGCTGGGCATGTTCAGGCCGAAGTCGGCAAAGCGCACCGCGCTGGAAGGCCGATTCTGCGACACGACCGGCAGGAAGAACGGGATCGTGGAGAAAGCCGCGTCCGCCCGGCCCATCGCATAGGTCGACGCCTTGCCGGCGGCGTCCACGTTGATCAGTTCCAGGTCGCTCTTCTTGAGCTTGCCCGCTGCCAGGAAGGCATCGACGAACGGCGCTTCCAGCGAGCCGGCCGTGTAGGCCACCTTCTTGCCCTTGAGCTGGGCGGGCCCGGTGATGCCCGCGTCCGCCGGCACCAGCAGCCCGATATCGCTTTGGCGCGCAAACACCGCCACTGCCTTGACCGGCATGCCTTTCTCGCGGGCGATCATCACCGAAGCCAGGGCCGCGTGCCCGACGTCGAAACTGTCGCCGCCCCCGACGATCTGCACCGTGGTCACCGAACCGTTGCCGTCCTCCAGCGAGACATCCAGGCCGGCCTGCTTGTACCAGCCCTTTTGCTGCGCCAGGTGGAACGCCCCGTGCACGCCCCACGGCGTCCAGTCCAGCCGCACCCGTAGCGGCTCTGGATTCTGGGCCCAGGCGGACGCGCTGAGCGCGACCGCGGCCAGGCCCCACAGGACGTGGCGCCAACCTCTTGCGAAACCCGCATGCATGATCTTCCCCGTTATCCGACGATACGATGCGGCCGCTTTTGCAGCGGCCTGACCCCGCCCGCGCTCAGTCGCCGCGGCCGAACCAACGCTTGATACGCGCCCACAGCACGCTGAAGAACATGGCCGTGGGATTGAAACTGGCCTGGACCAGGGGCTCGCCCTGCCCTGCGGGCTGGCGCAAGCGGGCGGTCACGTTGTTGCCGAAGTCGGCGATCATGCGGCGCACGAAATCCTGCACCAGCCCCGACCGCGAGAACTGCGCCAGCGGCCCTTGCAGCGAATACAGCAAATTGACGCTGACCCGCGTCTCGGTGGGCGACAGCGCCTCAAGCTGATACGTGATGTCGCCGTTGGCGCGCGACTGGCTCAGCGAATCCTGCCCGGCGCCGCGGAACACCGCCCGCATGGCGGCGTCGTCGCGCTCCAGGCGGGCCGCGCCATTGAAGGCCGCGGCCATGGGGCCGAACTTGATGGCCACCTTGCCTTTGACCCGGTCGCCCTCGTGCGATTCGATCGAGGCACCCGGCAGGCAACTGGCCAGGGCCGGCAGGTCCACCATGAAGGCCCAGACTTGCGCCGCGGGGAACGGCACCTGGAAGCCGCCGTCGATCTGGCTGCCGCGCCCTTCTTTCTTGCCTGCGGGGGCCGCCGCCGCGGCAGCAGGGGCCGCGCTGTCCGCATTGCCCGAGGCGGCCGCTTCGGCCGGGCCCGTCATCGCCGGCGTGAAGCCGGCGAACGCCACCGGCTTCTCGGCCACCGGCGCCGCGCCACGGCCTTGCGCCTGGGCGGCGCGCAAGGCCTGCACCGCCGCGTCGGGTTCCGCCTTGAGGTCGGCCAGCACCGACATCACCGCGGCGACAATGCCCATATAGCCCGTGCAACGGCACAGGTTGCCGGACAACTCCACCCGCACCCGGCTTTCATCGGCATCGGGCAGGCGCAGCACGATATCGCGCGACGTCGCCAGCATGCCGGGCGTGCAATAGCCGCACTGCAGGGCGTGGTGCTTCGTGAAGGCGGCGCGCAGCCGCTGCATCACCGGATCGGCGTCGTACCCTTCGATGGTGGTCACCTGCCGGCCTTCGCAGGCCACCGCGAACGAAATACAGGACCGCACGGGCGCCCCGTCGACCAGTACCGTGCAGGCGCCACACACGCCATGCTCGCAACCGAGGTGGGTGCCGGTCAGGCGCGCCTGATCCCGCAGGAAATCCCCCAGATGCATCCGCGCGGGCGCCTCGTGCGACACGCGCTTGCCGTTTACTTCCAATGTCACCTGAACCATGGTTTTTCCTGTCAGCCCAACGCCTGCGCCAGGCAACGCGTCACCGCGGTCCCGTGCAGCTTGCGGTGGTGTTCATCCTTGTCCTGCATGACACCGGCCAGTTCATTGGCCAGCAACGTCTCGTCCAGGCCGGCCAGCCCCTGCTGCGCGATGCGCGCGGCCAACTGGGGCAGCAGCCTGGGCGCGCCGTCCAGCGCGCCCACCGCGATGCGGGCCGCGCCCGACGCCGGATCGAACCAGGCGGCGCAACTGGCCTCGGCGAACTCGCCCGTCTTGCGGCAGAACTTGTAGTAACCCCAGCGCGCTTGCGGGCTGGGAACCGGCACGTGCACGGCGGCGATCAGCTCGTCTTCGCGCAGCCCCGTGGTGTAGGCGCCCTGCATGTAGCCGTCGGCCGGCACCATGCGCGCGCCGTCCGGTCCGGCGATTTCCAGCGTCGCGCCCAGTCCGACCACGGTCAGCACCCAGTCGGCTGCCGGATCGGCATGCGCCAGGCTGCCGCCCAGCGTCCCCCGGTTGCGGATGGCGCGGTAGGCGATACCCGGGGCCACTTGCTGCAACGGCGTGCCGCGCAGGAGTTCGTGCACGCCGTCCTCGATTTCGGCGTGCGTCACGGCCGCGCCCACGCGCAGCATGCCGTCCTGCCGGGTGACGGTACGCAACTCCGGCAAGCCGGAAATGTCGATGACGACGGGTGGACGCGCCAGGCGCAGGTTCAGCATCGGCCCGAGCGACTGGCCGCCGGCCATCAGCTTGGCGCGGCCTTCGTGGTCGCGCAGCGCCCGCAAGGCTTCCTTGAGCGAGCCGGGACGCGTGTACTCGAATGCGGCGGCCTTCATGCCATCACCTCGGCGGCGGCGGGCTGGACCGTCTGCTTGCCTTGCGCGATGGCGGCCAACACGCGCGTCGGTGACAAGGGCGTGCGCAGCAGCTCCGCCGCGCCCAAGGGGCGCAGCGCATCGTTGACGGCATTGAACAGCAC
>CAUSDE010000067.1:0-32048 GCA_963530045.1 uncultured Achromobacter sp.
GGGTCAGGTCGGTGATCTTGCCGGTCTTGGCGTTGACGGCGAGCACGTGGTAGTTCTCGTCGCCGCCGAAGTCCTTCTGGTACAGGACGACGTCGCCGCCCTTCCAGAAGTAATTGCTGATGTCGCGGGCGGTTTCGCTGGTCAGTTGGCGGGGCTCGCCCACCAGCTTGCTGCCTTCCAGCGGCTGCACATAGATGTTCATGCGGGCCGGGTTGCCATCCACGCTGGTGGGCTGCATGAAGGCCAGGGTCTGGCCGTCTTCGGCCAGACGGAAGAAGCCGCGTTCCGGATTGCGGAAGAAATCTTTCAGGGGGTAGGCGCGGGGCGGCGGTGGCGTGGCGCAGCCGCCCAGTGTGGTGCCGACGATGCTGGCGGCGAGAACGGTGCGCGTCATGAATGAAAACAAGGGGAGACCTCCGTGATTTCAATGCCTTATGTCTTAGGCATTGGCGGACTACGGCGCCTGCCGGCGCCGGGCGCCGGCGGCTCGTCGATAATGCCATAGTCGCGCGGGCGGTGTCGAACCGGCCCCACTTATGCCGCCGGACGGTTTGCGGGATAATCGCGGCAATTCATCTGGAGAATTACATGTACAGGAATCTGGTCGCGGCATCGGCGCTGGCGCTGGGCCTGGCGGGCTGCTCGCTGGGCATTTCGCAGGACGGCACGTCGCCGCACAGCGAATTCAAGGCGCCGGTCGCCTTCAAGGATGCCTACGCCGCGGTGATCCGGCAGTCGAACAACTGCCTGCGCAGCACGGACAACGCCTACCGCGTGGTTCCCGACCTGAATGAAGGCGCGCAGTCGGCCGTCGTGCGCGTGCTGGCGCCGTATACCGATAATGAGATGTCGCGCGTCGACCTGAAGGCCGCCGGCGAAAAGAGCACCGACGTGCGCATCGTGATGTGGGGCAAGGGCACCTGGGACGCCGCGGCCATGCGCGCGATGCAGGACGCCATCTACTACAGCATCACCTCGTGCAGCACCTACATGCCGCTGGATCCGCGGCCGCCGGTCAAACCGTCGCGCGACCTGCCGAAGTAGGCCGGCCGCAGCGCAGTGCCAGGGTCAATCGCCGCCCGGACGGCGGCGGATGATCTTGAAGGTGGCGGTGGCGCGCGCGACCAGTTCGCCATCGGCGCGGCGGATGTCGCCTTCACAGAAAGCGATGGACGCGCCGCGGCGCAGGCAGCGTGCCTCGATTACCAGGTTGCCCGTGCCGGGCGACAGGAAAGTGGTGTTCATGTCGATGGTGGCCATGCCTTCGGTGGCGTCGGCCGAACCGCGGGCGGCAGCGCTGAGCGTGAAGTCCAGCACGCTCATCAGCGTGCCGCCATGCACGTCGCCACGGCTGTTGGTCAGGTCTTCGCGCCAGGGCAACGAGGTGCGGGCGTAAGCCGGCGCGATGCTCTCGGGCACCAGGCCGATGAAAGTCATGAAGGGTATCGTCAGGCCAAAGTAATCGGTTTGGGCAGGTGCGGTCATGGATCGGTTGTGGGCGGAATGGGAAAGCGGGATCAGCCGGTCATAATATATTTTTTTGCAGTGGCCGCCAGCGCATCGCCGGGCCGGCCACTTGTCCCCAAGCGGAATGTCTGAACTTATGCGCAAGATCGTGCATGTGGACATGGATGCGTTCTACGCGTCCGTGGAGCAGCGCGACAACCCTGAACTGCGTGGCAAGCCGGTGGTCGTGGCCTGGACCGGCCCGCGTTCGGTCGTGTGCGCCGCGTCGTACGAAGCCCGGCGCTTCGGCATCCACTCGGCCATGTCCGCGGTCCGCGCGGAACGGCTTTGCCCGCAGGCCATCTATGTGCCGCCGGATTTCAATCGCTACCGCGAGGTGTCGCGCCAGATCCGCCAGATTTTCGCCCGCCATACCGACCTGATCGAACCGCTGTCGCTGGACGAGGCCTATCTGGACGTCACGATCAACAAGTGCGGGCTGCCATCGGCCACGGAAGTGGCGCAGGTCATCCGGCACCAGATCCGGGAAGAAACCGGGCTGACGGCATCAGCGGGCATCGCGCCCAACAAGTTCCTGGCCAAGATCGCGTCCGACTGGAACAAGCCCGACGGCCAGTTCGTGGTCCGGCCGGGCAAGGTGCTGGAATTCCTGCAACCCTTGCCGGTGCGCAAGGTGCCCGGCGTGGGCAAGGTGACGCAGGCCCGACTGGAGCAACTGGGCATCCACACCGTGGGCGACCTGGCGACGCACAGCGCGGAAGAGCTTGAACACTACTTTGGCCGTTACGGCAGGCGCCTGTACGAATTGGCGCGCGGCATCGACGAGCGCGAGGTGCAGACCGACCAGCCGTTGCAGCAGGTGTCCGCGGAGACGACATTTTCAGAAGACATCCGGCTGGATGCGCTGGGCGACGCCATTGACCGCATGGCCGACCGGGTGTGGGACCAGGCGCTGAAGAAGGGCGCGCTGGGGCGGACGGTGGTGCTCAAGTTGAAGACCGACCGTTTCCGCATCCTGACGCGCAGCCAGACCAGCCCGAATCCGCCGGGATCGGCGGCGGAACTCGCCGCCGTGGCCAGGCTGCTGTGCGAACGCGTGGAATTGCCGCCGGAAACCCTGTACCGGCTGGCAGGGGTGGGGATGAGCAACTTTGCCGATCCCGCCGAGCAGGCGCGCCAGCCGGATCTGTTCGGCGGCGCGTTCTAACTGCCCGCTTCGGATCAGGCCAGGCGGGCCTTCACTTGCTGGGACAGCGCGGTCATGTCGGCACGGCCGGCCAGCGCCTGCTTGAGCAGCGCCATGACCTTGCCCATCGCGGGTGCGCCGGTCACGCCTTGCGCGGCCACTTCGGCCAGGGCGGCGTCGATGGCGGCGGCCACTTCTTCAGGCGAGGCGGCCTGCGGCAGGAATTCCTGCAACACGGCCATTTCGGCCTTTTCCTGATCCGCCGTCTCGGTGCGGCCGGCCTGTTCAAACGCGGCGATCGACTCGCGGCGCTGCTTGACCTGCTTTTCGATGATGGCGGTGATTTCGGCGTCGGTCAGGTCGCGGCGTTCGTCCACTTCCTTCTGCTTGACGGCTGCCAGCAGGAAACGCAGCGTCGTCAGGCGCTCGGCAGCCTTGGCGCGCATCGCGTCCTTGACGGAATCGGAGAGGCGGGTCTTGAGCGTAGCAGTGCTCATGGGTGAACCTTTTGTGTGGTGTTGCGGCAATCCGTCAGTGTAAACCGGGCAGGCCGGCCCGGTATGCGTCGCGTTTTGCCGCCTGCTCTTAAAGATGTATTATTAATGCATGTTTAAAAGCGAGTGCGCTCGCAACCCAAGGAGCACCTGATGTTGAGCCCCCAAATCCGTGCACTGGTCAAAGCCACGGCCCCCGTCCTGAAGACGCATGGCGTGGCGCTGACGCGCCATTTCTATGCGCGCATGTTCGACCACAATCCCGAGCTGAAGCACGTCTTCAACCAGGCCCACCAGGCCGGCGGCCAGCAGCAGCACGCGCTGGCGGGGGCGGTGACAGCCTACGCCGAACACATCGACGATCCCTCGGTGCTGATGCCGGTGGTCACGCGTATCGTGCACAAGCACGTCAGCCTGGGCATCCGGCCCGAGCACTACGCCATCGTGGGCAAGCATCTGCTGGCTTCCATCCGCGAGGTGCTGGGCGAAGCGGCGACCGACGAATTGGTGGACGCCTGGGGCGCCGCGTACGGCCAGTTGGCGGATCTGCTGATCGCCGAAGAGGCGCGCCTGTACGCCGAGTCGGCCGGCAAGCCCGGCGGCTGGACGGGCTGGCGGGCGTTCCGCGTGGTGGGCAAGCAGGCCGAAAGCGCTGAAATCACCTCTTTCTATCTGGCGCCTTCCGACGGCGGCGCGGTGCCTGCCTATCAGCCGGGGCAATACGTGTCGGTGCGCATTTACGTGCCCGAGTTGGGTTTGATGCAGCCCCGCCAATACAGCTTGTCGGATGCGCCCGGGCAGGACCGTCTGCGCATTTCGGTCAAGCGCGAACCGGCCGGCGCGCAGACGCCCGCGGGCCGCGTGTCCAATGCCCTGCATGATCGCCTGGAAGAGGGCGGCGTGCTGGACGTGGCCCCGCCGCAGGGAGATTTCCACCTGAAGGCGGACAGCGATGCGCCCGTCGTGCTGCTGAGCGGCGGGGTGGGGCTGACCCCGATGGTGTCGATCCTGAATCATCTGGTCCGCAACAACGACGAACGCCAGATCCGCTTTGTGCACGGCTGCCGCAACCGGTCGGTGCATGCCATGAAAGACCACGTCAACCGCATCGCCGCCGAGCGGGGCAATGTGCGCAAGGCCGTGTTCTACGAAGAGGTCGGCCACGACGACGAGCCGGGACGCGATTACGACCACGCCGGCCGGCTGGACCTGCGCGCCATCCGCGACGAGGTCATCGTGCCCGGCGCGGATTACTACCTGTGTGGCCCGGCCCCGTTCATGCTGGCGCAGCGCGAAGCGTTGCTGGAGCTGGGCGTGGGGCCTGACCGCATCCACGCCGAGGCCTTCGGCAGTGGCGGCGCGCCGGCCTGACCGGTGTATCCTGGCGGCCTGATCTGCCTGGGCCGCCAGGCATCCTGTCTTCCATTCTATGCAACTGACCCGATTCACCGACTTCGGCTTGCGCGTGCTGATGTACCTGACGCAATGCCGCGACCGGCCTGCCGCCGTCACCATCCCGGAGATCGCGGGGCGCTTCGACGTGTCCCGCAATCACCTGGTCAAGGTGGTGCACTTCATGGCGCAACGGGAATGGGTCAGCACGTCGCGCGGCAAGGGCGGCGGCCTGAGTCTGGCGCGCCCCGCATCGACGTACCGCGTGGGCGACCTGATCCGCGAACTGGAGCAGCAGGGCCCGCTGATCGATTGCCGCGAACCGCCCTGTGCGCTGGACGGCTCCTGCCGCCTGGCAGGCGTGCTGGCGCAAACGCTCAATGCCTTCTACGACGCGCTCAACGGCTACACGCTGGCCGACCTGGTGCGTGACCCCACGGCTGCGGCCATCATCAAGCTGCACCGCGCCGCCTAGGCAGGCCATGACGTTTTGTTATGGATGCTGCCGGGTTTGGCATTTGCCGCCTGGGCGTCGAACGTTCCAGAATAGAGGTTGTTCTCCCTGCGGCGTGGGGGCATTTTTGCCGCCGGGCCGCCCCAAGGCAAAAAGCGCCCCCTCGGGGGGCAGCAAACACACGAAGTGTGTGCGGCGTGGGGGCTCTTTCTCTATCTAGGATGCAGGTATGCGCGTTTGCGTAATCGGTGCGGGCGTTGTGGGTGTGACGTCCGCCTATTTCCTGGCGCGCCAGGGTCACGATGTGGTGCTGGTCGACAGCCAGGCGCGGCCGGCCGAGGTGTCCAGCTACGCCAACGGCGGCCAGCTCAGCTATAGCTATGTCGCGCCGCTGGCCGGCCCGGGCGTGCTGCCCAGCGTGCCCGGTTGGTTGCTGCGCGAGGATTCCCCGCTGCGCTTCCGGCCCCGGCTGGACCTCCATCAATGGCGATGGTGCCTGCAGTTCGCGCTGGCCTGCCGCGCGTCGGTCGCGAAGGCGTCGACCGCGCAGTTGCTTGGGCTGTCCTATCTCAGCCGTGACGTCATGCATACCTTGCTGGCGCAGGAAGACCTGGATTTCGGCCATTTGAAGAACGGCAAGCTGATTGCCTACCGCAGCACGGCCTTGCTGGACAAGGCGCGCGCGCTGGTAGCGTATCAGGCCGGGCATGGCGCCGAGCAGCAGGTGCTGGACGCCGCGCAGACGCTGGCGATGGAGCCCGCGCTGGCCGCCATGGGCGACAAGCTGGCCGGCGCCATCTATACCCCCAGCGAAGAGGCGGGCGATTGCCGCCAGTTCACGGAAGCCTTGTTCGACCGCCTGCAGGGGCTGGGCAATGTGGAATGCGTCATGTCCAATCCGGTGGCCGGCCTGCAGCGCGAAGGCCGCCGCATCGTGGCCGTGAACACCCGCCAGGGCGACATCGGCGCCGATGCCGTGGTGCTTGCCACCGGCATCGGCACGCGGGCCCTGCTCAAGCCGCTGGGGCAGGATGTGCCCTTGTATCCGCTGAAGGGGTACAGCCTGAGCGTGCCGCTGGCGGATGACGACGCCGTCGCGCCGCGCATCAGCGTGACGGACTATGAGCGGCGCATCGTCTACGCCCGCGTGGGCGGTGTGCTGCGAATCGCGGCCATGGTTGATATCGGCAGCGCCAATGCGGACATCGATACGGCGCGCGTGGACCTGCTGAAGCGGCAGGTGCGCGAGGCCTTTCCTGCCTTGGACATGCGCCAGGCCATTCCCTGGGCGGGCCTGCGTCCCGCCACGCCTACCGGCAAGCCGCTGATCGGGCGCGCCGCCGCGGCCGACAACCTGTGGCTGAACATCGGCCAAGGGGCGCTGGGCTTCACGTTGGCCTGCGGCAGCGCGGCCTTGCTGACCGCCCAGATGGCGGGCCTGGACCTGCCGCTGGACCCCGCGCCGTTCCGTCCGTGAATGCGCCGGCCTGGAAGGGCGGCATGTCCATTTCGCGATAGCTGCTGCCTTTTCATCGGCAGACGGACCGACGCGCGCTCAATAGGATAGCGGTCATCCCGCAGCGCCCGCCGGTTTGCCGGCAGGTTCCTGTGGGATCCGATCCCCCTCCTGCGAGCGCATTCATCATGTCCTATCTGTTCCCCTTGTTCGCCATCCTGTTCTGGGCGGGCAATGTCATCGTGTCCAAGATGGCCGCCAGCGCCATCTCGCCCACGGCAATCACGTTCTACCGCCTGGTGCTGGCCTTGGTGCTGATGGGCCTGTTCACGGCCCGTCCGGCCTGGCGCAACCGCAAGGTCATCCTGCGGCATTGGCCCAAGCTGGCGCTGTACGGCGCCTTGTCGTCGGCGGTGTTCCAGGCGCTGTCCTACCGCGCGGCCGAAACCACCACCGCCACCAACATGGCCATCCTGACGGCGCTGATTCCGTTGCTGAGCATGCTGCTCAGCGTCGTCATCTTGCGCGACCCGCTGACCCTGGGCATGGCCGCGGGCGGGGTGCTGTCGTTCCTGGGGCTGCTGTACCTGGTGGGGCAGGGCGACATGCTCAGCGTGTTCCAGCACGGCATCCATGCGGGCGACGGCCTGATGCTGCTGGCCGCCTTGTCCTATGCGCTGTACGGGGTGCTGCTGCGCCACTGGAAGGTGCCGGTTCCTGCCTGGCAATCCACGTTCGTGCAGTCGATCTTCGCGTTGCTCTACATGCTGCCGCTGTACCTGCGCGTGCCGGCGGCGCAGGCCGCGTTGGACATGAACACGATTCCGCTGATCCTTTATGCCGGCATCTTTTCGTCGGTGTTGCTGTCGTACCTGTGGATCGAGGGGGTGCACCGCCTGGGCCCCACCCGTTGCAGCATTTTCATCAACCTGCTGCCCTTGTTCACCGCGCTGGCGGCGTTTGTCATGCTGCGAGAGCAGTTGCACGGATACCACCTGCTGGGTGGGGCGGTGACACTGGCGGGCGTGCTGCTGGCGCAGACGGTACAGCGGCCGCTGTTCGGCCGCCCGCCCGCCAGCGCGTTGGCGGCCGGCAAGGTCTAGGGTCTGCGCGGGGCGTCTTTCACGGGCAACAAGCGGTAGTCCGCTGATTCACGGGCGTTCAAGACAGGCGCTTGCCGTCGCGCGATAGTGCGGTGCTTTGGCGGGAGCGCCCATGAGCCTTTTCCAAAGAACCACTATCGCGCTGGCGCGCAGCCCCATGATGGGCCGCGCGATGCGGGCGATGGCCGCCCGGTCATCACTGGCGCGCCGTTTCGTCGGTGGCGCGGATGTGGAGGCGGCCGTCCAGACCGCCTTGCGCTTGCGCGACGCGCACGGCATCCGGGCATCGCTTTTCTATCTGGGTGAATACGTGGCGGACCCGGCCGCCATCGAGCACAACGTGGGGCAGGCCATCGGCGCCTGCGACGCGCTGGGCCGAGCGGGCCTGGACGTCCATGTGTCCGTCGATCCCACCGCCATCGGCTATATGGACAGCGATACGCGGGGCGAGGACAACGCCCGGCGTATCGCCGCGGCGGTGTCGCGGGCGGCCGGGGGCGGTCAGGACTGGATGGTGCTGGATATGGAAGACGCCGGCATCCGCGACCGCACCTGCGCACTGCACCGGGGCTTGCTGGAGGCGGGCCTGCCTGCGGGCCTGACTTTGCAGGCGCGGCGTCGCCGCACCCCGGAAGACCTGACGTGGGCGATCCGGCAACGGACTTCGCTGCGTCTGGTGAAGGGCGCGTTTCCGGAACGCGCGTTGGATCACGCGGGCCGCGCGCGCATCGATCAGGCGTATCTGGATGCGGCGTCCATCATGCTGTCGCGCGAGGCGCGCGACGCAGGTTTCCGCCCCGTCTTCGGTACGCATGACGACCGCCTGGCCGGCGCGATCATGACGCTGGCGCGCGAGCGCGGATGGCCGCCGGACGGCTTCGAATTCGAAATGCTCTACGGCGTGCGCCCCGATTGGCAACTGGCCCTGCGCGGCTTGGGCTATAACGTCAGGGTCTATCTTCCGTTCGGCGGTGACTGGTGGCCGTATGCCATCCGCCGGGTAGGGGAGAATCCTCGCAACGCGTGGCTGCTGGCCCGTTCGCTGACCTCGGACGGGCACTATTTCAGCTAACCACAGCCTGAAGGCACCATGGCGGCTTCTCGACTCATCTGGCATTGCGGCGCCGGCCTGCCCGGCGACGTGCTGATCGCGGACTTGCGCGCCTATCGCTATGCGCCGCATTTCCACGACGCCTGGTCCATCGGCGCCATCGAACACGGCCGTTGCGCCTTCACGGTGCATGGCCAGGCCCATGCCGCCAGCGAGGGCGACCTGGTGGTGATCGCGCCCGGCCAGGTCCATACCGGCGGCACCTCGGCCGCGCCGTTGACGTATCGCATGGCATACATCGATGCCCAGTGGTTCGACGACCATGCGCGCGCCTTGTTCGCCGGCGGCGCGGGATTGCCGGGCCCCGTCATTACGGCGCCGGGCTTGTGCGCGCAATGGTTGGCCGCACTGACGCCGGACCCGATTGCCGACTTGGCGCGCCGCGAACGCCTCTCCGCCGCCTTGTTCGGGCTGTTGGCCGCGCACGCCGTCGCCGACGCCCACCCGACCTTGGCCGATGCGCCCGACGTCTGCGCCTTGCTGCGCGAACGCATGGCCGCCGATCCGTCCTGCGCGCCGGATCTGGAAGCGCTGGCGCAGGCGCAAGACCGCCATCGCACCACCCTCGTCAAGCAGTTCGCCCGCCGCTACGGCCTGCCGCCGCAGGCCTGGCTGCGCAATTGGCGGGTGGCGCGGGCGCGGGTGTTGCTGCGCGATGGCTTGCCGCTGGCGCAGGCCGCCCATGCGGTGGGATTTGCGGATCAAGCGCACCTGACTCGTGTCTTCAAGCAGGTCTACGGCAGCACCCCCGGCGTGCTGCAACGGGCCGGCGCCTCCCACACGTTGTGAGCGCGGGGCGTCTCCATCCGGTAATCGGAGTATTTGCGCGTGAAGAAGGTGGCGCCCAGTTGTTCCGCGGCCAGCAGCGGTTGGCGCGGGTCCGCCGCGACTTCTCCGCGCTTGTTGCCCGCGCCATGCACATAGCCGACAAAGTCCGAGTGGGTGTAGCGCGCGTACTCCTGCACCTGATGCACGATGCCCAGCGCCGCGCCGGGATAGGTCTCCTCGGACGCGACCGTCAGGCCTAAGCGCTTGCCGGTCATGGCGGCCTTGACCCGTTCGGGTTCGGGGCCCGAGCCCGCGTAATGGGTGAAAGAGCGATCGAAGAACGCCTTGGCCTGCGCGGACATCCCGTACCAATACACCGGCGTGCAGAGCAGGACGCCGTCGGCAGGCAGGAAATGCGCCAGGAACAGTTCGCTGTAGCGGTCGGCGGGGGCGGACCCGTGCCGCAGGTCGGGCAGGAAGCCCTGGATGTAGTCGTCCAGGAACAGCAGGGTGGTGGCGGTACCGGCCGCGTCAGCGCCGCGTTGCGCGGCCGCGGCCAGGGCTGCGCTGTTGCCGTTGCGCCGGGGGCTGCCCACCAGGATGAGCAGCCTTTTTTCTTGATGATTTGAATTCATGTTGGGATCCTTGGATTCGGCATGCGTGATTCATGCTTGACCGTCAATGTAGGTAGGCCTGGCCTGCGCGACAAATGACGATTCCTTGGTTACGATGAATTCATTTCATGCATAGGGCTGCCCTCCATGTTTGCCACCCTTCCGGTCACGGCGTTGCGCGCGTTTGAAGCGGCGGCCAGGCTGCGCAGTTTCAAGCTGGCCGCGGCCGAGCTTGCTGTGACGCCCACCGCGGTATCGCATCAGATCAAGGCGTTGGAACGGCAGGCGGGGTTCGCGCTGTTCGACCGGGTGCCGCGCGGCGTGAGGCTGACCGACAAGGGCGCGAGACTGTTCGTCAGCGTGCACGGCGCCTTGCTGGAAGTGGCGCAGACGCTGGATGCCCTGCGGCCGGCGCCGGCCTCAGGCGCGTTGACGGTGTCCACCACGCATTCCTTCGCGGCCCTGTGGCTGGTGCCCAGGCTGGGGCGCTTCTACGACGCCTATCCGCAATACCAGCTGCGCCTGAACGCCAACGCCGATCCCGTGGACTTGCTGCAGGACGCCAGCGTGGATGTGGCGATCCGCTACAGCCCGCATGCCTATCCGGCCTTGCACGCTGCTTGCCGGCTGCCGGAGTGGTTTGGCGTATACGGCGCGCCTTCGATGGTGGGGCAGGCAGGAAGGCGCGCGCCGGCGCTGGTGACGGTGCACTGGCGCGATTCCCAGCTGTATGACCAGGGCTGGCAGGCGTGGTGCGACGCGGCGCGCTTGCCGTCTTGGCGCAAGCCGGCGGCGGTGCATGCGTATACGGAAGAGCATTACGCCCTGCAGGCGGCGATTGCCGGGCAGGGCCTGGTGCTGGCCAGTTCGGTCATGGTGTCGGACAGTGTGGGCGCCGGCACGCTGGCGGCATATCGGCCCGACGTGCGCGTGGCCGGGTCCGCCTACACCGCGCTGTGCGCGCCGGGCCGCGAACGGCATCCCCCGGTCAAGGCGTTCCTGGGTTGGTTGAGCCAGGAGTTCTTGGCGTAGGACGCGGCGCCGGTTCCAGCGCCTTGAGGGTGGGCGCGGGCCGACGCACGGGCCGGGGAAGGAGCGGCAGCGCCGCCAGCATGCACAGGCCTGCGACCACCCAGGCCAACGGCCACGAGCTTGCCGCGACCACGTGCGGGATCGCCAGCGGCGTCAGGAACAGCCCCAGGTAGACGCAGCTGTTGGCCATGCCCAGCGCGGTGCCGGCGCGCGATGCGCCCGCTAGGGTCGCCAGTTCCGTATAGGCCACGCCATGCCAGGCTGACGCGCAGATGCCTGCCGCCGCCAGCAGGCTGGCGGTGGCCAACACTGCGCCCGGGCGGGCCGGCGCGCCGTCGACGGCCCAGGCCACGGCGCCCAGCGCCGCGAACAGCAGGCAGCTCAGCCAGGTGCAGCGGCGCAGGAAGGCGCGCCGGTCGCCATGGCGGTCCGTCCAACGCCCGGCCACGATGCGCGCCACCATGGCGCCCAGTTGCACGGCGACCATCACGCTCGTCAACGTGCCGATGCCGGCCTGGCTGAAGTCGTGCAGGAACACGGTGGCGAACGTCAACACCGCGAATTGCGGGCTGCACATGATGCCGATCGCGATGGCGGCCCGCCAGACGCGGCTATCTCGCAGCGGCGAGGCGGCGGCGCGCGCCGGGGCAGTCGAGGGGGGCGAGGAGGTCGAGGAGGTCGAGGAGGTCGAGGAGGTCGAGGAGGTCGAGGAGGTCGAGGCGCGGGCGGCGCGTTCCGGGTCACGCAACCAGCCTGCGGCAAGCGCTGCGGCCAGGCCGCACATCAGGCTCAGCACGCCGAACACCGCGCCAAAGCCTGCGTGCGCCGCCAGCCACGGCAGCAGCAGGGCGCCCAGCCCACCGCCCAACGGCACCGCGGTTTGCCGGATGCTCATCGCCAGGCCGCGCTCGCCTTCGTCGAACCAGGCCATTACCGCCCGTCCGCTGGCACCGTTGACGCTGCCGCCCAGGCTGCCAACCAGCACCAGGCCCAGCGCCAGCAGCCACAGGCTGGGCACCCCGGCCGCCGTGGGCGAGGCGAAAGCGCCCATCCAGGCCAACGCCGCCGCCGTGGCGCCCAGGCCGCTCAAGAGCACGGGGCGGTCGCCCCAGCGGTCGGTCAGCAAGCCCCAGGGCAACTCGAACAGCGCCACGCCCAACCCCAGCAGCCCCAAGGCCAGGCCCAACTGGTCGTTGTCCAACCGATAGCCCGAACGCATGAATACCGCGGTCGTGGGCAGGCCGGCCGCTGCGGCCGAAAAGGCGGCGTTGGCGGCGACGCCCACCGCCAGCACTTTCCAGCGATGGGCCGGCCGTGCCGCCTCCGGGGGCATGGTCAATGCGGGGCTAGAGGGGAGGGACATGCTGGGCTCCGGAAGGCAAAAGAAAAGGACACGGCCAGTCTGCGCTTCTGCTATCGTTCTGAAAATCAGGAAATTTTTGTTTCATAGTTTTGAATATCGGGACTATTCATGCGGCCTGTCACGTTCGATCTTGATGTGTTGCGCAGCTTCGTGGCCGGGGTCGACCTGGGCAGCTTCGGGCGTGCCGCGGATCGTCTAGGCCGGTCCACCTCCGCCGTCAGCGCGCAGCTGAAGAAGCTGGAAGAGCAGGCCGGCGTGCCGCTGCTTCGCAAGGAGGGCCGCGGCCTGGCGCTGACCGAGGCGGGCGATACGATGCTGGCCTACGCGCGCCGGTTGCTGGCGCTGAACGATCAAGCGTCGCGCGCGGTGCGCGGGGCCGAACTGGAAGGCCGGGTCCGACTGGGCTTGCAGGAAGACTTTGGCGAAACGCTGCTGCCCCAGGTGCTGGGCCAGTTTGCCCGGGCGCATCCCAAGGTCAGGATCGAAGCCCGCGTCGCGCGCAATGCCGACTTGCTGGGGCGCATCGCGCTCGCGCAGCTGGATCTGGCGCTGGCTTGGGACCATGATGCGCGCCTGCCGCATGGAGAGCGCTTGCTGGAGCTTCCGATGTGCTGGATCGGCCCGGCGGCGCCCGCGGCGTCCGTGTTCACGGACGATGGCGATGTGCCGCTGGTGGCGTTCGAGGCGCCGTGCCTGTTCCGCGATTGCGCGACCGAGGCGCTGGACCGCGCGAACCTGACTTGGCGCGCCGCGTTCACCAGCCCCAGCCTGGCCGGCTTGTGGGCGGCTGCTAGCGCGGGTTTGGGGGTAGCGGTGCGCACGCCTTTGGGCTTGCCCGCCACGGTCCGCGCGCTGGCGCCGGGCGAGCAGGGCTTGCCGGCCCTGCCGTCGATTTCGTTGTCGCTGTACCGGGCCCAGGCGCAGCCTGATCCCGTGGCCGCCGCGTTGGGCGATATCGTGCGGCAATGCATCCATGACAGCGCCCCGCGCGCCTTGGCCGGAGAGACCCGCCGTGAACCGCTTCCATGAAATGACCGTGTTCCTGGCCGTGGCCGAGGCCGGGAGCTTTGCCGCCGCCGCCCGGCGGCTGGAAATGTCCGCGCCCACGGTGACGCGCAGCGTCGCGGCGCTGGAGCATCGCCTGGGCGTCTTGCTGCTGGTGCGCACCACGCGAAGCTTGCGCTTGACCGAAGCTGGCGAACGCTACGCGGCCGACTGCCGCCGCATCCTGGACGACGTGGAGCAGGCCGACGACGCCGCAGCAGGCGTGATGGGGGCGCCGCGCGGCGCGCTCAGCATCACGGCGCCCGCCTTTTTCGGCGAACTGCATGTGATGCCGGCGGTGCTGGGCTATCTGCGCGCGCATCGTGAAGTGTCCGTGCGCACCTTGCTGGTGGACCGCGTCGTGAACCTGCTGGATGAAGGCGTGGATGTTGCGGTACGCATTGGTGCCTTGCCCGATTCGAGCTTGACCGCGGTGCCGGTGGGGCAGGTACGCCGCGTAGTGTGCGCCGCGCCGGGTTTCCTGCGGCAACACGGCGAACCCAAGGACCTGGACGCGCTGCCGCGGTTTTGCACGATCACCGCGGCGATGGAGGGGCGCGGCACGCAGTGGCGCTTCCAGCAGGATGGCCAGGTCCGGCGGCTGAGCGTGGATTCGCAATTGACGGTCACGTCGTTCCAGGCCGCGGTCCTGGCAGCCTGCGAAGAGTGGGGGCTGACGCAAGTGGTGTCGTATCAGGTAGCCCGGCATCTGGCCAGCGGCGCCTTGCAGGTGGTGCTGCGCGACTTCGAACTGCCTCCCATGCCGGTGCACGTGGTGTATCCCGAAGGCCGGAAAAGCTCGGCCAAGGTGCGCAGCTTCGTCGATTTCTGCGTGGACGCGCTACGCAGGGACCTGGCCGCGCTGCCGGTCTGACGCGCCCGTTTGCCCGCGGTTTCTTTCGCGGACTGCAAGAGTGTCTTGCGGCCGCTGGCTGTTCTCGATTGGCACATACGGGGTGAAGATGGAGGCACGATCCACCCATTTGAGAACTTCGCATGGCTACCGCTCCGTTGACCTTCTACAGCTTCCCCTTGTCCGGCCACGCGCATCGTGTCGCGTTGATGCTGTCCTTGCTGGAGGTGCCGCACCAGCGCGTCGACGTGGACCTGCGGCAGGCGGAACAAAAACGTCCTGAATTCCTGGCAATGAACGCGTTCGGCCAAGTGCCGGTGATCGACGACGACGGCGTCGTGGTCGCGGATTCCAACGCCATCCTCGTCTACCTGGCCAAGCGCTACGGCGGCGGCGCCTGGCTGCCCGAGGATGCAGCCGGGGCGGCGCACGTGCAGCGCTGGCTGTCGGTGGCCGCGGGCCCCTTGGCCGGCGGCCCGGCGGCGGCCAGGCTGGTGACCGTGTTCGGCGCGTCCTTCGACGTGGACGCCACGCTGGCGCGGGCGCATGCCTTGCTGAGCGTCATGGATCGCGAACTTGCGCAACGGGACTACCTGGCCGGCGCCGCGCCGACCATCGCGGACGTGGCTTGCTATGCCTACGTTGCGCACGCGCCGGAAGGCAACGTGTCGTTGGCGGACTATCCGCATGTCCGCGCGTGGCTGGCCCGCATCGAAAACCTGCCGCGCTTCGTGCCGATGGCCAGCACGGCCGCGGGCCTGTTGGCGGCTTGAACGCCGGCGTGGCACCGGCCAAGGAACCCATCATGAACGCTCCCGATCCTGCCCTTGTCGCGCCGCCTTGGCACGCCGGCGAACGGTTGCTGCAAACCCGTGCGGGCGTGGCCGAGCGCATGGCGCAGATCGGCCCCAAGGTCGTGCGCGATCACATGCCGGACCAGCACCGCGAGTTCTTCGCGCAATTGCCCTTCCTGGTGATGGGCACGGTGGACGACCGGGGTGACCCGTGGGCGGGCGTGCTGGAAGGCCTGCCGGGGTTCGCCGTATCGCCCGACCCGCACACCTTGCGCGTAGCGGCCGTGCCGGATGCCGACGACCCCTTGCTGGCCGGCCTGGGCCCGGACCGGGCGGTGGGCCTGCTGGGCATCGAACTGCATACCCGGCGCCGCAACCGCATGAACGGCCGGGTCGCGGCCTGGGACGGCAAGCGATTCGACGTTGCGGTCGCGCAATCTTTCGGCAACTGCCCGCAGTACATCCAGTCGCGCGATTTCCACTTTTCGCGTGCGCCGTCGTTGCGCTTTCCGGGTAGGCCGCGCGAACGCGATGGGCTGGACGACGCGGCACGCGCGTTGATCGCGGCCTCCGACACGTTTTTTGTCGCCAGCTATGTGGACGCCGAGGACGGCGCAAGCCGTGCCGTGGACGTGTCGCATCGCGGCGGCAAGCCGGGGTTCGTGCGGGTGGACGGCAATGTGCTGACCATCCCCGATTTCTCGGGCAACCGATTCTTCAATACGCTGGGCAATCTGATGGCCAACCCGCGCGCGGGCCTCGTCTTCATCGATTTTGCGCGAGGCGACGTCCTGCAGGTGTCGGGGCGGGCGGACGTGATCCTGGACAGCCCCGAGATCGATGCCTTTGCCGGCGCCGAGCGCCTGTGGCGGGTGGACGTGCGCCGCGCCGTATGGCGGCCGGGCGCGCTGGCGCTGCGCTGGACGTTCGAGGCGTATTCGCCGACGGCGCTGGCGACGGGGCAGTGGCCGGCGGCCGCTTAGGCGCCCGGCGTGGTTTTTTGCACCACGGTGTCTTCCGGATCCAGCAGGCGCCCGTCCTGGGCGCGGATCTCCAGCCGGCGCACCGTCTGGCCGCGCTTGCGGTCGATCAGCGTGGAATGGGCTTCGGCTGGGGCGTAGTAGTGGTCTTCGCCCCATTGCCGCAAGCCGACAATGACCGGGAACAGGGCGCGGCCCTTTTCCGTCAGCACGTATTCCTGATAGGCGCTGCCGTCGGAGGCCGGGACGGCGGTAAGGATGCCGTGGGCGACCAGCGTGCGCAGCCGGTCGCTCAGGATGTTCTTGGCGACTCCCAGGCTTTTCTGGAATTCGCCGAAGCGCCGCAAGCCGTCGAAGGCGTCGCGCACGATCAGCAGCGACCACCAGTCGCCAATCGCGTCTAGCGAGCGCGCCACCGGACAGGCGGCGCCTTCAAGGCTGGTGCGTTTGACCATGTCGGGCCCTTTAGCAAGAGGATGACGGGGACAGCGAATCGGACTTAATGGTTGCATTATAAAACCTAAAGGCCTAGCATTCTGGTTTCTTAATAAAACCACAATGGAAATTCGATGCGCGCCCGATCCGACGATTCTCCCCACGATGCCGGCAGCACCATGCCGACCTGGCTGGTCATGCTGTTGGCCGTGGCCTGCGCGCTGAGCGTGGCCAACGTGTATTACGCCCAACCTTTGCTGGATGCCATCGGCCGGGAGTTCGGCATGGACGACAGCGCGGTGGGGATTGTCATCACTGCCACGCAGCTGGGGTGCGCCCTGGCCTTGCTGTTCGTCGTGCCTTTGGGAGACCTGCTGGACCGGCGCCGGTTGATGATCGGGCAACTGGGCCTGCTGGTGCTGGCGCTGGGCGCCGTGGCGCTGGCGGGCAACACGCCGTGGCTGTTGGCAGGCATGGTGGCGCTGGGGCTGCTGGGCACGGCGATGACGCAAGGCTTGCTGGCCTTGTCCGCCGCCTTGGCGGCGCCGGCCGAGCGCGGCCGCGTCGTGGGCGCGGCGCAGGGCGGCGTGGTGATCGGCTTGTTGCTGGCGCGCACGGTGGCGGGCCTGGTGGCGGACGCGTGGGGCTGGCGCGCGGTGTATGTGGTGTCGGCGGCGCTGGCCGCTTTGCTGGCCTGGGTGCTGGCGCGCCGCCTGCCGCACCGGCGTCTGCCGGTGGCCGACCTGACGTATTGGGCGCTGCTGCGTTCCCTGTATGCATTGATGGCGCGTGAACCCGTGTTGCGGGTGCGCGGCATGATCGCGTTGCTGATGTTCGCGGCGATCAGCGCCTTTTGGACGGCCCTGGTGTTGCCGCTATCGGCGCCGCCATATGCCTTGTCGCACACGGCGATCGGCGCGTTCGGGCTGGTGGGCGTGCTGGGTGTGTTGATGGCAGCGCGCGCCGGCCGGTGGGCGGACCGCGGGCTGGGACAGCGCACCACCGCCGCGGGCCTGTTGCTGTTGTGCCTGGCCTGGGCGCCCATCGCCTTGCTGCCGTACAGCCTGTGGGCGCTGGCGCTGGGCGTGTTGATCCTGGATGTGGCGTTGCAGGCGCTGCACGTGACCAATCAGACGATGATCTTCAGCATCAGCGCGCAGGCGCACAGCCGCCTGGTAGGCGCGTACATGATGTTCTACGCGGTGGGCAGCGGGTTGGGGGCCATCGCCTCAACGGCCGTTTACGCGCGGGCGGGATGGTCTGGCGTCTGCGTGCTGGGCGCCGGCATCAGCCTGGCGGCGTTGCTGTTCTGGGCGGCGACGCTGCCGCGGAAGGCGGCTGCGCACGCGGCCCGGTGTTGAGTCCAGCACGGGGGCGGCACAGGTTGGCGCCGGCATGCCCGTCAGTGGTGTTCCAGCGTGTGGGCGATGGCCGCGACCTGCGCGGCGAACGCCGCCGTGCCGCGGTCGCGTGGGCGCGGCAGGGAGATATCGTAGCTGCCCGCGACGTTCGCCGGATGCCCGCCCAGCACGACGACCTTGTCGGCCAGGAACACCGCTTCTTCGATATCGTGGGTGACGAACAGCACGGCGGCGCCGGACGCCTGCCAGACGCGGATCAGTTCCTGCTGCAGGTTGCGGCGGGTAATGGCGTCGACGGCGCTGAAGGGTTCGTCCATCAGCAGCAGGTCCGGCTTGACCGCCAGGGCGCGGGCGATGCCCACCCGCTGCGCCTGGCCGCCCGACAACTGGTGCGGCCAGCGGCGGCCGTAGTCGCCCAGGCCCGTCAGCTGTAGCGCGGCATCGATGCGCCGCGTCTTTTCCTCGCGATCCAGCCCCAGGCCTTCCAGGCCGTAGCCGACGTTGCCGCCGACCGTGCGCCAGGGCATCAGACGGCTGTCCTGGAACACGACGGCGCGCGTGCGGCTTCCCGGGCGCGGCTGCGCCTGGAAACGGACGGCGCCGGCCGTGGGTTCGGTCAGGCCCGCGGCGGCGCGCAGCAGGGTGGACTTGCCCACGCCCGACCCGCCGACCACCGCGACGAAGCTGCCCGCCTCGATGTCCAGGGACAGCCCCTGGATGACGGGGGCGGCGGCGCCCGGGTGCTGATAGGACAACTGGGAGAATTCGATCACGGACGCCATTGCAGCACCTTCCCTTCAACGGCGGAGAACGCCAGGTCGCAGATTGTGTAGACCAGCGAGATGATCAGCATGTAGACGACCACGGCGTCATAGGCGCCCACGCCGGCGGCGGCGTTCATCTCCTGGCCCATGCCGGGCACGCCAAGCAGTTCGGCGGCGATCAGCGTCATCCAGGCTTGCCCGATGCCGGTGCGCACGCCCGACAGGGCGCCGGGGGCGATGGCCGGCAGCGTCACCGAGAACGCACGCGCCAGATAGCCGCCATGGCCGAACGCGCGGGCCAGTTCGTAGTAGCGCGGGTCCACGTTGCGCACGGCGCTGTAGGTGGCGAAGTAGTTCACCCAGAACACGCCGATCGCGATGACGAAGGCCGCGCCCGCATGGCTGACCTTGAACCAGGCGATTGCGAACACGACCCACGCCAGCGGCGGGATCGGGCGCAGGATGCGGGCCAGATACGCTTGGGTGAGGTCGAAGCGCGGCAGCGTGGCCGCGGCCAGGCCCACGCCGAAGCCCAGCGCCGTGCCCAGCGCCAACCCCCAGAAATAGTGGATCAGGCTGGAGCCGATGGCAGGCAGCAGGCGCCCCGACTGCCATTCCTGCGCCAGCGTGCCGGGTAACGCGAAGGGGTCGGGCAGGGTGCCGCGCGGCGCCCATTCCCAGACCAGCGCGGCTTTCCAGATGCCAATGAACAGGATCAGCCCGGCGATGCCATAGGCGGCCCGCCGCGCGGCCGCGATCCACGGCGGCAGGCCGCTACGCGCGGCGACCGCCGGCGTGGCCGGGCTCATTGCCGGGTTGATGGCCGAGTTGATGGCCTGATTCATGGCTTGGCGGCCTTGTCGTAGAAGCGCGTGTCGAACAACTGCTTCACGTCGACCGGCGGCGCTTCGACGGTGCCGAGCGTCGCCTGGAATGTCTGCAGCTCGGCCGTGGCGTCGACGATGGCGTGCGGATCGGCCACGAACTGGTCATGCGAGCTGCGGATGGCTTTTTCCACCAGACCGCGGTCGAGCCGGCCGCCGCCCACGTACTTCTGCACGTAGCCCGCGGCTTTGGCCGGGTCGCTCTTCAACAGCGCGGTGGCCGACAGATGCGCGTCCACCAGTTGCTGCACGGTATCGGGGTGGTCGGCGATCAGCTTTTCGCGCACCAGCAGCACGGCGCCAGGTTGCTTCGGGAACAGTTGTGAACCGCGCGCCACTACACGCGATTCCGGCGCGCGGCTCAGCACGGTGGTGACGGTGGGCTCCAGGATGGCCGCGCCATCGATGGCGCCGGTCAAAAGCGATTGCTGGATCTGGGCTTCGCCCTGGTAGATCAGTTCCACGCTGGCGGCATCGGCCTTGATCTGGTTGCGCAGCCAATACTGCAGCGCGGCCTCGGGCACGGCGCCCTTCGGGTAGCTGGCAAGCACAGGCTTGCGGCCATGGTCCTTGGCGAAACGGGCGAACGCCGTGGCCGGGTCGCCGGAGGCGAAGTACGGGGCCAGCGGGCCCAGTGCCACCACATTGACCTGTTCGACGATGTTCGAGGCGACGACCTTGATGTCCGCACCTTTGGCGCGTGCGACCAGCGCGGGGCCGATGCCCACGTAGGCAGCGTCCAACTGGCCGGCGATCAACGCCTGGGTCAACGCCGGGCCGCTCTGGAATTGCACCAGCTTGGGCGCCGGGGCGCCCTTGGCCTGCAAGGTGCCTGCTTCCAGACCGATGAACAGCTGGGCGTCAGGCAGGATGGGCAGATAGCCGATTTCCAGCGCGGGCGGCGCGGCCAAGACGGGCGAGGACGCGGCGGCAGAGAGCACGGTGACAGCCAAGAGCTTGCGGAGCATGGGAAATCCTGTGAGTCGCGCCTTGATGCGGCTGGCGCTTTGCCTACGGGCAAAGGATTTTCCGGTGTCCGCTTAATGATTTTAAATATGTTTATTCTTATTCTTTATTCATTATGGTTATATGTTTAATGGTGCCGCAGAACGGGGATCGGGACGGTGCGCCAATAAAAAACCAAACGAAAACCCAATGAAAAAGACCGCGAAAACGCGGTCTTTTCGTCGTGCGGCCGCCTGGCGGTTACGGCTGGATCTCGTAGTCCTTGGAACCGAGCACCACGGCCGCCAGGCCCGGGGCCTGGGTCAGCTTGTGCAGCGCATAGCACTGCACCGTGGCGATCTTGGCCTGATGGAACTCGGGGTCTTCCTGCTGATGATCCAGGCTGGCGAGCAGCGCGCGCGTCATCTGCCAACCGGCCAGCGTGGTGCCCGCCAGCAGCAGATAGGGCACTGCCGACCCGAACACGGCGTTCGGCGCGCTGGCGGCGTTGGCCAGCACGAAGTCCACCACGTTCGCCAGCGCCAGCCGGGCCTGCCGCAGCGGCTTCAACACCAGGTTGGCAGCGGGTTCGCTGCGCGATTCCAGTTCCGATTCGGTTTCGCGAATGGCCTCCAGCAAGGCCTGGGCCACGGCGCCGCCGTCGCGCAGCGTCTTGCGGCCGACGAGGTCGTTGGCCTGGATGGCGGTCGTGCCTTCGTAGATGGTCAGGATGCGGGCGTCCCGGTAGTACTGGGCGGCGCCGGTTTCCTCGATGAAGCCCATGCCGCCGTGCACCTGCACGCCCAGGCTGGCCACGTCGATGGACATCTCGGTGCACCAGCCCTTGACGATGGGCACCAGGAATTCCTGGACGGCCAAATGGCGGCGGCGCGCCTCGGGGTCGGGATTGGCGTGCGCCTGGTCGGCATGGCCGGCGGTGACGTAGGCGAGCGCGCGGCCGGCTTCGGTCAGGGCGCGCATGGTGCCCAGCATGCGGCGCACATCGGGGTGCTGGATGATGGCCACGGCCTCGCGCGAGGACCCGTCCACCGGACGGCTCTGCACGCGTTCCGCGGCGTAGGCCAGCGCATGCTGGTAGGCGCGGTCGGCGATGGCGATGCCCTGTACGCCCACGGCATAGCGGGCGGCGTTCATCATGATGAACATGGCGTCCAGCCCGCGGTTCTCCTGGCCCACCAGATATCCCAGCGCGCCGCCCGCGTCACCGAACTGCAAGGTGGCGGTGGGGCTGGCCTTGATGCCCAGCTTGTGTTCGATCGATACGCAGGTGACGTCGTTGCGTGCGCCCAGCGAGCCGTCTTCGTTCGCAAGGAACTTGGGCACGAGGAAGAGCGAAATGCCCTTGACGCCTTCGGGCGCGTCCGGCAACCGCGCCAACACCAGGTGCAGGATGTTCTCGGTCAGGTCGTGATCGCCGTAGGTGATGAAGATCTTGGTACCCGACAGCCGGTAGGTGCCGTCGCCCATCGGTTGCGCGCGCGTGCGGATCATGGCCAGGTCGGAACCGGCCTGCGGCTCGGTCAGGTTCATCGTGCCGGTCCATTGGCCCGAAATCATGGGGCCGATGAAGCGCTTTTTGAGTTCGGGGGAGCCGGCGGTCAGCAACGCTTCGATGGCGCCGTTGGTCAGCAGCGGACACAGCGCGAACGACAGGTTGGCGGCGTTCAGCATTTCAGAGCAGGGCGAACCGATCAGGCCGGGCAGTCCCTGGCCGCCGTACTCCACGGGGTGCGACATGCCCTGCCAGCCGGCTTCGGTGTATTGGCGGAAGGCCTGCTTGAAGCCGGCCGCCGTGGTCACGGCGCCGTCGCGCCAGGCACTGGGCTCGCGGTCGGCGGGGTGGTTCAGCGGCGCCAGCACCTCGGCGGCGAAGTGGGCGGATTCTTCCAGCACCGCCTGGGCGGTGTCGGGCGTGGCCTCCTCGAAACCGGGCAGGGCGGCGACTTGCTGCAGTCCGGCCAGATGGTTCAACACGAACAGCATGTCTTTCACGGGGGCTTGGTACGTCATGGCGTCGGAGCTCCTGGATTCAGGGTTGTGCGGGGACGGCGTTCAGCCGGCCTGATCGGGTTTGGAATCGGATTTGGAATCGGGGTTGGCCACGTCGATGGCCCGGGTCGCGCCGACGGCGGCGCGCAGTTCGAATTTCTGGATCTTGCCGGTGGAGGTCTTGGGCAGTTCGCCGAAACGCACCGCGCGGGGCACCTTGAAGCCCGGCAGCAGCAGCTTGCAGTGCGCGATGATCTCTTCGGCGGTGGCGGTGCAGCCGGCCTTCAGTTCGACGAAGGCGCACGGCGTTTCCCCCCACTTGGGGTCGGGCATGGCTACGACTGCCACGGCCGCGACCGCGGGGTGGCGGTACAGCGCGTCTTCGACCTCGATGCTGGAAATGTTCTCGCCGCCCGAGATGATGATGTCCTTGCTGCGATCCTTGATGCGGACGTACCCGTCGGCTGTCATCACGCCGAGGTCGCCGGTATGGAACCAGCCGCCCGCGAAGGCCTCTTCGGTGGCGCGTTCGTTCTTCAGGTAGCCCTTCATGCAGATATTGCCGCGGAACATGATTTCGCCCACGGTCTGTTCGTCGGCGGGCACGACTTCCATCGTGTCGGGATTGCGCACCGAGATGCCCGCCTGCAGGTGGTAGCGCACACCCTGGCGCGCGGTGAGCAGGGCGCGGCGCTCGTCGTCCAGCGCGTCCCACGATTCCTGGCGGGCGCAGACGGCGGCTGGCCCGTAGACTTCCGTCAGGCCGTACACGTGCGTCAACTCGAAACCGATGTCGCGCATTTTGGCGATGACGGCCGGCGCGGGCGCGGCGCCCGCCACCATGGTGCGCACCGTGTGCGTGATGCCGGCGCGCATCTCGGCCGGCGCATTGGCCAGCGCGCTTTGCACTATGGGCGCGCCGCAGTAGTGGGTGACGCCCTCGTCGCGGATCAGGTCGAACACGGTCTTGGGATCGAACTTGCGCAGGCATACGTTCACGCCGGCGCGCGCGGCGACCGTCCACGGGAAGCACCAGCCGTTGCAGTGGAACATCGGCAGGGTCCACAGATAGACCGCGTGCTTGGGCATGTCCCATTCCAGGATGTTGCTGACCGCGTTCATGTAGGCGCCGCGGTAGTGGTAGACCACGCCCTTGGGGTCGCCGGTGGTGCCGGACGTGTAGTTCAGCGCAATGGCGTCCCATTCGTCGGCAGGCGGCTTCCAGTCGTAACGGGCGGGGGCGTCGGCCAGGAAGGCTTCGTAGTCGATGGCGCCGGGCAGCGTGGCCGGCGCGCTGTCCAGGTCGTGCACGGACACGATCTTCAGGTGCGGGAATTCGGCGCGGGCGCGCTGGGCGACGTCGCCGTATTCGGTGTCGACAATCAGCGCGCGGGCTTCGCCGTGGCCCAGCATGAACAGCACGCTGGGCGTGTCCAGCCGGGTGTTCAGGGTGTTCAGCACCGCGCCCAGCATCGGCACGCCGAAGTGCGCTTCGACCATGGCGGGGATGTTGGGCAGCATCACCGCGACGGTGTCGCCGCGTTGGATGCCGGCATTCGCCAGCGCGTTGGCCAGCCGTTGGGCGCGTTCGTACGTCTGGGCCCAGGTGCGGCGGACCTTGCCGTGCACCACCGCCAGCCGGTGCCCGTAGACGTCAGCCGCCCGGGCGATGAAGTCCACCGGGGTCAAGGCTTCATAGTTGGCGTCGCGGCGCGCCAGGCCGTGGTCGAACATGCTGCTCATGCGTTGTCTCCGAGCGGGGCGGGCAGACGCCCCTTGTCTATTTCCGGGAACCTTGATTCCCGTCGCTTGCGTGAGCTTAGGGCGCGCCGGAAAATACTGTCTGTCGCCTGCATGACAGACCGCCGGTCGACCCTGCAAACTCCAGTTTTACACGGTTCTGCCCATGTCCGACGTTTCAAACATTGTTTCCGCCACGGAACTGTCCCGCCTCTTCCAGGCCTGCGCCTGGTTCGGCGCACTGGACGGCCGCCACCAGGATCTGGTGCTGGCGACCTCGCGCGCGGAACACGTGGCCAGCGGGGCCTGGATCGCGCGGCGCAATGCGCCGTCGGACTATTGGCTAGGTGTGCACGCCGGCTTGCTGAAACTGGCGATCTACAACGAGTCCGGACGCAGTTGCACGTTCTCGGGCGTGCCGCCGGGCGGCTGGTTCGGTGAAGGCAGCGTCATCAAGCGGGAACTGCGCAAATACGATGTGGTGGCGATCCAGCCGTCGCTGGTGATGCTGGTGCCGGCCGCGACGTTTCACGCGCTGCTGTCGGCCAGCCTGCCGTTTTCGCACTTTGTCATCGGCCAGTTGAATGACCGGATGGGCGAATTCATCGCGTCCATCCAGAACCACCGCTTGCTGGATGCCGATGCGCGCGTGGCCCAGTCGCTGGCGCAACTGTTCAATCCGCAGCTGTATCCGTCCACCGACCTGACCCTGGCGATTTCGCAGGAAGAACTGGGATATCTGACCGGCCTGTCGCGCCAGCGGGTCAACCAGGCGTTGCAGGCGCTGGCCGACCAGGGAATCCTGGCGCTGGCGTACAACCAGATCAAGGTGCTTGGCCTGGACCGCCTGCGGCAGTACGGCCTGGACCAGATCTGAGCCGTCTAACGGGGCTGCCGGGCGTCTGGAGGCTGCAGGGCGCGCGTCAAGGCGGCGCGGGCCAGGATGCGGGTGGAGTCCAGCGTGGGCAACGCGGAATTGCCGTCGTTCAGCACCAGCGGAAGCTCGGTGCAGCCCAACACCACGGCGTCGCAGCCGGCGTCGCGCAAGTTGCCGATGATGGCTTGCAGGCGTGCCACCGATTCGGGCTTGAACACGCCGTAGACCAGTTCATCCATGATGATGCGGGCGAGCGCGTCGCGGTCTTCCTGGCCGGGGCGCACGTGGTCCAGCCCTTCTGCGGCGAGCTTGTCGGGGTAGACGCCGCTGTCGACCAGCCAGCGCGTGCCCAGGATGCCGATGCGCCGGTAGCCGCGTGCGGCGGCCTCGGCGGCGACTTCCTCGGCGATATGCAGCCAGGGCCGCGGAGACTGCGGCAGCACATGAGCCAGCGCCTGGTGGATGGTGTTGTCCGGGCAGATCAGGAAGTCCGCGCCTGCGCGCGCCAGCTTGTCGGCCGACGACAGCATCAGCGCACCCACGCCGGCCAGATCGCCGCGGTCCAGGCAGGCCACGTAGTCCGCCAATGAATGGGTGTGCAGCGAGATTTCCGGATGCGCGTGCGGCCCCATGCGTTGCGCGCCTTCCGCGCACAGCGTGCGATAGCACAGCGCCGCGCCCTCGGCCGAGCAGGCGACGATGCCGATGTGCAGCGGCGTGGCGTTCATTCTGAAGACTCCTTGTTCAAGGTGCGCACATGGCGGGCGATCTGGCGAAAGCGTTCGGCCATCGCCGCCTGCTGCGAGGCGGGCAGTTGCGACAGGAACAGTTCGTCGATGGCGGGCCCGTACACCTTCCACATCTGGAGCCGCAGCGCGCGGCCCTTGGGCGTGAGCCGGGCGTAGGTGGCACGCCGGTCTTCGTCGGACCGGAAGCGCTCCACCAGGCCGGCAGCTTCGATGCGGTCCATCAGGCGCGTGAGGTTGTAGCGCGCGATCACCATGCGTTCGGCCATTTCAAACATGCGCGCCGTGCCGTCGGGCGCGCGTTCCAGCGCCCACAACGCGTCGTACCACGCCAGCGGCGGCAGGTCGGCGGCCGACAGCCGCTTTTCGATTTCCTCTACCACCAGCGCATGCGCGGTCAGGAAGAGGCTCCACGCGTCGGGCTTGCCCGTGGCCATGCGGTCGGTTCCTTTTGATTGAAAGACAGGGGTGCAGCCGGCGATTGTAGAAGGAAGGCCAGGGTGCCGCACCGCGGCTTGGGGGGATTCTAAATAGTTGCACTTGCAATTGTTAAAAAACCTCCCTACGATTGCAATTGCACATTATGCAATTGCAATTCACGATATGAAATAACGGCGCCGGCTATCCCGACCCAGGCGCCGCCCACGCACCCAAAGGAGGACGCCCATGGACACCCCGATCGACCCGATCGACGCCGACCCGCAGGAAACCCAGGAATGGCTGGAGGCCATGCAGGCCGTGCTGGCCCACGAAGGCCTGCCGCGCACGCACTATCTGCTGGATCAACTGATCAACCAGGACCGCGCGGCCAATGGCCGCTACGCGGCGCCGGGCGTCACGCCTTACGTGAATTCCATCGCCCCGGCCGCGCAGGGCGGGTTCCCCGGCGACCTGGGGATAGAACTGCGCCTGGACGCCTACCTGCGCTGGAATGCCATGGCCATGGTGCTGCGCGCGGGCAAGACCTCGGGCGTGGGCGGCCACATCGCGACCTATGCGTCGGCCACGACGCTGTACGAAACGGGCTTCCGCCATTTCTTCCGGGCGGCCACGCCGCAATTCCTGGGCGACATGCTGTACATCCAGGGCCATTCGGCCCCGGGCATCTATGCGCGCGCCTATCTGGAAGGCCGCCTCTCGGAAGCCGAGCTTGACCGCTTCCGCCGCGAGATCGGCGGCGGCGGGCTGGCGTCTTATCCCCACCCGCGCACGATGCCCGGGTTTTGGCAGTTTCCGACGGTGTCGATGGGCCTGGGGCCTTTGATGGCCGCCTACCAGGCGCGCTACATGCGCTATCTGGAGGACCGTGAACTGATTCCCTCGCAAGGCCGCAAGGTCTGGGGATTCCTGGGCGACGGCGAGCAAGACCAGCCCGAAACGCTGGCCGCCGTGGCGATGGCCGGGCGCGAAAAACTGGACAACCTGATCTTCGTGGTCAATTGCAACCTGCAGCGGCTGGACGGCCCGGTGCGCGGCAATGCCAAGATCATCCAGGAGCTGGAAAGCGTGTACCGCGGCGCCGGCTGGAATGTCATCAAAGTGATCTGGGGCGCCGGCTGGGACGCGCTCTTGGCCCAGGACCACGACGGCCGCCTGCGCCGCCGCATGATGCAGTGCGTGGATGGCGAATATCAGGTGTTCAAGGCACGCGGGGGCGCCTATGTGCGTGAACACTTCTTCGGCGCGGACCCGGTGCTGCTGGAACGCGTGGCGCATCTGTCGGATGACGAGATCGGCGCGCTGAACCGCGGCGGGCATGACCCGGCCAAGGTCTATGCCGCCTATGCGGCGGCCCTGACGCATCGCGGCCAGCCCACCGTCATTCTGGCCAAGACGGTCAAGGGCTACGGCATGGGCGCGGCCGGCGAGGCGGCCAACACCAACCACCAGCAGAAAAAGATGGCAGACCCCGCCGTGCGCGCGTTCCGCGACCGCTTCGCCATCCCGGTGCCGGACGACCAACTGGAGCAGATCCCCTACATCAAGCCCGCGCCGGGCAGCGCGGAACAAGCCTACTTCGACGCCGCCATCGCGCGGGCGGGCGGCCATCTGCCTCGTCGTCCGGCTGGCGCCGGTCCGCTGGCCACGCCGCCTCTGGACGCATTCGCCCCGCACCTGAAGGGCAGCGACGGACGCGAGTTTTCCACCACGATGGCGTTCGTGCGCGTGCTGGCGCAGTTGCTGAAGGACCCGGAGATCGGCCCGCGCGTGGTGCCGATCGTGCCCGACGAGTCCCGCACCTTCGGCATGGACGGCATGTTCCGCCAGGTGGGCATCTATTCGCACGTGGGGCAGCTCTATACGCCGCAGGATGCCGATCAGCTCAGCGTCTACCGCGAAGACCGCAAGGGCCAGATCCTGCAGGAAGGCATCAACGAGTCGGGCGCCATGTCCTCGTGGATCGCGGCGGCCACCGCCCATAGCACGCATGGCGTGGCCACCATTCCGTTCTACATCTTCTATTCGATGTTCGGCTTCCAGCGCGTGGGCGACCTGGCCTGGGCGGCGGGCGACATCCGGGCGCGCGGCTTCCTGCTGGGCGCGACGTCGGGGCGGACCACGCTGGAAGGCGAAGGCCTGCAGCATGACGACGGCCACAGCCACGTGCTGGCCTCAGTCATTCCATCGTGCCGTGCGTACGATCCTGCCTACGCCTATGAGATCGCGGTGATCGTGCAGGACGGCATGCGCCGGATGTACCAGGACCAGGAAGACGTCTTCTACTACCTGACGCTGATCAACGAAAAGACCGCGCATCCGGCCATGCCGGCAGGCGCCGAGGCGGGCATTCTGAAAGGCATGCACCGCGTGCGTGAAGGAGAGCCCGGCACGCTGCGGGTGCAATTGCTGGGCAGCGGCGCGATCCTGCGCGAAACGCTGGCCGCAGCCGATTTGCTGCAGCAGGACTTCGGCGTGGCGGCCGATGTCTGGAGCGTGACCAGCTATTCGGAACTCGGGCGCGACGGCCACGAGGCCGAACGCTGGAACCGTTTGCATCCGCTGGAGGACGCGCGCCGCGGCTACGCCGAAACCGCGCTGGCCGGCAGCACCGCCCCGGTGGTGGCGGCCACCGACTACATGAAGACGGTGCCCGAGCAGATCCGGCCGTTCATGGCGGGGCGCCGCTATGTGACCTTGGGGACGGACGGGTTCGGCAGGTCGGACACGCGCCAGGCGCTTCGTTCCTTCTTCGGGGTGGACCGCCACCACATCGCGCTGGCGGCCTTGAAGGCGCTGGCGGACGACGGCCTGATCGAACGGGCGAAGGCGGCTCACGCCATCGCCCGCTACGGCATCGACGCGGAAGCGGTTTCCGCCGCCTTGCCGTAGCGGGCGGCGCGCCGGGGGCTAGACCCGGCGCGCCAGCATGGCCCAGATGCCGGCTGCGGACAGCATGGCGCCGCCGCCCAGGTTGAAGCCGCGCTGCGCCCGGGGCGAGGCCAGCAGCCGGCTGGCAGACCCCGCGAACACCGCATAGGCGGCGGCGTTGATGCCGGCGCAGGCGACGAACGTGGCCGACAGCATCCACAACTGGCGCGTCACGTCGCCTGCCGGGTCGATAAACTGCGGCAGGAAGGCGACGAAAAAGATCATGCCCTTGGGGTTCAGCGCCGTCACCAGGTAGGTGTTGGCGAACAGCCTCCAGCGCGAGGCCGCGGCGGTGGCGACGGGCAGCGTGGCCGGGGCTACGCCCGCGCGCAGCAGCTTGAAGCCCAGATACAGCAGATACAGGCCGCCGGCCGTCTTGACCACCGTGAACCAGAAGGCAGATGCCTTGAGCAGGGCGCCCAAGCCGAGCAGCGACAGGACCAGGGCGGTGGAGTCGCCCAGCGCCACGGCCAGCACCAGCGGCAGGCGCGCCCGTTTACCGTACGTCATGGAATAGCTGATGACAGTCAGGATCGTCGGGCCGGGCAACATGACAAGCAGGGCGGATGCGCCCAGAAAGGCCAACCAGGTTTCAAGTGACATGGGACTCGCGCTCCGATAAGGCGATGGGGGGCTGCCGGGCAGCCGTGCCGGTGACTGTAGGCCAATCGCCGCGCGTTGGGAATGCCCGGGCGCCGGGTGGTGTTAAATACGGTTTTCCCGGACAGTGAACGCGTGGCCGCAAGGCTTCTCGCGAAGGAAACACCATGGCATTCGATTTTGATCTGTTTGTGATCGGCGCGGGCTCCGGTGGCGTACGCGCCGCCCGTTTCGCGGCGGGCTTCGGCGCGCGCGTGGCGGTGGCGGAAAGCCGCTACCTGGGCGGCACCTGCGTCAACGTGGGCTGCGTGCCCAAGAAGCTGCTGGTCTACGGCGCCCATTACAGCGAAGACTTCGAACAGGCGCACGGCTTTGGCTGGACCGCCGGCAAGCCGTCGTTCGACTGGCCCACCCTGATCGCCAACAAGAACCGCGAGATCGAACGCCTTAACGGCATTTACCGCAATTTGCTGGTCAATAGCGGCGTGACGCTGCTGGAAGGCCACGCCCGCATCGTCGACCCGCATACGGTCGAGATCAATGGCCAGCGCCACAGCGCCGCCAATATCCTGGTGGCTACTGGCGGCTGGCCGCAGGTGCCGGACATCCCGGGCAAGGAACACGCCATCACCTCGAACGAGGCCTTCTTCCTGAAGGCGTTGCCGCGTCGCGTGCTGGTCGTGGGCGGCGGTTACATCGCCGTGGAGTTCGCCTCGATTTTCAACGGCATGGGCGCACAGACCACCCAGGCTTACCGCGGCCCGCTGTTCCTGCGCGGCTTCGACCAGGGCGTGCGTGAACACCTGCGCGACGAACTGGTGAAAAAGGGCATCGACTTGCGCTTCAACACCGAAGTCACGCGTATCGACAAGCAAGCCGACGGCACGCTGGCGGCCACGTTGAAGGACGGTTCCGTCATCGAGACCGATTGCGTGTTCTACGCCACGGGCCGCCGTCCGATGCTGGATAACCTGGGCCTGGAGAATACCGGCGTCAAGCTGAAAAAAGACGGCTTCATCGAGGTGGACGACGAATACCGCACCGCCGAGCCCTCCATCCTGGCGATCGGCGACGTGATCGGCCGCGTGCCGCTGACCCCCGTGGCGCTGGCTGAAGGCATGGCCGTGGCCCGCCGCCTGTTCCGCCCCGAGGAATACCGCAAGGTGGATTACAAGCTGATCCCGACCGCCGTGTTCAGCCTGCCGAACATCGGCACGGTGGGCATGACGACGGAAGAGGCGCGCGAGGCCGGCTACGAGGTCAAGCTCTTCGAAAGCCGGTTCCGGCCCATGAAGCTGACGCTGACCGAGTCGCAGGAAAAGACGCTGATGAAGCTGATCGTGGACGCCAAGACCGATCGCGTATTGGGCGTGCACATGGTGGGCCCCGACGCGGGTGAAATCGTGCAGGGCATCGCCGTGGCGCTGAAGGCCGGCGCGACCAAGCAGGTGTTCGACGACACCATCGGCATCCATCCCACGGCGGCCGAAGAATTCGTCACGTTGCGCACTCCGGTCGCGCAGTAAGGCGTTACCGGCAGGGCGCTACAGGCGTTCGATCATGGCGCGCGCCGCGGCGGGCGCGCGTTCTTTCGCGCCATTGATGAAAAACGCGTAGACGTCCTGCGGCCGCGCGGCGCCGGACGGATCGGGCCCGATGCGGCGCAGGTCTGCCGGGTCGGCCCCGCGCGCCCACGTGCGCAGGCGGTCGGCCCAGGCATCCAGCACCTTGGGTGCGTAACCCGCCTTGAAGGTGGGGCTGGCGCGCATCAGGCGCGCATAGATGAAATCGGCAGTGCGGTCGGCGATGGCCGGGAAGTCTTCGCTGTCGGTGTAGACAGTGGCGGCACGGTGGCGGCGGGCCAATTCCAGGTATTCGTCGCACGCGAAACTCGCGTGCCGCACGTCCAGCACATGGCGCAGCTTCAGGCCGTCGACCTTGTCCGGCAACAGTTCCAGGAAGGCGCCGAAATCCTCGGCGTTGAAGGTCTTGGTGGGCGCGAACTGCCAGACCACGGGGCCCAGTTTGGGGCCCAGTTCGGCAATGCCGCTGTTCACGAAGCGCTGGATCGAATCCTTGGCGCCGGCCAGTTCGCGGCGGTTGGTCGCGTAGCGCGACGCCTTGAGCGAAAACACGAACCCCTCCGGCGTCTCGTCGCGCCATTTGGCGAAGGTGGCCGGTTTCTGGGTGCTGTAATAGGTCCCGT
>CAUSDE010000068.1:0-31141 GCA_963530045.1 uncultured Achromobacter sp.
GCTCCGGGGTCCTCGGCTGACGGCAGCCTCATGCGTTGGTTTGAGACCCCGTTCACGGGAAAATGCCGTGAGCCGGTGGCCGGGCGGAGGGATCCGAAGCGCAGCCCCACCGGGGCGAGCATCGGAATCCCGCAGTCCGGACGCCGGCGGCTCAAGAACCCTGCCTCACAAAACCGACCGCCAGCAATGCTGCCAAAACAAAGCGCTAAGCCGGCGCGCGTTCACGATCGACGGCCATGACCACGCCGCCCTCGATCAGTGCGTCGATTTCCTGCTGGCCGTAGCCGAACTCTCCCAGGATCGCGACGGTGTCTTCGCCCAGCCTGGGCGCCGCGCGGTGGTATTGCGCGGGCGTGGCCGACAGCTTCACGGGCATGCCTACGGTGCGCACCTTGCCGGCCACCGGGTGATCCTGTTCCACCACCATGCCGCGCGCCAACGTCTGCGGATGCGACAGCGCCTGCGCGATCGAATGCACCGGGCCGGCGGGCACGCCGGCCTTGTCGAAAACGTCCAGCCATTCCTGCGCGCTGCGCGTCTCCAGGATGGCCGACATCTCCGCCACCAGTTCGTCGCGGTTATTCATGCGGTCGCGGTTGCGGGCGTAGCGGGGATCGTCCGCCCACTCTGGCTTGCCCAGCGCTTGCGCGATGCGCTGCCAGTTCTTTTCGTTCGCGCCGCCGATGATGATCCAGTCCGTGCCCGTGGGGAACGCCTGGTAGGGCGCGCTCAGCACATGCGCCGAACCCGTGGGGCCGGGAGAGACGCCGCTGCCGAAGTAGATCGCGGCGTGCCAGTACAGCTGTTGCAGGCTGGCTTCCAGCAGTGAGGTCTCGACGATCTGGCCTTCTCCGGTACGCAGCTTGTGCTGATAGGCGGCCAGCACGCCAAACGCCGCCAGCAGGCCCGCATTGATGTCCGCCACGGAATTGCCGGTACGCAGCGGCGGGCCGCCGGGTTCGCCGGTAATGGCCATCAGGCCGGAGAAGCCCTGCGCCACCAGGTCGAAGCCGCCCTTGTCGGCGTAGGGCCCGGTGGTGCCGTATCCCGATACGGCGCAATAGATCAGGCCCGGGTTCTCCTGGCGCAGCGTGTCGTAGCCCAGCCCCAGCTTTTCCATCGTGCCCTTGCGGAAGTTCTCGGTCACGACGTCGGCGTCGCGGATCATGCGCAGCAGGACCTTCTTGCCTTCGGGGTGCTTCAAGTCCAGGGCGATGGCGCGCTTGTTGCGGTTGAGCATGAGGTAGGGCGCCGAGATGCCGTTGATCTGCGGATCGCGATACTGCCGGGAGTCGTCGCCGCCATCGATCTTTTCTACCTTGATGACGTCGGCGCCCAGGTCGGCCAGCATCATGCCGCAGGTCGGGCCGGCCATGATCTGCGACAGTTCGATCACGCGCATGCCGGCCAGCGCGCCGGCGGGCGTATCGGAGGGGGAGGAGGGCGGGCGGCCGGGGCCGCGGATGTCGTTATGCATGCAGGTTTCCTTGATCCGCGTTCAGCGGCCGTTGAATTGCGGTTTGGCCTTGGCGAGGAAGGCGCGGTAGCCGGTACGGAAGTCCTCGGTGTCGAAGCAGTCGAAGGCTTCGTCGCGGTCGGCGTCGGTCAATGCCTTGCCCTGGACCAGGTTGCGCACGAATTTCTTGTGCCAGCGGGCGACTAGCGGCGCGCCGTCGGCGATGCGGCGCGCGGCGGCCTGGGCTTGCTCGGCGACCTGGCCGTCTGGCACGACGCGCGTGACTACGCCCAGGCGCAATGCTTCGGCGGCGTCGAAGATCGTTCCTTCCAGCAGGACTTGCAGCGCGGTGGTCGGCCCCACCAGGCGCACCAGCGGCGCCAGTTCCGAATACGACATCACCAGCCCCAGGTTCTTGATCGGGACGCCGAACCGCGAGCTTTCGCCGCAGATCCGCAGGTCAGCCAGGCTGGCGATCTCCAGCCCGCCGCCCACGCAGATGCCATGTATCTGCGCCACCACCGGGTGGCGGCAGCCGCCGATGGCCTCGATGGTGCGGCGCATGACGGCGCCGTATTCCACCGCCTGCCGCTTGTTGCTGCGCGCCGTTTCGAATTCGCTGATGTCGTTGCCGGGCGAGAACGCTTTTTCACCCGCGCCGCGCAGCAGCACGCAGCGCACGCTGTCGTCGCGGTCCAGTTGCAGGAAGATGTCGCCAAGCAGACGCCAGCCGTCGATGGTGAAGGCGTTGAGTTTGTCGGGCCGGTTCAGCACGACGGTCGCGATGTCGCCGTCGCGCTGCAGCAGGATGGGCGTGGAGTCGGTGGTAGAGGGGGCGCTCATGAGGTTCCTTTCATCTGGCGCGGGGGCGAGGACCCCCGCAGGGGATCACTGTTTGGTCAGGCCAAGGCTGGCGGTGAGCTTGCCGTACTTGGTCCATTCGTCGCGCACATAGGCGGCGAAGGCCGCGGGGGTCTGCGGCCCGCCGCCCAGGTCCATACCCTGGTCGGCCAGCTTGGCCGCGATCTCGGGATCGGCCAGGGTCTGGGCCAGCGCCCGGTCCAGCTTGTCCATGATCGGACGCGGCAGTTGCGCCGGAGCCAGCACCGCATACCACTGCACGATGTCCAGGCCCTTGATGCCGGACTCCGCCAGGGTGGGCACGTCGGGCAGCCGCTTGCTGCGTTCGGCGCTGGTGACCGCCAGCGGGCGCAGCTTGCCGGCCTGGATCTGGTTGATGGCGCCGGGCAGTGTGTCGAAATTCATGTCCACGTTGCCGCCCAGCAGGTCGGTCATGGCCTGGCCGCTGCCCTTGTAAGGCACGTGCTCCATGGAAACGCCGGCGATCTGCGAGAAGCGCGCCGCGCTCAGATGTTGCGGGCTGCCCATGCCGGACGAGGCGTAGAGCAGCTGCTTGGGCTTGGCGCGAGCGTCATCCACCAGGTTCTGCACGGTGGCGTAGCGGTGCTTGGCCGGATTCACGACCAGCACATTGGGCACCGAGCCGATGTAGCGCACCGCAGTGAAATCCCGGATGGGATCGATGCTGGATTGCACGACATAGGGCGCGGCGACCGTGGACTGCATGTTCGCCAGCAGCAGCGTGTAGCCGTCGGGGTCCGCCTTTGCCACGTAGTCGGCGGCGATCAGGCCCGACGCGCCCGGCTTGTTCTCGACCACGATCTGCTGGCCAAGCAGGGTGGACAGGCGCGCGGACAGAATGCGCGCCGAGACGTCGGTGCCACCGCCGGGCACAAAACCGACGACCAGCCGGATGGGGCGTTCGGGCCACTTCGCCGGGTCCTGCGCCAGGGCGGGGCTGGCGGCGGCCACGCTGGCGGCCAACGCCAGCGCGCCCGTCCAGGCGCGAGCATGCTTGTTCATATGGAGTCTCCTTGGTGGATGGGACCTGCCCCGGTGTGGCTTGATTTATGATGGGGTCAGGTTGGTATTCCTTTGGTGTTTGGTATACCAGATACAAAAATAATCGATGTTGTGAGCGTGAACAACCCATGGCTAACCCTGAAAGTCCGATCCCGGAAGTGTCCGTCCCCGATTTGGCCATCCACCACCCGACCCTGCCGGCGGTCGTGGCCGAGCGCCTGCGGCAGCTGATCATCGACGGCACGTTGAAACCCGGCACCTGGCTCAATGAGCGGGACCTGTGCGATCAATTGAAGATTTCACGCACGCCGTTGCGCGAGGCCTACCGGATGCTGGCCTCGGACGGCCTGGTGGCGCTGCAGCCCAAGCGCGGGGCGATGGTGATCGAGTTGTCGGCCGACGACATCGAGAACATTTTCGATGTGCTGTCCGTGCTGGAGGGATTGGCCGTGCGCAGCGCCGCAGAGCGCGCGTCCGAGGCGGAGCTGGCCGAGATTGCGCGTCTGCATGCGCAGATGCTTGAGAACTACGAGAAGCGGGATATCCGCGCCTATTTCGCGGCCAGCATGGGCACGCATATCGCCATCAACCGCGCCGCGCACAATCCCGCGCTGACGCAGTCCTATGACCGGCTGAACCTGCAGGTGCAGGCCTTGCGCTACAAGTCCAACTTCGATCTGGACGAATGGACGACGGCGGTCGCGGACCACGAGGCCTTCGTCCAGGCGCTGATGGCGCGCGACGGCAAGCGCGCCGAAACGCTGATCCGCAAGCACGTGGGCGGCAAGAAGGCCTACAACCTTCGTGGCCGCCCGGGGGCTGCAGTCAAGGCCTGACCCTGGCGCGCGCCGGTCAGGCCGGCTGGGCCGTCAGTTGCTGCTTGCCGATCCGCAGGGCGATCACGGCGGCGATCAAGCCCGTGGCGCCCGAAATGATGAAGGCCATCATGTAGCTGCCTTGCGCTTCGCGGATGGCGCCGGCCATCCAGGCGGCGGTGGCCGCGCCCAACTGGTGGCCTGCGACGATCCAGCCGAAGACGATCGCCGCGTCGCGCTCGCCGAACGCTTCCGTCGTCAGGCGTAGCGTGGGCGGCACGGTGGCGATCCAGTCCAGGCCGAAGAAGATCGCGAAGATCGACAGGCTGTAGAACGAGAAGTCGGAATAGGGCAGGTAGATCAGCGACAGGCCGCGCAGCGCGTAGTAGACGAAGAGCAGCTTGCGCGGGTCGTAGCGGTCGGTCAGCCAGCCCGAGGCCGTGGTGCCCACCAGATCGAAGATGCCCATGATCGCCAGCAGGCCGGCGGCCTGCACTTCCAGCATGCCGTGATCGCCGCAAAGCGCGATCAGGTGCGTGCCCACCAGTCCGTTGGTGGTGAAGCCGCAGATGAAGAAGGTCGCGAACAGGAACCAGAACGTGCGGGTCTTGGCGGCGCGGGCCAGGGCGCCGAAGGTGGCGGCCACCATGCCGGTGCGCGGCGCGGCGGGGGCGGGCGGCGCATTCGGGTCGCTGCCGAACGGCACCAGGCCGACGCTTGACGGACGGTCAGGCACCAGCCACCAGGCCAGCGGGACCAGTGCCGCGGCGGCGGCGGCCACCGTCCAGACCACGCGGGTCCAGTCGCCGGAGGAAGCCAGCGTGGCCAGCACCGGCAGGAATACCAGCGTGCCGCTTGCGGTGCTGGCGGTCAGCAGGCCCATCACCAGGCCGCGGTGCTTGGTGAACCATCGGTTGACGATGGTGGCGCCCAGCACCGAAGCCACTGCGCCCGAGCTGATGCCCGAGAACACGCCCCAGGTCATGAGCAGGTGCCAGGGTTCGGTCATGTAGGCGCTGACGGCGCTGGACGCGGACATCAGGACGAGCGCGCCGATCAGGATGCGCCGCAAGCCGAACCGCTCCATCGCGGCGGCGGCGAAGGGGCCGATCAGGCCATACAGGAAGATGCCGACGGCAGCCGCGAACGAGATCGAGCTTCGGCTCCAGCCGAATGCTTCTTCCAGCGGCACCAGCAAGACGCTGGGCGACGAGCGCAGCCCCGCCGAGACCAGCAACGATAGGAAAATCACCGCGACCACGACAAAAGCGTACTTTTGGCCGGCGCGCCGGAACGGGATGGGGGGGTGGGCTATACTCATGTTACTGACCGGTACGTATTTAGGTTTGCGAATAGTACGTACCGGTCAGTAACATCGTCAAGAAATATTTGATGGAGACCCGAATGGCCAGCAAATCCTCCGCCCCGTCCGCCACCCCGGACCAGCCGGCAACCAAGCCGCTGCTGGCGGCCGACCGCATCCGCAAGACCGCGCGAGAAATGTTCTATCGCGACGGGATCCGGGCGGTCGGAGTCGACGCCATCGTGACCCAGGCGGGCGTGACCAAACCCAGCCTGTACCGCAGCTTTTCGTCCAAGGACGAGCTGGCGGCGACTTACCTGCGCGACTACGACGCTGAATTCTGGGCGCGTTTCGATGGCGCATGCGCCGCGCATCCGGGCGATCCGCGCGCGCAACTGCTGGAATACCTGTCGGGCTTGAGCAAGCGCGCCGTGCTGAGCGGTTACCGCGGCTGCGGGCTCACCAATGCGGCGGTGGAGTATCCCGAAGCCGAGCATCCGGCCCGGGCGGTCGCCGTCGAACACAAGCTGGAATTGCGCCGCCGGTTAAACGAGATGGCGGCCGGCATGGGGGCGGGCGACCCGCAAGCGCTGGCCGACGGATTGCTGCTCTTGATCGAGGGCGCGTTTGTTTCCAGCCAGCTGTTTGGCGAGGGCGGGCCGGCGGGCCGGGTGGCCGAGATGGCCGATAAGCTGATCCAGGCCCACCTGCCTGGCTGAAAGACGTATTGCGCTGCACAAAAGCAGTGCTTAATGTGGTGCCACATGCACCGTAATGGTGGTGTTTGTACCCATTGCGCAACGAACAAATTAATGGTTGATGTTTTCGTTGCAACGCAGCAAACGCGGATCTAACATGAACTCGTGTTGTTCCCCATCGCGCTTTCTCAAGGAGAGAATCATGAGCGATACCGCGTTGAAAAATGCCCGTATGTCGGATGCGCTGGAGCGGTCCCTGATCCGCGAGGCCGCCAAAGCGGAAACCCTGTCCGGCCCCTTCGCCCGCGGCTCCTGGCTGCGCCTGAAGACTCGCCTGGCTTCGTGGGGCGGCGCCGTCGGCGAAGTTTTGCACGACATGGACGCCGGCCGGCAGCAGCATCCGGTCATCTCCGCCCGCCACTGAGCGCAAGCGGTCCGCCAGAAAAAACGCCAGCGATTGCTGGCGTTTTTTTTAGCAGTAGCGTGGTCGCAAGGCTCGGCCCAGTCGCGGCTCAGACCACCATGTCGACCAGCAGGTAGCCGTCCAGGATCACGATGCCGACCGTGGCGCTGACCGCGGCCCACGCCCAGGCGCCGCGCAACGCGTGCTGGCCCATGACGCCCTTGCGGCAGGCCAGCACGACCAGCGGCCCCAATGCGAAGGGCAGCGCCAGGCTCAGGATGACCTGGCTAAGCACCAGCAGTTCGTCGGGATCCTTGCCGCCCGTGAAGACCAGCAGGCCGACGGCGGCGGCGCCCGCGATCAATCGGGTCATCAGCGCGCGCCGGCGGTCCGACCAGTTGCTGCGGATCTGGAAACCCTTGGACAGGATGCGCCCGGCCAGCACGCCCGTGATCGTGGAGCTTTGGCCGGCGGCGTAGAGCGCCACGGCGAAGACGATCGCGGCGCCGATGCCCAGCGTCTGGCCGATCACGGCGTGGGCGTCGTCCAGGCTAGACACGATCAACCCCGACCCCGACAGCGAGGCCGCCGCCACGATCATGATCGCCGAGTTGATCAGCATGGCCACGCCCAGGGACACGATCGTGTCGTTGCGGGCCACGCGCATCGCCATGTCGAGCGCGGACGGCGGCAGCGCCTTCGCGCGTTCGGCCAGCGACCCGGAGTGCAGATAGAGGTTGTGCGGCATCAGCGTCGCGCCAAGGATGCCCAGGGCGATCAGGAAGCCTTGCGGGTCGCGCAGCGCATGGCCGGTTTGCGTGACGCCGTGCGCCACTTCCGTCCACGCCGGGTTGGCCTTGAACAGCAGGTAGACGAACGACGCGGCCACCACCGCCAGCAGCAGGGCGATGACGCGTTCATGGCGATCGGCGTTGCCCCGGGTCAGGGCCAGCACGGCGAAGGTGCCGACTCCGGTCACCGCGACCCCTGCGATCAGTGGCAGGCCGAACAGCAGGCGCAGCGCGATCGCGCCGCCGATCAGTTCGGCCAGTGCGGTCGCCAGGATGGCGGCTTCACCCGCCAGCCAGGCCGCCTTGGACCAGCGCGGCGACAAGTGGCGGGCCGTCAGCGTCGCCAGATCCTGCCCGGTGGCCAGCGCCAGGCGCGATACCAGGATCTGGAAACCCAGCGCCAGGAACGCCGAGGTGATGACGACCATCAGCAGCCCGTAGCCGAAGCCGCTGCCGCCGGCGATGTCGGTGGCCCAGTTGCCCGGATCGATGTAGCCCACGGCCACCAGGATGCCGGAACCGACCATGCGCCGCAGATTCGCCGACACTTGGGCGTCTTGCGCCAGGGCGGCTTTGCCGCCCGATATCGCGTAGATGAATCCGGTCATACGACACTCCTGAGAATGATTCTCATTGTCTAGAAGAGAGTGCCGGCCGTCAAATTGATTTTGGGCAAGACCGGGATAGGGGCGCCCAATGGCGCGTCCCACCGGGACACGCGATTGGGGCAGGGAGGGGTCAGGACTTGAGCTTGGCGTCCATGGTGATCTTGGCCTTGAGCACCTTCGACACGGGGCATCCCGTCTCGGCCTTGCGGGCAGCTTCCTCGAACGCTTGCGCGGTGGCGCCCGGGATGACGGCTTCCACGGTCAAGTGGACGGCGGTGATGGAAAAGCCATCGTCCACTTTATCCAGCGTGACTTCGGCCTTGGTGTCCAGGCTGGTGGCAACCATGCCCGATTCGGACAGGATGTTGGACAGCGCCATGGTGAAGCAGCCGGCGTGGGCCGCGCCCAGCAGTTCCTCGGGGTTGGTGCCCGGGGTATCGCCAAAGCGCGTATTGAAGCCGTAGGGCTGGCTCTTGAGCGCGCCGCTTTGGGTGGAGATCGTGCCCTTGCCAGTCTTCAGATCGCCCGACCAGGCGGCGGATGCGGTTTTCTTCATGGTGACTCCTGTTTAAGGGGGGCGCGCCCGTCACGGGCGCGTCCGGTGCAGGGATGCGATCCGCCGCTGCGGGCGGTGCATGTTGCCGGAAACGGCATGGTTGATGATACGGCCAGCCTGGGGGGCGGGCGCGGAATCCACCGGTGCGCAACGGCAAGCCGATGTAACGGCGCGCCAAATTGCGCCGGCGCCATCAGGCAAAATAGCGCCATCGCTTTCATTCAACTCGAAGAGCCTGCTGTCTATGTCACGCCATTTCCTGCGTTACGCCTGCGCCGCCGCGCTGGTCTTTCCCGTTTTGTCCGCCCATGCCGACGTCGTGATCGGCGTGAACGTGTCGACCACGGGCCCCGCCGCGGCCATCGGCATCCAGACCAACAACGCGATCCGCCTGTGGCCGAACACGCTGGGCGGCGAGCCGGCGCGCTACGTGGTGCTGGACGACGGCACCGATGTCAGCCGCGCGGTGAAGAACATGCGCAAGCTGACCTCCGAAGACAAGGTCGACGCCATCGTCGGCCCCAACACCACGGCGGCGGCGTTGGCCGGACTGGACGTGCTGGCCGAAACCGGGACGCCGATGGTCGCGCTGGCGGCCTCCAGCGTTATCGTGGAACCCTTGTCGGACCCCAAGCGCGCCTGGGCGTTCAAGATGCCGCAGAACGATTCGCTGATGGCGACCGTGCTGGTGGAAGACATGAAGAAGAAGGGCTTGAAGAACGTGGCCTTCATCGGTTTCGCGGATTCCTACGGCGACAGCTGGTGGAAGGAATTCACTGCCGCCGCTGGCAACGACCTGAAGATCGTGGCGCAGGAGCGCTTCCAGCGTACCGACGCGTCGGTCGTGGGCCAGGCGCTGAAGGTCATCGCCGCCAAGCCGGACGCCGTGCTGATCGCCGGCGCCGGCACGCCGTCCGCCTTGCCCCAGAAGACGCTGCTGGAACGCGGGTACACCGGCGCCATCTACCAGACCCACGGCATCGGCACGCTGGAATTCCTGCAGGTCGGCGGCAAGGACGTCGAGGGCACCCTGTTCCCGACCGGCCCCGGCGTGGTGGCGCGAGAGCTGCCCGACAGCAACCCGGTCAAGAAGGTGGCCGTGGCGTTCGCCGACAAGTACGAAGGCCAGTACGGCGCCAACACGCTGACGCAATTCGCGGGCGACGCGTATGGCGCCTGGATGCTGCTGGACTCGGCAGTGGCCCGGGCGCTGAAGACGGGCGCCAAGCCGGGGACGCCGGAATTCCGAGCGGCCTTGCGCGACGCGCTGGAGAACACGCGCGATCTGGTCGTGCCCAACGGCGTGCTGAATATTTCGAAGGACAACCATCAGGGTTTCGATGAACGCGCCCGCGTGATGGGCATCGTCAAGAACGGCCGGTTTTCCTACGCGCACTAGGCGAAAACATAGTTTTCTACCTTTCGTAGCATTTACTGATGTCCCATAGGGCATCAGTCCCCAAAAGCAGGCTCAGGCCTGCTTTTTCACGCCCATATGATTCGTATCGAAATCATTTAATAGCGTATTATTTTTAGTGAAGCCATGCACCTAGAAATAAATTCGGGAGAAAAAATCCATGACCTTGCTCCGATCCAGACGCTTGCTGTTGGCCTTGAGCCTCGGCGTGTTGGCCGCGTGTTCCGACTCGGGGGCCGATAAGGCCGCGCCGGCGGCGGGTGGCGCGCCAGCGGGCGCGACGAGCACGTTGGAAGCGGCCAAGGCCGCTGGCAAGATCCGCATCGGCTACGCCAACGAGGCGCCGTTCGCCTATATGGACAGCAAAGAGGCCAAGGTCACCGGCGAATCCGTCGAGATCGCCCGCGTCGTGCTCAAGCGCATGGGCATCAACGAAGTCGAAGGCGTGCTGACCGAGTTCGGCTCCTTGATTCCGGGCTTGGCCGCCAAGCGTTTCGACATCATCGCCGCCGGCATGTACGTCACGCCGGAGCGTTGCCAGCAGGTGGCGTTCTCGGACCCGACGTACGGGGTGGGCGAGGCCTTCCTGGTCAAGCAGGGCAACCCCAAGAACCTGCACAGCTATGAAGACGTGGTGAAGAACCCCGACGCCAAGCTGGGCGTCGTGGTGGGCGCCATCGAGGGCGACTACGCCCAGAAAGTGAAAATCCCCGCCGGGCAGGTGGTGGTGTTTCCGGACGCCGTCAGCGCCTTGTCCGGCGTGCAGGCCGGCCGGGCCGACGCCTATGCGGCCACCGCGCTGACCATCAACGACCTGATGGGCAAGACGCAGGACGGCAGCGGCCTGGAGAAGGCCGACCCGTTCACGGACCCCGTGATCGACGGCAAGGGCGTGCGCGGCTACGGCGCCTACGCGTTCCGCACCGATGACAAGGCTTTCGCCGACGCCTTCAATGCGGAACTGGCCAAGTACATCGGCACCGATGAACACAAGAAGCTGGTGGCGCCTTTTGGCTTCACCGATCAGGAGCTGCCCCAGGGCGTGACGGCCGCCAAGCTCTGCGCCGGACAATAAGGGGCGCCGATGCAACTGATTTCAGAGCACATCGCGGAGCTGGTGCCGCCCCTGCTTGAGGGGCTGGTCGTCACGCTGGAAATCATGGCCGGCGCGGTCGTGCTGGCCGTGCCCCTGGCCCTGGCTTCCGGCATCGGGCGCATGTCGCCGCTGCGGCCGGTGCGCTGGCTGGCATCCGTCTATGTCGAAGTCTTCCGGGGCACGTCGGCCCTGGTGCAGCTGTTCTGGTTCTATTTCGTGCTGCCGCTGTTCGGCGTCCAGTTGCCGGCCATGCTGGTGGGGATCGTCGTGCTGGCGTTGAACGCCGGTGCCTATGGGGCCGAAGTGGTGCGCGGCGCCATCCGCGCCGTGCCGCCCGGGCAGCGCGAGGCCGGCGTGGCGCTGAACCTGACCCGTGCCCAGATCCTGCGCCGCATCGTCGTGCCGCAGGCGATACCCGCCATGCTGCCGCCTGCGGGCAACCTGCTGATCGAACTGATGAAGAACACGGCGCTGGTGTCGCTGATCACCATCACCGACCTGACCTTCCGCGGCCAGCTGCTGCGCAGCGAAACGCTGCGCACGACGGAGATCTTCGCCTTGATGCTGCTGATGTATTTCGGAGTGGCCTTGTTGATCACGGCGGGCGTGCGCCTGCTTGAACGGAGGGTCCGCGTCCGATGACACCGGTATTCGATTGGTCTTTCGCGCTGGAGATCCTGCCCACGCTGGGCTCCGCCCTCATCATCACCATCCAGGCGACGGTGCTGGGCATGCTGGTGGCGGTCACGCTCGGTTTGGTGCTGGCGATGCTGCGGCGTTCGCGGCTGCGCATCGTGTCGCTGCCCACGGCGTTCGTCATCGAGTTCGTGCGCAGCACGCCGCTGCTGGTGCAGATGTATTTCCTGTTCTATGTGCTGCCGTTGACGGGGGCGCAGATGTCGCCGCTCACGACCGGTATCGTGGCGCTGGGGCTGCACTATGCCGCCTATTGCGCCGAGGTGTACCGCGCCGGCATCGAGGCGGTGCCCCGAGGTCAATGGGAAGCGGCCACCGCCTTGAACATGTCGCGCTGGCGCACCGCCGTCGGCGTCGTGCTGCCGCAGGCGATTCCGCCCGTGGTGCCGGCGCTGGGCAACTACCTGGTGGCGATGTTCAAGGACACGCCGCTGCTGTCGGCCATCACCGTGGTGGAGCTGCTGCAGCAAAGCAAGATGATCGGGTCCGCGACGTTCCGGTACACCGAACCCCTGACGCTGGTGGGCCTGCTGTTCCTGGCCTTGAGCCTGGTGGCGGCATGGGGCGTGCGCGGCCTGGAGGCCCGCCTGCAACGATATGGAGGAAAGCGATGAGCGCCAGCTTGAACATCAAGAATCTGCATAAGCGATACGGAGAGCTGGAGGTGCTGCGCGGCATCAATCTGGAGATTCCGGCAGGCCAGACCGTGGCGGTGATCGGCCCGTCGGGATCGGGCAAGTCCACCTTGCTGCGCGTGCTGATGACGCTGGACCAGCCGACCAGCGGTGACATCGAGGTCGACGGGCAGTCGATGTGGAAGGACGAACAGGGCCGCCCCGTGGGCGCCAATTCCGAACACCTGCGCCGCGTGCGCGGCAAGATCGGCATGGTGTTCCAGCACTTCAACCTGTTCCCGCACATGACGGCGCTGGGCAACGCGATGGAAGCGCCGGTGCATGTGCTGGGCATGCCGAAAGATCAGGCGCGCGAGCGCGCCGTGGAATACCTCGACATGGTGGGCCTGGGCGACAAGCTGGATGTCTATCCCGCGCAATTGTCCGGCGGCCAGAAGCAGCGCGTGGGCATCGCCCGCGCGCTGGCCATGTGCCCCGAGATCATGTTGTTCGACGAAGTCACGTCCGCGCTGGATCCGGAGCTTGTCGGCGGGATCCTGCAGATCCTGCGGGACTTGTCCGCCCGGCGCAGCATGACGATGATCATCGTCACCCACCAGATGAAGTTCGCCGAACGCAGCTCGGACCGCACGCTGTTCTTCGACGAGGGCAATATCGTCGAGGATGCGGAGTCCCCGGTGCTGTTCAGCCAGCCGAAAGAAGCGCGCACACGCCAGTTCCTGGACAGCGTGATCGAAGGCCAGTAGCGGATGCGCGAGGGCCGCATTTAACCCTGACGGGGGCGTTGGGATTGGGATCGAGGCCAACGGCGGGCGCTATGCTGTGGCGTCCAACGGCCCGGAGGCCCCAGCATGAGTCACCTGTTCAGTTCCACGGCGGTCGGCAATGTCCCGCTCGCCAACCGCATCGTCATCGCGCCCATGTGCGAATACTCGGCCGAAGAGGGCTGTGCCACCGACTGGCACATGATCCATCTGGGCCATCTGGCCCTGTCGGGCGCGGCGTTGCTGTTCACGGAAGCCACCGCAGTCGAAGCCGATGGCCGCATCTCGCCGGGGGACTTGGGCCTGTGGTCGGACGAGACAGAGGCCGCCCTGGGCCGCGTGGTGGCGGCGGTGCGCCGCTATTCCCCCATCAAGCTCGGCATCCAGCTGGGCCACGCCGGCCGCAAGGCGTCCAGCGATGCGCCCTGGAACGGCGGCCAGCTCGTCCCGCCGGCCAACGGCGGCTGGCAGGGCTGGGCGCCGTCGGCCATTGCGCACAATGCGACTGAACCTGCGCCGCATGCGTTGGACGAAGCGGGCCTGGCGCGCGTGCGCGACGCGTTCGTGGATAGCGCCCGCCGCGCCATCCGCCTGGGCTTTGACGCCATCGAACTGCATGCCGCCCACGGCTATCTGCTGCACCAGTTCCTGTCGCCCTTGTCCAACCAGCGCCAGGACGCTTACGGCGGCTCGCTTGAGAACCGCATGCGTTTTCCGCTGGAAGTCTTTCAGGCGCTGCGCGAGGTCACTCCGTCTTCCGTGGCGCTGGGCGTGCGCGTGTCGGCCACCGATTGGGTGGACGGCGGCTGGGACCTGGAACAGACCCTGGTGTTCGCGCAGGCGCTGAAAGCGCGCGGCTGCGAATTCATCGACGTGTCCAGTGGCGGCGTATCGTCGCAGCAGAAGATCCCGGTGGGACCCAACTACCAGGTGCCGTTCGCAGAAGCGATCAAGCGCCAGGTCGGCATGCCCACCATCACGGTCGGGCTGATCACCGAAGCGCAGCAGGCCGAAGATATCCTGGCGCAGGGGCAGGCCGACATGGTCGCACTGGCGCGCGGCATGCTCTACGACCCGCGATGGCCGTGGCATGCGGCGGCGCAATTGGGCGGTCAGGTGACGGCACCGCGCCAGTACTGGCGGTCGCAGCCACGTGAACTGAAGGCGCTGTTCGGCGAGACGCGCTTCGGCCAGCGTTAAGCCGGCCAAGCGCCGCAACGCTGCCTGACGGGTGTCGCGCGTTGGGAAATCCGGGTTCCCAAGGGCGGGTCCTTCGCGCTTTACGCATCCTACGGCCCGCAAGCGCACGAAAAAAACGCCGCGTCATCGACGCGGCGTTTCTCATTCAGGCCAGGACGCGGCGCTTACAGGCGCGAATAGGCCTGTTCCAGTTCACGGTTCAGCGCATCGGCAAAATCCGCGCTGGCCGGGTCCAGCTGCGACAGCAGGCGCGCCAGCACCACGTTGTCTTCTTCGCCGTTCCAGATCTTGATGTACGTGCCTTCCTTGTAGCCATGCTGCTGGCGGAAGATGTTCAGCACGTTCTTCGACACATATTGCGTATAGGCGTCGTTCCAGCTCATTTCGCACGCCGTCATGGTCTGCTCCAGCACCTTGTAGCTGGCGCGGCCGCAGACGGCCAGGCCGCCGATGAGTTCCAGCAGTTCCGGCACGGGCAGGCTGTTCAGCGCGTAGGTCTTGCCGTCCAGCACGACCGAGGGCGCGGTGGCCAGATCGGCCACGAGGGCATCGGCCGCGCCATCCAGCTTGCCGCGTGCCTCGACGATCGTGTGGGACAGGTAGAAGTGCAGGATGTCGACCAGTTCCATCTGCACCTGGGGCAGGTCGATGGTCTGCTTCTTCCACCACTTCCAGCCGTAGTGTTCCAGGGCTTCGGCGGACTCGACGAAGGCGGCGCGCAGGAAGCGGGCTCCGCCGTTGACCCAGTCGGGATTGATCATGCTGTTCAAGTGGTCTTGCAACTTCAGCATCGTGGCCGCCTGGGCCTGGTTCAATCCGACAACGTTATTCACTTTCACTCCGGGGTTTCATGGGGGTATTCAATCGCGGCGGAAATGTTAGCACTTAGCCACCGTGTCGTCGGCCGCCGGCGTCAGCCGCCGTCCTTGCGGTAGGACGACGTTTTCAGCGGCGGAAGCTTCCCCGGCAGCGTCTTGCGCGGACTGCGCGCGGCGCTGGCCGCCTTGATCAGCATGAATGCGAAGAACCCCAGGAAAACGGCGGGCACGAACTCGTCCAGCTCGAATTGCGGGCTGCGCAACGCGCGGAACGCGATATTGACGGCGGCCCACCCCGCCAGGATGCCGGCGATGGTCAGGATGGCGCCGATCTTGCGCTGACGGGCGTGCCGGGCCAGCGAGACCGTGCCCTCGTCGCTTTGGGCCGTTGCGGTGGCTCCCGGAGAGGCGGCGTCGCGCCGGGCCTGCATGGGCGGCGACGCCGGTTTGCCCCAAGGCGCGGTGGACAGCGAATCGGAGGCGGGCGGCGGCACGGGCACGGCGGCCGGCGGGGCGGATTTACGGCTGGCTTCGCGCTTGTCGGGAACCCGGCCGGGCGTCGTGCCGCCCGCATTCGTCAGATTCTCGATATAGCGCGCGAAATCGCCGTTTTTCGGCTCCAGATCTATCGCCATGACTCCCTCTATCGGTTCAATTGCCGCGCCGGACCCGCGCCGGTTGACGGCGTTTGCGGAGCATGGCGAGCAGAAGTCCGCATCCTAGCAGTACGGAGAGCCCTGCGCCGATCATCATGGCAATCTGTTGCGCGTTTTCCGCGGTGCCCAGGCTGCGCGCGGTGATGTACCCGGGCGCCAGCATCAGCGGCATCCATAGGAAGGCCGACAGCACATTGGCCAGTTGGAAGCGGCTTTGCGCCATGCCCATCACACCGGCGACGGTGGGGATGGTGGAGCGGATCGGCCCCAGGAACCGGCCGATCAGCACCGACGCGAAGCCATAGCGGTAGAAGAACAGGCGGGCGCGCGCCACGCCGGTGCGCTGCTGCTTGAGCGGCCAGCGGCGCAAGACGCCGGGGCCGGCCCAGCGCCCCAGCCAATAGGACAGCGCGTCGCCCACGATGGCGCCCGCGATGCCCCAGGCGATGATGCCCCAGGGGTCCAGGGTGCCGGCGCCGATCAGGCCGCCTGTCAGCAGCATCAGCGCAGTGGCGGGAATGAACAGGCCCAGCAGCACCATGGATTCACCCAGCGTCAGCAGGAACGTGATCGGGCCGGCCCATACCTGGTTGGCCTCGATGAAAAGGCCGATTTTGTCTATGTATTGGTCCATGAAGGCGAAGTCTGAAAATTAGCTGAAAGCAATCGGGTATCTTAACGCCTGCTTTGATGGCCAAATGTTATCTAGCCTATCTGAATGATGCGATTGATCGGGGAACTATGGATTCAGTGACACAAGCCGTGCTGGGCGCGGGCATACAGGGCGTCCTGCTCGGGCGCTTCCAGGGGCGCCGGGCGCTGGTCTACGGCGCCGCGCTGGCCACGGTGCCAGACCTGGACGTGCTGATGCGCTATCCGGACCCGGTTTCGCTCATGACCTATCACCGGGGGTTTTCCCATTCGGTGTTCGTGCTGACCGGCCTGGCGCTGCTGCTGACCTGGCTGATACGCAAATACTGGCCGCAGGCCCCCTATGGCGGGCGAAGGCTGTTCCTGACCTTGTGGCTGGTGCTGGTGACGCATCCGGTGCTGGACGCGTTCACCGTCTACGGCACGCAGCTTTTCTGGCCATTGGCGACCATTCCCGAAAGCTGGTCCGCCATCTTCATCATCGATCCGGTCTATACGGTGCCGCTGCTGGCGGGCGTGCTGTTCGCCATTGCGGTGGGCATGACCGACCGCGCACGGCGCCTGCTGGCGGCCGCCTTGATCTTCAGCACGGCCTACCTGGGCTTCGGCCTGGCCAGCCGCATGGTGGCCGAAGAGCGGGTGCGCGACGCGATGCGGCAGCAAGGCATCGCGGTCACGGAACTGCGCGCCGTGTCGATGCCGTTCAACACCCTGTTGTGGCGCGTGATCGCCAAGACGGCGGACGGCGACTACTACGAGTCGGTCAGTAGCCTGTTCGACCGCGGGCAGCCGGAATGGCTGCGCCAGCCCTTGAACCTGGATCTGGGCCAGGCGCTGGCCGACGTGCCGTTGCTCCAGCGGCTGCGATGGTTCACGGATGATTGGCTGCGCTACGACGCGATCGGCGACGCGCTGGTGGTGACCGACCTGCGCATGGGCATGGCGGGCCATTATTCCTTCCGCTTCAAGATGGCCGAGCGCGCGGCGGACGGCAGCTGGAAGCCCGTCACCCCATCCAGTTGGCCCAGCGAGCGGGGAGGGTGGGCCGAATTGAAGCTGGTGCTGGCCCGCATCCTGCACGCGCAGCCGCCGCTGCCGCTGGCGCAATGGTCGGTGCTGTCGACGAAATGAGCGCGCCGCCTGTGCCGCTCAGGCGCAGGCCGCGATTGCCATGTCGCCAACCATCTCGGCGATGTCCGCAGTGTCTTGTTCGGATAGCGCCGGCACCCCAAGCCGCCGGACCAGCGCCTCGCGCGCGACCGCGAACGCAAGCGCCTGGCCCAGGATCGCGTGGGCCCGAAGCACCTGGTCCCGGTGGCCCCGGGTCTCGTTGCGGATGTCGGCCACCAGATCCGCGACGTTCGTGTGCAGCGGCAGGAACAGCCGCGTGTAGAGCGCATCGAATTTTTCCGTGGGCCGGAGTTGTTCGCGCGCCAGCAGCAGGCTGCCCGCCGTAGATGCCTCGGAGTCCAGCAGGGTGCGCGCGAAGTCCCGCATGAGCGACTTGAGCGCGACGCGAGCCGCTTCGGCCGACGTGGGGGCGGGCCGCCGCAGATCAAGGCGGTCGACGATGCCTGCGGCCACCTGTTCCAGCACGGCGGCATACACGCCTTCCTTGCCGCCGAAGTGGTAAGGAATGGCAGACTGGTTCACGCCCGCTTCGTCCACCAGTTGCCGCGTCCGCACGCCGTCGAGCCCCTGGCGGCTGAACAGGGCCAGGCCGGCCCGGATCAGCCGGTCCCGGGTATCGCGGGTGCGCGCGTTGAGCGTGTCTTGGTCTTGCATCAATGTCGTCATGTCCAGGCGTTCGCGCCTTGCTAGATATCGGCGTGCATCAGCCGCGTGGAGTTGTCGTTCAATTCCACGCCTGCCGCGGCGCCGACAAGCACGGTGCCGCCGATATTAGCCATGTGCCGGCCGAAGGCGCAATTCGGTTCGAAGGCAAAGCACATGCCCTCTTGCAGCGGAACGTCACGCCCCACGGTAGGCAGCCGCTTCAGCGCCGGATAGCGGGCGGCTTCAGGCAGCGATTCGATGCCCGGTGCGGTGCCGAATCCTACAGGACCGTAAGGATTGATGCTGTGGATCAACGGATGGACGTGCCAGCCGCCGGCCGCCAGCAAGGGGGCTTCCATGGCGTCCACCACATCGCCGAACGTGCGCCCGACCCGCAACGACTCGACGCCCGCCTCGTAGCTTGCCCGGGCGACGTCGGCCGCGCGCAGGATATCGGGATGCACGTCGCCCAGCGCCACGGCGGCCTGATGCTGCGTTTCCATCATGCCGTACAGGGCGAAAATCTCGGACAGGATCAAGTCCCCTTCACGCAGGACCCTGGGCGCCTGGGCGCGGTATTGCCATGCCGCAGGTCCCCAACCGACATATTCCGGGCCCGACCCCAGCAGTATTTCAGCGGTATAGCCGCCCATCGAAAAGCAGGTTGCCGTCACCGCCGCCACTAGTTCAGCCTCGGATACGCCCGGCTTGGCGGTGGCCCGAAGCGTTTCGCTCATGGCTTCGCCGATGTGCGCGGCGTAGCGCAGCAAGGCAAGTTCTTCGCCGCTTTTTACGGACGCGCGCTGGAAGAATGCCCGAAACACCGGAATGAATGCCGCGTCGGGCATCGCCGCTTCCAACGCCTGCAGGGTTCTGGCCGGCATTGCGCCGTCGAAATAGAAGGGCGGATAGGGTTCCAGCCCGATCACGCCGATCCGGGTGCCGTTCATCCCTCGGCTCGCCAGCCAGGCGCCGACGTCGCGGCCCGTCTTGCCGACGAACAGCTGTTCGGGCGCGATCCACTGCAGGTCGCCACGAAGGGCCGCTTGCAGGTGGTCAGCCACCATCAACGACGCAAAGGTGTAGACCCGCGGCGTTTCGTCGCCGATGAAAACCACCATCGACCCGGGCCGGTCGTTGGTGAAGTAGCAGTCTTGGGCAAAACCGGCAGGCGCGCAGGCCTCGCGGTCGCCATACACGATCAGGGCTTCCAGGCGTTCGGCATGCATCAACTCGCGGGCAAGTTGCCAACGGCGGTCGCGTTCAGTGAGGGTCAGGGAGGAGGGGAAGGTAGGCAAGGCGAAGTCCTGATGGGAGGGTTGAGACAGGCCCGAAATTTAATTCATTCAAATGAATTAATCAATTGATGAGGGAGATCCGTATTGACCTTCTGTTGTGCGTTGATTTATTCTTGTTCCCTATTAAGGAACTTAAGTTCCGTTTTATGGAACAAGCATGAGTATTCTCGATGGGGTCCAGCGCGTCCTCGGGTTGTATGCGGAAGGCGCGGCGGAATTGAGTTTCACTGACGTCGCCGCGCGCCTGGCCATGCCCAAGAGCACGGCCTCGCGCCTGCTGAACCAGATGCAGCATTACGGCATGCTGGACCAGGATGCCGCCACGCGCCGCTATCGTCCCGGCGCGTTGCTGGCCCAGGCGGTGCGCGCCGGCATGGCTGCCACGCCGCTGGATGAAGCTTGCCGTGCCGTGCTGGCGCGCTTGTCGGACGACAGCGGCCTGACGGCCTATCTGTCCACGCTCAACCAGCGTGAAACCGTGGTGCTGCAACGATTGAACGGGTCGCATCCGGTGCAGGTGCTGTCGCCGCCCGGATCGCGCCGCAACGCCTCGGGCACGGCCATGGGCCGCGCGCTGCTGTCGCGCCTGAGCGAGGCCGAATTCCAGGCCCTGTATGGCACGGATGCCGCCCAACCCCTGCCAATGGAGGGCCGCGACTGCCCGGCCACCGTCGGCGACCTGGCCCGCCTGGTCGCCCAGACCCGCGCAGACCACTGCGGCGTCGCCATCGATCAGGCCATGCCCGGCATCGGCGCCGTGGCGGCCGCCGTGCGGGACCCGGCAACGGGCGAATTGCGCGGGCTGTGCCTGTCGTTCGTGTCGTTCCAGGCCGATGCGGCGCGCGTGGCGCGCTTGCGCGAATCCGTGTTGCAGCAGGTGGCTGCGCTGGGCCGCGCATTGAACGACCCTTACTGGTCCACCTGAACTTATCCTTTTCCGATGCGTCCGCGCGGACGCCATCCAGAACATCCCTTGACGGAACCTTCCCCATGAACCTCTTGCTACTCAGCAATTCCAGCAGCGACGCCGGTTACCTGGTACACGCGATGCCGGACATCCGCGAATTGATCGAATCTTTGCCGCAAGGCGCGCCGGCCGTATTCGTGCCGTTCGCCGGCGTCACGCGCGACTGGGACGACTACACCGCGCTGGTCGTGGCTGCGCTGGCCGACACCGGCCTGGCCATCCAGGGCCTGCACCGCGCCGAGGATCCAGTGGCCGCGCTGGAGAGCGCCGCGGTCATCATCGTCGGGGGCGGCAACACCTTCAATCTGTTGGGCCAATTGCGCCGTCAGGGCCTGCTGGACGTGGTGGCGCGCCGCGTGCGCGCCGGGGCCGCCTACCTGGGCTGGAGCGCCGGTTCCAACCTGACTTGCCCCAGCATCTGCACCACCAACGACATGCCCATCACCGATCCCGAAGGTTTCGATGCGCTGGGGCTGCTGTCGTTCCAGATCAACCCGCATTACACCAACGCCCACCCGCCCGGGCACCGCGGTGAAACGCGCGCCCAGCGGCTGGCCGAGTTCTGCACGCTGAATCCCACGATGCCCGTGCTGGGCCTGCCCGAAGGCGCTGCGTTGCGCGTGCGCGGCGACAAGGTCTCGCTGATCGGCCCGCATGACGCCCCGCTGTTCCTGGGCCACACCGAGCCGCGCGTGTTCCGTCCGGGGCCGCTGGAGATCCCGGCATGAAGCAGGTGATCGATACCATCGAACTGCTGTCGTCCGCGCACATCACGGGCGAAGCGGTCGCGCAGGTGCTGCGCGATGCCGGCCAGTGCGAGGTGGAAGTGACCCGCCTGGAGCGCGACGGCGCGGCCACGGATTTCCTGTCCATCGTGATCCCCGGCGCGGATGACGCCGCGCCGCAGCTGGGCATCGTCGGCCGCTTGGGCGGCATCGGCGCGCGTCCGGCGGTCACGGGCCTGGTGTCGGACAGCGATGGCGCGGTGGTCGCCATTGCCGCGGCGCTCAAGCTGATGGCGATGGCGCGCCAGGGCGACGTCATGCCCGGCACCGTGCGCATCCGCACGCACATCTGCCCGCGCGCCGGCACGCGTCCGCACCATCCGGTGCCGATGATGCGTTCGCCGTTCCCCATGCGCGAAATGATGTCGCACGAAGTCGATCCGCGCATGGATGCGATCTTGTCGGTCGACACGACGCGCGGCAATCGCCTGGTCAACAAGCGTGGCGTGGCGTTGACGCCGGTGGCCAAGCAGGGCTACCTGCTGCGCATTCCGGAAACGATGCTGGATGTGATGGGCTGGGTCAGCGGCGAGTTGCCCGTGACCTTGCCGCTGACCACGCAGGACATCACGCCGTACGAGAACGGCCTGTGGCATGTGAATTCGCTGATGCAGCCGGCGATCGTGACGGACGCGCCGGTCGTGGGCGTGGCGTTGACCGCGCAGACCACCGTGCCCGGCTGCGCGACCGGCGTCACGAATGCCGTCGACGCCGACGTGGCGATGCGTTTTTGCATCGAGATCGCCAAGCTGTATGGCCAGCGCACGATGACGTTCTTCGACGACGCCGAATGGGCCGCCTTGCAAGGCCGCTACGGTTCGATGGCGCATCTGCAGACCGTAGGCCGCGTAGACGGCGGGGCGGCATGAGCGCGCCCCGTTCGCGCCGCGTGGCGTTTTTCACCATCGGCGAATCGCCGCGCAGCGATGTCGTGCCCGAGATGGCGCGCCTGTTGGGCGACGCCGTGCAGATCGACGAATTCGGCGCGCTGGATGGGTTGGACGCCGCGGCGCTGGCCGCGATGGCCCCGCGGGACGGCGAGTACCGTTTCGCCACGCGCTTGCGCGACGGCGCCCAGATCCAGCTGGATGCGGCCGCCGCCGAGGCGCGGCTGGCAGCGGTCATGCGGCAGGCGGACGGCGCCGGCTACGACGTGCTGGTGCCGCTGTGCACCGGTACCGCCATCGCGCCGATGCGCACCCTGGTCGTCGAGCCGCAGCAGGTCGTCGACCATCTGGTGGCGGGTTTGTCGCAGCACTGCCGCAAAGTGGGGCTGGTGGTGCCCTTGGCCGAACAGGTCGACTTCTTTCACATGGCCGTGCCGCTGACCTGCGATACGCAGGTCGCGCACGCCTCGCCTTACGAAGCCGATGCCGGCCAGGCCGCGCGCAATTTCGCGCTGGCCGGCCAGGCGCTGGCGTCATGCGACCTGATCGTCATGCATTGCATGGGCTACGCCGAGCGCATGCGCCAGGCCGTCGCGCAGGCGTCCGGCCGTCCCGTGCTGCTGTCCAACCGCCTGGTCGCCCAGACGCTGTCGCAACTATTGGAATAACGCCGCCAAAGCTGCCCGATGCATGGTTGCGGATCCCTGGCCTGCAGCCGTGCCGGATGAGCGGCGAGGGGAGACGAAGCTGTCTTCGTCAATTTATCGTTCGGAGTGACCTTTCATGTTCAGCCTTACCCTGCACCGCGCCGTTGGCGCCTTGTTCGCCGTTACTGCGTTGACGGCCGCCTCCACGGCAATCGCCGCCGATGCGTGGAAACCCACAAAACCCGTGCGGCTCCTGGTGGGCTTCGCGCCCGGCGGCTCGGCTGATACGCTGGCGCGCCTGCTGGCCGAACCGCTGTCGCAGCGGCTGGGCCAGGCGGTCGTGGTCGAAAACCTGGCTGGCGCCGGCGGCAACATCATGGCGTTCCGCCTGTCGCAATCGCCGGCCGACGGCTACACCATCGGCATCGCGGCGGCCGGCTCCATGGCCATCACCCACGTCCTGAACCCGAAGGGCACCAACTACAAGCCCGCGGACTTCACCCCCATCACGCTGGCTGCGGTCCAGCCCAACGTGGTGATCGTGAACAAGGACGTGCCCGCCAACAACCTGGCCGAGCTCAAGGAATACTTCCAGAAGACGCCGACCGCCACCTACGGCACGGCAGGCGTGGGCATTTCCAACCACCTGATCGCCGAAACCATGCTGTACAAGATGGGCGTGAAGGTCCCGCACGCCGCCTATCGCGGCGCGGCGCCGGTCATCACCGACCTGTTGGGCGGCCACATCGCGATGACGATGGACAATATCTCGACGGCCGCGCCCTTGGCCTCGCAAGGCAAGGTCAAGGCCATCGCGGTGGCCTCGATCAAGCGCGCGCCCCAGTTGCCCAACGTGCCCACGCTGGACGAACAGGGCCTGAAGGGGTTCGACATGCCGACGTGGCAGGGCGTGTTCGCACCGGCAGGCTTGCCCGCCGACGTGCTGGCGGCCTACTACGCCGCGCTGCAAGACGTGCTCAAGCAGCCGGGCGTGATCGAGAAGATGGCAGGCCTGGGGTCGGAACCGGTGACGGGCATGACGCCTGAGAAGACCAGCCAGTTCCTGGAAAACGACCGCAAGCAGTGGGCCGATATCGTCAAGGCCGCGAACATCAGCCTGGAGCAATAAGCCGCGCGGCAAAGATGGCACCCGGCGCTTGCCGGGTGCCCCTCAACGCGATGCCATCCTACGCCGGGTACCTTGCCGCGATCTCGGCGATCAGGCGGCGTGCGGCGTCCAGCTTGTCGGCGGCGGGTAGCGGGTGCGCGCCTTGCTCGTCGAACAGCACCAGTTCGGTGGTGTCCGCGTCCATGACCTTGTGCGCCAGGTTGCCCACCAGCAGCGGGATGCCCTTGCGGGCGCGCTTGGCTTCCGCGTGTTCAGCAAGCTTTTCGGTCTCGGCTGCAAAGCCCACGCACCACGGGCCGTTTTCCAGCTTGGCCACTTCGGCCAGGATGTCCGGATTGGGTTCGAACTCCATCAGCGGCGCGCCGCCGCCTTCGGTGGTCTTCTTCAACTTTTGCGTGCTGACGTTTTTCACACGCCAATCCGCCACCGCGGCCACGGCGATGAAGATGTCGGCGTCGGCGGCGCTGGCCATCACGGCGTCGTGCATCTGGCGCGCGGTCATGACCGACAGCGCGGTGACGCCGCGCGGCACGGGCAGGAAGGTGGCGCCGGTGATCAGCGTGACGCGGGCACCGGCTTCGCGGGCCGCGCGGGCAAGCGCGTAGCCGGTCTTGCCCGACGAACGGTTGCTCAGCACGCGCACCGGGTCCACGGGTTCGGACGTGGGGCCTGCGGTCAGCAGCACATGGCGGCCGGCCAGCAGCTTGGGTTGGAAGAAAGCGATCAGGTCGGTCAAGAGCTCATGCGCTTCCAGCATGCGGCCGTCGCCGGTCTCGCCGCAAGCCTGTTCGCCGGCCGAGGGGCCCAGGACGCTGATGCCGTCGGCGCGCAATTGTTCGACATTGCGCTGCGTGGCCGGGTTGGCCCACATCTCGCGGTTCATCGCCGGCGCCACCAGAAGCGGACAGGCGCGCGCCAGGCACAGTGTGGACAGCAGGTCGTCGGCCATGCCATGCGCCAGCTTGGCCATGAAGTCGGCGCTGGCGGGGGCGATCAGCACGGCGTCGGCGCCGCGCGTCAGGTCGATGTGCGCCATGTTGTTTGGCACGCGCGCATCCCAGGCGTCCACGAACACCGGCCGGCCCGACAGGGCCTGCATGGTGACGGGGGTGATGAAGTGCGTGGCCGCCTCGGTCATCACCACGTCGACCGTGGCGCCTTGTTCGGTCATGCGCCGCACCAGCTCGGCGATTTTGTAGCAGGCGATGCCCCCGGTCAGACCGAGGACGATGCGTTTGCGGGCGAGATCGAGCATGAGGGCGTGGCGGCGGGTTCAGCGCCGTGAAAACGAGGAATGGAGGGTGATTTTATTCTGCATTGCGGCATTGCGCCGTTCGCGATGCATTCAGGGGGGATCAAATAGGGCAAAACCCAACCCCGGGGAAGGGGCGGCCGGGGCGTCGCGCCCCGGCGTCGGCCGTCAGGCCTGCGGTTTCTTGCGGGCGCGGAGCAGCTCGTCCAGCACCAGCAGCACAGCGCCGCAGCTGATTCCCACGTCCGCCAGGTTGAAGGCGGGGAAGTAGGAATCTTTCCAGTAGAACAACAGAAAGTCCACCACGTGGCCGTACACCACGCGGTCGATGACGTTGCCGATGGCGCCGCCCAGGATCAGCGTCAGCGCCAGGCTGAATCGCGGCTGCCCATGCGTGCGGCGCAGGATGATCGTGATGACCACGGCCGCCACGATGCCCAGGCCGGTGAACAGCCAGCGCTGCCAGCCTTCCTCGGACGCCAGGAAGCTGAACGCGGCCCCCCGGTTGAACAGCAGCGTGAAATCGAAGACCGGCAGCACGTTGACCCGTTCGCCGTACTGGAACGAGGTGTTGAAGTACACCTTGGTCAACTGGTCCAGCACGATGATCAACAGAGCCAGCGCCAGCCAGCCGCCCACGCGCGCCGGCGCGGCGCGGGTGGGGGCTGCGCCCGTCACTCCCGGATCGGAGGGGCGGGCCATGCTCAAGCCTTGTCGCGGGCTTCGCCCGAGCCGAACAGGTTGGACACGCAGCGGCCGCAGATCTCGGGGTGGTCGGCGTCCTGGCCCACGTCCAGGCGCCAGTGCCAGCAGCGTTCGCACTTCTTGTGCGTCGACGGCGTCACCTCGATGCGGGTTTCGCCTTCGCCCGCGTGCACGGTGGCGCGCGAGACGATCAGCACGAAGCGCAGGTCGTCGCCCAGGCTGGCCAGCAGTTGCTGGTCGTCGCCATTGGCGTACAGATCGACTTCCGCTTGCAGCGACGAACCGATGTCGCCCGCCGTGCGCACTTCTTCCAGCTTGCGCTGGACGTCGGCGCGGATGGCGCGCAGGCGCGTCCACTTGGCGGTCAGCGCGTCGGCGTCGGCAAACGGCGGCAGCGCGTGGTAGACCTCGGTGAAGATCGTCGTGCGGGCGGCGTCGGCCTGGTGCTTCAGGGCGGAGCCGACCAGTTCCTTCCAGGCTTCTTCAGCCGTGAAGGACAGGATCGGCGCCATCAGCTTCAGCAGCGTCTGCGTGATATCCAGCAGCGCCGTCTGCGCCGAGCGGCGCGCCACGCTGCCGGGGGCCGACGTGTACAGGCGGTCTTTCAGGATGTCCAGGTAGAACGCGCCCAGGTCTTCCGAGCAGAACGTCTGCAAGCGCGAGACGGCCGGGTGGAAGTCGTAGCGTTCGTAGTTGGCCTGCACTTCCGACTGCATCTGCGCCGTCATGGCCAGCGCGTAGCGGTCGATCTCGAAGAGCTCGCCGTACGGCACCGATTGCGACACGGCGTCGAAGTCGGCCACGTTGGCCAGCAGGAAGCGCAGCGTGTTGCGGATGCGGCGATAGCCTTCGACCACGCGCTTGAGGATCTCGTCCGAGATGGACAGTTCACCCGAGTAATCGGTGGACGCCACCCACAGGCGCAGGATTTCAGCGCCCAGCGAATCCGACACCTTTTGCGGGGCGATCACGTTGCCCACCGACTTGCTCATCTTGCGGCCCTGGCCGTCAACCACGAAGCCGTGGGTCAGCAGCGCCTTGTAGGGCGGCTGGCCGTACAGCATGCAGCCGGTCAGGAGCGACGAATGGAACCAGCCGCGATGCTGGTCAGAGCCTTCCAGGTACAGGTCGGCGGGCCAGCCCAGTTCGGCGCCGTGCGAACCGGCGAATTCGCCGTCCTTGCCGCCCAGCACCGTGGCGTGCGTGCTGCCCGAATCGAACCACACGTCCAGCGTGTCGCGGTTCTTTTCGTACTGGTCGGCTTCGTCGCCCAGCAGGTCGCGAGGTTCAATGGCTTGCCAGGCTTCGATGCCGCCTTGCTCGACGCGCTGCGCCACCTGTTCCAGCAATTCGGCGGTGCGCGGGTGCAGCTCGCCGGTTTCCTTGTGCACGAAGAAGGCCATCGGCACGCCCCACTGGCGTTGGCGCGACAGGGTCCAGTCCGGGCGGTTGGCGATCATCGCGTGCAGGCGGGCGCGGCCCCAGGCCGGGTAGAAGGCCGTGGCGTCGATGCCCGCCAGCGCCGATTCGCGCAAGGTCGGGCCGCCATCCTTGGGGGCCACGTCCATGCCTGCGAACCATTGGCTGGTGGCGCGGTAGATGATCGGCGTCTTGTGGCGCCAGCAGTGCATGTAGCTGTGCTTGTGCTTTTCGACGTGCATCAGCGCGCCGGCTTCAGTCAGCGCTTCGACGATCTTGGGGTTGGCGTCCCAGATGGACAGGCCGCCGAACAGCGCCAGGCTGTCGACATACTTGCCATCGCCCATGACCGGGCTGATGAAGTCGGTGTCCTTCATGCCGTGCGCCTTGCACGATACAAAGTCCTCGATACCGTAGGCGGGCGCCGAGTGCACGACGCCCGTGCCCGAGTCGGCCGTGACGTAGTCGCCCAGGTAGACCGGCGAGCGACGATCGTACGCGGCATTGAATTGCGCCAGCGGATGACGGAATTCGATGCCCGACAGCGCTTCGCCCGGCGCCGTGGCGATGATTTCGCCTTCCAGGTTCCAGGACTTCAGGCAGGCTTCGACGCGGTCTTTCGCGACCAGCAGCAGGGGGCCGAACTTGGGCGCCGGCGACGCCGGGGACACGCGCACCAGCGCGTACTCGATTTCCGGATGCACGTTCAGCGCCTGGTTGGACGGGATGGTCCAGGGCGTGGTCGTCCAGATCACGATGGCGCCGTCTTCCACCGAATCCAGGCCGAAGGCCTTTGCCAGCTTGGCGGGTTCGGCAAACGGGAAGGCGACGTCCACGGCCGGGTCGACGCGGTCGGCGTATTCCACTTCGGCTTCGGCCAGGGCCGAGCCACAGTCGAAACACCAGTTCACGGGCTTCAAGCCGCGGAACACGTAACCCTTGTCCAGGATGCGTCCCAGCGCGCGGATCTCGTCGGCTTCATTGCTGAAGTTCATGGTCATGTACGGACGGTCCCAGCCGCCCAGCACGCCCAGGCGCTTGAAATCCTTGCGCTGGCGGTCGATCTGCTCCAGCGCGTAGGCGCGGGCCTTCGACTGCACTTCCGCCACGGGCAGGTGCTTGCCGTACTTCTTTTCGATCTGGATTTCGATCGGCATGCCGTGGCAGTCCCAGCCCGGCACGTAATGCGCGTCATAGCCGGCCATGTTGCGGCTCTTGACGATGATGTCCTTCAGGATCTTGTTGACCGCGTGGCCGATGTGGATGTCGCCGTTCGCGTAGGGCGGACCGTCGTGCAGCACGAAACGGGGCCGGCCGCGGCTGGCCGCTCGGATCGCCTGGTAGACGTGGTTTTCCTCCCACTGCGAAATCCAGGCGGGCTCGCGCTTGGCAAGGTCGCCCCGCATGGGGAAGGGGGTATCGGGCAGGTTGAGGGTCTTTTTATAGTCCATGAACGGCAAAATAGGCGCGCGCGTTTCGCGCGTCTTCGGCGATGGCGGCAGTCAGGGAAGGGAGGTCAGGAAATTTTTCTTCGTCCCGCAGCTTGTGCAGGAATTCGACGCGTACGAGTTTACCGTAAGCGTTGATCGTGTCGTCCAGCAGGTGCGACTCGAGCAGCACGCGGCCGCGGTCTTCGACCGTCGGGCGCACGCCCAGGCTGGCAACCGCGGGCAGCGGGCGCTCAGCCAGGCCATAGACCTGCACCACATAGATGCCCGAGCGGGCGGCGCAACGTTCGGCCACGCGCAGGTTCATCGTGGGAAAGCCCAGGGTCCGGCCCAGCTTCTGGCCGTGGATCACGTGTCCGCTGATGTGGTACGGGTGGCCCAAGAGGTGGCGGGCGCGGTCCAGGTCGCCCACGGCCAACGCCGTGCGGACCTCGGAACTGGAAATCCGGTGGCCTTGCTGATCGGTCACGTCCGCCAGCGTCTGCACCTCGAAGCCATGGCGCATGCCGGCTTCGCGCAGCAGGTCGATATCGCCACTGCGCTTGTGGCCGAAGCGGAAATCCTCGCCCACCAGCAGCCACTTGGCCTGCAACCCCTGCACCAGCAGGTTTTCGATGAAGGCATTGGCCGACATTTCGGCCAACCGGGCGTTGAAGCGTTCCACCACGACCTGCGACACGCCGTAGCGCGCCAGCGCCGCCAGCTTGTCGCGCAGCCCGGATATCCGGGTGGGCGCCAGTTCGGGGCGTTGGTTCAGGGTGGCGAAATACTCCCGCGGATGCGGCTCGAAGGTCATGACGGCGGGCGTCAGGCCGCGCTCGCGGGCGACTTGGCAGACGCGCGCCAGCATGGCCTGGTGTCCGCGATGGACGCCGTCGAAATTGCCGATCGTCAGCGCGCAAGGGGCGCGCCGGTCGGGCGGAGGCAGGGATCGGTAGATGCGCAGCGATGGTTTCACGAGCGAGAGTTTACAATTTTGGATTACGGGTTTGTTCTAATCCCCCCAACCATTTATGCGCGGCCGGTATTTCCGGGGTGCGCAATGGTGGCGGACAAGCCCTTTTGCGACAAGCAAGGCGCCCCTGCGGCGCCCTGGGGGCTACCTATTTGGATTCTTTATCTTGCCGGAAACACACCTTTCTAAACGCCGCCTCGTCATCCTGATCTCGGGGCGGGGCAGCAACATGCAGGCGCTGGCCCAAGCGTGCCGCGACGAGGACTGGCCGGCCGACATCGCCGCCGTCATCGCCAGCCGGCCCGATGCCGGCGGCCTGGAATGGGCAGCCGCCCAGGGCATCCCCACGGCAGCCCTGTACCATAAGGACTACGCCAGCCGCGAAGCCTTCGACGCTGCGCTGGCTGCCGAAATCGACCGCTACGCGCCCGACTACGTCATCCTGGCCGGCTTCATGCGCGTCCTGACCCCGGGCTTCGTCAACCACTATGCCGGCCGGCTGGTCAATATCCACCCCTCTCTGCTGCCGGCGTTCCCCGGGCTGCATACCCATGCCCAGGCCCTGGCGACGGGAGTGCGCGTGCACGGCTGCACGGTGCATTTCGTCACGCCGGTGCTGGACCACGGCCCCATCATCGCCCAGGGCTGCGTGCCGGTCTTGGCCGGCGATACGCCGGAACTGCTGGCTAATCGCGTGCTGGCAGTGGAACATCGGGCTTTTCCCGCTGCCGTGCGCTGGCTGGCCGAAGGCCGGGTTACGCTGACGAACGACCACCGGGTGGACGTGCAGGGGGACCCCACGCGCTTGTTCACCTGGTCGCCGGCCGCTTGATCGGCCCCGCATCGCACTGAATCGCTTTTATCGGGCGGAACTCCTCCGCCCCACTGGAACACACCATGACTAAACCCCAATCTCCGCGTTCTCGTCCGGCAGGCACCCCGAGGGCAGCCTCCGAAGGGCGCGACGGTCGGTCCTTTTTCTCGCGTCCCAAGGGCGACGCCCGCGAAGCGCCGCAGCGCGAGCGCAGCGACCGCGCGCGCGACGAGCGCCCCGGCCGCGATGCCGGCCGTCCGGCCCCGCGCCCGTCTTACGATGCACCGCGTGGCGAGAGCCGCGGCGAAAACCGTGGCGAACGCGGCGCCTTCGGTGGCGATCGCCGGGAAGGCCAAGGCCGGCCGGCACCGCGTCCGTCCTATGACGCGCCGCGTGGCGAGAACCGTGGCAACAGCCCGCGTGGCGATAGCCGCGGCGGGGAACGGGGCGCCTACAGTTCGGAACGCCGCGAAGGCCAGGGCCGTCCGGATTCGCGTCCGTCGTACGGCAACGGTCCCCGTGGCGACAGCCGTGGCGGCGAACGCGCTTCCTACGGCTCGGACCGCCGCGAAGGCCAGGGCCGCCCGGATTCGCGCCCGTCGTACGGCAACG
>CAUSDE010000069.1:0-29391 GCA_963530045.1 uncultured Achromobacter sp.
CCCCACGCTTCGCGCCCTTCGTGCGCTCTCTGCCCCCCGAGGGGGCTTTCCTCCCTTGGGGCGGCCCGGCGGGAGGAAGGTTGGCCCCCACGCTTCGCGCCCTTCGTGCGCTCTCTGCCCCCCATGGGGGCTTTCCTCCCCTTGGGGCGGCCCGGCGGGGAGGCGCCCCCCACGCTTCGCGATGGGGAGGGGCGAAAAAAAACCCGCCGGTAAGGGCGGGTCTATAAAAGGGGCTATGCAGCCCCCAAGGGGAAAATCTTTCGGGCCTTAGCGCTTAAGGCCCAGGCCTGTCTTTAGGCTGCGGAGTGCGCGTTCTTGGCGCTCGTCTTGCCAGCCAGGGCCTTCACGCCGTGGGCCAGCTTACGCAGGCCTGCGGCCAGCGCCCGCATCGGGTGCGGACGGAATTGTTCTTCAATAGCCTGGAGCATCAGTTGGCGCTCGAGTTCGTCGGTCAGGCGGATGGTGTTGTTCGGGTTGATCACGTTAGCCTCCACGGGCTTGCACAGTTGTTTGCTACTAGGGATAACCCGAATTATAGGGTTTACCCTGAAACTGTGCAAGAGGGAGGTGCAAGCATGTGCAACTTGGCAACACCTTGGTGCTGATAATGCCCCAAAACCGCGCGGCGGGGCACCATAAGCAAAGATACGCGCACCATGTTGCGGCGCTTTTACAACGCGTCGGACCAAGCGGGAAAGCGGCTGGCGCCCGGGGGAAAAGCCGCCCGGGCGTCCTTGCGATCAGGCGTCGCGGTAGCCGGCGGCGACCAGTTCGAAACCGAACAGGCGGCAGTCCAGCGCGCCGTTGTGCAGCGGCACGCGGCGCTTGGGCTTCAAGCGCATCTGGTTGGGCAGGGTCAGGTCGCTGGTGATGACGTGCAACTGCCAGCCGGCGAAATTGCGCTTCAGGCAACTGGCCCAATCGCGCCAGAGATCCGCGTCCTGCTCGGTCAGCATGCGCTCGCCGTAGGGCGGGTTCGTGACGATCCAGCCGTGGTCGGCGGGGGCCGTGATCTCGCGGGCATCGCCCACTTCGAAGCGGATGGAATCGGCCGTCAGCCAGGCGCGCTCGGCGTTGTTCTGGGCGAATTCGATGGCTTGCGGGTCCAGATCGTAGCCGACCAGCGGCGCGTCCAACTGCGGCAGGATGCGCGAGCGGGCGTCGTCCTTCAGGTCGCGCCAGCGGTAGGCGTCATGGTCGCGCAGGCGTTCGAAACCGAAGGGGCGAGAGATGCCCGGGGGCACGCCCAGGGCGATCCAGGCCGCTTCGATCAGGATGGTTCCCGACCCGCAGAACGGGTCCAGCAACGGCGCTGCCGGGTCCCAGCCCGCCAGGGCCAGCATGCCGGCCGCCAGGTTTTCGCGCAGCGGGGCTTCGCCCTTGTCCAGGCGCCAGCCGCGCTTGAACAGCGATTCGCCAGAGGTATCGAGGTACAGGGTGGCGGTGTGGCCCGTCAGGAACAGGTGGACGCGGGCGTCCGGGCGCACCGTGTCGATGCTGGGGCGTTCGCCTTCCAGTTCGCGCAGGCGGTCGCAGATGCCGTCCTTGGCGCGCAGATTGCAGTACTGCAGGCTTTGCACCGGGCTCTTGATGGCCGAGGTGTCCACGCGCAGCGTCTGTTCGGCGCCAAACCAGCGTTCCCAGGGGGTGTCGCGGGCCAGGTCCAGGATGTCGTCTTCGTGCGAGATTTCAGCGTGCGCCACCTGGACCAGGATGCGGGTGGCCAAGCGCGAATACAGGTTGGCACGCTGCACGCCGGCCCAATCGGCCGTGAACGAGCAGCCGGCGCGGCCGGCCTTGGCGTCTTCATAGCCCAGCGCCTGCATCTCTGCGGTCAGGGCCTCTTCCAGGCCTTGCGGGCACGGCGCGAACACCGTGAACACTTCCGCCTGGCGCGGCTGGCGCGGCGCGCGGCTGCGGGTCTCGACGGTCGGGACGCGCTCGCGGGTATCGTCGCGCGCGTCGGCGTATTCCGGTTGGGCGTCCTGGCCGTGATCCGGCACGTCGTCGTGATCGGGTTCGGCGGCGAACTCGGGCGCGGGGCCGTCATCCTCGAACGGGTCGTAGAAGCGTCCCGCCGGCGTGGCCGGGGCAATGTACTGGTCGTCGCGCAGGCGCGGTGCGCGCTGCTGCGGACGCGGGGGGCGCGAGCTGGCGCCGGCGTTTGCGCCCGTGTCGCGGCGCGTGTCGTCGGAACGGCTGCGGGCGGCGGGGGCGCGGCCTGACGAGGCGCGGTCAGATGGCGCGCGATCGGACGAGCCTCGGCCGGACGCGCCGCGTTCGGACGGGCCCCGGCTGGGCGCGCCGCGATCGTATTGGCCGCGTTCGGTGGACTGCCCGCCGCGCGGCGCCTGCCCACGGGGGGCTGCGCCGCGGCCGCCGGCGGCGGGCTTGCGGGCGTAGCGCGCTTCTTCTTCCTGGCGGCGTTGGTAGCCTTCGGGGTCTTTCTGGCGTTCGACGTTTTCGCGGGTGCGCTCGATCTGCGCGACCAGGCGGGCGCGGGCGCCCGTGCGGGTGCGCTTGGGGGCTTCTTCGGCGTGGGCGTCGCGCGCCGTTTTCTTGATCGTCAGCGTCTTGCGCGGACGGTCGTGTTCATCAGAGGACATACGAATCCTGGCGAATGTGCAAAGGTAGGGGGAATCAGAAGGGTTTGACGACGACCAGCGCCACCACCACCAAGAGCAGCAAGACGGGAACTTCGTTGAACCAGCGATAGAACTTGTGCGAACGGGTGTTTTTGCCCTGTTCGAATTTACGCAGCATCAAGCCACAGGCGTGATGGTAGCCGATGACGAGCAGGACGAAAAAGAGTTTGGCATGCATCCAGCCGTTGCCCGGGCCCACGCCGATGCGATAGCCCAGGTATAGCCACATGCCGAACACGATGGCGACCACGGCCAGGATGGTGGTGAAGCGGTACAGGCGGCGGGCCATGCCCAGCAGCGTGGCCTGGACAGAGGCGTCCGTCTGCTGGGCCAGGTTCACGAAAATGCGCGGCAGGTAGAACAAGCCGGCAAACCAGGAAGCGATGAAGACAATATGGAAGGTCTTGACCCAGAGCATGGCCATGGCGCGATCCGATCGAGGAAAGCCGCATTGTAAGGCCGGTGCCCGCCTTCATCCGGCCCCGGAATCAGATCACGTACAAGTCCACGTACTCGTGCACCGGCATGGCTTCCAACGCCTTCTGGTCCAGCGACACCTCCAGGATCCGGCGCTGCTGCTTGGCCGGGAACATGCGGGCCAGGTTGGTCCGGAACTTGGCCTCCAGCAGCGGGATGCCGTCCTGGCGGCGGCGCTTGTGGCCGATGGGGTATTCGCAGACGATCTCGTCCAGGCGGGAGCCGTCGTTGAACTCCACGGTCAGCGCGTTCGCGATCGAGCGCTTGTCGGGGTCGTGGTAGTCGCGGGTGTAGGCCGGGTCTTCCACGCAGACGATCTTGTCGCGCAGCGCGTCGATGCGCGGGTCGCGGGCGATGTCGTCTTCGTAGTCTCCCGCCGTCAGGCGGCCGAACAGGACGGGCACGGCCACCATGTACTGGATGCAGTGGTCGCGGTCGGCCGGGTTGTTCAGCGGCCCCTTCTTGTCGATGATGCGGATGCACGCCTCGTGCGTGCGGATCGTGATGGCCTTGATGTCGTCCGCGCTCTTGCCCTGGGCACGCAGAAGGTCATGGATCTGCATGGCGCATTCGACCGCGGTCTGCGAATGGAACTCGGCGGGAAACGAGATCTTGAACAGCACGTTCTCCATCACGTAGCTGCCATAAGGCCGCTGGAACTTGAACGGCTGGCCTTTGAAGAGCACGTCGTAAAAGCCCCAGGTCTTGGCCGTCAGCACGGACGGGTAGCCCATTTCGCCGGTCTTGGCGATCAGGGCCAGGCGCACGGCGCGGCTGGTGGCGTCGCCGGCGGCCCAGCTCTTGCGGCTGCCGGTGTTGGGGGCATGGCGATAGGTGCGCAGGCTTTGGCCGTCGACCCAGGCCAGCGACACGGCATTGATGACTTCGTCGCGATCCAGTCCCAGCATCTGCGCCACGACGGCGGTGGACGCCACCTTGACCAGCACCACGTGGTCCAGCCCGACTTTGTTGAAGGAATTCTCAAGCGCGATGCAACCCTGGATCTCGTGCGCCTTGATCATGCCGGTCAGCACGTCGCGCATCGTCAGGGGGGGCTTGCCAGCGGCGACCGCGGTGCGGGACAGCCAATCGGCGGTGGCCAGGATGCCGCCCAGGTTGTCCGACGGGTGGCCCCATTCGGCGGCCAGCCACGTGTCGTTGAAATCCAGCCAGCGGATGGCCGTGCCGATGTTGAACGCGGCCTGCACCGGGTCCAGCTGGAACGACGTGCCAGGTACCTTGGCGCCGTTGGGCACCACGGTGCCGGGCACGACAGGCCCCAGCAGTTTCCTGCACGCCGGGTATTCCAGCGCTTCCAGGCCGCAGCCCAGCGTGTCGATCAGGCAGTTGCGGGCGGTTTCATACGCCAGGCCGCTCTGGATTTCATAGTTCAGAACGTAGTCCGCGATATCGACCAGCACCTGGTCGGGATCGGGACGCACGTTGGAGATCGGGGCAGACATAGCGGTACCTCTCCATAGAATGAATACAGGTGGCCATGCTGCGCCCTCGCTCTCGTCTGGCTTGCGCCGGGGCTTACTTGCGCTTGTCCAGCGGCACGAACTTCTGGTCTTCCGGACCCACGTAATTGGCGGTGGGGCGGATGATCTTGTTGTCGATGCGCTGCTCGATGATGTGAGCCGACCAGCCTGCGGTGCGCGCGATGACGAACAGCGGGGTGAACATGGCGGTGGGCACGCCCATCATGTGGTAGCTGACGGCCGAGAACCAGTCCAGGTTGGGGAACATCTTCTTGATGTCCCACATGACCGTCTCAAGGCGTTCGGCGATGTCGAACATCTTGGTGGTGCCGGCCTTCTTGGACAGCTTCTTGGCCACGTCCTTGATGACCTTGTTGCGCGGGTCGGACACGGTGTAGACGGGGTGGCCAAACCCGATGATAACTTCGCGGGCCTCGACGCGGCGGCGGATGTCGGCTTCGGCCTCGTCCGGCGTCTCATAGCGCTTTTGCACGTCGAACGCCACTTCGTTGGCGCCGCCGTGCTTGGGGCCGCGCAGCGCGCCGATGGCGCCGGCAATCGACGAGAACATGTCCGAACCCGTGCCGGCGATGACGCGGGCCGTGAACGTGGACGCGTTGAACTCGTGCTCGGCGTACAGGTTCAAGGAGATGTGCATCGCCTTGACCCATTCGTCGCTGGGCTTCTCGCCGTGCAGCAGGTGCAGGAAGTGGCCGCCGATGCTGTCGTCGTCCGTCTGCACGTCGATCACGCGGCCATTGTGGCTGTAGTGGTACCAGTACAGCAGGGCCGAGCCCAGGTTGGCCATCAGGCGGTCGGCGATGTCGCGCGCGCCCGGGGTGTTGTGGTCGTCTTTCTCGGGCAGCACGCAGCCCAGCACCGACACGGCGGTGCGCATGACGTCCATCGGGTGGCTCGAGGCGGGCAGGGCTTCCAGCGCGACTTGCAGCTGGGCCGGCAGGCCGCGCAGGCTCTTGAGCTTTTGCTTGTAGGCGGCGAGTTCGGACTTGTTGGGCAATTTGCCGTGGACGAGCAAGTGGGCGATTTCCTCGAACTCGCTGGTGTGCGCGATGTCCAGGATGTCGTAGCCGCGGTAGTGCAGGTCGTTGCCGCTGCGGCCGACGGTGCACAGCGCGGTATTGCCCGCGACCACGCCCGACAGGGCAACGGACTTCTTGGGTTTGAAACCGGCTTTCTCTTCCGGCTTGGCGTCCGACTTGGCTTCTTGCTTCTTGGGAGCCGTGCTCATGTCTCTACTCCTTTCCTTTCGCGATTGACGATATGGGGGAAAAGCTGGGCGCCCCGGGATAGCCGCGGCGCCGGATACCAACGGCGTTGCGGACTTACGCTTTGCCCTTTTGGAAGAGCGCATCCAATCTGGATTCGAATTCGTGATAGCCGATGCGGTCGTACAGTTCTTCGCGCGTCTGCATCAGGTCGACCACGTTTTTCTGGTGGCCGTCGCGGCGGATGGCGGTGTAGACGGCTTCGGCGGCCTTGTTCATGGCGCGGAAGGCCGACAGCGGGTAGAGCACCATGCCCACGCCCACGCTCTTCAACTCTTCGACGGTGAACAGCGGCGTCTTGCCGAATTCGGTGATGTTGGCCAGGACCGGCACCTTGACGGCCTTGACGAAGCGGTCGTAGGTGGGCAGGTCGTAGGCGGCTTCGGCGAAGATCGCATCGGCGCCGGCTTCCACGCAAGCCAGAGCGCGCTCGATGGCGGCGTCCACGCCGTGCGAGGCGATGGCGTCGGTGCGGGCGATCAGGTAGAAATCGCTGTCGGTGCGCGCATCGGCGGCGGCCTTGACGCGGTCGGCCATTTCTTCGGTGGTGACGATTTCCTTGCCGGGACGGTGGCCGCAGCGCTTGGCGCCGACCTGGTCTTCGATGTGGCAGGCGGCCGCGCCGAACTTGATCAGGCTCTTGACGGTGCGGGCGATGTTGAACGCCGACGGGCCGAAGCCCGTGTCGATGTCGACCACCAGCGGCACGTCGCACACGTCGGTGATGCGGCGCACGTCGGTCAGCACGTCGTCCATGGTGTTGATGCCCAGGTCGGGCAGGCCCAGCGAACCGGCCGCGACGCCGCCGCCGGACAGGTAGATGGCGCGGTAGCCGGCACGCTTGGCCAGCAAGGCGTGGTTCGCATTGATGGCGCCAATGATCTGCAGCGGGCTTTCTTCGGCGAGGGCGCGGCGGAAGAGGGCGCCGGGCGATTCGGGTCTGGACATGGAGGTCTCCGTTCTTTCTTATGGCTAGCCCGCGACCTTATCGCGGGTCCGGAACATGAATCTGTCCCCTCCGCGACAATCGCCGCAGGCCGGGTGAAGGGACAGGTTCATGCTTCGGCAATGATGTGGCGGCCTTGCTTAGGAATTGGGCCCGCATGAACGGGCCCAATTCTTCACTCAACCGCTGCTTACTTCAGCAGGTCCTTGACGCCGTCGCGCTCTTCCAAGAGCTCTTTCAGCGTGAAGTCCAGGCGCTCGCGCGAGAAGGCGTCGATTTCCAGGCCTTCGACACGCTTGTATTCGCCGTTTTCGGTCGTGACCGGCACGCCGTAGATGATGCCTTCCGGGATGCCGTAGGAGCCGTCCGACGGGATGCCCATCGTGACCCACTTGCCGTTGCTGCCCAGGACCCAGTCACGGACGTGGTCGATGGCGGCGTTGGCGGCCGACGCGGCCGAGGACAGGCCACGCGCTTCGATGATGGCGGCGCCGCGCTTGCCCACGGTCGGGATGAACGTGTCGCGGTTCCAGGCGTCGTCGTTGATCAGCTTGGCGAGCGATTCGCCGCCGACGGTGGCGAAGCGGAAGTCGGGGTACATCGTGGGCGAGTGGTTGCCCCACACGACCAGCTTCTCGATCGCGGCGACCGGCTTGCCCGACTTGGCCGACAGTTGCGACAGGGCGCGGTTGTGGTCCAGGCGCAGCATGGCGGTGAAGTTCTTGGCCGGCAGGTCCGGCGCCGACTTCATGGCGATGTAGGCGTTGGTGTTGGCGGGGTTGCCGACGACCAGGACCTTGACGTTGCGGCTGGCCACGTCGTTCAGGGCCTTGCCCTGCGCCGTGAAGATCTGGGCGTTGACCGACAGCAGGTCCTTGCGCTCCATGCCGGGGCCGCGCGGACGGGCGCCGACCAGCAGGGCCACGTCGGCATCCTTGAAGGCGGTGCGCGGGTCGCTGTGGGCGGTCACTTCCTGCAGCAGCGGGAAGGCGCAGTCATCCAATTCCATGATGACGCCCTTCAGGGCCTTTTGCGCTTTCTCGTCGGGGATTTCCAGCAATTGCAGGATGACGGGTTGATCTTTACCCAGCATTTCGCCGGAGGCGATGCGGAATAGCAGTGCGTAACCGATTTGGCCGGCGGCGCCGGTGACGGCGACACGCAAGGCAGGCTTGGACATGGACGTTCTCCGTAATGGTTTGGCGAGAAAAATCTCACCAATCAGTGTAATCGTTAGGCCAGGAATCAAGGGCCCCCACGCCGCACCCGCTGACGCGGACTTGTTGCCCCTTGAGGGGGCATTTTTGCCTTGGGGCGGGCCTGCGGCAAAAAACAAATTAGCGCACCAAAAACCCAAGCGGGGGCAGGGGCCTGACAGCCGTGAATCCTAGATCGATTTTACGGGTGCGTCAAACGCTCTTCTATCTTATATAAGACATAAGACGTTGGACAGCATCTGGCCCGATATGCCACAATAGAGCGTTTATTCGAATGCGTTGCAGCCCGGTCGGTTGTGCCCCTGACAGCGCATTGCGGATGTGGGTTTGCATCCTGTTTTGCGCTGCCCTCCCATCATCCGGATGAACATGACACTTTCAAGAAGATCCATGGCAGAGCCTCGGCCCGAAACCTCCTTACGCACTCGCGCCGCCCGTTCAACGGGCGAGGGGGCCGCTTTCAGTCCGCTCTACCGCCAGATCAAGGATCTGCTCGTTCAAAGCCTTGAGCGCGGCGAATGGAAGCCCGGCGAACTCATCCCCAGCGAAATCGATCTGGCTGCCCGTTTCCAGGTCAGCCAGGGCACGGTGCGCAAGGCGGTCGACGAGTTGGCGGCCGAGCACATGCTGCTGCGCCGCCAGGGCAAGGGCACCTTTGTCGCCACCCACCACGAAGCCCGCGTGCGCTACCGTTTCCTGCGCCTGGCCGCCGACGAAGAAGGCGAGCCCGGCCGTGCCGAAAGCCGCATCCTGGAATGCCGGCGCCTGAGGGCGCCCGCCGAGATCGCGCGCGCCCTCGACCTGCGCGCAGGCGAGACGGTCGTCATGATCCGCCGCCTGCTGTCCATGGGGCAGACACCCACCGTCGTGGACGACATCTGGCTGCCCGGCACCATTTTCCGTGGACTGACCCTGGAGCTGCTGACCGCCAACAAGGCGCCGCTCTATGGCCTGTTCGAATCCGAGTTCGGCGTCAGCATGGTGCGCGCGGATGAAAAGCTGCGCGCGGTGATCGCGCCGGCCGAAGTCTGTCCGCTGCTTAATGTTCCCGCCGGCACGCCGTTGTTGCAGGTGGATCGGGTGTCGTACACCTATGGTGACCGCCCCATGGAAATTCGCCGGGGTTTGTACTTGACCGATCGATACCACTACCGCAATAGTCTGAATTGATGAGCTTTTACACTACGATTTGATACCAACCCAATCTCTGGGCGAAAATACCGTGTTTGCCCGAAAGGGCCACGGCATTCCCGCCGTCACGATTCCCTAGTTCAGAAACACCGAGGCCGTCATGTCCGACACCGCTGCCAAGCCACGTCCGCAGTTTCGCAATATTGGGCTTGCCCAAGTTGCGTTCTCTTATCGCCTGCCCCTGGCCGGCAAGCTGTCCATCCTGCACCGCATCAGCGGCATTTTGCTGTTCCTCTGTTTGCCCTTGGTCATCGTTCCGCTGTTCGCGGCGAGCGTGGCCGCACCGCAGTCGTTCGCCTGGATCGCCTCCATCGCGGCCAACCCGATCGTCAAGCTCGTCTTCCTGGTCCTGATCTGGGGCTACCTGCACCACTTCTGTGCCGGCATCCGCTACCTGCTGCTGGATCTGCACATCGGTATCGACAAGCTGTCGGCCAAGAAAAGCGCCGGCGTGGTCTTCGGTGTCAGCCTGGCGCTGACGCTGGTGTTCGGTCTCAAACTGTTCGGAGTGCTGTAAATGGCCGCCGCTAAAAACTACGGACCCAAGCGCCTGGTCGTCGGCGCTCACTATGGCGTCATGGATTTCATCATCCAGCGCATCACCGCCGTCATCATGGCCGTGTATACGCTGGTATTGCTCGTCGGCATCCTGACGATGCCTGCCTTCACGTATGAACACTGGGTCAAGCTGTTCAATTTCTACGTGGGCTTCATTCCGGTTGGCCAGATCCTGGCCTCCCTTGCATTCATTGCGTTGGCCTGGCATGCCTGGATTGGCGTGCGCGACATCTGGATGGATTACGTCAAGCCGGTGGGCCTGCGCCTGCTGCTGCAAGTGCTGACGATCCTCTGGTTGATCGGTACGGTCGTTTACTTCGCGCAAATCCTCTGGAGCATTTAAGCCGTGGTCTCTGTCATGAAATCCTTGCCGCGCCGCCAGTTTGATGTGGTGGTCGTTGGCGCCGGTGGAGCCGGCATGCGTTGTTCGCTGCAACTGTCCCAAGCGGGCCTGTCGGTTGCGGTGCTGTCCAAAGTGTTCCCCACGCGTTCGCACACCGTTGCCGCGCAAGGCGGCGTGAGCGCCTCCCTGGGCAACATGAGCGAAGACAACTGGTACTGGCACATGTACGACACCGTCAAGGGGTCGGATTGGCTGGGCGACCAGGACGCCATCGAATTCATGTGCCGTGAAGCGCCGAACGCCGTGTACGAGCTCGAGCACTTCGGCATGCCGTTCGACCGCAACCCCGACGGCACGATCTACCAGCGTCCGTTCGGCGGCCACACCGCCAACTTCGGCGAAAAGCCGGTGCAGCGCGCCTGTGCCGCCGCCGACCGCACCGGCCACGCGCTGTTGCACACCCTCTACCAGCGCAACGTCGCCGCGCGCACCCAGTTCTTCGTCGAATGGATGGCGCTGGACCTGCTGCGCAACGAAGCCGGCGACGTCGTCGGCGTGACCGCGCTGGAAATGGAAACGGGCGAGATCTACATCCTGGAAGCCAAGACCACGGTGCTGGCCACCGGCGGCGCCGGCCGCATCTGGGCCGCTTCCACCAACGCCTTCATCAACACCGGTGACGGCCTGGGCATGGCTGCGCGCGCAGGCATCCCGCTGCAAGACATGGAATTCTGGCAATTCCACCCGACCGGCGTGGCCGGCGCGGGCGTGCTGATCACGGAAGGCGTGCGTGGCGAAGGCGGCATCCTCCTGAACAAGGATGGCGAACGCTTCATGGAGCGCTATGCGCCCACGCTGAAGGACCTGGCTCCGCGTGACTTCGTGTCGCGTTCGATGGACCAGGAAATCAAGGAAGGCCGCGGTTGCGGTCCGGACGGCAGCTACGTCGTCCTGAAGCTCGACCATCTGGGCGCCGACGTCATCAACAAGCGCCTGCCCTCGATCCGCGAAATCGCCATCAAGTTCGGCAACGTCGACCCGATCAAGGAACCGATCCCCGTCGTTCCGACCATCCACTACCAGATGGGCGGCATTCCGGCCAACTATCATGGCCAGGTGCTGTCGCGCGAAAACGGCGAGAACAAGGTCGTCAACGGCCTGTACGCCATCGGCGAATGCGCCGCGGTGTCGGTGCACGGCGCCAACCGCCTGGGCACGAACTCGCTGCTGGACCTGATCGTGTTCGGCCGCGCCACCGGCAACCACATCGTGAATTCGCACCCGGAGCGCCAACGCGCCCACCAGGAGCTGCCGAAGGAAGCCGTCGACTTCTCGCTGGACCGCGTGAACAAGCTGGAAACGCGCACCTCGGGCGAAAAGACGCAAGACATCGGCAATGCCATCCGCTTCTCGATGCAGCGCCACTGCGGCGTGTTCCGCACGCTGGAACTGCTGAACGAAGGCGTGACGCAGATCGAAGATCTGGCCAAGCAAGCCGACAACATCTACTTCAAGGACAAGTCCAAGGTGTTCAACACCGCGCGCGTCGAAGCGCTGGAACTGGCCAACATGACCGAAGTGGCCCGCGCCACGATCAAGTCGGCTGCTGCCCGCACCGAAAGCCGCGGCGCGCACGCGTTGGACGACCATCCGACCCGCGACGACGAAAACTGGCTGAAGCACACGCTGTGGTACTCCGAAGGCAGCCGCCTGGATTACAAGCCCGTGCAGATGAAGCCTTTGACGGTTGAGTCCTTCCCGCCCAAGGCGCGTACCTTCTAAGTCCGGATAGAGCCCATTATGAGCACCAAGAGAATCGTCAAGTTCGAAATCTACCGCTACGATCCGGACAAGGACGAGCGCCCGTACATGCAGAAGCTGGACGTCGAACTCCAGCCGACCGACAAGATGCTGCTTGATGCGCTGGTGCGCATCAAGAACGACGTCGATGACAGCCTGGCCCTGCGCCGCTCGTGCCGTGAAGGCGTGTGCGGTTCCGACGCCATGAACATCAACGGCAAGAACGGCCTGGCCTGCACGACGAACCTGCGCGAACTGAAGGAACCCATCGTCCTGCGTCCGCTGCCGGGCCTGCCCGTCATCCGCGACCTGATCGTGGACATGACGCACTTCTTCAACCAGTACCACTCGATCCGCCCGTACCTCATCAACGACGCGCCGCCGCCCGAAAAAGAGCGCCTGCAGTCGCCCGAGGCGCGCGAAGAGCTCGACGGCCTGTACGAGTGCATCCTGTGCGCGTGCTGTTCCACTTCCTGCCCGTCGTTCTGGTGGAACCCGGACAAGTTCGTCGGCCCGGCCGGCCTGCTGCAAGCCTACCGCTTCATCGCCGACAGCCGCGACGAAGCCACGGGCGAGCGTCTGGACAACCTGGAAGATCCGTACCGCCTGTTCCGTTGCCACACCATCATGAATTGCGTCGACGTCTGTCCCAAGGGACTGAACCCGACCAAGGCGATCGGCAAGATCAAGGAACTGATGGTCCGCCGCACGGTCTAGTTTCTAGTGTGAAGACTTTTGTATTTATGGTGTAACGATGAGCAGGCTAACTGAACTGGAGCGGGCGCGTCTGCGTTGGCGGGCGCGCCGCGGCCTGCTCGAAAACGACTTGATCATCACCCGGTATCTTGACGCTTACGAGGCCGAACTTACCGATGATGATGTGGCCGCATTGACCCAGCTGTTCGAGATGGGAGACAACGACCTTCTCGACCTGCTGCTGGCCCGCAAGGAACTCGAAGGCGACCTGGATACGCCCAGGCTTCGGGGCATTATTGGCCAGATGCGCGCACTCTGATTAATGTGAGAGGAAATAACATGAACCTGTCTGACAAAAAAGCCACTCTATCCTTCTCGGATGGCAGCGCACCCATTGAGTTCCCTGTCTACAAGGGCACGGTCGGTCCGGATGTGATCGACATCCGCAAGCTGTATGGCCAGACGGGCATGTTCACGTTTGACCCGGGCTTCATGTCCACGGCGGCTTGCGAATCGGCCATCACGTACATCGACGGCGACAAGGGCGAACTGCTGTACCGCGGCTTCCCGATCGAGCAATTGGCCGTCAATTGCGACTTCATGGACATCTGCTACCTGATCCTGAACGGCGAACTGCCGAACGAGGCTCAGAAGGCTGACTTCGACTCGCAAGTGACCCATCACACGATGGTCAACGAGCAACTGCACTTCTTCCTGCGTGGTTTCCGCCGCGACGCCCACCCGATGGCCGTCCTGACGGGCCTGGTCGGCGCGCTGTCCGCGTTCTACCACGACTCCACCGACATCACGAACCCGCAGCATCGCCACATCTCGGCCATCCGCCTGATCGCCAAGATGCCGACGCTGGTTGCGATGGCGTACAAGTACTCGCAAGGCCAACCGTTCATCTATCCGCAGAACGACCTGTCCTACACGGGCAACTTCCTGCGCATGATGTTCGCCACGCCGTGCGAAGACTACAAGGTCAACGAAGTCGTTGAACGCGCGCTGGACCGCATCTTCATCCTGCACGCCGACCACGAGCAAAACGCGTCGACGTCGACCGTGCGCCTGTGCGGTTCGTCGGGCACCAACCCGTTCGCCGCCATCTCGGCTGGCGTGGCTTGCCTGTGGGGCCCGGCTCACGGCGGCGCCAACGAAGCTTGCCTGCAGATGCTGGAAGAGCTGCAAGCCAACGGCGGCATCGACAAGGTCGGTGAGTTCATGGAGAAGGTCAAGGACAAGAACTCGGGCGTGCGCCTGATGGGCTTTGGCCACCGCGTCTACAAGAACTACGACCCGCGCGCCAAGCTGATGCAGGAAACCTGCAAGGAAGTGCTCTCGGCCCTGGGCCTGGAAAACGACCCGCTGTTCAAGCTGGCCATGGAACTGGAACGCATCGCCCTGTCGGATCCGTACTTCGTGCAGCGCAAGCTGTACCCGAACGTGGACTTCTACTCGGGTATCGTCCAGCGCGCCATCGGCATCCCGACCTCGCTGTTCACGGCCATCTTCGCGCTGGCCCGCACGGTGGGCTGGATCGCCCAGTGGAACGAAATGCTGTCGGATCCCGATTACAAGATCGGCCGTCCGCGCCAGCTGTTCACGGGTTCGGTCACCCGCGACGTGCCCCCGATGGACAAGCGCTAATCCGCTTTCCGCTTCGACAAGAAACCGCCTTCGGGCGGTTTTTTGTTGTCGGGATATCATCTGGGCCATGATTCCCATCGCGCTTCCCTCCGCCAATTTCTACCTGCTGCTTAGCATTTCCTTTTTTGCGGGCGTCCTGCTTTTCGGATGGCTGCTGACGCTGGCGTGCAGTGCGGCAATGCGCCGCGTGGCGCGCAGGCACTGGAAGAAATCCGCTGTGCTGTTCGTGCTGCTGGCGGTGCTATTCAGCTACTACGCGTGGTTCCAGGCGATCGTCTGGCAGGTGGAACGCGAGGGCGAACGGCAGGAGGCGGCTCGCAACGTCACGCTGGCGCAGCCGACGACCGTGGGCGGTACCGACATGCCCGCCGGCACACGGTTGAGGCTGCAGGACGAGGGGCAGCTTGAGACCTATCTTGAGGCCGACTTTCCCCAACCGGTACCCGTCTACGGCATTCAGGCAACGCAGGTGCGGCGCTTTCTTGGCACCGACTACGACAATGACACCTATGCGCTGATCGCCCGGTATCCGCGCACCGTCATCTTGCGCGGCGCGGGAGACCAGGCCGTGCAAGGCTGGCGATGCGACGCCACGCAGGACATCGAATTCGATTCCGAGCGGGACGGCGCCATGAAAGCACTGGACCAGTGCCAGTTGGGCCGCGGCAACCGTGTCGGGGATCTGGAGATCGCGCCGGGATCGATCCTGTATGGCTCGGAAGGGACCGTATACGTCGACGGCTTCAAGGACCCGGATCGCTGGCGCATCGAAGTGAAGGACCCTGTGGCGGTGAAGGCCTTCGGGCTGATGCTGAGCAATCCCAGGATCTACCTGGACGCGGACCGCCGCCTGCTGCGGGTCAGTGATACGGAACTGGCATGCGGCGTGCAGTGGGGAGACTTCCGCCATGCGGTCGGCACGCAGGTCAAGACGGTGCGGCGCGTGCAGGGCGCTGGCCGCGAACCATTTCCGGGCGTCATCGTCTTCAGTCCACGCGACGGGCAGCCCGCCAAGCGCGAGGGCCATGACGACGTGTCCCAAGGCATGTCGGTGATGCAGGGCCTGGACGGGACGTTTGCCGGCATCGTGAAGAACGAGGAAGTCGGCGTGTTCGAGTTTGCTTCATTCAGTGTCGGCGACGAGGAACCGGAAGCTCCGGTGCGCGCCCGTTGCCCGGCGCCTGCCGCGACGGGGCCGCGTTAAGAAATTCTTAAAAGTCTCTTCCGACAATGCGGCTTGCCGGTGGCGTCCCGCGCCGGCCGAACCGTCAGGGAGTGATGCCGGATGAGACGTCCGTGAGACGCCTGCACAGCATGGAGCTGTTCGCAGAGGTGGCCAAGGCGCGCAGCTTCAGCCGCGCCGCCGACGTCCTGGGGCTGCCGAAATCGACGCTGTCGCGGCGCGTGGCGGAGCTTGAGCGTTCGGTTGGCCTGAGCCTGCTCAACCGCAGCACCCGCAAGGTGGAGCTGACCGGCGCGGGCGAAGTCTATCTGGAACGCTGCCTGCGCATCGTCGAAGAGGCGCAGGTTGCGCATGAAGAATTGCAGGCGCTGACCGCCAAGCCGTCCGGCCTGTTGCGCGTCAATATGCCAGCTACCTTCGCGACCGACGTGATGGCCGAGATCTTCCTGGGATTTTCGCGCCGCCACCCGGAGGTGGCGTTCCACCTGAATCTGACCAGCCTGGAACATGCCGACCGGGTCGCCGAACCTTGCGACCTGACCATCAAGATCGGCGATATGCCGGATTCCACGCGCATCGCCCGGTGCCTGGGCTACCTGAATGTCCATCTTTACGCGTCGGAAGACTATCTGGCGGCCCGCGGCGCGCCGGCCCACCCGTCGGAACTTGGCGCGCATGAATGCATTGGTTTCCGCGCCGAGGCGAATGGCGCGGCCACGCGCTGGCCGCTGGCGCGAGGGCACGAACAGCTGACCGTGACGCCGAGCGGCCGCTTTTCGGTCAACGAAGCCGGCATGGCGCGCCGGCTGGCGATGCTGGGAGCGGGCATCGCCGCGCTGGGCGGCGACCAGAGCGAGCTTGAGCGCTCGGGCGGCCTTGCGCGGGTCTTGCCGGATTGGAGCCTGGGACCGTTTCCCGTCCATGTCGTGACCGAGACGCGGCTGCTGCCGGCCCGGGCCAGGGCGTTCGTCGATTACCTGATGATGCGCCTGACCAAGGGCTGGCCGGGACCTGCGCTTACACGCTGATGTGCCGCGCCATCAGGACCGCGAACAAGGGCAGGAAAATGAACAGGTGCGATTCGATCATCACCCAGCGCCGCACCCGCTTGATCTCGGGCAACGCGGGTACGAAGCCCGGCTTCTGGCGCGACTGCTTCGCCCAACGCAGCACGGCCAGCGTGGGCGGGATCGAACAGAGCGCGATGATGACGAAAAGCGTGATCTTGGCATGGAACCAGGGGCTGCTCATGTAGAACGCGGCGCCTTTCACGCCCTGCGTCAGCCGCAGCAGGCCGGTGATCAGCACGAGGACGGCGCTGACGCCATACAGGCGGTCATAGATGACCAGCCGTTTGACGCCGCCCGCCGTCAGATCGGGGCGCAGCAGCACGGCTTCGGCGGTCAGGACCACCACCATTACAAAGATCGCCAGATAGTGGAACCAGGCGTACAGGGCATCGGCCAGCATGTCGTCTCCAGGAAAAGGGCAAGCTTGGGTTGTACCATCCGTTCGCCGCGGACGACTACCGCCGCTTCGGCCGCCTGTCGACGCGGCAAAAAAAAACGGGCGCCCGGAAAGGGCGCCCGTTCTGTTACAGCGGGACGGCGATCAACGGCGCTTGCGGGCGGCCTCGGCGGCTTCCTGCTGCGCATCCACGACGGCAAGCGCCGTCATGTTGACGATGCGGCGCACGGTGGCGCTGGTCGTCAGGATGTGCACGGGGCGTGCGGCGCCCAGCAGGATCGGACCCATCGCGACGCCATTGCTGCCGGTCATCTTCAGCATGTTGTACGTGATGTTGCCGGTGTCCAGGTTCGGCATGACCAGCAGGTTGGCGCGACCCTTGAGCGTGCTGTCCGGGTAGGCCAGCACACGGATCTTTTCCGACAGGGCGGCGTCGGCGTGCATTTCGCCATCCACTTCCAGGTCGGGCGCGCGCTCTTGCACCAGCTTGCTGGCAGCGGCCATCTTCTTCGACGATTCCGTCACGCGGCTGCCGAAGTTCGAATGCGACAGCAGGGCGATCTTCGGCACCACGCCAAAGCGCAGCATTTCGTCGGCGGCCTGGATGGTGATGTTGGCCACTTCTTCCGACGTCGGGTTTTCGTTGACGTGGGTGTCGGTGACGAACAGCGTCTGGTCAGGCAGCATCAGCACGTTCAGCGCGGCGTACGTCTGGCCTTCCTTCTTGCCGATGATTTCGTCGATGTACTTCAGCTGGTTGTCGTACTTGCTGGCCACGCCGCAAAGCAGCGCGTCGGCGTCGCCGCGACGCAGCAGCATCGCGCCGATCAGCGTGTTGTGCTTGCGGATCATCGCCTTGGCGATGGCCGGCGTCACGCCTTCGCGGCCCTTCAGCTGGTAGTACGCGTTCCAGGTTTCGTTGAAGCGGTTGTCGTCTTCCGGATCCACGATCTCGAAATGCTCGCCGGCCTTCAGGCGCAGGCCGGCCTTCTCGATGCGCATTTCGATGACGGCCGGGCGGCCGATCAGGATCGGGAACGCCAGCTTCTCGTCGGCCACGGTCTGCACCGCGCGCAGGACGCGTTCGTCTTCGCCGTCGGCGTAGATGACGCGCTTGGGCGCCTTCTTGGCCTGGGCGAACAGCGGACGCATCAGCTGGCCCGAGTGGTACACGAAGCCCATCAGCTTCTGGCGGTAGGCTTCGATGTCTTCGATCGGGCGGGCGGCCACGCCGGAGTCGGCGGCGGCTTGCGCCACGGCCGGCGCGATCTGGACGATCAGGCGCGGGTCGAACGGCTTCGGGATGATGTAGTCGGGGCCGAACGACAGTTCCTGGCCGGCATAGGCGCGGGCCACTTCATCGTTCTGCTCGGCTTGCGCCAGTTCGGCGATGGCCTTCACGCAAGCCAGCTTCATTTCTTCCGTGATGCGCGAGGCGCCGGCATCCATGGCGCCGCGGAAGATGAAGGGGAAGCACAGCACGTTGTTGACCTGGTTCGGGTAGTCCGAACGGCCGGTGGCGATGATGCAGTCGGGGCGCGCGGCCTTGGCGACTTCCGGGCGGATTTCCGGTTCCGGGTTGGCCAGCGCCAGGATCAGCGGGCGGTCGGCCATGGTCTTGACCATGTCGCCGGTCAGGACGCCAGCGGTCGAGCAGCCCAGGAACACGTCGGCGCCGTTGACCACGTCGGCCAGCGTGCGCGCGTCGGTCTTCTGCGCGTAGCGCTTCTTGTTGGCTTCCATGTTTTCATCGCGGCCATCCCAGATCACGCCGCGGGAGTCGACCACGTAGATGTTCTCGCGCTTGACGCCCAGGTGGACCAGCAGGTCCAGGCAGGCGATGGCGGCGGCGCCGGCGCCCGAGCAGGCGAGCTTGACCGAGCCGATGTCCTTGTTCACGACCTTCAGGCCGTTCAGGATGGCGGCCGACGAGATGATGGCGGTGCCGTGCTGGTCGTCATGGAAGACGGGGATCTTCATGCGTTCGCGCAGCTTCTTCTCGATGTAGAAGCACTCGGGCGCCTTGATGTCTTCCAGGTTGACGCCGCCCAGCGTGGGCTCCAGCGCCGCGATGATGTCGACCAGCTTGTCCGGATCGTTCTCGGCCAGTTCGATGTCGAACACGTCGATGCCGGCGAACTTCTTGAACAGGCAGCCCTTGCCTTCCATCACCGGCTTGGCGGCCAGCGGGCCGATGTTGCCCAGACCCAGGACGGCGGTGCCGTTGGTGATCACACCCACCAGGTTGCCGCGCGAGGTGTACTTCGAGGCGGCGTCATCGCCCTGGTCGAAGATGGCCATGCAAGCGGCGGCCACGCCGGGGGAGTAGGCCAGGGACAAGTCGTCCTGGTTGGCCAACGTCTTGGTCGGGACGACCGAGATTTTGCCGGGGGTGGGATAGGCGTGGTAATCCAACGCCATTTTGGTAAGAGTTTCGTCCATGGGATCGGGGCCTCTGAGGCACTAACTGAAAAAGAAAACGGGATGACAAAAGGCGGGCTCGCGGCCCGCCGGTTTCTTTGCGAAATGCTTAGGGAACACCCGTATTTCACCAGAAAGCGCGGGTGCTTGGTTGTTGCAGTGCAGCGAAGTGTCTACAGCTCCCAGGGCGGCGTCTGCCGCGCGCGCGCGTTCAAGGACTGGCGCAGCGTGTCGGCGTCGGCTTGTCGGCCCAAGCTGTCCAGCGCGTACAGCACGATCCAGTCGGCGCTAACTTCGAAGAAGTCGCGCAACTGGGCGCGGGTGTCGCTGCGGCCGAAGCCGTCCGTGCCCAAGGTCCGGTAGGGGGCGGGTACCCAGGCGCGAATCTGTTCAGGGACGGCGCGCACGTAGTCGGTGGCCGCGATGACGGGCGCGTCGCTGGCGCCCAGGCAATGGCGGACCCAGTCCTCGCCGTTCGTGGCCTCGAGCCCCAGCACCCGCGCGCGCTCGGCTTCGCGGCCGTCGCGGGCCAGTTCGGAAAAGCTGGTGACGCTCCAGACCTCGGCGTCCACGCCATAGCGTTCGCGCAGGCGGTCGGCCGCCATTTCGGCCTCGCGCAGCATCGGGCCCGCGCCCAACAGACGCACCTGGGCTTGCCCGCGCGCCGGGCGCAGGCGGTACATCCCGCGCAGGATGCCGTCGCGCACGCCGGCGTCCGCCGGCATGTCGGGCTGCGCCAGGTTTTCGTTCGTGACCGTCAGGTAGAAGAATTCGTCGCGCTGCTCGTCCAGCATGCGGCGCATGCCGTATTCGACGAGGACGGCGACTTCAAACGCGTAGGCCGGGTCGTACGCACGGCAGTTGGGCACGGCGGCGGCCATGATGTGGCTGGAGCCGTCCTGGTGCTGCAGGCCTTCGCCGCCCAGCGTGGTGCGCCCGGACGTGGCGCCGATCAGGAAACCGCGCGTGCGCTGGTCGGCGGCGGCCCAGATCAGGTCGCCGATGCGCTGGAAGCCGAACATCGAGTAATAGATATAGAACGGCAGCATCGGCAGGCCGTTGACCGAATAGCTGGTGCCGGCCGCGGTCCAGGACGAGATCGCGCCCGCCTCGGTGATGCCTTCCTCCAGGATCTGGCCATCGCGCGCTTCGCGGTAGTACAGCACCGAGCCGATGTCCTCGGGCTCGTAAAGCTGGCCTTGCGCCGAATAGATGCCGATCTGGCGGAACAGGTTGGCCATGCCGAACGTGCGCGCTTCGTCCGCGACGATCGGCACGATGCGCGAGCCCACGGTGGCGTCCTTGAGCAGCGCGGTCAGCATGCGCACGATGGCCATGGTCGACGACATTTCCTTGCCGTCGGCGGCCAGCGCAAAGCGTGCCCAGTGTTCGGCGTCCGGGGGCGTCAGGCGCGGGGCCTGCGTGCGGCGGCGGGGAATGTGGCCGCCGAGCGCTGCGCGGCGCGCTTGCAGGTGGCGCAGTTCGGCGCTGTCTTCCGCGGGGCGATAGAACTTGAGCGCCAGGCAATCGGCGTCCGAGATCGGCAGCGCGAAGCGGTCGCGGAAGGCCAGCAAGGCCTCGTCGTCCAGCTTTTTCTGCTGGTGCGTCGTCATCTTGCCCTGGCCGGCCGAGCCCATGCCGAAGCCCTTCTTGGTCTGCGCCAGGATCACGGTGGGCTGGCCGCGGTGTTGCGCCGCGCGGTGGTAGGCGGCGTGGATCTTCACCATGTCGTGGCCGCCCCGGTGCAGGCGGTCGATGGCCTCGTCGGTCCAGTCGGCCACCAGCGCGGCCAACTCCGGGTTCTGGTTGAAGAAGTGGGCGCGGTTGAAGGCGCCGTCGTTGGCGGCGAAGGTCTGGAACTGGCCGTCCACGGTGTTGGCGAAGGCGCGAGCCAGCGCGCCATTGGTGTCCCGGCGCAGCAGGGCGTCCCAGTCGCTGCCCCAGACCAGCTTGATCACGTTCCAGCCCGCGCCCGCGTACAGCGTTTCCAGTTCGTCGATGATGCGGCCGTTGCCGCGCACGGGGCCGTCCAGCCGCTGCAGGTTGCAGTTGACGACGAAGACCAGGTTGTCGAGTTTTTCGCGCGCCGCCAGCGTCAGCGCGGCGATGGACTCGGGCTCATCCATCTCGCCGTCGCCGAAGATGCCCCAGACCTTGCGGTCGCCGCCGGGCACGAGCGAGCGGTGTTCCAGGTAGCGCATGAAGCGCGCCTGGTAGATGGCGTTGATGGGGCCGATGCCCATGGAACCGGTGGGGAACTGCCAGAAGTCCGGCATCAGCCACGGGTGGGGATAGGACGACAGGCCGCGCAGGCCGTTCGCCGTGGCGGTGATTTCCTGGCGGAAATGCGCCAGGTCGTCTTCGCCGAGGAAACCTTCAAGGTAGGCGCGGGCATACACGCCGGGCGCCGAATGGGGCTGCATGTAGACCAGGTCGCCCGGGCCGTCGGCCGACTGCGCGCGGAAGAAGTGGTTGAAGCCGACCTCGAACAGGTCGGCGGCCGACGCATAGCTGGCGATATGGCCGCCCAGCTCGCCATGCGCCTGGTTGGCTCGCACCACCATGGCCAGCGCGTTCCAGCGGTTGATGCGGGCGATGCGTTCTTCCACGGCCAGGTTGCCGGGGAAGGGCGGCTCCTGGTCGGCGGGGATGGTGTTCAGATAGGCGGTGCGGGTCTGGCTGTTGGCGCGCAGGCCCAGCGACGCGGCGTGCCCCAGCAGGCTGTCCAGCACGTAGCCGGCGCGGCTTGCGCCGTCGGCCTCGACCAGCGACTGCAGGGCGTCTCGCCACTCTGCGGTTTCCGAGGGGTCGGCATCGTGCCGGTCGTCTTGCCCGGCGATAGGGTGGCTGGCGTCGCGCATGGTCGTGATGTCTCCTGTTATCGCTCAATGCTAGACCTGTGTGGCAGGCATGAGTCATCAAATTCCAGGGTCAATGCTCCGGCTTTCAGCATAATCTTTTGTGGGCGTTTGCATTGCCGGCAGTATCTGCCGCCAGGCGGCGTTTACGCGTGGTGACCACTGGGTGGACGCCGAAGCGCTAGAATGCGCGGTTTAGCGAATTCCCAACGGGAGACTTCAATGACACAACCTGTCAGCGTCCCGGCAAACGTCACTCTTCCGGAACTGACGTTCCGCGGCGTCTTGCTCGGCGCCCTGATCACCGTGATCTTCACGGCCTCCAACGTCTTCCTGGGGCTGAAGGTCGGCCTGACGTTCTCGTCCGCCATTCCCGCGGCGGTGATTTCGATGTCGGTGCTGCGCCTGTTCAAGGACGCCAACATCCTTGAAAACAACATGGTGCAGACCCAGGCCTCGGCGGCCGGCACGCTGTCGTCCATCATCTTCATCCTGCCCGCGCTGGTCATGATGGGGCACTGGCAAGGCTTTCCGTTCTGGCAGACGCTCGGCATCTGTGCGGCCGGCGGCATGCTGGGCGTGATGTTCACCATCCCGCTGCGCCACGTGATGGTGGTGCAAAGCGACCTGCCGTACCCGGAAGGCGTGGCCGCGGCCGAAATCCTGCGGGTGGGCAGCGCCGAACGCGCGCAAGACGCCGCCGGCGAGTCGCCGCAGGCCTCCGGTGCCAAGCCCGCCGCGACCGGCATGGGCGACATCGTGACCGGTGGCGTCGTGGCGGCGGTGGTCAGCTTCGCCGCCAGTGGCCTGCGCGTGCTGGGCGACGGCGTCAGCGGCTGGTTCGCCCTGGGCGGCGCGGTGTTCCGCCTGCCGATGGGCTTTTCGCTGGCGCTCCTGGGCGCGGGCTACCTCATCGGCATCGTCGCGGGCCTGGCCATGCTGACGGGCCTGATCATTTCCTGGGGCATCGCGGTGCCCGTCCTGACGGCGATGGGCGACATGCCCGCCGGGCAGACGCTGGCGCAATACGCCACCGGGCTGTGGTCGTCGCAGGTGCGCTTCATCGGCGCCGGGGTGATCGGCGTGGGCGCGATCTGGACGCTGGCGACCCTGTTCATGCCGATGGCGCGCGGCGTCAAGGCCTCGTTTTCGGCGTTGACGAAGGCGGGCGCCGCCCGGGCCGGCCAGGCGCCGCGCACCGAGCGCGACCTGTCGGCAGGCTGGATTTCGGTCGTGACGCTGGTCTTGGTGGCGATCCTGGTGATCACGTTCCAGGTGTTCCTGTCGGGCGCGCCGCTGTCAGCCGGCGCCATCTGGAAACTGGTGGCCTACGCCGTGCTGTTCGCCTTCGTGTTCGGCTTCCTGGTGGCGGCGGCTTGCGGCTACATGGCGGGCCTGGTGGGGTCGTCGACCAGCCCGATCTCGGGCGTGGGCATCGTGGCCATCGTGCTGGTGTCGCTGCTGATGCTGGCCTTGGGCGGCGAATTGCTGGGCGTGCAGAACGGCGTGCAGATGGCGATCGCGCTGTCGATCTTCAGCACGTCAGCGGTGGTGGCCGTGGCGTCGATTTCCAACGACAACCTGCAAGACCTGAAGACGGGCTGGCTGGTGGGCGCCACGCCGTGGCGCCAGCAGGTGGCGCTGCTGATCGGCTGCGTCGTGGGGGCGGCGGTGATCTCGCCGGTGCTGGAGCTCTTGTACAACGCCTACGGTTTCGCGGATGCGATGCCGCGCGACGGCATGGACCCGGCGCAGGCCTTGTCGGCCCCGCAGGCGACATTGATGCTGGCGATTGCGCGCGGCATCTTCACCCACCAATTGAACTGGACGATGATCCTGATCGGCATGGCCGTGGGCGTGGGCCTGATCGTGGTGGACGAGATCCTCAAGCGCACGTGCCGGGTCGCCCGGATTCCGGTGCTGGCGGTGGGTATCGGCATCTATCTGCCGCCGACGGTGGCCGCGCCCATTGTGGCCGGCGCCGTGCTGGCGTGGCTGCTGGAGCGCGCGCTGCGCCGCCGCGCTGCCGCCGCCGGCAAGCCCTATGAGCAATTCGCGGATGCGCCCAACCGACGCGGCGTGCTGATCGCCTCCGGCCTGATCGTGGGCGAAAGCCTGGTGGGCGTGCTGATGGCGGCCATCATCGGCGCGGCGGGTACCGATGCGCCGCTTGCGATTGCGGGCGAGGGCTTCGCGACCGCCGCTTCCTATCTTGGGCTGGCGGTCTTCGTGATGGTGGCGGTGCTGTTCTGGCGCCGCGTGATGCGGCTGGCCTAGTGCCTGGCCGGGAAGGCGGCCTGCCAGCGGCCGGCCTGCCGGCCCGGGGCGCTGCGCGCAGGCGGATCAGGCCGGCTTGAGCAGATCGGACAGCGTGCGCGCAATGACTTTCGTCGCGCGGCGCAGATCTTCCAGCACCACGCGTTCATCATTGCGCTTGGCGTGCGATTCCAGCACCGTGCGGGGACCGGCGCCGTAGATCACGCCGGGGATGCCGGCTTCGGCATACAGGCGCACGTCGGTGTACAACGGGGTGCCCATGGCGGGTATGGGTTCGCCGAAGAGGGCTTCCCCGTGCTTCTGGATGGCGCTGACCAGCGGCTGATTGCCGGGCAGGGGGCGCATCGAGTTGGCCAGCAACAGGCGCTTGATCTCGACCGTGATGCCCGGCGAGGATGCCGCGGCTTCCTGGATGATCCGGCGGATGTCCGCTTCGACTTCGGCGGCGTTTTCTTCGGGGATCATGCGGCGGTCCAGTTTGAAGCTGACCTTGCCGGGCACCACGTTGGTGTTGGTGCCCCCTTCGATGCGGCCGACATTCAGATACGGGTGCGTGATGCCCGGAACGTCGGATGTCACTTGCTGGTACCGCGCGTTCTGCGCATACAACGCATTCAGGATCTTGACCGCGCCTTGCAGCGCGTCTACGCCGCTGGCCGGAATGGCGGCGTGCGCCATCTTGCCGTGCACGGTCACTTCCATTTGCAGGCAGCCGTTGTGCGCCGTCACCACTTCGTAGCTGAAGCCCGCTGCGATCAGCAGGTCGGGCCGGGTCAGGCCCTGGGCCAGCAGCCAGCCCGGCCCGAGCAGCCCGCCGAACTCTTCGTCATACGTGAAGTGCAGCTCGACCGCGCCGTGGCCGGGTTTGGCCACGGCTTCGAGCGCGCGCACCGCGAACGTGAAACTGGCGAAGTCGCTCTTGCTGACGGCCGACGCGCGGCCGTAGAGGCTGCCGTCTTCGATTTCGCCGCCATAGGGGTCGTGCTGCCAGCCGTCGCCCGGGGGCACCACGTCGCCATGCGCATTGAGCGCGATGCGGCGGCCGGGGCCGTACTCGCGCCGCACGATCAGGTTGGTGATGGATTCCAGGCCGTAGTCCTTCACGGCGTCCGCCGGCACCGGATGCGCCTCGGCCTCGAAGCCAAAGTCTTGCAGCAGTTCGGCGGTGCGCACCGCGTGCGGCGCATTGTTGCCGGGCGGCGTGTCAGTGGGCACGCGCACCAGGGACTGCAGGAAGCGGACTTCCTCGTCAAAGTGGGCGTCAACCCAGGCGTCCAGGCGGTCGTAGTCGGTCATTTTGAATGTGAGGAGTCGTTGGCAAGGTCGTCCAGCAGGCGCTGCATGGCAAACGCGGCAAGCTGGATGTCGTCGCTGGTGGTGGATTCACGGGGGTTGTGGCTGATGCCGGCGTTCTGCCCGCGTACAAACAGCATGGCTTGCGGCATGACCTCGTGCAGCTTCATCGCGTCGTGGCCCGCGCCGCTGGGCATGCGGTAGAGCGGGACGCCCAACGCGTCGACGGCGCGTTCCCAGCGCAGTTGCCACGCGGGATCGCTGGGGGCGGCCGCGGCGCGCATGGTTTCTTCAAGGGTGTAGCGCAAGCCGCGCCGCTGGCAGATGGCGGCCAGCTCGGCCAGCACGTCATTGACCAGCGCATCGCGTTGCGGGTCGCTGGGGGCGCGCAAGTCCAGGCTGAAGCGGCATTCGCCCGGCACGACGTTGATCGAACCGTTCGGGACTTCAAGCATCCCGATCGTGCCGACGGAGTCACCGTCCTGGGCCGCGCGCCGCTCGACGTACAGCGCCAGTTCGGCCGTGGCCGTGGCGGCGTCGCGGCGCCGGTCCATCGGCGTGGTGCCGGCGTGGCAGGCCATGCCGAATATCTGCACCATGTAGCGCACGCTGCCGTTGATGGACGTGACGATGCCCAGCGGCAGGCCCATTTCGAACAGCACCGGTCCTTGTTCGATATGCACTTCGATAAAGCCCAGGTAGCGCGAGGCATCGCGGCGCAACGCCGGAATATCGTCGATGCGCAGACCCGCCTGCTGCATGGCCTCGCGCATGGTGATGCCTTGCGCGTCTTTCTGATCCAGCCATTCGGGCTTGAAATCGCCGATCAGCGCGCCAGAGCCCAGGAAAGTGGCGCGGTAGCGCTGGCCTTCCTCTTCGGCAAAGCCGATCACTTCCAGGTGGTACGGCAGGCGCCGTCCCTGGCGGTGCAATTCGCGCACGCACGCCATCGGCACGAAGATGCCCAGCCGGCCGTCGTATTTGCCGCCGTTGCGCACGGTGTCGAAATGGCTGCCCGTCATCAGCGTGGGGGCCTCGACGCGGTCCGCTCGGTAGCGGCCGACCACGTTGCCGACCGCGTCGATGTCGACCTCGTCGAAGCCGCACTCGCGCATCCATTGCGAGATGCGCTGGGCGCAGGCGCGATGGGCGTCGGTCAGGTAGGTGACGGTGAGCTGGCCCTTTTCGGCGTAGCCGGGGTCGCTATGCTGGCTGAGCGTTTCGTGCCAGTCCCAGATGTCGTTGCCTGTCGACAGGTCGATGCCGAAGTCGCCGCCCAACCGGATTTCGGCCATGCGGTGAATGCTGCGCAGCGCTTCCTGGTGTTCGACATTCGGCGGGTTGTCCAGGCGGCGCACGAGCTCGTCGATGATCTGCCGGGGAGTGAGCGGGATGCCGCGCGGGTCGCGCCCGGCGTGGACGAACGGAAAGCCGAAGCGGTCGCTGTAATGCGCGCGCAGCTGCTGAAGGCGCGTCAGCGCGTCGGGGGTGAAATCGGTCACGTCCGACAGTTCCGGCTGGGCGCGGATCAGTGCGAACCGGGTGTCGGCATCCGCGCTATCGACGACGTGGCGCAACTGGTGCTGCAACTGCGCAAGCGACCGGAAGGGACGCGCCCGCAAGGTCTGGCGGGCGATCCATGGCGATTGCGCATACAGGTTGTCCAGCATGGCCGCGGCCTCGTCGGGGGGGGCGGCGTTAAGTTGTTCCAGGGTTGAAACCATGGTCATTACCCTTAGCGATTCGGCAGATAGGGATGCGTGGCCTTCCAGTGGCGGGCGATGTCCAGCCGGCGGCACACCCACACGCGGTCGTGGCTGGCGACGTGATCCAGGAAACGCTGCAGCGCGGTGATGCGCCCCGGACGCCCCAACAGGCGGCAGTGCATGCCGATGCTGAGCATCTTGGGCGAGTCCTCGCCTTCGGCGTAGAGCACGTCGAAGCTGTCTTTCAGATACTGGAAGAAGGGATCGGCGTGCGAATAGCCCTGGGGCAAGGCGAAACGCATGTCGTTGCAGTCCAGCGTGTAAGGCACGATCAGTTGCGGCACGACGCTGCCATCGGTCTTTTGCACCTGCATCCAGAAGGGCAGGTCGTCGCCGTAATAGTCGCTGTCGTACTCGAAGCCGCCGTCGTCGGCCACCAGGCGGCGGGTGCGCGGGCTGTCGCGCCCCGTGTACCAGCCCAGAGGGCGGGTGCCGGTGAGCCGGGTGATGGCGTCCATGCCCAGACGCATGTGTTCGCGCTCGGTGGCTTCGTCCACGTTCTGGTAATGGACCCAGCGCCAGCCGTGGCATGCGATCTCGTGGCCGAGTTCGACGAATGCCGTGGTCAGCTCGGGATGGCGCTGCAACGCCATCCCGACGCCAAAGACCGTCAGCGGCAGCTGCCGCTTTTCGAATTCGCGCAGGATGCGCCACACGCCCGCGCGCGATCCGTATTCATAAATGCCTTCCATGCTGAGGTGGCGATCGGGGTAGCTGGCGGGATTGAACATTTCGGACAGGAACTGTTCAGATCCGGCGTCGCCGTGCAGCACGCTGTTCTCGCCGCCTTCCTCGTAATTCAGCACGAATTGCACGGCGATACGGGCGCGCCCGGGCCATTGCGCGTGCGGCGGGTTCCGGCCGTAGCCGATGAGGTCGCGGGGATAGGCTAGCGTGGAGTCGTAGGTATGCATGAAGAGGGCGGGCAGGGAGCCGGATTCGACAAGCGGGCGCCGCAGGGCGGTCGCGTCATGTTCGGCTAAACAATAGCGGGAAAGCAAGTGTCTGTATACAATTTATGTACATAACTGAGGAAAACCATGATGCCGGCTTGCGCTCACGCGCATGCCGGCACCCTTCAACGCAGATCGCCCGCGGGCCAGCCCATGGCCCCGAAACCGGCTTCAGCCGTTGCGGTACAAAAAGCTGTAGGCGTTGATCGCCGGCACCCCTCCCAGGTGCGCATACAGCACTTTCGAGCCTGCCGGAATTTCGCCGCGGCGGATGATATCCATCATCCCCTGCATGGATTTCCCTTCGTAGACGGGGTCGGTCATCATGCCTTCCAGCCGCGCGCAGGTGCGAATGGCGTCGTTGGTTTCCGCCGAGGGCAGGCCGTAGGCGGGATACGCATAGCGCGTGTCCAGCACCACGTCGCGGTCGGCGATGCCTGTCTCCAGCCCGACCAGATCCGCGGTGCGGCGCGCGATGCGCAGGATCTGCGCGCGCGTCTGCTCCGGGGTTCCCGAGGCGTCGATGCCGATGACGCGGTCGGCGCGTCCGTCGGCGGCAAAGCCCACCACCATGCCGGCCTGGGTGCTGCCGGTGACGGCGCACACGACGATGTAGTCGAACTTGAACCCCAGCTCGGCTTCCTGGCGCCGCACTTCCTCGGCAAAGCCCACGTACCCCAGGCCGCCCAGTTCATGGTCGGACGCGCCGGCAGGAATGGCGTAGGGCTTGCCGCCGCGCTTTCTCACGTCTTCCAGCGCTTCTTCCCAGCTGCGCCGGAAGCCGATGTCGAAGCCCTGGTCCACCAGCCGCACGTCGGCGCCCACCCGGCGGAGCATCAGGTTGTGGCCGACGCGGTCTTAGCCCGCGTCGGCAACATCATGA
>CAUSDE010000070.1:0-28626 GCA_963530045.1 uncultured Achromobacter sp.
TGGTGCCCAGGAGAGGACTCGAACCTCCACACCTTGCGGCACACGGACCTGAACCGTGCGCGTCTACCAATTCCGCCACCTGGGCACTGAAAGATACTGTCAGAACTATGTGATACGCTGCCGCTCTAGTTGCTTTGTTTTTATTAAGGCCTGTACGTTGTTTCCAGCGTACTTACTTAACTAAAACATGCGTCCCGAGCGCAGTTGGTTTTACAATGGGTCTTTCGACCCCTCTGACCATTTCTGCTTCAGTGTTCAGCCTTGGGCGAACCACAGAAGCTGCGCATTATATACGGAAATTTCAGCTTTGGCAAAACGATCGAATAACGAATCGAAAAACAACAGATCAACACCCTTGCCCGAAGCGCCGCCGGACTTCGATCCCGATGTCCCGTCCCGTGAAGCCATTCTGACCGCGCTGCGTGCCGCGGGTTCGCCGTTGTCTCCGGTGGAATTGGCCGAACGCATGGGCGTAGAGCGTGCCGCGACGATGGTCGGGTTCGAGCGCCGGCTTGGCGCCATGGAACGCGACGGGCAATTGATGCCCAACCGCAAGGGCGTGTTGCTGCTGGCGACCAAGTTGGACTTCGTCGCCGGCAAGGTGCTGGGCCACCGCGACGGCTTCGGCTTTCTGCTGCGTGATGACGGCGGCCCGGACCTGTTCCTGTCGCCGCGCGAAATGCTCAAGGTGCTGCATGGCGACCGCGTGCTGGTCAAGCCGTCGGGCGAATACCGCGGCAAGCCGGAAGGCACCATCGTCGAAGTCATCGAACGCCGCACCAACAAGCTGGTGGGCCGTTTCCTGCATGAGCACGGCCTGTCCATCGTCGTGCCCGAAGACCAGCGCATCAAGCACGACATCCTGATTCCGCCCAGCGATACCAACGGCGCCCAGCACGGGCAGGTGGTCGCGGTCGAGATCATGGAGCAGCCCACGCGCCATACGCAGCCGCTGGGCCGCGTGGCCGAGGTGCTGGGCGAAATCGATGACCCCGGCATGGAAATCGAGATCGCGGTACGCAAGTTCGACGTGCCCGTCGAATTCTCGGAAGCCGCCCGCAAGCAGGCCGCGCGCCTGCCGGACGTGGTGCGCAAGAGCGACCTGAAAGACCGCGTGGACCTGCGCGATGTGCCGTTGATCACCATCGACGGCGAAGACGCGCGCGACTTCGACGACGCCGTCTATTGCGAACCCGTCGAGCTGGGCACGGGCCAACGCAAGCGCCCGGGCTGGCGCTTGCTGGTGGCCATTGCCGACGTCAGCCACTATGTGCGTCCGGGCGACGCCTTGGACGATGACGCGATCGAACGCGGCACCAGCGTCTACTTCCCGCGCCGCGTCATTCCGATGCTGCCCGAGACGCTGTCCAATGGCTTGTGTTCGCTGAATCCCGATGTGGACCGCCTCGTGCTGGTCTGCGACATGGTGATTCCCGCCACCGGCGCCAAGGCCGGCACTGTCACGGCCTACCAGTTCTACAACGCGGTGATGCATTCGCATGCCCGCACCACGTATACGAACATCTGGGCGGCATTGCAGCAGCCCGGCGGCCCGGCTGCCGCGGCGATGCGTGCCGTCATGCCGCAGGTCCAGCACCTGTACGAGCTGTTCCAGTTGCTGGTGCAGGGACGCAAGAAGCGCGGCGCCATCGATTTCGACACGGTCGAGACCAAGATCGTCTGCAACGAACTGGGCCGCATCGAGCAGATCGTCCCGTCGGTGCGCAACGACGCCCACAAGCTGATCGAAGAATGCATGCTGGCTGCGAATACGTGCGCGGCCGACTTCATGACGCGCAGCAAGCATCCGGGCCTGTATCGCATCCACGAAGGCCCTACGCCGGAACGCCTGCAGTCGCTGCGCGAATTCCTGCGCACGATGGGCTTGTCGATGGGCGGGGGCGAAACGCCCACGGCCAAGGATTACGGCGATTTCCTGGATACCGTGCGTGGCCGTCCCGATTACCAACTGCTGCAGACCATGTGCCTGCGTTCCATGCAGCAGGCCGTCTACAGCCCGGACAACATGGGCCACTTCGGCCTGTCGTACCCCGGCTACAGCCACTTCACGTCGCCCATCCGCCGCTATCCCGACCTGCTGACGCACCGGGTGATCAAGGCCTTGCTGGCCGGGCAGCGCTACGTGCCCAGCCTGGACGACCAGGCGGTCGTCATCGGCCGCACGCAAAAGGAACACGAGCACGCCATCTGGGAAAAGATGGGCCTGGTGCTGTCGGCCAGCGAGCGCCGCGCCGATGAGGCATCGCGCGACGTCGAGGCCTGGCTCAAGTGCTGGTTCGTCAAGGAGCGCGTGGGCGAAGACTTCAGCGGCACCGTCACTGGTGTGGCCAGCTTCGGCATCTTCGTCACGCTGGATACGCTGCACGTCGAAGGCCTGGTGCACGTCTCCGAGCTGGGCGGCGAGTACTTCCAGTTCAATGACGCCTTGCACGAATTGCGCGGCGAGCGCACCGGTATGCGGTATCGCCTGACCGACAAGGTGCAGGTGCAGGTGGCGCGCGTCGACCTGGAAGCGCGCCGCATCGAATTCCGCCTGGTGCAGGGCACGAGTTTCGACGCGCTGCGCAAGGCGGCGGCCCGCGGGCCGGAAGAGCCGATGCGCCGCGTGAAGAAGGCGGCGGCGCCCAAGCCGGCCGCCTTGAAGGGACAGACCGCCAAAGAGCGGCGCGCCGACGCCAAGAAAGCGGGCAAGCCGCCCAGGGCGGCCAAACGCGCCGCGCCGGCCAAGAAGGCGACGCACAAACGGCACTGATCTGCCCTGGATGCGCCCGGTTATGGCTAGCTCGTCTTTGGACGGGGCGGCCATACGGCGCAGCCATAAGGGGTAACATTGCGCTGATGGCCGGTCTCGTCCGGTGGCCCGCCCCCTTTGGGGCGGGTATTCGTTTATCTAAAGGTATTGCATTTATGGCGTCGACCCAAGTTCTGGCCGGGTTTCACGCGGTTGTCGCGCGGCTGCGCCACGCGCCCGAGTCGATCAAGGAAATCTATGTAGAGGCGTCGCGCCGCGACAAGCGGATGCAGACGTTCATCGAGCAGGCCGAGAAGGCGGGCTGCCGCCTGCATCCGGTGCCGATGGAGCGCCTGGACGGCTTGTCGCGCGGCACCCGCCATCAAGGCGTGGTGGCCCTGGCCGACGAGCGCCAACTGGCGGTGGACGTGGACGAGGTGCTCGACGTGATCGAGGGCCCCCCGCTGCTGCTGATCCTGGACGGTGTGACTGATCCCCACAACCTGGGCGCCTGCCTGCGCACCGCGGATGCCGCCGGCGTGCATGCCGTGATCGCGCCGCGCGACCGGGCCGTGGGCTTGAACGCCACGGTGCAGCGCGTGGCCTGCGGCGCCGCCGACACCGTGCCGTACGTGATGGTCACCAATCTGGCGCGCACGATGCGCAGCCTGAAGGACCGCGGCGTCTGGCTGGTGGGCACCGACGACCAGGCGACCGACAGCATGCACCAGATCGATGCGCGCCAGCCGATGGCGTGGGTCATGGGAGCGGAAGGCGAGGGCATGCGCCGCCTGACGCGGGAAACCTGCGACCAGCTGGTGAACATCCCCATGCTGGGTTCGGTGGAAAGCCTGAACGTCAGCGTGGCCAGCGCCGTTTGCCTGTACGAGACCGTGCGCCAGCGCCAATCCTGATTTGATCGACCCGACTTATTCGTAGCTCTTCCTTTACGCGTCCGCCCATCATGCACCAGAACGGCTTTACCACCACGATCCTCCATTCCGACCGCCAACAATCCGTCGAGCACGGAGCGGTGCACAAGCCCATGCATCCGTCGTCGGAATTCGCCTATGACGATGCCCGTGAGCTGGCTGCGGTGTTCCAGGGCAAGGCGGGCTTCACGTACGCGCGCCAGGGCACGCCGACCACCACGGCGCTGGAAGCCAAGATCAACCACATGGAAGGCGGCAAGGGCACGGTCAGCTTCGCCACGGGGATGGCCGCGCTGTCGGCCATCTTCACGACGCTGCTGCGCCGGGGCGACCACCTGGTGTCCAGCCAGTTCGTGTTCGGCAACACCAACAGCCTGCTGGGCACGCTGCTTGAGTTGGGCGTGGAGATCACCTTCGTGGATGCGACGGACTCGGCCCAGGTGCGCGCCGCGATCCAGCCCAACACGCGCATGGTCTTCACCGAGACGATCGCCAACCCGGGCACGCAGATCGCAGACCTGGCCGTCATTGGCGAGATCTGCCGCGAGAAGCACCTGGTCTACGTCGTGGACAACACACTGACCTCGCCGTGGATGTTCCGACCCTCGACGGTGGGCGCGTCGCTGGTCATGAATTCGCTGTCGAAGTACATCGGCGGCCATGGCAATGCGCTGGGCGGCTCGGTGACCGATACCGGCCTGTACGACTGGTCTGATTACTCCAACATCTATGACGCGTACCGCAAGGGCCCGTCCACCGGCTGGGGCCTGACCCAGATCAAGAAGAAGGGCTTGCGCGACATGGGCGGCACACTGGCCGCCGAGCCTGCGCACCGGATCGCGGTGGGCGCGGAGACGCTGGCGCTGCGCATGGCCAAGCACTGCGCCAATGCGCTGGCGCTGGCGCGTTTCCTGCAAGAGCATCCTGGTGTGGCCAAGGTGCACTATCCGGGCCTGGCCGGCCATCCGCAGCATGCGCGGGCGGCGGCGTTGTTCGGTGCGCGCTTTGGCGGGCTGCTGGGTGTCGAACTGGCCGACGGCGTGGATTGCTTCGATTTCCTGAACCGCCTGCGCATCGTGCTGATGGCCACTCACCTGGGCGATACGCGCAGCCTGGCGCTGCCTGCTGCCCACACCATCTATTACGAGATGGGCGCCGAGCGCCGCAAGCAGATGGGCATCGCCGACAGCCTTATCCGCGTATCGGTGGGGATCGAGGACGAGGCCGATTTGCTGTTTGATTTCGATCAGGCGCTGACTGGCTGCCTGAAGGGATAATGCGGCAAGCGTAAGCCGGGCGCGAGGTCGCGCCGGCTTTGCCATCGGGACGGTTCTCATGCTTATACAGATCGCAGAAGTTTTCACGCCGCAAGAGGCGGCGGATATCCGGGGCAAGCTGGACGCCGCCGATTGGGTGGACGGCAAGGTCACGGCGGGCTACCAGTCGGCCGAGGTCAAGCGCAACCGCCAGTTGCCCGAACAGCACCCGCTTGCACAAGAGCTTGGCAACCTGATCCTGCAACGGCTGGCGGCGAACAACCTGTTCATGTCTGCCGCATTGCCGCGCAAGATCTTTCCGCCGCTCTTCAATCGTTACGAAGGCGGCGAAGCCTTCGGCTATCACGTGGACAACGCGGTGCGCGGCATCGCCGGCACGGCCGAGCGCGTGCGCACCGACCTGTCCGCCACGTTGTTCTTCTCTGAGCCCGACTCCTACGACGGCGGCGAGCTCGTCATCGACGACACCTACGGGCCACGGGCGGTGAAGCTGCCGGCGGGGCACATGGTGCTGTACCCGGGCACGAGCCTGCACAAGGTAAACCCGGTCACGCGCGGGGCGCGCGTGAGTTCGTTCTTCTGGATGCAGAGCCTGGTGCGCGAAGACAGCCAGCGCGCCTTGCTGCTGGACATGGACGTGGCCATACAGCGTCTGAACCAGGATGCCGCGGGGCATCCTTCCATCGTGCAGCTGACGGGCATTTATCACAATTTGCTGCGTCGTTGGGTCGATGTTTGATTCAGGCTTGAAACGATATCCGGACGGTGTCGCGCAAACACCGAAATGCGCGTTTTTGTATATTGCGAAATCAGCTAAAAGCTAGTATTGGCGCGGGTTGTGGTGAGGTTTTCGCTTGACAGCCGCGCCCCGCCAAGGCCTAATACATGTCTGCGTCGCTGACGGTTTGACGGCCTCAAAGCCATCAAAACCTAAGCGGCGCAGCAGTTTAAAAGTTGTGCTTTGCAGCGCAAGAAAAAAGTTTATCCACTGTCTGTTCGTCGTTTGTCGGGCCATGCGTTGGTTTGTGGCGTCCCATCATGACAGCCATGAACCGCACGGCCTCGCCAGACTCAATACCTTGTGAGGGGTACACCTGAATGAACAAAACCGAACTCATCGATCACATCGCCAGCAAGGCCGATATCTCCAAGGCTGCCGCCGGTCGTTCGCTCGACGCCTTGATCGGTGCCGTCAAGACCACCCTGAAGAAGGGCGGTACGGTCACGCTGGTTGGCTTTGGCACGTTTGCCGTGTCGGCTCGCGCAGCTCGCACCGGCCGTAATCCGCGTACCGGCGAAACCATCAAGATCAAGAAGGCCAAGGTGCCGAAGTTCCGTCCGGGCAAGGCCCTGAAGGACGCCGTCAACTAAGCACGGCATGGCGGTCGCCGCGCATTGGCGCGACGCGATTTGCCGACAACTACGCGGTCCGGTATACTCCGGCCCGCGTATTGCTTTTGAGTACCCCGAGTTGGCAGTTGCCTGGCACGAATCATCACATTGATGGCTGGTGGCAAGCAGCGATAAGCAGTCAGGATCGGGTGCTTAGCTCAGTTGGTAGAGCGGCGCCCTTACAAGGCGTAGGTCACAGGTTCGACCCCTGTAGCACCCACCAAAAGCCCACGCAGGCGGTTCGGATCCCCCACGGTTCGTTCCTCGCCGCACGCAAGACCAGCACTAAGACCCGCACTAAGACCCGCACACGTCACCGTGGCGGGTTTTTTGTTTTCCGGCCTGCTTGTTCCGTGCGGGCGGGCCTCGGCGATCCGCCATTTTCGGGGGCGCCAGCCTTTTTCGTAAACGTTTTATGCATTCGGAACGGATGCACGCCCTGGGGTGCTACGCTAGCCCAGACGAAATAGGACGTGCGAATCATTCGCATTTAAGATATTATGTTCGGCTTGTACCGGCCAGCCGGCGTCACCTTTTCGTGAGCGTCTTTTCCCTGGCTGGCCGGATAAGTCAATGCACCCCTGGCTGATTCATGCCTAGTTTTCAACGCGGTTGGAATTCATCTTCGCCGTCTTCAATTGGTATACGTGCAGGCGCTGGCCTGGCGGTTGTCGCGCTTCATGCGGCAGTGATCGGTGCCATTTTCATGGCCCCTGCGAATCGTCCTGAACTGGAGGAGCCCGAGGCCGTCATGGTCAGTCTGGTGGATGCGCCCATCCCGCAGATCGCGAAGGCCGAACCCACGCCGGAAGTACCGCAGCCGGTAGTTGAACCGCCGCCCGAGCCGCAGCCCGAGATCGAGCCGGAACCCGAGCCCGAACCCGAGTTGAAGCCCGAGCCCGAACCGGAACCCGAGCCGGTGGTCGAGAAGCCGCCGATGCCGGCGCCCAAGCCCAAACCGAAGCCCAAACCCAAGCCCCAGCCCAAGCAGGAAGCCAAGCCCGAGCCCAAGCCGGAGACGCCGCCTCCGCAGACGCCGCCCGCTGGCGCGACGGATGGTGCGCAGGCCTCGCAGAGCCCGCAGCAAGGGCCTCCGCCTGACCAGCCGATCCTGGTGTCGAGCATCGAGTTCCAGGGCGCGCGCCCCATGCCCGTCTACCCGCAGACCTCACGCCGGATGCGGGAAGAGGGACGGGTGCTGGTGCTGGTGGAAATCAATACGCAGGGCCTGGTGGACCGCGCCTCGATCGACACGTCATCGGGTTTCCCGAGACTGGACGAGTCGGCGCTGACCGCCGCCCGCAAGGCCAAGTTCAAGCCCTATACCCGTAACGGCGTGGCCTATCCCGCCAAAGCCAAAATTCCGTTCGATTTCGTAATGAGGAACTGAGATGTCCAACGCACTGCATAGCGCCACCCTGGTGGCGCAGGCGACCACCAGCCCGGCAGCGCCGGCTGCTGCCGGCGCCGCTGCGCCCGCCGCCGCCGCGGCTGCGCCCGCAGCCCAACAAGCCGCTACCGCCGCCGGCGGCGTCGTCCAGCAATCGGCGGACGCGCTGCATGGCGCCGCCGCCGCGCTGCCGTCGCTGCCGCCGGCCCCGGCCGCCGCGCCCGACATGGGCTTTTTGCACTTTGTCGCGCAGAGCGACTTCGTGGGCAAGAGCCTGTTCATCATCCTGATCCTGATGTCGCTGGTGACCTGGTACCTGATCCTGGTCAAGGCCGCCAGCAACGTCAGCATGCGCAAGCGCTCGGCTGATTTCCTGAACAAGTTCTGGAACGCCAGCTCGCTGGAGCAGGTCGAGCACGAAATCAGCACGCATGGCGCGCGCGATCCGTTCTCGCACCTGGCCAGCCACGCCATGCACGCGCAGGCGCACCACAACAAGTTCGGCGCGACCAAGCTGGAAGAGTCGGGCAGCAATTCCGATTTCGTCACGCGCACGATGCGCAAGGTCATTGACGAAGAAACCGCCAAGCTGGAGAACGGCCTGACGGTGCTGGCGTCGGTGGGTTCGACCGCCCCGTTCGTCGGCCTGTTCGGCACGGTGTGGGGCGTGTACCACGCCCTGGTGGGCATCGGCCTGTCCGACGGCGTGACCATCAACCGCATTGCCGGTCCGGTGGGCGAAGCCCTGATCATGACCGGCCTGGGCCTGGCCGTGGCCATTCCCGCGGTGCTGGCTTACAACACCTTCGTGCGCAACAACCGCGTGTTCCTGTCGCGCCTGGATGCGTTTGCCCATGACCTGTTCGCGTTCCTGACCACCGGCCAGCAAGTGTCGCTGTCCGATGGCAAGGTGCGCGCCTTGCGCCGCCAGAACAGCAACGGCGCCGCGGCTCAACGCGGGAGCGAATAATGGCCTTTGGCAGCTTCGAGGGTAAAGGGTCCGGGAGCCATACGGTTTCCGAGATCAACATGGTGCCCCTGATCGACGTCATGCTGGTGCTGCTGGTGATCTTCATCATCACGGCGCCGCTGTTGGCGCACTCGATCAAGATCAACATGCCCCAGGTGGCCGCCGAGCAGATCGAGGAAGAACCCAAGACCGTGGACCTGGCGATCGATGCCAGCGGCGCGCTGTTCTGGGATGAAAAGCCGGTCAATATCGATGACCTGCCGAATCGCTTCAAGTCGATCGCCGGCACCAAGCCGCAACCGGAAATCCGCATCCGCGCCGACCAGAACACCCGCTACGAAACGCTGGCCAAGGTCATGGCCTCGGCTCGCCGCTCGGGGATGTCGCGCATCGGATTCGTCACGACGCCGCCTTCGGGCGGGGCCGCTGCGGCCGAAGCCCCGGCTGCGGGCGCCGCCCCGGGCGGGGCGACTCCGGCTCCTGCCGGGGCACCGTCCGGCCGGTGAACGGATCCTGAGAGAAAGGGGCGCATTTCGCGCCCCTTTTTTTTCGGATCGCGCTAGAATCGCGGCATGCGAGTACTGGTAATCGAAGACGACACCACCCTGGGCCACGCGCTCCAGGAATTCCTGGCCGACCAGGGTTATGCGGTCGACTGGCTGACTGAAGGCGACCGTGTCCTGGGCGCTTTGGCAGGCCAGCCGTATGACCTGATGCTGCTCGACCTCAATCTGCCCGGCATGAGCGGGCTTGATGTGCTGCGGCAACTGCGTCAGGACGGCAATCAGGTTCCGGTGCTGATCCTTACCGCCCGCGACGGCATCGAAGACCGCGTCGCTGGCCTGGATGCCGGGGCCGACGACTACGTCACCAAGCCTTTCGAACTGCCCGAGCTGGCCGCGCGCGTGCGCGCTTTCGGCCGGCGCCGCGCCGGTCAGGCGCAGCCGCTGATCGAAGTGGGCCCCCTGGTGTTCGACACGGTCGGCCGCGAAGTCCGCGCCAATGGCCAGCGCCTGTCGCTGTCCGTGCGCGAACTCTCCGTGCTGGAAATGCTGATGGCCCGCGTGGGCCGCGTCGTGACCAAGCGCCAGATCGTCAACTCGTTGTCCGCCTGGGACGCCGATTTCAGCGAAAACGCCGTTGAAGTGTACGTGTACCGCCTGCGCAAGCGCCTGGAAGGCACGGGCGCCAGCATCCAGACGGTGCGTGGCTTCGGCTACATGCTGGATGTGGAAGCGGCCTGACGGGCCGATCGCGGCCGGCAGGCTCCGGCTGCGCGCTTCCATCCGCTCAAGCGAGGGTATCGCGTCATGACGCAGGAACGCACTCCTTCCGCTCTTCCAGCAGCACGTCCCTTGCTTCCTTCACGCTCGCTGGCGCGGCATCTGGTCATTCGCCTGATGCCGCCGATCCTGCTGCTGGTCCTGCTGGACCTGGCCGCCACCTGGGTCATCACCCATAAGATCGACATGTCGCTCTGGATGCTGGAGGATTTCTTCTGGCTGATGGTGGTGGGGCAGGTGGCGCTCATCGCCTTGTTCACCTGGGTGGTGGTACAGGGCGTGCGCTCGGGGCTGCGGTCCGTGAACCACTTGTCCGAAGAGATCCGCCAGCGTTCCATCGATGACATGCAGCCGCTGGAAGTGGCGGGCGTGCCGGTGGAGATCGAACCGCTGGTGACGCACACCAATGACCTGCTGCTGCGGCTGGACGCTTCGCTGGCGGCACAGCGCCGCTTCATCGGGCACGCCGCGCACCAGCTGCGCACCCCGCTGTCCGGCCTGAGGCTGGAATCCGAGCTGATGCTGGCCCGTCCCTTGCCTGACGACGTGCGGGCCCGTGCCGAGCGCATCAAGGCTGTCAGCGACCGCATGATCCGGCTGGGCCAGCAGCTGCTGGTGCTGGCGCGCGCCGACCCCAATGCCCGTCCCCAGGACAGCTTTGTGCGCATCGACCTGTGCGAATGGGTGCGGGTGCACGGCGCCGAGTGGTTCCCCCGGGTGCGCGAGGCGCGGTACGAGCTGGACCTGGTGGCGCCGGACGCGCCCATCTGGATCGATGCGGACCCCTTGCTGCTGGCCGAACTGTTGAGCAACCTGATCGACAACGCCCTGCGCTACGGCAACGAGACCGGCCGCATCACGTTGATCGTGGGCGCCAATCCCCCGTCCCTGACGGTCGAGGACGACGGGCCGGGCATTCCCCCCGACGAACGCGACCGCGTGTTCGAGGCGTTCTACCGGTCGCCGACCGCGACGGCGGGCGGCTCGGGCCTGGGGCTTGCGATCGTGCGCGAGATCGCGCACGCGCACGGCGCCTGGTGGAAGCTGACCAGCCGTCCCGATTTTTCCGGCACACGGCTGTCCGTCGTGTTCCCCGGCCCCCGCAAAGGGGCTCAACTAACTCGTCAAGAACCCACATCATGAGCCAAGCCACGGCTGGTGTTCCTTCATCGCCCGGGGCGCATGCGGGCGGCGCGCACGCGCCCTCGTCGCGCGCGGCGCTCATCATGGGCGCGCTGGGCGTGGTCTACGGCGACATCGGCACCAGCCCGTTGTACACCTTGCGCGCCTGCCTGACGGGCCTGAGCGTGCATACCGACCTGGAGCCGGCGCATTTGCTGGGCGTGCTGTCCATCCTGTTCTGGATGCTGATGGTGGTGGTGTCCCTGAAATACGTCACGCTGGTGCTGCGCGCCGACAACCGCGGCGAAGGCGGCACGCTGGCACTGCTGGAATTGGCGGTGCGCAATCGTGAAGGGAAAATGCGTTGGGTGCTGATCGTGCTGGGCATTTTCGGCGCTGCGCTGTTCTATGGCGACAGCATGATCACGCCCGCCATCTCGGTGCTGTCGGCGCTGGAAGGCATCGGGATCGTGTCGCACACGCTGGACAGGTGGGTGGTGCCGATCGCGCTGGTAGTGCTGGTGGCGCTGTTTGCGATCCAGTCGCACGGAACCGGCGTGATGGGCAAGCTGTTTGGTCCGGTGATGCTGGTGTGGTTCGGTACGCTGGCCGCGCTGGGCGCCTGGCAGATCTGGCAGACGCCGGAAGTACTGTCGGCCTTGAACCCGATGTGGGGACTGCGCTTCATCGTCGAATTCCCGCTGATCAGTTTCGTGCTGCTGGGCGCGGTGGTGCTGGCGCTGACCGGCGCCGAGGCGCTGTACGCCGACATGGGCCATTTCGGCCGCCCGGCGATCCGCAGCGCCTGGTTCAGCATGGTGCTGCCGGCGCTGACGCTGTGCTATTTCGGCCAGGGCGCGCTGCTGCTGCGCGACCCCACGGCGATCCGCAACCCGTTCTTCATGATGGCGCCCGAGTGGGGCCTGGCGCCGCTGGTGGCGCTGGCCACCATCGCGACGATCGTGGCGTCGCAGGCGGTGATCTCCGGCGCCTATTCGGTGACCCGCCAGGCGGTGCAACTGGGCTTCTGGCCGCGCATGCAGATCCTGCATACGTCGGCGGTGGAGAAGGGGCAGATCTACCTGCCGCAGGTCAATGCGCTGCTGCTGTGCGCGGTGCTGGTGCTGGTGCTGCTGTTCCGCAATTCGGACAACCTGGCGGCCGCCTACGGCTTTGCCGTGACGGGCACGATGCTGACGACGTCGGTACTGGCCTTCGCGGTGCTGCCGCGCGGCACCACGGGCGTCAAGCGCATGCTGTGGTTCACGGTGCTGGGCCTGTTGCTGCTGTTCGACGTGCTGCTGTTTTCGGCCAATGTGTTCAAGATCCATGAGGGCGGCTGGCTGCCGCTGCTGGTGGCGATCGTGGTGTTCACGCTGATGATGACGTGGCGCCGCGGCCGCCATCTGCTGTCGGACATGCAGCACCGCGACCGGCAGCCGCTCAAGGAGTTCATGGAGCAGCTGGAAGCGTACCCGCCGTCGCGGGTGCCGGGCACGGCGATCTTCATGACGATGAATTCCGGCAACGTGCCGCCGGCGCTGCTGCATAACCTGAAGCACAACAAGGTGCTGCATGACCATGTGCTGTTCCTGACGATCCTGGTGGCGGATGTGCCGTATATCTCGCCGGAAGAACGCTTTGTGGTGAAGAAGCTGTCGGCGTCGAGCTGGACGGCAACCATTAACTACGGGTTCAAGGAAGATCCGGATGTTCCTGAAGCGCTGCGGCTGGTGGCCGAGGCGTATCCGGAGCTGGATCTGGAACCGATGCGGACGTCTTATTTCCTGTCGCGGCAGACGGTCGTGGCGGCGCGCAAGCCGGCGCTGTGGCGGTGGAGACGGGCGGTGTTTTCCTTCATGGCCCGGAATTCGACGCGCAGTACGAAGTTTTTCAAGATTCCGGCGAATCGGGTGGTGGAGATGGGGATGCAGGTGGAGTTGTAGTCTTTGCTTTCTGCTGGACGTTGTGGGTTCTTAAGACGCCCGGGCTGGCGGTTGAAACCTGACGTGTGCCGGGGCGGGTGGGGTGCTTAAGGTTCTGGCCTACACGTGGGAGTGGTGGATGGTTTTGCGGGGCCCGCGCCAGGCCGGCCGCGCAGGCGGCCTTTTGGCGCTTACGCGGTGTCTTGCGTCGAGGTGGTGGCGCTGCGCGAATGCGTGAAGGGGGCGTTGGGGCGTGGGGTCGCAGGATGGGTGGAGCGCGGGGGAATCTCTGCAATGGATCGGGTGCCCAGCGCGCGTAACCCATCAAGCTGCCGTCACCCCATGACGGTTCCCCAACGATCATCAGATTGCGCCGGCGTCTCCACCACGCCCGCACAATAAAAAAGCCCCTCGGGTTCGCCGAGGGGCTTTTTTTCGGGCGGAAGAATTACTTCTTCTTGCCGTCGTCCTTCAACTGGGGCAGCGACGTGCCGCTGGAGGCCAGCAGGCCCGTCTTCACGTACGTGAAGAGCTTTTCGCGGGTGTCGACGATGTCGAGGTTGCGCATGGTCAGCTGGCCGATGCGGTCTGCCGGGGTGAAGGGGGCGTTTTCCACCTTTTCCATGGACAGGCGCTCGGGGGCGTACGTCAGGTTGGCCGATTCGGTGTTCAGCAGCGAATAGTCGTTGCCGCGGCGCGGTTCGATGGTGACTTCGCCGGTGATGGCGCGGGCGACCCAGCGTTGGGCCGTTTCGCGCAGCATGATGGCTTGCGGGTCGAACCAGCGGCCTTGGTACAGCAGGCGGCCCAGCTTGCGGCCGTTTTCGCGGTACTGCTCGATGGTGTCTTCGTTGTGGATGCCGGTGACCAGGCGTTCGTAGGCGATGAACAGCAGGGCCAGGCCCGGGGCTTCGTAGATGCCGCGGCTCTTGGCTTCGATGATGCGGTTTTCGATCTGGTCGCTCATGCCCAGGCCGTGGCGGCCGCCGATGCGGTTGGCTTCCAGCAGCAGTTCGACCGGGTCGCTGAATTCCACGCCGTTCAGGGCGACCGGTTGGCCTTCCTCGAAGCGGACGGTGACTTCTTCAGCCTTGACGGCCACGTCGTCGCGCCAGAACGCCACGCCCATGATGGGCTTGACGATGCGGATGCCGGAGTTCAGTTGCTCCAGGTCCTTGGCTTCGTGGGTGGCGCCCAGCAGGTTGGAGTCGGTCGAGTAGGCTTTTTCGGCCGACATCTTGTAGTCGAAGCCGGCTTGGCGCATGTACTCGGACATTTCCGAACGGCCGCCCAGCTCGTCGATGAAGCGCTGGTCGAGCCAGGGCTTGTAGATCTTCAGGTCCGGGTTGGTCAGCAGACCGTAGCGGTAGAAGCGCTCGATGTCGTTGCCCTTGAAGGTGCTGCCGTCGCCCCAGATGTTGACGTCGTCTTCCTTCATGGCGGCCACCAGCATCGTGCCGGTGACTGCGCGGCCGATCGGGGTCGTGTTGAAGTAGGTGATGCCGGCGGTCGAGATGTGGAACGCGCCCGCTTGCAGGGCAGCGATGCCTTCGGCCACCAACTGCGCGCGGCAGTCGATCAGGCGGGCGTTTTCGGCGCCGTAGGCCAGGGCCTTGCGCGGGATCTCGTCGTAATCGGACTCGTCGGGCTGGCCCAGGTTCGCGGTGTAGGCGTACGGGATGGCGCCGTTGTTGCGCATCCACAGAAGCGCTGCGCTGGTGTCGAGGCCGCCGGAAAAGGCGATGCCGACCTTCTGGCCGGTGGGAAGGTTCGGGAGGATAGTGGTCATTGTTTGAGGTGAGACGCCAACAGGACTTTGACAGCAACGAGCCGCCAAACAAGAAAGGTGACGGCATTTTAACTCTTTTGCCCGAGTGGGGCGGGTTGCCGGGCAGGCAGGCCGCGCGGATGCGCCGGACGGCCGGGTTCCGTCCCCGGTGGTGGCGCCGAACCTGTCCGAATTGTCAGGATCCGGACAGCGTGGGGTCCCGCAAGCCTTCCTACAGTGGGGGCGTACTGACTGTCGGCCGCATCGGCGGCGCTGAAAATGAACACTGGAAAGCGGATCGCGCCGCGCTGGGCGGTGGCCGGGCTGGCGGCCCTGTTGGGCCTGGCCGGCTGTGCGGCCGGCCCGGACTACCAGCGCCCCGCGATGGACCTGCCGGCCGGCTACAAGGAGTCGGGGCCATGGAAAACGGCCCAGCCCGGCGTGGTGGATGGGTCCCGGCCCTGGTGGGACGCCTATGGCGACCCGACGCTCAGCGGATTGATCGTGCAGGCCAATGCCGCCAACCAGACCATTCAGCAGGCCCAGGCGCAGTACCGGCAAGCGCGCGCCGCCGCCGACGCCGCCCGGGCGGGTTTCTGGCCCACCGCGGGCGTGAACGTGTCGGCGCAGCGGGCGCGGGCGAAGAGCAATGGCGTGACGGGAGTGTCCAACGGCTATGCCGCCGCGCTTGACGTGTCCTGGGAGCCCGACCTGTGGGGCGCGGTGCGCCGCCAGGTCGAAGCCAGCGATGCGTCGACCCAGGCCAGCGAGGCCAGCCTTGCCGCGGCCAGGCTCAGCATCCAGGCGGCTCTTGCGCAGGACTACCTGCAACTGCGGGCGGTGGACCGCGAGAAAGACCTGTACGCCCGCACGCTGGACGCCTACACGCGCACGCTCAAGCTGACGCAAAGCCAGTACGACGCCGGCGTGGCGTTACGTTCGGACGTGGCGCAGGCCGAAGCGCAGTTGAAGACCGCGGAAGCCCAATCGATCGACCTGGATGCGACCCGCAGCCAGCTGGAACACGCGATCGCCATCCTGACGGGCTGGGCCCCGGCGCAGTTCAGCCTGCCGCCCGTGCCGGCCGGCCAACCCTGGATGTTCCAGGTGCCTGCCGTGCCTGCCGGCTTGCCGTCGGATCTGCTGGAGCGGCGGCCGGACATCGCCGCGGCGGAACGCGACGTGGCGTCGGCCAATGCGGGCATCGGGGTGGCGCGCGCGGCGTATTTCCCGTCGCTGGTGCTGTCGGCAAGCGGCGGCTTCGGCGCCGCCAGCTTTGCGCAATGGTTCAACGCGCCCGGCCGCGTCTGGTCGCTGGGCGCGCTGCTGGCCGAAACGGTGTTCGACGGCGGGTTGCGCAAGGCCCGCGACGCGCAGGCCGTGGCCGTCTTCGACGCCAGCGCCGCGCAATACAAGCAGACCGTGCTGGGCGCCTTCCAGGAAGTGGAGGACAACTTGTCCACCTTGCGCGTGCTGGACGACGAAGCGCGTGCGCAGGACGACGCGGTGACGGCGTCGCAGCTGAGCGAAAGGCTAGCCCTGGCGCAGTACCGGGCCGGCACGACCACGTTTCTGACCGTGGCCGTCGCCCAGGCGCTGACCCTGTCCAACGAGCGCGCCGCCGTGCAGCTGCGCGGCCGCCAACTGGTGGCCAGCGTGGCGCTGATCAAGGCCGTGGGCGGCGGCTGGAACGCCGATGCGCTCAATACCCCCGATGCGCAGGCGCTGGCGATTGCCGGCCAGCCGCAAGCAGCAAGCCAACCTACCGAGAACGAGTGAGTCCATGGACAAGGCGGTGACTTCCCCCAATCGACGCGCAGGACTGCGCGCAGGCGCCGTGGCGCTTGCCGTCGTGGCCTGCGTGCTGGCCGTCTGGCTGTTCCTGCGCGGCCGCGCCGCGCCGCCCGCCGCGCCTGAACCGGTGGTGCCGGTGGCGACCACGCCCGTGCGCCAGCAAGACGTGGCGCGTTACCTGACAGGCGTGGGCACGGTGACGGCGGCGGCCAGCGTGACGGTCAAGGCGCGCGTGGACGGGCAACTGGACAGCGTGGGCTTCGTCGAAGGACAGGACGTGAAGGCGGGGCAGGTGCTGGCCAATATCGACCCGCGCGCCTTGCAGGCCCAACTGGCCCAGGCGCAGGCGCAGCGGGCGAAGGACCAGGCGACGTTGTTGAACGCCCGCCTGGACCTGCAGCGCTACACCCGCCTGCAGCGCGAGGACGCGGCCACGCAGCAGACGCTGGACGCGCAGCGCGCGCTGGTGGCGCAACTGGAGGCCGCGACGCAGACCGACGACGCGCAGATCAGCTATGCCCGCGTGCAGCTGGACTACACGCGCATCGTGGCGCCGATCGCGGGCCGGGTAGGCGCGCGGCTGGTGGACCCCGGCAACATCGTGCACGCGGCCGATGCGAACGGCCTGGTCGTGATCAACCAGATCGATCCCATCACCGTGCTGTTCTCGCTGCCTGAAGAGTCGGTGCCGGCGATCAACGCGGCCATGGACCGGGGGCAGCCGCTGCCGGTGGTGGCCTATGCGCGCGACAGCAATGAACCGCTGGAAACGGGAACGCTGGTCTTGCTGAACAACCAGATCGACACCGCCACCGGCACGGTGCTGCTCAAAGGCCGTTTCGACAACCCCCGCCACCGTCTGTGGCCGGGCTTGTATGTGAACGCCCGCCTGGTGCTGGACGCCAACGAAAGCGCGTTGACCGTGCCGGTGGCCGCCGTGCAGCGCAGCCAGACCGGCACCTACGTGTATGCGGTGGATGGCGATGGCGTGGCGCAGCCGCGTGCGGTGAAGGTCGAGCGGATGCAGGATGGCGTGGCCGTCATCCAGGACGGCTTGACCGCAGGGCAGCGCGTGGTGGTGGATGGACAGTACAAGCTGAAGCCGGGTAGCAAGGTGCGCGAGCTGGTGGCCGCTTCGGCCCCGGCCGCAGCGGGGAGCGCGAAATGAGCATCTCGGCCAGTTTCATCAAGCGGCCGATCGGCACGTCGCTGCTGGCGCTGGCGATCCTGCTGGTGGGGATCGCGGCATGGCCGTTGCTGCCCGTGGCGCCGCTGCCGCAGGTGGATTTCCCGACGATCCAGGTGCAGGCCAACCTGCCGGGAGGCAGTCCGGAGACGATGGCGTCCAACGTCGCGCAGCCGCTGGAGCGGCAGTTTTCGCTGATCGCCGGCCTGTCGCAGATGACGTCCGTCAGCGCGATCGGCAACACGCAGATCACCTTGCAGTTCGACCTGAACCGCAGCATCGATTCGGCGGCGGTGGATGTGCAGGCGGCCATCAATGCCGCCACCGGACAGTTGCCGGCGAATTTGCCGAACCCGCCGACGTTCCGCAAGGTCAACCCGGCCGATGCGCCCATCATGGTGATGGCGGTGCAGTCCGACACGCTGCCGCTGATCCAGGTGAACGATTTCGCCGACAACATCCTGGCCCAGCAGATCTCGCAGATTTCGGGAGTGGGGCTGGTGAACATCGGCGGCCAGCAAAAACCCGCGGTGCGGATCCAGGTGGATCCGGGCAAGCTGTCGGCGTTGGGTCTGAGCCTGGAAGACATCCGGGGGGTGATCGCCACCACGACCGTCAACCAGCCCAAGGGCACCATCGACGGCGCGCGCCAGAGCTTCACCACCTACACCAATGACCAGTTGTTGTCGGCCGCGCAATGGAACGATATGGTGCTGGCCTACCGCAACGGCGCGCCGATCCGCGTGCGCGACGTGGGTGTGGCGGTGGACGGGCCCGAGAACACCAAGCTGGCGGGCTGGGCCTACGCGGGCAAGGCCTCGCCGCCCGACAACACGATCACCAACGGCCGTTCGATCGTGCTGCAGATCAGCAAGCAGCCCGGGGCCAACGTGATCGAGACCGTGGACCGCATCCGCGCGGCGCTGCCCCGGCTGGAGGCCTCGATCCCGCCGTCGGTGCACGTGAACACCATCATCGACCGCACCCAGACGATCCGCGCGTCGGTCACCGACGTGGAATTCACGCTGACGCTCACCATCATCCTCGTGGTGCTGGTGATCTTCCTGTTCCTGCGCAACGTGGCGGCCACGCTGATCCCGTGCGTGACGGTGCCGCTGGCGCTGATGGGAACGGCCGCCGTGATGTACGTGGTGGGCTTCAGCCTGGACAACCTGTCGCTGATGGCGCTGACGATCGCGGTTGGTTTCGTGGTGGACGACGCCATCGTCATGCTGGAGAACGTCTACCGGCATGTGGAGGCCGGCATGTCGCCGATGGAGGCCGCCTACAAGGGCGCCGGTGAAATCGGCTTCACCATCGTGTCGATCTCGGTGTCGCTGATCGCGGTGTTCATTCCGCTCTTGCTGATGGGCGGCATCGTCGGCCGCCTGTTCCGCGAGTTCGCCGTGACGGTGACGCTGGCCATCGTGGTATCGGTGCTGGTGTCGCTGACCCTGACGCCGATGTTGTGCTCGCGCTACCTGAAGGACCATCACGGCGAACGGCATGGCCGCCTGTACCAGTGGTTCGAGCGGGGTTTCGACGCCATGCTGCACGGCTACGAGCGCGGGCTGAAGCTGGTGCTGCGGCACCAGTTCGCCACGCTGTGCGTGTTCCTGGCGACCGTCGCCTGCACGGTGGCGCTGTTCATGGTGATCCCGAAAGGCTTCTTCCCGCAACAGGACACGGGCTTCATCTTCGGCTTTGCGGAGTCGGCGCAGGATTCGTCGTTTTCGCTGATGAACCAGCGCATGATCCAGATGGCCGACGTGATCCGGCAGGACCCGGACATTGCCAGCTTCGGGTTCAACGGCAGCCAAAGCACGTACAACACCGGCAACTTCTATATCGGCTTGAAGCCCAAGGATGAAGGCCGCAGCGCATCCGCCGACGAGGTGATCGCGCGGCTGCGTCCGCAGTTGGCCAAGCTGGAAGGCGTGACGCTGTTCATGCAGGCCGGTCAGGACATCAACGTCGGCGGGCGCTTGTCGCGCACCCAATACCAGTACACCCTGACGGATTCCAGCCTGGACGAACTGAACGTCTGGGCGCCAAAGCTGCTGACGGCGTTCCGGGGCCTGCCGCAACTGACCGACGTGGCGTCCGACCAGCAAAATGCGGCGGCCACGGCGTCCTTGACCATCGACCGCGCGCGGGCGTCGTCGTTCGGCATATCGCCCGCGCTGATCGACGCCACGATCTACGACGCCATCGGCCAGCGCCAGGTGGCGCAATATTTCACGCAGATCAACAGCTACCACGTGATCCTGGAGGTGACACCGACGCTGCAGCAGGATCCCAGCCTGTTCGGGAAGCTGTACCTGACCTCGCCGCTGACAGGCCAGCAGGTGCCGCTGTCGACCTTCGTGAAGCTGGACACCGACAAGACGGCCTATCTGTCGATCAGCCACCAGGGCCAGTTCCCGGCCGTGACCATTTCGTTCAACCTGGCGCCGGGGGCGTCGTTGGGCGATGCCGTCCAGGCAATCCAGCAGGCGCAAAGCGGCATGGGCGCGCCGGCCAGCCTGGCGGGCGCGTTCCAGGGCACGGCCAAGGCCTTCGGCGATTCACTGTCGACCCAGCCCTACCTGATCGCGGCGGCGCTGATCGCCGTGTACATCGTGCTGGGCCTGCTGTACGAAAGCTACATCCATCCGTTGACCATCCTGTCCACGTTGCCGTCCGCGGGCGTGGGCGCGCTGCTGATCCTGATGGCGGGGGGGTATGACCTGAGCGTGATCGCGCTGATCGGCATCATCCTGCTGATCGGCATCGTGAAGAAGAACGGCATCATGATGATCGACTTCGCGCTGACCGCGGAGCGCGAGCACGGGATGGCGCCGGCCGAGGCGATCTACCAGGCTTGCGTGCTGCGCTTTCGCCCCATCATGATGACGACCATGTGCGCGCTGCTCAGCGGCCTGCCGCTGATGCTGAGCCACGGCCAGGGGTCCGAGCTGCGGCGGCCCCTGGGGTACGCGATGGTGGGCGGCCTGATCGTGTCGCAGGCGCTGACCCTGTTCACGACGCCTGTCGTCTACCTGTACCTGGACCGCGCGCATTACTGGTACATGGAACGCAAGGCGGCGCGGGCGGCCAGGAAGGCGGCCAAGACGGCCAAGGCGAATGGGACGAGCGGGGCGAACCCGCCCGTGATCGCGCCGCCGGACGGACTTGAGTCAAAATAGGGGTCAACCGTAGGGCTTGCGGGGCGGCACATGAAAATCCTGATAGTCGAAGACGAACTGAAGACGGCGGATTACCTGCGCAAAGGCTTGGGTGAACAGGGCTGCGCCGTCGACGTTGCGCACAACGGCATCGACGGCCAGCACCTGGCTCTGGAACACGATTACGACGTGATCGTGCTGGACGCCATGCTGCCGGGCATGGACGGCTTTGCCGTGTTGCGGTCCCTGCGCACCGTGCGGCAGACGCCCGTCATCATGCTGACCGCCCGCGACGGCGTCGAAGACCGCATCCGCGGCCTGCACGACGGGGCGGACGATTACCTGGTCAAGCCTTTTTCCTTTCTTGAACTGCTGGCGCGCCTGCAGGCGCTGACCCGGCGCGGCCGTGCCCAGGAGCCCGTGCAGCTGCGCATCGGAGACCTGCAGATCGACCTGATCAGCCGCAAGGCCTGGCGGGCCGGCACGCGGCTGGACCTGACCGCCAAGGAATTCGCGCTGCTGGCCGTGCTGGCGCGCCGTCAGGGCGAGATCCTGTCCAAGACGGCGATCGCCGAACTGGTCTGGGACATGAACTTCGACAGCAACGTCAACGTGGTGGAAGTCGCCATCAAGCGCTTGCGCGGCAAGGTGGACGCCCCGTTCGGCCGCCGCCTGCTGCATACGATCCGCGGCATGGGCTACGTGCTGGAGCTGCGCGAGGACGGGGGCGGGCAATGAGGGGCGCGCGGTGAGGCGATCCTTGAAAACGTCGCTGAAGGCGCGGCTGCTGATCCTGTATGCGGTGGCGGCCGCAGCGACGTTTGCGCTGACGGGCGTGGCGCTTTACGGGGTGCTGGACCGCCAGCTGGATCGCATCCAGCAGGACGCGTTGCGCACCACCGCGCAGGAAGTCGGCTATTCGCTGACGCGCAGCGTCGACCCCGAGCGCTGGGGGCGCTTCAAGACCAAGCTGGATACGTTGACGCCCGCCGACGGCAGCCTGCGTTTCTGGGTGCTGTCGGATGACCCCGCCTACGAATACGGCAAGGGTCTGGCCGACATCAGCAGCCTGGAACGCCACCCCGACGGCTTCGGCAAGATCACCTTGCCGGATCGCGAGGACGCCTTGCGCACGTTGACCGTCACGGTGGACGCGAACCAGGCCCGCCCGCAGGTGCGCCTGATCGTCGGCATGGACTCGGCGCCCTACGCCCATACGCTGCGCTATCTGCTGTGGGCGATGGCGGGCTTGTCGCTGACGGCCATCCTGCTGATGGCGTTACTGGGGTTCTGGGTGACGCGCGTGGGGTTGCGGCCATTGAACCGCCTGTCGGCCGAGGCCCGCGCCCTGCGGCCCAGCGCGTTGTCGCAGCGCCTGAGCATGGCGCAGTTGCCGGTGGAGCTGGAAGACCTGGCGACGTCCTTCAACGGCGCCTTGGCTCGCCTGGAGGATGCCTACAACCAGTTGGAGGCCTTCAATGCCGACGTGGCGCACGAGATGCGCACGCCGCTGACCAACCTGATCGGCCAGACGCAGGTGGCCCTGTCGCGCCGGCGCAGTTCGGACGACCTGCAAGAGGTGCTGCAATCCAACCTCGAGGAGCTGGACCGCTTGCGGGCCATGATCAACGACATGCTGTTCCTGGCGCGCGCCGACCAGGGCGAAGCCGCGACCGGGCGGATCCATGCGGTGCTGGCGGACGAAGTGGGCAAAACCGCCGAGTTCTTCGAATTCCTGTTGGACGAGGCCGGCATGCGGGTGCGCATCGACGGCGACCGCGAGGCCAGTGCGCTGATCGATACGGCCTTGTTCCGGCGCGCCGTGACGAACCTGTTGCAGAACGCGATCCAGTATTCCGCGCCGGGCGCGGAGATTGCGATCGACATCCTGCGGCACGGCGACAGGCTGGAAGTGGCCGTCAGCAATGCCGGGCCGCCGATCGCGCCAGAGCATCTGCCGCACCTGTTCCAGCGCTTTTACCGCGTGGACGCGGCGCGCCGCGGTGACGGCGAGGAGCATAGCCACGGCCTGGGGCTGGCCATCGTGAAGGCCGTGGCCGCCATGCATGGCGGCGAGGTGTCGGCCAGCAGCGCGGACGGGACGACGCGCGTCGCGTTCAGCGTGGACGCGCAACCGCCGCGGCAGGCGGCGCACCGCTAGGCGGCGGGCGCGAACAGGCGGGCCAGTTCCAGTTTCTGGATCAAGAGGCCGGTGGCCGTGGCCAGGCGCGTGGCCGGCCGGTGGCGCGCGCTGGCCAGCACCAGGTTGTTGGTGATCCTGGGCGAACCGATGTCGCACAGCGACAACGCGTGTTCGGCGGCAGGGCCCCGGGCGGCCGAGCGCGGCAGGATGGCGTAGGCGTCGCCTTGCGCGGCGAGCTCCACGATGGTCTGCACGGCATCGACCTCGGCGGCCACCTTCAGGCGCACGCCTTGGGCGCGGCAGACGCTTTCCACCAGCGTGCGGATGGCGTTGGGCAGGCTGGGCAGCACCAGCGGATAGTCGCCCAACTGCGCCACCGCGACCCGGGCGGGCAGCGGCGGCTGGTGCCCGACGGCGGCCGCCAGCACCAGGTCTTCCCGAAACAGCGATTCATACGCCAGCTGGGGCGAGGGCGCCGGGTCGTACAGCAACGCCAGGTCCACCCGGCCGGCCAGCAGCCATTCGCGGACCTGTGCGCTCAGGCCTTCGGCCACGGCGATGGAGGCGTCCGGAAAGCTGCGGCGAAACGCCTGCACCAAGGGCGGGGTCAGCACGCGGGCAATGCGCGGCGGCAGTCCCACGACGACCTTGCCGGTCGGCGTTTCGCGCAAAGTCTGCAAGTCTTCCTTGGCGCGCTCGGCCAGGGTCAGCAGGGCGCGGGCGTGTTCCAGGAACCGCAGGCCGGCTTCGGTGGGTTCGGCGCCGCGGCCGTTGCGGTACAGCAGATGCTGGCCCAGCTCCAGTTCAAGCAGGCGGACCTGCCGGCTGAGCGTGGGTTGCGCCACGTCCAGCATTTCGGCGGCGCGCGAGAAACTGCGCCGCTCGGCCACCCTGACGAAGTACTCGATCTGCTTGAGGTCCATCGGATATTTGGTTTATCTATATCTGAAATCAAAGATATAGCATTGTTTGGCGAGCCGCAATCCGGGACGATGTCGTTTTCCCCGCAGGAACCGCCCGTGCCCGATTGCCGTCCCCCGCTTGCGTCCCCCTCCCGCCCTCGCCGCGCCTTGCCGCCTGGCGCCTGCGACACGCATTGCCACGTCTTCGGACCGGGCGACGAGTTTCCATACGCCGAAGGCCGGTCCTATACGCCGCCCGATGCGCCGTACGCGAAGATGGCGGCGTTGCACGCCCATCTGGGCGTGGAGCGAGCCGTGGTGGTGCAGGCCAACTGCCATGGGGCGGACCATAGCGCCTTGCTGGATGCGCTGGCCCGAAGCGGCGGCCGCTACCGCGGCGTGGCGTTGCTGGGGGCGGATGCCACGGCGGCCAGCGTGAAGCTGTTGCATGACGGCGGCGTGCGTGCTGCGCGGTTCAATTTCGTGCCGCATCTGGGCGGCGCGCCCGAGCCGGCGGTGTTCGACCACGTCGTGTCCTTGATCGCGCCGCTAGGCTGGCACCTGTGCCTGCATGTGGACGGTGCGATGTTGCCGGACCTGTTGCCGCGCTTGTTGGCGCTGCCGGTGCCGTTCGTCGTGGACCACATGGGTCGGCTGAAGGCGGCCGACGGATTGGATTCGCCCGCGATGCGCGCGTTGCTGAGCCTGGCCGACGTGCCGCAGGCCTGGGTCAAGGTGTCGGGCATCGACCGCATCGCCTCGGGCCAGCGTCCGTTCGCCGAAGGCATCCCGTTCGTGCGCGCGCTGGTCGAGGCCTTGCCTGAACGCACCTTGTGGGGCACCGACTGGCCGCACCCGAATGTCGCGGGCGACATGCCCGACGATGGCGAACTGGTGGACACGTTCTTCGAAGCGTGTCCCGATGCCGCGCTGCGCCAGCGCGTGCTGGTGGACAACCCGGCGCGGCTGTACGGATTCATGTAGGCGGCGCGGCCGTCACGGCAAGCAAAAAAAACATTCCATTCAACGAGGAGACACCATGTTCAAGAAAATTTTCTCGGCCACCGTGCTGAGCCTGGCCGCGTTCGGCGCGGCACACGCCGACGGCCCCGTCCGCCTGATCATTGCTTTCCCGCCCGGCGGTCCGGTGGATCTGGTGGGGCGAGTATTGGCCGAGCAGCTGGGCAAGGAACTCAAGCAGCAGGTCATCGTCGAGAACAAGGCCGGCGCCAACGGCAACATCGCGGCGGCCTATGTGGCCAAGGCGCCCGGCGACGGTTCGGTGCTGTTCTTGACCAGTGTCGGGGCGGTCGCGATCAGCCCGGCGTTGTACAAGGACCTGCCGTACGATCCGGTGCGCGACTTTGCGCCGGTCTCCAAGGTGGTGAACAACGCCACGGTGTTCGTGGTGAACCCGTCCAATCCGGCCACCGATGCCGCCGACTTCGTGGCGAAGTCGCAGGCGGCCAAGCAGTCGGTGGCGATCGGCTCGTCGGGCATCGGCAGCATTCCGCACCTGACCATGGAGATGTTCGCCGACGCCAGCAAGGCCAACGTGCTGCACGTGCCGTACAAGGGCGCCGCGCCTGTCATCAACGACGTGATGGGCAACCAGGTCGCCGGCTTCTTCGGCGACGTGCCGGGCCTGATCGGCCACATCCAGGGCGGCAAGCTCAAGCCGCTGGGCATCGCCGCGCCCACCCGCCATCCGCTGCTGCCGGACGTGAAGACGCTGGCCGAGCAGGGCATCGCCGGCGTGGAATCGAACAACTGGTACGGCATCGTGGCGCCGTCGTCCACGCCGGCGGCTACCGTCGACAAGCTGAACCAGGCCGTGCGTGCCGCCTTGGGCAACGAGGCCGTGCGCGCCAAGCTGGAGAAGTTCGGCGCCCAGGCCGCGGCCAGCTCGCCGCAGGAACTGGCCGCCTTGATCGCGTCGGACCGCGACAAGTGGACCGCGCTGATCCAGCGCAAGAACATCCGTCCGGAGTAAGCATGAGCGCAAGCCGAGTCTCACCCGTCGTGCCGGGCAGCCGCCCGGCGCTGGCCACGCTGGAGGCGCGCATCAGCGCCGCGCGCGGCCGGATATCGCCGCTGTACCAGGTGTTGCTGAACAGCCCCGCCGTGGTGGAAGGCTGGGAGGCCATGCTGACCGCCATCCGCCAGAAGACGTCGCTGGCGCCGCGCCTGCGCGAGCTGATCATCCTGCGTGTGGCGACGTTGAACAATGCGCCCTACGAGTTCGACGCGCACGTGCCGCACGCGCTGGCCGGCGGCATGCCGCAGGCGGTGATCGACGCGCTGCGCAGCAACCCGGCGCCGGAGACGGTGGAGGGGTTGGCGCCGGGAGAGGCCGAGGTGCTGGCGCTGACCGACGCGATGACGCGCGACATCGAGGTGCCCGACGCCGTGTTCGCGCCCTTGCGTGCCCGCTACGACGACACGCAACTGGTGGAATTGACGGCGACGGTCGGGGCGTACAACATGGTGTCGCGCTTCCTGGTGGCGTTGCGCGTCGGCCATTGACAGGAGAAGACAGTGCAGGAAACGGTATTGCTGGTATCGCTGGGCGAACGCTTCGACGAAGCGCGCGCGGCGGACATGGCCCAACGCTTGACTGAAGGGCTGGCCGGTGTCGCGGTCAGCGCGTTCGCCGCGGTGGAAGAAGAGGACACCTACGTGTACCTGCGTGGGGCGATCCAGGCGTTGCCTGAAATCCACGCGCGCCTGGCGGAACGCTTTCCTGGCGCGCGGGCCCGCGTGCTGCACCAGACGCTGGACCTGCCGGGCGCGTCAGCCGGGCAGGATGCGCCCTGGCACTACATCGTGGAAACCGACGTAGTGCCCGAGGCCGAGGCGGACCTGAACGCCTGGTACGACCAGGAACATCTGCCCGGCCTGGCCTCGGTGCCGGGCACGGTGCGAGCGTTGCGCTATGAATGCCGGGACGAAGCGCCGCGCTACCTGGCCTGCTACGACCTGCATACCCGCGAGACCTTCGGCAGCCCCCCGTGGCTGGCCGTGCGCGCAACCGACTGGAGCAGCCGCGTGCGGCCGTCGTTCCGCAACACGCGCCGGACGATGTTCAAGAAGATCCTGTAAACGCAGCGGGCGGCAGACCCGATCGGAGGAGACATGATGATGAAACCATTGCTGGGCGGCCTGGCGCTGTCGTGCGCCATCGTGGCGGCTTCACCCGCCTTGGCCGATGCGCCCCGGCACGTCAATGTGCTGGTAGGCAACGGCGCCAGTATCGAGGTGCTGGACCAGGGGCAGGGGCCCGCGCTGGTGCTGTTGCCGTCGCGCGGCCGCGGCGCGGAAGATTTCGATGAGCTGGCCGCGCGCTTCGAGCAGGCCGGCTACCGCGTGCTGCGTCCGCAGCCGCGAGGCATCGGCGGCAGCACGGGGCCGATGTCCGGCATCACCCTGCACGACCTGGCCGAGGATCAAGCCGCGGTGATCCGCAACGTGGCGCGCCAGCCGGTGGTGATGGTGGGCCATGCCTTCGGCAACTGGGTGGCCCGCACGACCGGCGTGGATCATCCCGAACTGGTGCGTGGCGTGGTCATCGTCGCCGCTGCGGCCAAGCAGTACCCCAAGGGCTTGAGCGAACATGTGGACCGCAGCGCCGAGCTGTCGCTGCCCGACGCCGAACGCCTGAAGTCCATCCAGTACGCGTTCTTCGCGCCCGGCAACGACGCCCGCGTGTGGTTGAACGGCTGGTACCCCGAGGTCAGCGAAAGCCAGCGCCTGGCCGGCAAGGCCACTCGCCAGTCCGATTGGTGGTCGGGCGGGGCCAAGCCCTTGCTGGACCTGCAGGCGGGCCTGGACTTGTTCAAGCCGCCCGCCACCCGCAACGAGATCAAAGACGAATTCGGCAGCCGGGTATCGGTCGTGGTGATCGACGGGGCAGGGCACGCCCTGGTGCCCGAGAAGCCTCAGGAAGTGGTCGACGCCATTGCGGCGTGGGAACGCGCGCTGCGTTGATTGCCGCCAGCGCCAAAAGCCAAGGGCCTGGATACCGCAAGATATCCAGGCCCTTTTTCCGTGCCGGACCGTGTTATTTGATCTGGCCCAGCAGCAGGAACTCCATCAACGCCTTCTGCACGTGCAGGCGGTTTTCGGCTTCGTCCCAGACCACGCTTTGCGGGCCGTCGATGACTTCACCGGTGACTTCCTCGCCACGGTGGGCGGGCAGGCAGTGCATGAAGACGGCTTCGGCGTCGGCGGCGGCCATCATTTCGGCATCCACGCACCAGTCGGCAAACGCGGCGCGGCGTTCTTCGTTTTCGGCTTCGTAGCCCATGCTGGTCCAGACGTCGGTCGTGACGAGATGCGCGCCCTGGCACGCCTCCATCGGGTCCTTGAACTGGCGCAGCACCTTGGGCGACGGCGTGCCGATGCGCGAGGCCTCAAGCTCGTAGCCGGCGGGCGTGGACACATGCAGCGTGAAGCCCAGCATTTCTGCGGCGTGCAGCCACGTGTAGGCCATGTTGTTGGCGTCGCCCACCCAGGCGACCGTCTTGCCGGCGATGGGGCCGCGGTGCTCGATGTAGGTGAAGATGTCCGCCAGGATCTGGCAGGGGTGGAATTCGTTGGTCAGGCCGTTGATGACGGGCACGC
>CAUSDE010000071.1:0-28574 GCA_963530045.1 uncultured Achromobacter sp.
GGCCACGGCATTGGCAACACGTTGATCGAAGGCAGCGAGCATTTCCAGATGGATCTCGTGATCTTCGGCATGTTCGTGATCGGCATGGTGGGATGGTCCATGAACGCATTGGCCCGCGCGCTGGAGCGCCGGCTGGCGCGGCACCGTTTCGGCGCCGCATGACAACGGAAGGAAACGAATGACGGATACCTTCGGCAAGGAATTGAGCATCCGCGGCGTGGGCAAGCGCTATGCCGGCAGCGGCGACGGCGCACAAGCCCTGCAGGTGCTGCAGGACATCAACCTGGACGTGCCCGCGGGCCGGTTCGTCAGCATCGTGGGCGCCAGCGGCTGCGGCAAATCGACCCTGCTGCGCCTGATCCTGGGCCTGGACGACGACTACGCCGGCCAGATTCTGCTGGACGGCAAGCCCGTGCGGGGCGCCGGACTGGACCGCGGCATCGTGTTCCAGGACCATCGCTTGTTCCCCTGGCTCAATGTGGAACGCAACATCGCGGCGGGCCTGCGCAATGCGGCGCTTACCAAGGCCGAGAAAAAGAAGTTGGTGGCCGAGCATATCGCGCTGGTCGGGCTGCAAGGCTTCGAGAAATCCTTCCCGCACCAGATCTCGGGCGGCATGGCCCAGCGCGTGGCCATCGCGCGCGGCCTGGTGAATCGGCCGCGCGTGCTGCTGCTGGATGAACCCTTGGGCGCCCTGGACGCATTGACGCGTTCGCGCTTGCAGAACGAGTTGCAGCGCATCTGGGAAAAAGAGCAGATCACAATGATCCTCGTCACCCACGACGTGGAAGAGGCCGTGTTCCTGGGTGACCGCGTCGTGGTGATGCAGCCGCATCCTGGGCGCATCCGCCGCATCGTCGACGTCGACCTGCCGCATCCGCGCAACCGCAGCGACTTGCGCTTCATCCGGCTGCGCGACGACGTGCTCGGGGACTTCCTCGACCCCGATGGCCGCATCGCCGACAACGAGCGCCTGCCGCCGCCCGGCGCCCTGACGGCCACGGTAGGCACGCTGCCTGCCCTGGACCGCCTGCGCATGGCCTGGTAGCCCTGCCCCCCTCCCCCATTGACCTGGAAACCCGATGAGCACTCCCTCCCGTCAAATCAAGCTGGGCGCCTTTCTGATGCAGACCGGCCACCACATCGCCGCGTGGCGCCACCCCGATGCCTCGGCTGACGCCGGCCAGAACTTCCGCCACTACGTGGACCTGGCGCGCAAAGCCGAGGCCGCCAAATTCGACGCGGTCTTCTTCGCCGACTCGGTCGGCGTACGCAACATGCACAGCGCCTCGCTCTCGCGCACGGCTCGCGCCGAGCATTTCGAACCGCTCACGCTCCTGTCCGCGCTCGCGGCAGTCACCGAACGCATCGGACTCATCGCCACGGTATCCACGACCTACAACGAGCCCTACCATGTGGCCCGCAAGTTCGCGTCGCTGGACCTGATCAGCGACGGCCGGTCCGGCTGGAACCTCGTCACCTCCAGCGGCGAAGGCGAAGCGCAGAACTTCAATCTGGATACCCACGTGGCGCACCCGCTGCGCTACCAGCGCGCCGAGGAGTTCTACGACGTCGTGACGGGCTTGTGGGACACCTGGGAAGACGACGCGTTCATCCGGGACAAGGACACCGGCGAATTCTTCGATGCCGGCAAACACCACGCGCTTCATCACAAAGGCAGGCACTTCTCGGTCCGCGGCCCCTTGAACGTCGGACGCTCGCCCCAAGGCTGGCCGGTCGTAGTGCAGGCCGGCGCGTCCGAGGCCGGCCGCGACCTGGCGGCGCGCACGGCCGAAGTCATCTTCGTGGCGCATCAAACATTCGACCAGGCGCGCGAGTTCTACGGCGACATCAGGCAGCGCGCGGCGCAATACGGCCGAGACCCCGACGGCATCAAGATCATGCCGGGCATCTTCCCCATCGTCGGGCGCACGCAGGAAGAAGCCGAAGAGAAATTCCAGACGCTCCAGGACCTGATCCATCCTGTCGTGGGCGTGTCGCTGCTGTCGAACATGATCGGAGGCATCGACCTGTCTGCCTACCCCGTGGATGGGCCGCTGCCGTCTCTGCCCGAAACGAACGGCGGCAAAAGCCGCCAACAGTTGCTGATTGACCTGGCCCAACGCGAGAACCTGACCATCCGCGACCTCTACCTGCGCATCGCCGGCGCACGCGGCCACCAGCAGGTCGTCGGCACGCCGCAAAGCATCGCCGACCAGCTGCAGCAATGGTTCGAGGAAGGCGGCGCCGACGGCTTCAACATCATGTCGCCCTGGCTACCTGGCGGCCTGGACGATTTCATCGAACACGTGTTGCCGGAACTGCGCCGCCGCGGCCTGTTCCGCACCGAATATCAGGGCACCACCCTGCGTGAACACCTGGGCCTGCAACGGCCGCCCAACCGCCACGCCCTGGCGCGCGAGCAAGCGCGGGCGGCATAGGGTGGCGGCAGGCGGCCTCACCGCGCACGCCCCGGTGCGGGCGCCGCACCCGGCTTGACAAGGCCGCTCGCCAGCCAGACCATACGCAGATCCCCCTGATCCCCTTTGCGCATGGCTGATTCCCTTTCCGACAACGCCGCCCTGGCCCGGGCGTCGCAAGATCTCTACGCGGCCGTCCGCCGCGACGCGCCGCTGGTGCAGTGCCTGACCAATTTCGTCTCCATGAACTTCGCCGCCAACGTGCTGCTGGCGATGGGCGCGTCGCCCGCGATGGTTCACGCTACGGACGAAGCACCGGAATTCGCGCGGATCGCCGGCGCGGTAGTCATCAACATCGGCACGCTGTCCGCGCCCTGGCTGGAAAGCATGCTGCTGACCGCGGATGCGGCCCGCCAGGCGGGCATCCCGTGGGTGCTTGATCCGGTAGCCCATCACGCCACCGCGTTCCGCCGCGACGCCGTCCAGCGTCTCTTGGCCTTGCGCCCTGCCATCATCCGCGGCAATGCCTCGGAGATCATTGCGCTGGCCGGCGGCCAAAGCGCGGGCAAAGGCGTGGATGCACGCGACGCCGTGGCGCAGGCCGAACAATCCGCGCAGGCCATCGCCGCCGCGCATCAAACGGTCGTGGCCGTTACCGGCGAAACCGATTACGTCACCGACGGCCTGCGCGCCGTTCGCATCACGGGCGGGTCCGCGCTGATGCCGCGCGTCACTGCCACGGGCTGCGCCCTGACCGCGCTGGTCGGCGCCTTCGCGGCCGTCTCCAAGAGTGACCCCTACACCGCCGCCGTGGCCGCGCTGTCGTGTTTCGGCATCGCCGGCCAACGCGCCGGGGCCTTGGCCGACGGCCCGGGCTCCTTCGCCTGGCGTTTCCTGGACGGGCTGGCGGCACTGGAAACCGACAGCCTCACCCGGGAATCGCCCTTGCGCTGACGGCTACATCCGATACTGCAAGCTCAACATGGCGTTGCGCGGCGCGCCCGGCATGTTCAGGTTCGGGCTGCTGCCGTGCGCCGACACGATATACCCGGCGTCGAACAGGTTGTACACGTTCAACTGGACCGCGTACGGGCCCTTGCGCCACCACGCGGCCGCATCCGCCGTCACATAGCCCGGCAACGTGACCGTGTTGCCGGGGTTCGCAAAGCGTGCCCCCACCAGGTTCAGGCCGGCGCCCGCGCCAAAGCCTTCGCCCAGGTCCTTGGTGACCCAGATATTGGCGGCATGGCGCGGGGTCAAGGTGGCGCGTTTGCCTTCCACGTCCTGCCCCGCGTCGCGAGCCACCGACTTGGTGACGCGCGCATCCAGATAGGCGTAGCCCAGCATGGCGCGCCAGCCATTGGACAGGTCGCCCGACAGCGTCCATTCCGCGCCGTCGGTCCGTTGCGTGCCCACCGGCACGAGCGTGTTGGTGACCGGATTGGTCACCTTGATATCCGTGCGTTCCAGTCGGAAGACGGACACGGTCGTCGACAGCTTGCCGTCCAGGAAATCGTACTTGGCGCCTACTTCATAGTTGGTGGTCTTCTCGGGCGCCAAATCCGCATTGTTGGCCGCCAGCGAGAACGCTTCACCCGACGGCTGGTACGACTGGCTCCACGACACGTAGTACGACTGCACCGTATCGGGTTGGAACACCAAGCCCAGGCGCGGGCTCCAGTTGGAATCCGTGCGGGCCAGGTCCGTGCCATTGCGGCGGTCTTCCGTCTTCTGCTCGAAGCGGTCGTGACGCACGCCGCCCAGCACCTTCCAGTGGTCGCCCAGCGACACCATGTCCTGCACATACAGGCCCAGCGTATTGAAGCGGCCCAGGTTGCTCGTGCCCGGATTGCCGGGAATCTGCAAGGGCAAAGTCGGCAGCACCGGATTGAACAGGTTGACGGTGGCTACGGCGTTGGCGGAATAGTTCACCAGGTCTTTGTTCTGCTGGCCCACTTCCACGCCATACAGGATGTCGTGGCGCACCGAACCCCACTGCGCGCGCTGCATCAGTTCGGTCTGGTTGGTCCAACCATGTTCGTCGCGCAGCACGTTGGACCGGTTCAGCGTGACCGTTTGCGCGGCTTCGTTCACGACGCCTGGCAGCGTGTTGTTGCGGTTCAGCGTGTAGTGGTAGTAGCGCGTGGCGTTGCGCAGTGACCAGTTTTCGTTGAAGCGATGGTTCAGCGTGCCGGCGTAGGACTGGACGCGCGCCTGCGAATAGTCCACGTCGCGCGCATTCTCGGCACCGTAATACGTGGATGGGTCCACATCCACGGGCCGGCCGTGATAGGCGGGAATGCCGAAGTCCGTGATGCGGCGGTCTTCGAGGAATTCGGTCTGGATCAGGAACGTCGTGTCTTCGCCCAGGCGCAGTTGTGCCGACGGCGCAATGGCCTTGCGGTCCAGGAACTGCTTGTCGCGATAGCTGTCGCCCTTCTCGACGGCGCCGGTCAGCCGCCAGGCCATGCTGCCGCTTTCATTCGCGCGCCCCAGGTCCAGGTCCAGCCGGCGGTCATTCCAGCCGCCGTAGCTCAATCCCATCTGCGAGATGTCTTCGCCCGGCTTTTTGGTAATGCGGTTGATGAGCCCGCCCGACGAGCCCCGGCCATACAGCACCGCCGCCGGGCCCTTGATGACGTCGATGCGCTCTACGTTGGACAGGTCGCGGAAATACAGCGCGTCGTCGCGGAAGCCGTCCACGAACTGGTCGGCAATGGCGGTGAAACCACGGATCGACACCTGGTCGCGCTGGCCGTCGCCGGTGGAAAAGCTGACGCCCGGCACGTTCTTCAAGGCATCCTGCATCGAATTCGCGTGCTGGTCGCGCATGACTTCGGCGGGCACCACGTTCACCGTCTGCGGGATGTCGCGCAGCGGCGCGTCGATCTTGGTCGCGCTGGTGGAGTCCGGCGGGTTGTAGCTTTTTTGCGCATCGTCGGTGCCGACGACGCTGACGGCCGGCAAGGTCGGCGTGTTGGACTGGCCGTGTGCGGGGGCCGGGCTGGCGAACGGCGCCAGGGCAAGCAGTGCTGCGGAGAGGGAACGTGGGGCGTGCATGGCCGTGACAGGTCTTTCTGAAGTCGTTTGAAATGGAACGAGTTGCCATTCTCTTGACAATGAGAATCACTCGCAATTTATTTATCATTCCGTTGTGTGCCGGCCACGATAAATGAGACGAGCGTCCAATTCAGTTCAGCGTCAGCCACCCTGTGCCACCCGTGCGCGAACCCGCAAGCCGCCTCCCAACCGGCATGTCACTCCCAGGTCACACACTGTCCCCAAAATCGATCTCCTTCAAACCCGGAGGAAAGACGGTGAAGCCATACGTAAGAAAGCTCTTTGCGGTGTCCGCCAGCCTGACGCTTGCAGCCGGCCTGGCCGGCTGCGGCGGCGATGACGACGACGATGACGCCGGCACGGTCACGCCCCCGCCCGAAGCCAGCGTGCCGCAAGGCGCCGCATTGGATCTGGCGATTCTTGCCACCACCGATCTGCACGCCAACGTGCTGGGCTACGACTACTACAAGCTGGCCGAAGACAAGAGCTATGGCGTGGATCGCACCGCCACGCTCATCGCCAACGCCCGCAAGCAATACGCCAACACCCTGTTGTTCGACAATGGCGACACCATCCAGGGCACCGCGCTGTCCGACTACCAGGCGCTGGTGTCTCCCGTGCAGTGCTCGGACATGATCGCCATCTACAAGCAGATGAAGCTGCTGGCCTACGACGCGGGCACGATGGGCAACCACGAATTCAACTATGGCCTGCCATTCCTGTCGCAGATCACGAACGTGGATTTCGGCCTGGCCGGCATCGGCAAGGGCACGGCCCAGACCAATCCCGCCGGCGCCAAGGACTGCGCGGCGCCGGGCTTTCCCTTTGTGTCGGCTAACGTCGTCTCAGCCGCCAGCAAGCAGCCCATCTTCAAGCCCTGGGTGTTGCTGGAGAAGACCTTCAAGGCCACGGATGCCAACGGCAAGACGATCGACGTGCCGCTGAAGGTGGGCGTCATCGGCTTTGCGCCCCCGCCCATCCTGCAATGGGACAAGGCCAATCTGGAAGGCCACGTGGAAGTCACCGGCTGGAAGGAAACGGCGCAGCGTTTCGTACCCGAGATGAAGGCCGCAGGCGCGGACCTGATCGTGGCGCTGGCGCACGGCGGCATCGACATGAAGACGGCCTACAGCCCGTCGATGGAGAACGGCGCGGGCTATCTGAGCCAGGTGCCGGGCATCGACGCGCTGATCACCGGCCACCAGCACCTGCTGTTCCCCGACACCAGCGCCACGTCCCAGTTCCGCGGCCAACCCGGCATCGATCTGGAGAAGGGCCTGATCAACGGCGTGCCCGCGGTGCAGGCCGGCCAATGGGGCAACAACCTGGGCCAGATCACGCTGAAGCTCGCCTATGACAAGGGTTGGAAGGTGCAGAAGGACGCGACCAGCGTGCAGCGCATCTCGACGCGGCTGACCGCGCAAAACGGCGCCACGCCGGCAACCTACGTGGCCTCGGACACCGCCGTGCAGCAATTGGTGCAGGCCGAGCACACGGCCACCATCGCCTACGTGAAGACGCCGATCGGACAGAGCCAGTTCGACATGGCCACCTATTACGCGCTGACGGGCGACGTGTCGGCCTTGCAGATCGTGAACATGGCGCAGATCGACTATCTGACGGACTACATCGCCAAGAACAGCCCGGCCTACGGCAACCTGCCGATCCTGTCCGCCGCCGCGCCGTTCAAGGGGGGCCGCAACGGCCCTGGCGACTTCACGTTCGTCAAGCAAGGCAACGTGGCGATCAACAACGCCGCCGACCTCTACCTGTATCCCAACACGTTGCAGGTCGTGCGGGTGACGGGCGCCATCGTGCGCCAATGGCTGGAGAAGACGGCCGAACAGTTCAAGCAGATCGACCCGGCCCAGGTCGCTCCGCAAGACCTGGTCGACACCAGCTTCCCCACCTTCAACTTCGACGTGTTGTACGCGGCAGGCAATGCACTGAAGTACGAGATCGACGTCAGCCAGCCCAAGGGCTCGCGCATCTCGGGGTTGACGTACCAGGGCGTGCCGTTGGACCCGGCTGCGCAGTTCCTGGTCGTCACCAACAACTACCGCGCCAGCGGCGGCGGCGACTTCCCCGGCCTGGCCGGCGGCAAGGGCGACATCGTGCTGCAAGCCCCCGACGCCAGCCGCGATGTGCTGATCAGCTACATCAAGAAGAACCCGACACTGGATCTCGCCACTTACGGCCTGGACCGCAGTTGGCGCTTCAAGCAGTTGGGCGCGCTCGCCGGGCCGGTGGTGTTCTGGTCGGTGCCTGGCACGGTGGCGATGGCTGCCGCGCATGGCGTGACCAACGTGTCGGTGTATGACGCCACGCCGGACGCGACCACGCAGTTGTCGCGTTACGCGGTGGATCTCAGCCAGTAGGCGCGTCGGGTGGCAAACGGGGCGGCCGGCAATCGGATGCCCCGTTCCGCGGACAGGCCTCCTGTTACGCGGCAGACATTTAAATGACAGCTTAGGGTGCTTACAATGACGCTGTTGCGCCGCAACATTTCAGTGACTCCCCCCTAGTAATCACATGTCCCACCCTGTTTCTACGCAGCACCGGCCCGCGCTGGTGCTGCTTGCCCTTGCTGTCGGCAGCTTCGCCATCGGAACCACCGAGTTCGCCACGATGAGCTTGCTGCCCTATTTCTCCCAATCGCTGGGCATCGATGCGCCCACCGCGGGTCACGTCATCAGCGCGTATGCGCTGGGCGTGGTGGTCGGCGCCCCGATCCTTGCCGTGCTGGGCGCAAGAATGCCCCGCCGCCGGCTGCTTATCGCGCTGATGGGGCTGTTCGCCATCAGCAACGGCCTGAGCGCGATCGCGCCTGACTACCACTGGATGCTGTTCTTCCGCTTCCTGAGCGGCCTGCCCCATGGCGCGTACTTCGGCATCGCGTCCCTGGTGGCCAGTTCGCTGGTTCCGGCCAACCGCCGCACCATGGCCGTGGGCCGCGTGTTCCTGGGGTTGACCGTCGCCACCATCGTGGGCGTGCCGCTGGCCAACTGGCTGGGCCAGGTGATCGGCTGGCGCTGGAGCTTCGCCCTGGTGTCGCTGCTGGCGGTGCTGACGATGATCAGCGTGGCCGTCTTTGCGCCCGACACGCCCGCCGACCACAAGGCCAGCCCGCTGCGCGAACTGAGCGCGTTGGGCCGCGGGCAGGTCTGGATCACGCTGGCTATCGGCGCCGTCGGTTTCGGCGGCTTGTTCTCGGTCTACACGTATCTGGCCGACACGCTGGGCGCCGTCACACAGGTGTCGCCGTCGGTCGTGCCGTTCGTGCTCAGCGCGTTCGGCGTGGGCCTGACGGTCGGCAATATGGTGGTGCCGATCTTTGCCGACCGCGCGGTCATGCGCACCGCCGGCCTGCTGCTGCTGTGGTCGGCCGTGGTGCTGGCGCTGTTCCCGCTGATGGCGCACAACGTCTGGCTGATCACGCTGAACGTGTTCCTGGTGGGGGTGGGCGGCGCATTGGGGACCGTGCTGCAGACCCGCTTGATGGACGTCGCAGGCGATGCGCAAGGCCTGGCCGCGGCGCTGAACCATTCGGCCTTCAACACCGCCAACGCGCTGGGCCCCTTGCTGGGCGGCCTGGCGATTGCCGCGGGCTATGGCTGGACGTCTACCGGCTGGGTCGGCAGCCTGCTGGCGCTGGGCGCCATGCCTTTGTGGTTCTGGGCCGTCATGCTGGAGCGCCGGCATCGTGCGGCCCGCCGGGGCAGCCTCGTCGCCAGCACGGAATCGGCGCGCTGAGGGCTTCCGGCGGGGCCGGCCGATTCAGGTCAAAGGCCGCCCTACCGGTAATACACGCAGATCCGCTTGCCGCCGATGTCATGCACGTCGATCGGCAATTCATACAGCGGGCTCAGCACCTCGGGGCGGATCAATTCCGCCGGCGTGCCCTGATGCGCGATGCGCCCCTGCCGCATTGCCACGATGCGGTCCGCATAGCTGGACGCGAAATTGATGTCGTGCAGCACCAGCACCACTGTCTTGCCCAGCTCATCGGCCGCCCGGCGCAACGTGCCCATCATGGCGACCGCATGCTTCATGTCAAGGCTGTTCAACGGCTCGTCCAACAACACGTAGCGCGTATCCTGGCATAGCACCATCGCCACGAACGCGCGCTGACGCTGGCCGCCGGACATCTCGTCCAGATAGCGGCCCGCCAGGGGCTCCAGGTCCAGGTAGGCGATGGCGCGGTCGATGTGCGCCTTGTCTTCCAGCGTCAACCGCCCCCCGGTGTGCGGATAGCGGCCGAAAGCGACCAGGTCGTGCACGGTCAGGCGCAACGGCAGGTGATTATCCTGGCGCAGGATGGACAGCCGGCGGGCCAGCTCGCGGCTATCGGCGCGAGTCACGTCCAGCCCGTCCACCTTCACCTGCCCGGCCGACATCGGCAACAAGCGGCTGATCATCGACAGCAAGGTCGATTTACCCGCGCCGTTGGGGCCGATGATGGCGGTAACGCCGTTGGCTGGCAGTTCCAGGTTGACGTCGTCGACGACCACGCTGTCGCCGTACTGCTTGCTCAGTTGTTGGATTTCGATCATCGGCGCCCCCTGCGCAGGATCAGGAAGAGGAACATCACGCCGCCTACGAATTCGATCACCACGCTGACCGTGGTGTTCAGGCCCAGCACGCGCTCCAGCAGCGTCTGGCCGCCCACCAGGAAGATGACGCTCAGGAAGGTGGCGGCAGGGACCGTGTACCGGTGCTTGTCCGACCCCATCGCCTGATAGGCCAGGTTGCTCACCAGCAGGCCGAAGAAGGTTACGGGCCCCACCAGCGCGGTCGATACGGACACCAGCACGGCAATCGCCGCCAGGGTCAGCATCAGGCTGCGGCGGTAGTCCACCCCCAGGTTCACGGCGATCTCGCGGCCCAGCGCCAGCACGTCGTAGCGATGCCGCATGCGCCAGATCACCAACGTGGCCACGCAGACGGCTGCAAACGCGATCGGCAAGAGCGACACGCGCACCGAATTGAAACTGGCGAACATGCGGTCCTGCAAAACCAGGAACTCGTTCGGGTCGATCAGCCGCACCACGAAATTGGACAGGCTGCGAAACAGCAGCCCGAAGACGATGCCCACCAGCATCATCAGATGGAGGCTGCGCACCGCGTCCGAAAACAGCCAGCGGAACAACAGGCAGGCAAACGCGGTCATGGCGCCGACTTCCAGCAGGAAGGCCGCCACCGGATGGTTCGCGGCGGTGGCCGCCTGCCCGAATCCGAACACCACGACGGCCTGGATCAGCAGGTAGAGCGCATCGAAACCCATGATCGCGGGCGTCAGGATACGGTTGTGCGTGATGGTCTGGAAGAGCACCGACGACACCGCCACGGCATATGCCACCAGCAGCATCGCCGCCAGCTTTCCGCCGCGAAACGGGATCACGAACGACCACTGGCCGTTGGCGCCCAAAATCATGAACGCCACGGCGCACAACAAGGCGGCCGCCCCCAGCCATACCAGGCGCGCGCGCTGCGGTGCACGCCGGACCGGCGGGCGGGCGATGGCAGGCAGTGTCTCAGCCAAGGCGGTTCCTCCGCGTGCGCAGCAGCCACAGGAACAGGATGCTGCCCAGCACGCCGACGACCGTGCCGATGGGGATTTCATACGGGTGGATGACCAGGCGGCCGATGATGTCGCAAGCCAGCACGAACACGCCGCCCAGCGCGGCGACCCACGGGATCGAGCGGCGCATGTTGTCTCCCAGCACCAGGCTGACCGCGTTGGGCACGATCAGGCCCAGAAACGGGATGCCGCCCGCCGTCACCACCACCACGGCGGAAATCGCGGACACGATCAACAGGCCGACCAGCGTCAAGCGCGCGTGGTTCAGCCCCAGGTTGGAGGCGAATTCACGGCCCATGCCGGCCACGGTGTAGCGGTCGGCGGCCGCATAGGCCGCGCACGCCAGCGCAAAGCCGATCCACAGCAGTTCATAGCGGCCGCGCAGCACCCCCGAGAAATCCCCTGTCGTCCAGGCGTGCAGCGATTGCAGCAGATCGAACCGGAAGGCCACGAAGGTGGTGACCGCGTGGATCACGCCGCCCAGGATCAGGCCGATCAGCGGCACGATGAACGGGGTGCGCAGCGGCACCCGGCGCAACAGCGCCAGGAACAGCAAGGTGCCCGCCAGCGCGAACGCCGTGGCGGTCAGCATCTTGCCGATCACCGGCGTATCCGGCGCCAGCAGGGTAATGACCAGGATGCCCAGCGTCGCGGACTCGACGGTGCCGGCCGTCGTCGGTTCCACGTAACGGTTGCGCACCAGCATCTGCATGATCAGGCCCGCCACCGCCAGCGACATGCCGGCCAGCAGCAGGGCCACCGTGCGCGGCACGCGGCTGACCATCAGGAAGCGCCAGGCGCGGTCGGCCTCTTCGCCCCCGCCCCATAGCGCGCCCAGCGACAACTGCCCCGCGCCCAGGCTGACGCTGGCGGCGCACAGCACCGCCAGCAGCGCCAACACGGCGGCCAGGCCGCCCCAACCGCTGATCGTCCGCCGCCAATTCACCGGCGGCCCTTGCTCGCAACACCCATGCCGCTTACTTTCCTTGCGCCAGCGCCGCAGCGATCTCGTCCACGTTCTGCTGCATGGAGGTCAGTCCGGCGCTGCCCAGCAGATACCAGTTGAAGCCGTTCAGATACACCACGCGCTTGTTCTTCCAGGCCTTGGTCGGGCGCACCAGGTCGTTGTCCAGCATGCGCTGGGCCGACACGCCTTCGCGGCCGATCGCGGCATCGCGGTCAATCACGAACAACCAGTCCGGATCGGTCTGGGCGATGAATTCGAACGAGATGGCCTGCCCGTGATTGGACACGTTCAACCCCTCGACGGCAGGCTTCACGCCGAAGGCGTCGTGAATCACGCCAAACCGCGAACCCGGGCCGTAGGCGCTCATCTTGCCGCCCGTCGTCAGCACGATCAGCGCCGTGCCCGCCGTGGCCGCCTTGCCATGCAGCGCCGAAATCGACGCGCGCAACGCGTCCAGCTTTTCCTTGGCCTGCGGCTGCTTGCCGTAGATGGCCGCCAGCGTCTCGGCGTTGCGCGTCACGCTGCCGACCAGGTCCTTGGGGTCGACCGTCAGGTCAACGGTCGGAGCCAGCCTGGCCAGTTCGTCGTACTTCGGCGCGGACCGTCCCGCCACGAAAATCACCTGCGGCTGGGCCGCATGGATGACCTCGTAATTCGGTTCGAACAGCGACCCGACCTTCAGGTAACGCTGGTCTGCGTACTGGGCAAGCTGGGGCGGCAGCTTGGCAACCGCGGGCACGCCCATCGCTTCGATTCCCAGCGCGTGCATCGAGTCCAGCACGGCCATGTCCATCACGATGGTCTTGGCCGGATTGGCCGGCACGGCGGTCTCGCCGCGCGCATGCTTGACGGGCACCGTCGCCTGCGCCGCACACACGGCGGTCGCCGCGCTCATCACCAGCGCGACGCCTGCCTGCAGCAACCAGCGGCGAGCACAGCTCGTGTTTCCTTGCATCGTCATACGCACCTCTTTGTGTTGCGGGGGACGCAAGCGCCCCCCTACTCTCAAGATCAGAACTTCACGCCGACGCCCAGCCAATAGCGGCGACCGTCTTCCACGAACTCGTAGTCGTCATAAGTCACCTGCTTGTCGAACAGGTTGTAGATGCCGGCATACACCGACACGGTCTTGTTCACCGCATACGAGCCGCCCAGATCCACGAATGTGTAGGACGGCGCGATGAACGAGGACGACGACGCGCTGGTGATGGGCTGGCTTTCCTTGCCGCGGTAGTTCACCCGGGCCCAGGCTTGCAGCGCGTCAGACGCCTGCCAATTCAAGGTGGTCGTGAACAGGTGCTTGGGCAGCTGGTTCAACGGCTGGCCCTGGTATTGGCCGGACTTCTGCTCCGACTTGGTGAACGTGTAGCTGCTGGTCAGCGACCAATCACGACCCAGCGGCAGCTTCAGGTTGGCTTCCACGCCACGCGACACCGCCTTGTCCACGTTCATGTAGGTCGTGGGGTCGGCGCCGAACTGGTTCGGGCCTTCAGGGCATTGCGAGGCCGGGCACCCGACGCGGGTGATCTTGTCCTTGAAGTCGTTGTTGAACACGGTCAGGCCGGCGTTGAAACCTTCGCCGTCGTCATACAGGATGCCGATTTCCTCGGTCACCGACTTCTCGGGCGTCAGGTCCGGGTTGCCGTACATGTTGCCGCCGCGGCTGACCTGCCCCCAGCCCGCCACCGTCTGGCGCAGGTCCGGCGCGCGGAAGCCCGTCGACACGCCGCCCTTGAGCGTCCAGCGTTCAGCCATCTGCCACACGCCGTACAAGCGCGGGCTGAAGTGCGTGCCGAAGTTCTCGTCGTCGTCCATGCGCAGGCCGGCGGTGACGGCAAAGCTGTCGGTCAAGCGCCATTCGTCTTCGGCAAACAGCGCCCATTGGTAACGGTCGATCTTGCTGGGGCCGCCGGCCAACTGGTTGCCGGTCTGGTCGTTCAGGCGCTGGCTCAGGTAGGTGCCGCCCAGCGTCAGCATGTGCGAACCCAGGGGCAGCGTCCAGCTGGTCTGCAGATTCAGGTTCTTGATCTTCATCTGCCGCGAACGGTTGTCGAACTCTTCCTGCTGCACGTAGCTGTCCGACACCGCCCAGCCCCAACGGCCGGTATGCGACAAGGCCCACTTATTGCTGCGGTAATCCGTCTCCGACGAGGCCGGGCAGCCGTTGCGCCCGCATGCCACACCCGGCGCCAGCGGCGCGACCGTCTTGCCCAGCGTGTTCTCGTACTTCTGGCGCATGGTCGTGCCTTCCAGCACGATGTCGTGGTCACGGTTCGGCGTCAGCGCCAGCTTGGCCGTCACGCTATCCGAATTGCGCTTGCGAAAACCGCTGACGATATTGTCTTCATCGCGCTGCGATGCCTGGCCATAGATCTGCAGGCCCAACAGGTCGGTCTTGATGGGGCCGGACAGATAGAAATTGCCCTGGTAGATATCGCCCGACTTGTTGCTTTCCTGGATGGTCGTGTCCAGACGGATTTCGCCGCCCCACTCGTTGGGCACCTTGCGGGTGATGATGTTGATCACCCCGCCCATCGCATCCGAGCCATATAGCGACGACATCGGGCCGCGCACGACTTCGATGCGCTCGATGGCGGCCAACGGCGGCGTCCAGCCGCCTTCGACGCCGGCGGAATCCGAATTGGTACGGGTTTCACGCGAGCTCTGGCGCTTGCCGTCGATCAGGATCAGCGTGTACTGCGGGCCCATGCCGCGCAGGCTGATGTCCTGGCGGTCGCCCCCGCCCGTGATGATCACGCCCGGCACTTCCAGCAGCGCGTCGTTCACGTCGCGGTAGAACTTCTTGTCCAGGTCTTCGCGGGTGATCACGCTGATCGAGGCCGGCGCGTCCTTGATCTGCTGCTCGAACCCGCTGGCGGTCACCACGACGGTTTCCATCGTCTTGGCGGAATCGCTCGCCTGCGCCCAAACCGCCGTCGGGCCCATGCCCAGTCCCGCCGCGCAAAGTGCCGCCGCCAAACGCGTGCGCGACACCCGAATGCGGCCGCCCAAGGCCAGATCTTTGCTGCTCATGATTCCGCTTTCTCCCGTACCGGACCCACGGCGCACCCCTTGTGCGCCGCTAAGCCCAGCCCTCATTTCTTAATGAAAACTATTCTCATATTAGAATTGAGGGTGTCGGAACCGGGCAAACGCCTTTCCACAACTTTTACCTTCTTCGCACTTCTTGACACTTGGCAGCGCGGCCATGCGCCACACTACCGGGTGCGGGACACTTGATACGGATGCCTTTTTCTCACTCAGCGGTGGCGCACCGCATCCTGCTGATCGACGACGACGTCGAGCTTGCACAGATGCTGCGCGAATACCTCGAACCCAATCACTGCCTGCTCACGCTGGCGCATACCGGCGCCCAAGGCCTTGCCCTGCTGGCGCAAGACGACTACGACCTGGTGCTGCTTGACCTGATGCTGCCGGACGGCAACGGGCTGGACTTGCTTAAGCACTACCGCCGGCGCTCACGCCGGCCGGTCATCATGTTCACCGCGCACGGCGGCGAGACCGACCGCGTGCTGGGGCTGGAATTCGGCGCCGACGATTACCTGGCCAAGCCGTTCAGCCCGCGCGAACTCAAGGCCCGCATCACCGCGGTGCTGCGGCGCTTCGAAGAAGTGCCGGAAACCACTACGCCCAGCCTGACGTTGGGGCCCTTGACGCTGGACCCCGCCAGCGGGCGCGTCCGCCTGGATGGTGAAGACATCCTGCTGACAGGCGCCGAACAACGCATCCTGGAATTGCTGATGCGCGCCCCGGGGCAAGTCGTCGCCCGCGAACAGATCGGCATGTACGCCCTGGGCCGGCGGCCGGAACGCTACGACCGCAGCATCGACACCCACATCAGCGCACTGCGCAAGAAGCTGCACCTGGACGCATCCGCCGACTCCCTGTCGATCCGCAACCTGCGCGGGCTGGGCTATGTGCTGGCGGGTGCGGCCTGATGCCCTGGCCGCTGCCCACCCGGTCGCTCTTCTGGCGCGCGTTCCTGACCTTCTGGGGCGCCATGACGATCATCCTGGTGTGCGGCATGCTGTTCACCGCCACGGTCGCCTGGTACCGCATCAATTCGCTGGACGGCCTGAACCCGGCCAGCCTGACCCACGACGCCCGCCAAGTCGCGCGCAATCACGGGATCGACGGCCTGCAACGCTGGGTCCAAGCCATGGATCAGCGCTACTCGGCGTTAAAGATCTACGTGCTGGACGCCCGCGACGCCGAGATCCTGGGCCGAACCCTGCCCCCCCGCATGCACGACTGGCTGGCCGCCTACCGGACGGCGACCGGCGAGTCCCCGCAAGCGGACTATCTGCAGCCTGATCCGGTCGGCGAACGCGTTTCCTGGTGGCAGCCGCAACTGCTGCAACTGCCAGACGGTTCCCAATTGCTGATGCTGTTCCTGCCTTTTGACTCGTCGCATTGGGAAGTGCTGGGGCTGTCGCCCGTTGCGCTGGCGCTGCTGCTCTTCGCGCTGGCGGTGACAGCCCCTTTGTGCTGGGCCCTGACCCGCCACGTCACCGCGCCGCTGACGCAGTTTCGCCAGGCGACGCACGCGCTGGCCGCCGGCCGCCTGGACGCCCAGACGCCGCCCAAGCTGGCCGGCCGCAAGGACGAGCTTGGTCTGTTGGCGCGCGACTTCAACGCCATGGCGGATCGGATCAAGGCGCTTGTCGACACCCGCGAACAACTGCTGCACAACATCGCGCACGAGTTGCGCTCGCCGCTGGCAAGGCTGCGCCTGGCCGCCGAACTGGCGCGCCGCAAGGATGAACGCCAGGACGTGCAGTTCGACCGCATCGAACGCGAATGCGAACGCCTGGACGCGCTGGTGGGCAACACGCTGCGCCTGGCCCGCCTGGGCGCGCAGCCCGAGCCCAGCGATACGCTGGACCTGGCCGCCGTCGTGTCGGCCGTGGTGGACGATGCGCGCTACGAGGCTGGCGAGCAGCAAGTGCGCATCATCTGGGACAGCCCGCCGCCGGTGCTGGTAACGGGCGATCGCGACGGCCTGGCCAGCGCCATCGAAAACGTGCTGCGCAACGCCCTGCGCTTCGCCCCTGCGCACAGCGCGATACGGGTCCGGCTCTCGATCGGCGTGCGCGAAGCCTGCCTGGAAATCGAAGACCGCGGCCCGGGCGTACCCGCAACGGATCTGGAAGCCCTGTTCGAACCGTTCTTCCGCACCGCCTCCGGTTCGAAAGCTCCCGGATCCGGGGCCGGCCTGGGCCTGTCCATCGCGCAAGCCGCCATCGCCGCGCACAAGGGCCGGATATCGGCTCGCAATGTCTCTCCGCAGGGCCTGAGCGTCCGCATGGAGCTGCCGCTTCTAGCCTAGCGCCCTGAACGCAAAAGGCCCCGCGTATTGCGGGGCGCTCGGGGCAACCGCCCGGCCGAACAGCCGGGCCTTCTTCCGATCAGAACGTGATGTTCGCCGACACCCACAAGCGACGGCCTTCCAGCACCTGGCGGTACGAATTGCTCCAGTTGGCATTGGCCGCCGGCGCGCTGGTGCCGGTCTTGGTCGGGCCGTAGTCCACGAAGTTCTTGTCGAACAGGTTGAACACCGAGGCCGACAGGGTCACGTTCTTGTTGACCACATAGGAACCGCCCATGCTGGCAAGCCAGTACGGGTTGTAGAACACCTGCTCCTTCTCCCAGTTCATGTCGTTGAATTGCTTGGCCCGGTACTCGCCGCGCACCCACGCATTGAACTGGTCGTTGATGCGCCAGTTCAGGCCCAGGTTCAGCGCGTGGCGGGGTTGCGAACCCAGCGGTTGCCCTTCCTTCGCGCCCGACGTCACTTCACTGGCCGTCAAGGTGTAGTTGCCGTTGAACGACACGCCGCCATAAAGCGGAACGCGGCCGCCCAGTTCAAAGCCTTGAATCGTCGCGGTATCGATATTCACGCGCTGCGAGAAGTTCGCCACCGGGATGCCGTTGCGCTCCCACACGCCCAGATCCAGGCAGCCCGGCGCCGGGCCGCCCACGGCCAGGCAGTTGGGGATGTTCTGGCTGTCGATCTTGTCCTTGAACTTGGTATGGAAAGCGGTCAGGTTGCCCGACAGGCCCTCGCCGTCGTCAAACAGCAGGCCCAGTTCGGACGAGGTGCTGCTTTCCGGCTTCAACTGCGAGTTGCCCAGCAACGGCATGGTGCCCTGCGCGCCCAAACCGATGATCCCGTCCGTCATCAAGTTGATGTCCGGCGTCTTATAGCCCTTGCTCACGCCACCCTTGACGGTCCACATCGGCGTGGCGTTCCACACCAGATAACCGCGCGGGCTCCACTTGCCGCCGAACTGTTCGTTGCGGTCGTAGCGCGCGCCCGCCGTCAACGCCAGGTCGTCCACAATGCGCCACTCGTCTTCCGCGAACAGCGCCCATTGGTACTGGCGCTGATCCAGCGGCGCGGATACCAGCGTGTCCTTGAACTGCTGCTCGCGCCATTGCCCGCCCATCGTCAGGTTGTGCCGGTCGTTCAGCAGCGGCATCGTCCACTTGGTGTCGAACACCCAGTTGTCGTATTCCAGGTCGCGCTTGGCGCCGTCGGACGGCCGGCGCGGCGAATTCATGGGGTTGGTGCGGCCGATGGTCTCGGTCGTGTCGTAGACCAGGCTGGTATCGGAACTGATGGAACCGCTGTAGCGGCCCAGATGCGTCAGCGCATAGCGCTGGCGGTTGAACTTCATTTCGGGATCGTAGCCGCCGCCCTGGCGGTTGGGCGCGATGCTCGTGTTCAACGTGCCGAGTTCGCCGTTGGCGTTGTCGTACGTCTGCCAGTTGCTGTCCACGTCGAACAGGATGTCGTGGTTGCGGTTGGGGGTCAGCGCCAGGCGCAAGCCCACGTTCTGCTGCTTGCTGTCGCCCAGGCCGGAAAAGCTGGCGATGTCGCCGGTGTAGTTGCCGCTGTTGAACTCGGCCTGATTGACCGGGTAGCTGCCGTTCGCGCTCAGGCGGCGGTATTGGCCGCCGCGCAAGGTCAGGCCCAGCTTGTCGGTCTTGATCGGGCCGCTCAGGTAGAACGCCGCGCCGTAGTTGTTGCCGAAGGCGTTGTCCCCCTGCGCCGTGCCGTCCAGCGTGATCTGGCCCGTCCAGTCCTGGCTGACCTTGCGCGTGATGATGTTGATCACCCCGCCCATCGCATCCGATCCGTACAAGGTCGACATGGGGCCGCGCACCACTTCGATACGCTCGATGGCCGCCATCGGCGGAATGAAATTGGTGTCCACGTCGCCAAAGCCGTTGGGGCGCGCCCCCGAGCTGTTCTGGTTCAGGCGCTTGCCGTCCACCAGCACCAGCGTGTAGTCGCTGGGCAACCCGCGGATGCTGATGTTCATGCCGCCCGCTTTACCGCCCCGCTCCACCGTGACGCCTTCCACGTCGGCGACCGCATCGGCCAGGTTGTGAAACGGCTTGGTTTCCAGTTGTTCGCGGGTGATCACCGAAATGGACGCCGGCGCGTTCTTGATCTCTTGCTCGAAGCCCGACGCGGTCACCACGACGGTGTCCATCTGGGCGACGCCCATCGTGTCTTCCTTCGCGCTGGCCCCGGATTGCGCCTGGACGCTGCCGGCTGCCGCCATGGCCAAAGCCAGCGGCAACAAGCGGAAAGACGGGAATTGGGCAGGACGAGCTCCCCCGGAGCCATTGATGCTTTTCTGAGTCGACATAGGGAATCAAATGAGACCACCCCGGCGGGGCGGCGCGCATTGCGCTGATTGGGATTTTTTATGAACGGCAATGATAGGCATTCCCAATACTCTATTCAACTTTTTGTCAGTTTTTGTTCAGCTTTTAGCAAGTTTTGAGAAATTTCTTGGAAAAATGACGCATCCGCACGACAACACCTGTTATCGCGCTGCGTACATCGGGGGACGGAAGTCAGTCGGCGTCAGCCAGGATGGCGGCCGGCAGCCGCGGCAACACACGCATGGCGTTGGCGGTGGTGGCATGCGCCACCTGGGCGGCCGAGATGCCGCGCAGGTCAGCCAATACGCCGGCGATACGGGCCAGCTCGCCCGGCCGGTTCCGGCGCTGCGGGGGGTGCAGCCAGGCCGGCGGGATGTCCGGCGCGTCGGTCTCCAGCACCAGATGCGCCAGGTCTACCTCCGCCGCGTGGCGGCGGATCTGCAAGGCCCGCTCGTACGTCATGGCCCCGCCCAGCCCCAACGCAAAGCCCTGGTCGATAAAGGCCTGGGCCTGCTGCGCGCTGCCGTTGAAGGCATGCGCGATCCCGCCGATGCGGCCATGCCGGCGCAGATACTTCAGCAGGATGTCTTGTGAACGCCGCACGTGCAACAGCACCGGCAGGCGGAACTCCGCGGCCATCGCCAACTGCGCGGCATAGAAGCGTTCCTGGCGTTCACGCGGCTCGCCCGACGAGATCTCGGGCACGAAGAAATCCAGGCCGATTTCGCCGATGGCGACGAACCGCGGATCCCCCAGCGACTGCTTGATGGTGTCGCGCAGCACATCCAGGTCGGAATCGTCGGCGCGCTGCACGTACAAGGGATGGATGCCCAGCGCGTAAGCGCCTCCGGCGATCCGGCCGGCCAGGTCCCGCACGATGGGGAAATTGGCGCGTTCGATGGCCGGAATCACAATGGATTGCACGCCGGCTTCGCAAGCATGGTCGGCCACCTGCTGGCGGTCGGCGTCGAACTCGGCAGCGTCCAGGTGGCAGTGGGTATCGATCAGCATGGGCGTGGCCTCCTCGACGGGATTATCCACCCGTATGGCCTTATCCCGATACCAGGCGACCGTTTTCCATCAGCAGCTGGCGGTCGGCGCGGGCGGCCAGTTCCGGGTCATGCGTCACGATGGCGAACGCCGTACCCGATTCCTGGTTGACCCGGGTCAGCAGTTCGAACATCTTGTGCGCCGTGTTGCGGTCCAGGTTGCCCGTGGGTTCGTCGGCCAGCACGCACACCGGCCGCGTCACCAGCGCACGCGCCAGCGCCACCCGCTGGCGTTCGCCGCCGGACAACTGCCCCGGGAAGTGGTCTTCGCGGGCGGCAAGCCCCACCAGCGCCAGCACCTCGCGCGCCGCCGCACGGGCCTTGTCCCGGTTCTCCCGGCGCACGATCAGCGGCATCGCCACATTGTCCAGCGCCGAGAACTCGGGCAGCAGATGGTGGAACTGGTAAACGAAGCCCAGGCTGCTGTTGCGCACTGCGCTCTTCCGGGCTTCGGACAAGCCCATCGCCAGCTTCCCGTCGACCGACACCGAACCGCTGGTCGGCACGTCCAGGAGGCCGAGGATGTGAAGCAAGGTGCTCTTGCCCGATCCCGACGCGCCCACGATGGCGACCATCTCGCCTCGCGCGACAGACAGGCTGACGTTGCTGAGCACTTCGATGCGCGCAGGGCCTTCGTCGTAGACCTTGACGATGTTCTCGGCCTGCAGGGCAGGCGTCAACGACGCACGATTCGGGGCATCAATCATGGCGCAGCACCTGTGCGGGTTGCAGGCGCGAGGCGCGCCAGCTGGGATACAGCGTCGCCAGGAGCGACAGCACCAGCGAGGTCATGCCGATCGTGACGATATCGCCGATTTGCGGGTCGGACGGCAAGGCGCTGATGAAATAGACTTCGCGCGGCAGGAAATGCACGCCCAGCAACCGTTCGATGAAGGGCACGATCACGTCCACGTTGTAGGCGATGACGATGCCCCCCGCCACGCCCAGCAAAGTGCCGATGACGCCGATCAGCGCGCCCTGCACCAGGAAGATGCGGGCCACTTCGCCCGGCCCCGCGCCCAACGTGCGCAGGATGGCGATGTCGGACTGCTTGTCTTTCACGGCCATCACCAGCGACGACAGCAGGTTGAACGCCGCCACCGCCACGATCAGCGCCAGGATCAGGAACATCATGCGTTTTTCGGTCTGTACGGCCGCGAACCAGGTGCGGTTGTTGCGCGACCAGTCGCTGGCCATCACATACGGCGGCAGTACTTTCTTCAGTTCGCTGGCCACTTCGGGCGCCTTCTGCATGTCGGCGATGCGCAGGCGCACGCCGGCCGTGCCGCTTTCGCGGAACACGCGCGCGGCGTCTTCGTTGTCGACGAACGCCAGCGAGGAATCATATTCATAGTGGCCGGACGAGAACACGCCCACCACGGTGAACTGGCGCATGCGCGGCGCGAATCCGGCGGGGCTGATCGAACCTTGCGGCGCCATCATCAGCAGCGTATCGCCCAGTTTCACGCCCAGGCCGTCGGCCAGTTCATTGCCCAGCACCACGCCAAAACCGCCAGGCTTCAGGTCGGTCAGCTTGCCCGACACCATCTGGCGCGGCAGGTCCGACACGTTGCCTTCCGTGGCCGGGTCGATGCCGCGCACCTGCACGCCGCGCAACGCCTGGCCTCGCACCAGCATGCCCTGCGCGGCAACGAAGGGCGCGCCGGCCTTGACCTCGGGGTTCTGCTTGGCCGCGTCGGCAAACTGCTGCCATTGGTCCAGCACCCGCTCCGGCAAGCCGCCAGGAATATAGAGTTCGATGTGCGGCAGCACCGACAGCATGCGGTCGCGCACTTCTTTTTGAAACCCATTCATCACGGACAACACCACGATCAGGGCGGCGACGCCCAGCGCGATACCCGCCATGGAGCTGGCGGCGATGAAGGAGATGAAGCGATCGCGGCGCCCGCGTCGCTGGCGGATTCGGGCCAACCCGGCATAGCGGGCGCCTATCCAGAGTTCGTAGGGTATTTTCAGCACGAGCGCATTATGGCATTAACGGCCTGGAAATCGCGCCGCGGATGTGCGGTTCCACGACCAGGCGTGTCAAGCTATGGCAGTTGCCGGCGCCGCTTAGTTCCCCGGCCCCGCGCGGACTACAATCCCCGCCATGCTGATCGTCATTCCGGGCGCCCTGCCCGCCCTTCCCGTTGCCGCCGAACTGGCCAAGCTCCTGCCCGAACGCGCCCCCACGCTGCACAGTTGGCTGCTGGCCGGCACGGCGCGGCCGGCCGCCTTCGACGTGCGCGCCCACGGTTGCACCGCTTTCGAATCCTGGCAATTGACCCGTGCGGGCTACTCGCCCGAACCCGGCCTGCTGCAAGGGGCCGGCCTGGGGCCGCTGCTTGCCGCCGGCCAGGCCCCTGCGGGCGACGCCGTCTGGCTGGCCGAACTGGTCCACCTGGCGCTGGGCGCCGACCAGGCGAACCTGCTGGACCCGGGCCAGATGGACCTGCTGCCGGAAGAAACCGCCGCCCTGCTGGACACGGCCCGCCCGCTGTTCGAAGGCACCGGATTTTCAGTGGATTCGCTTTCGCCCCAGCGCTGGCGCCTGCGGCTGCCCGACGGCCTGCGTCCGCAGACGGCCTCGCCGCAAGTGGTGGCCGGCCAGCGCCTGAACGACTGGTGGCGGCAGGACACGGAAACGCGTCCCTGGCGGCGGCTGCTCAATGAAATACAGATGGCGTGGCACGAACACCCCGTCAACGACGCGCGCGCCGCCCGCGGCCTGGCGCCCGTCAACGCCTTGTGGCTGTATGGCGGCGGCACGCCCTGGCCCATCACGCCGGCCGGACCCGAACGCGTGCTGACCGGGCTGGATGCGCCCCAGCGCACGGGTGACTGGTCCGCGTGGCTGGACGCGCTTGCCGAACTGGATGCTCAGCACCTGCGGCCGCTGGCCGGCAAGAAAGGCGTGCCCGACACGGCCACGGAATTGCTGCTGCTGGGCGACGACCGCAAGGTCGCCCTTACCCTGAAACCGCGCGGGGGCCTGCTTGGCTTGCTGCCCGCGCCCAAGAAAAACTGGAGCGCCTGGTGGTCACACCCCGCTTAACCATCCGTCCGGCCGATCTGGACGCCTGCCACGTCCTGGAAGCCTCGGGCATCCACCCCCTGCTCGCCCGCTTGTGGGCCGCCCGTGGCGTCACCCACCCCGACCAGACCAAGCTGGCCTGGCCTTCGCTGCTGCCGCCCGCCGGGCTGACGCACTCGGCGCATGCCGCCGGCGTGCTGGCCGACGCCCTGCAGGCCGGCAAGAAAATGCTGATCGTGGCCGACTACGACTGCGACGGCGCCACCGCTTGCGCCGTCGGGCTGCGCGCCCTGTCCGCCATGGGCGCCGACGTCGACTTCCTGGTACCCAACCGATTCGAAACCGGCTATGGCCTGTCGCCCGCCGTGGTCGACCTGGCCGTCCGGCACCGTAGCGGCAAACCCGACATCATCATCACCGTCGATAACGGCATCGCCAGCGTGGACGGCGTAGCCGCCGCCAACGCGGCCGGCATTGGCGTCGTCATTACCGACCACCACCTGCCGGGCGACACCCTGCCCGACGCGCTGGCTATCGTGAACCCCAACCAGCCTGGCTGCGGCTTTCCGTCCAAGAACCTGGCCGGCGTGGGCGTCATCTTCTACATGATGCTGGCGCTGCGCGCCGAACTGCGCCGCCGCGGCGTCTACGCGGCCGACGGCGGCCCGCGCCTGGACACGCTGTCCGACCTGGTCGCCCTTGGCACCGTCGCCGACGTGGTCAAGCTGGACGCCAACAACCGCCTGCTGGTCACGCAAGGCCTGCAGCGCATGCGCACCGGCCGGTTGCAACCCGGCCTGCGCGCGTTGTTCGCCGTGGCCGGCCGCGAACCGCGCAGCGCCAACGGCTTCGACCTGGGCTTCGCGCTCGGCCCCCGCATCAACGCGGCGGGGCGCCTGGCCGACATGAGCCTGGGCATTGCCTGCCTGACCACGGACGACGAAGCCCAGGCCCTGGAAATGGCGCGCGAGCTCGACAACATCAATCGCGAACGCCGCACCATCGAAGCCGAAATGCGCGAACAGGCGCTGGCCGCCATGGAAGAACCCAATGCCGCGTCGGGCGCCACGGTCTGCGTGTTCGACCCCGGCTGGCACCAGGGCGTGGTGGGCCTGGTGGCGTCGCGCCTGAAAGAAAAGTTCTGGCGCCCCACGCTGGCCTTCGCGCCGGCCGGCGACGACGAGATCCGCGGCTCCGGCCGTTCGATTCCCGACGTGCACCTGCGCGACGCGCTGGACCTCGTGTCCAAGCGCCATCCCAACCTGATCCGCAAGTTCGGCGGCCATGCGATGGCGGCCGGCCTCACCCTGGGCCGCGAAGACTTCCCGGCCTTCGCCCCCGCGTTCGACGCCGCCGTGCGTGAACTGACCGGACGCGACACCTTCGAACCCGTCATCGAAACCGACGGATCGCTGGAATCCGGCTACGCCAACGCCGACGTCGCGGGCATGCTGCAGCAGCAGGTATGGGGCGCCGGCTTTGCCGCCCCCCTCTTTCTGGACGAATTCACCGTGCGCAACCAGCGCCTGGTGGGCGAGAAGCATCTGAAGCTGTCGCTGGAACGCGGCCATCAGCGCTTTGACGCCATCTGGTTCGGCCACGACCAGTCGCTGCCCGAACACATCCAGGCCGCCTACCGGCTGGAGCAGAACGTCTGGAACGGGATGGTGTCGGTGCAGCTCGTCATCGAACACGCGGCATGACGCAAAACGGCGGGGGCTCTTTCAAGCACCCCGCCGTCAGTACCGCGCCCAGGGCGGATCCGGTTATTTGTTGACCAGCCTGGCCGGTTGCGCCAGCGCCACCAGCGCGCCCACCACCAAGCAGCCCGACAGCATGTACAGCCCGGTATTGGTCGTGCCGGTCATGTCCTTTAGCCAGCCCACCAGGTACGGGCTGACGAAGCCGGCCAGGTTGCCCACCGAGTTGATCAGCGCGATGCCGGCTGCGGCCGCCGTGCCGCCCAGCAAGGCGGTCGGCAGGCTCCAGAACAACGGCAGCACCGTGCAGATGCCGATGTTGGCCACCGTCAGCGCCAGGATCGCCAACACCGTATTGCCGCTCCAGACGGCCGAGAAGAACAGGCCCAGCGCGCCAAACAGGGCCGGCAGCGCCACGTGCCAGCGGCGCTCGCGAAGGCGGTCGGAATTGCGCGAGATCAGGATCATGCCGATCACGGCGAACAGGTTGGGGATCGCGGTCAACAGACCGATCGCCAGCGGGCTTTGCACCCCCGTGCTCTTGATCAGGCTGGGCATCCAGAAGCCCACGCCATAGAGCCCCATCACGAACGAAAAGTAGATCAGCGCCATGGCCCAGACGCGCGGGCGGGTCAGCGCGGCGCGGATCGGCGGATCTTCCTTCTGCTGCTCTTCGGCGGCGATGTTGCGGATCAGCACCGCCTTTTCGGACGCCGTCAGCCACTTGGCCTTGTTGATTCGGTCATCCAGATAGATCAGCACCAGCACGCCGATCACCACCGACGGGATGCCCTCCAGCAGGAACAGCCACTGCCACCCCGACAGGCCATGGTCGCCGTGGAACGTGGACATGATCCACCCGGAGATCGGGCCGCCGATCAGGCCCGACATGGGCACGGCGGTCATGAAGAACGTCGTGATGCGACCGCGCCGCGCCGCCGGATACCAGTAGGTCAGGTACAGGATGATGCCCGGGAAGAAGCCGGCTTCGGCCGCGCCCAGCAGGAAACGCAGCGCATAGAACATGTGGACGCTGGTCACGAACATCATGCAGGCGGAGATGATCCCCCAGGTGATCATGATCCGCGCGATCCAGACCCGCGCCCCCACCTTGTGCAGGATGATGTTGCTGGGGATCTCGAAGATGAAGTAGCCGATGAAGAAAATGCCCGCGCCCAGCCCGTAGACCGTCTCGCTGAATTGAAGCTCCTGCAGCATCTGCAGTTTGGCGAAGCCCACGTTCACGCGGTCCAGGTAGGCCACGACGTAGCACACCACCAATAGCGGCACCAACCGCCATCCCACCTTGCGGTAGATGCGGTCTTCCTCACTCGCCGGGATCGCCGGCGTGACCCCGGGGGTCATCGTGTTTTCCATCTATGTCTCCTGTCCTCTGGCGGGATCGTCCGGCGGATCGCCGGCACGGCGGTCCGGCGTCCCGAAGGGGGACGCAACGGCCGCTGAAACAAGCCTAGAGCGCACAAGGTGACAAAAAACTGAACAACTCGGCCTGACTCACGCAAACCCCTAGAGCCAGATCCGTCCCCCTTCTTGCAACACGCGCCCGCGCAGTTGGGCCATCCACGGTAAAATGCCAGGTTTCGCACAAAAGTCATCAGGACAGGATCATCATGGAAGCCGAACGTCAGAACCAGCTCGCAGCCCGCCTCGCCGATTACGCGGAGCGCGAACAGGCTCTACGGAGGTATCTTTGACTACGATGCCAAAGCTGAACGCCTGCAAGTCGTAAACGCCGAGCTCGAAGACCCGGCCGTCTGGAACGACCCCAAGCACGCCCAGGACCTGGGCCGTGAGAAGAAAGCGCTGGAAACCGTGGTGGAAACACTGACGGGCCTGGGCACGGGCCTGGCCGACGCCAACGAATTGTTTGAAATGGCCAAGGCCGATGACGACGATTCCACGCTGGAATCCATCGAACTCGACGCCGACGGCTACCAGGAAAAGCTGGAAGACCTGGAATTCCGCCGCATGTTCTCCAATCCGGCCGATCCCTTGAACTGCTTTGTGGACATCCAGGCAGGCGCGGGCGGCACGGAAGCGCAGGACTGGGCCTCGATGCTGTTGCGCCAATACCTGAAGTACGCCGAGCGCAAGGGCTTCAAGGCTGAGATCCTGGAAGAATCCGAAGGTGAAGTCGCGGGTCTGAAGTCCGCCACGATCAAGATCGAAGGCGAATATGCCTTTGGCTACTTGCGCACCGAAACCGGCGTGCACCGCCTGGTCCGCAAGAGCCCGTTCGACTCGTCGGGCGGCCGCCACACGTCGTTCGCCAGCGTGTTCGTCTACCCCGAAGTCGACGATTCGTTCGAAGTCGACGTGAACCCCGCCGACCTGCGCGTGGACACCTACCGTGCCTCCGGCGCGGGCGGCCAGCACATCAACAAGACCGACTCGGCCGTGCGCCTGACGCACATCCCGACCGGCATCGTCGTGCAGTGCCAGAACGACCGTTCGCAGCACCGCAACCGCGCCGAAGCCATGCAGATGCTGAAGTCCAAGCTCTACGAATTGGAAATGCGCAACCGCATGGCCGAACAGCAGAAGCTGGAAGACTCCAAGACCGACGTGGGCTGGGGCCACCAGATCCGTTCCTACGTGCTGGACCAGAGCCGCATCAAGGACTTGCGCACGAACGTTGAAATCTCCAACACGCAGAAAGTGCTGGACGGCGACCTGGATCCCTTCATCCAGGCCAGCCTGAAGCAAGGCGTCTAAGTTCCGCGATTTTTCCCTCACCGTACCCAGAGGTCCACGAATGTCTGACACCATCGCAATCCTTACCGGCGCATCGCGCGGCATCGGCGCCGCCATGGCGCGCGGCCTGGCCAAACCGGGCACCCGCCTGATCACGCTGGCGCGCCGCGAAGACCCCGAGCTGGCCGCCTATGCGCGCTCGCAGGATGTGCAGCTGGAACAACTGTCCGTGGACCTCTCGGACCTGAAGGCCGCGGAAAGCGCCGCCGAGCGCATCTGCTCGGCGCTGCCGCGCGATGCCAAGCGGTATCTGCTCATCAACAATGCGGGCACGGTCCACCCCGTGA
>CAUSDE010000072.1:0-27097 GCA_963530045.1 uncultured Achromobacter sp.
CCGACGCACTGGCCGCCAGCTGGTTCGCCTGGCGCGCGTTGTCCGCGTTCTGCTTGACCGTGGAAGCCAATTGCTCCATCGAGGCTGCGGTTTCTTCAAGCGACGCCGCTTGCTGCTCGGTGCGGCTGGACAGGTCCGTATTGCCCGCGGAAATCTCGCGCGAGCCCACGTTGATCTCATCCACGCCGCGGCGCACGGTCGACACCGTGCGTGCCAGGCTTTCCTGCATGCGCTTGACCGCCGCCATCAACTGGCCGATCTCGTTGGACGAATTGACGTCCACGCGCACCGTCAGGTCGCCGCCGGCGATCTTGTCGAAGCTGTCGCTGACCGTGCGCAACGGCCGCAGGATCACGCGGTTCATGAACAGGAACGCGCCTAGCGACACCACCAGGATCAGCGCGGCCAGCCCAAGATACACAAAGGCCATCGTCGATGTCTGGCTGCGCGCGGACTGCACCTGCTGTTCGCTGAAGGCATTGATATCGTTGGCGAATTCGGTCAACTGCTTGGAGAACGCGCCGCTGGCCGCGCCCGCCTTGGTGTTCTTCAAGGACAGATAAGCGGCCGAATCACCCTTGTCCAGTGCGCCCATCATGGACTGCAGCGCTTCGGAGAACGTGTTGAACGACGTCAGCAGGTCGCCCTCGGCGGCCTTGCCAAGCGTCGTCACCTTGGGGATCGCCTTGAAGCTTTCCATCTTCTTCTTCGCGTCGGCGATCAGTTGCTGCACGGTGCGCGAGTTTTCGGCCGCGCCGTTGGCGTCGCCCGCTGCGCGCTGCGCGGCGGTGATGTCCGCACGAATGGTCGCGCGCAGCATCTGCGTATAGGCATCCTTGATCAGGTTGCTTTGCTGGACGCTCAAGGAATCCAGGGCGTTGATCGTGTCGGCGCTGGAACGCATGCTGTTCCAGCCCAGGGCAATGGCAACCAGTGCGGCCAGGGCAACTGCCAACTGAGCGAGCATCAAGCCCGTGCGCACCTTCAGATTGCTGAACATTTCCGATAGTTCCGGTAGTCGTCCCGGCGGCGCACTATGGCCGCCGGACCGTAAAGGGGGGTATTGCGTGTGCTAATGCCTGTTCAATGCACCGAGCGGGTCATCCCGTCAGAAGGACTCCCAATCATCGTCCGCGGGCGGCGGCCTGCGGCTGGCGGCGGATGCGGGCGGCGCGGCATCCGTCGCGCTGTCCGCGCGAGTGGCCGGACGGCGCAAGGGACGCGCCACCGTGGCGGCCGAGGCAGCGGGTTTGGGACGGGCCACTTGAGTCTTGCGAGGCGCGGGCTTTGCGGCCTGCGCCTCACCCTCGTCACCTTCCGCCTGAGAAGCTTGAGTCGCCTGCGAAGCCGTTTGCGTCGCCGCTTGGGAAGCGCTTTGGGGCGCCTGTTGGGCCGGCGCGGCCGGCTTGGCCAAGCGTGCGGCAGGCGCCGCCGGGCGGGACGCCGGCGCAACCGGTGCCCTCGGCGCGGGCATGCGCGGGGCGCCGGGCTGTTGCGCCAACTGATGGGCCGGCACTTCGATCACTTCACCGGCATTGATCTTGAACACCGCAACCGCTTCGGACAGGCGCTGGGCTTGTTCCTGCAAGGAGCCGGCAGCCGCTGCCGCCTCTTCCACCAATGCCGCATTCTGCTGCGTCACTTCGTCCATCTGCGACACAGCGCGGTTGACCTGGTCGATGCCCCTGGACTGTTCTTCGGACGCCGCCGAGATCTCGCCCATGATGTCCGTCACGCGTTTGACCGACGACACGATCTCTTGCATGGTCGCGCCCGCACGTTCCACCTGCTGCGAACCCGCGCCCACCTTGGTGACCGAGTCTTCGATCAGGCCCTTGATTTCCTTGGCCGCCTGCGCGCTGCGCTGCGCCAGCGAGCGGACTTCGCCCGCCACCACCGCAAAGCCCTTGCCCTGCTCGCCCGCACGCGCGGCTTCCACCGCCGCGTTCAGGGCCAGGATGTTGGTCTGGAACGCGATGCCGTCGATGACGGACACGATTTCCGAAATCTTGCGCGAGCTGGCGGAAATGCCCTGCATCGTGCTGACCACTTCGGCCACCGCCGAACCGCCACGCTCGGCCACGTCCGACGCGCTTGCCGCCAGCTGGTTGGCCTGGCGTGCGTTATCCGCGTTCTGTTTGACCGTGGAGGCCAATTGCTCCATCGATGCCGCCGTTTCTTCAAGCGACGCCGCTTGCTGCTCGGTGCGGCTGGACAGGTCCGTGTTGCCTGCGGAAATCTCGCGCGAACCCACATTGATCTCGTCCACGCCGCGGCGCACCATCGCTACCGTGCGCGTCAGGCTTTCCTGCATGCGTTTGATGGCGCCGAACAATTGCCCGATCTCGTTGGTGCTGCGCACCTCGATCCGGCCGGTGAAATCACCGCTCGCGATTTTGTCGAAGTGGTCTCCTGCCTGGTGCAGCGGGCGCAGCACGGTGCGGTTGATGAACACCCAGCAACCCAGCGCCAGCACCAGCGCAATTGCCAGCAACGCGATGGTCACGGTACGCGAGATGTTGTGGTCGACTTCTGCCTGAACCACCAGTTCGTCCGTACGCTTGTCCAGGAATTCCAAGACCGCGTTCACGGCTTCGCGGAACGCCGTGTTGGCGGCGCTGCCCGCATCATTCAGATCCAGGTAATCCTGCACCGCCATCTTGGACAGGGCGGCGGCTTGGCGCTTGTAGACGTCGTCGAACTGCTTGTAGGCCGAGTCCAGCTTGGCCACCAGCGCCTCGGAACCCTCCATGCGCGGCGCCTTGCGGAACTCGTCGAGCCACTTCGCGCCTTCCTGCATGAGGACGTCGGCGCGCTTGGTCTGGTCATTGGCCTGCTCGGTCTTGCCCTGCTGCATGTCCATCAGCGACGTCGCCAACAACAGCCGGCCGCGCAGGAGCGCGGCGTTGGCGCGGTTGAGCTGCGTACCCTGATTGGAATAGGCGTCGTTGACCTGCTCCAGCTTATTGTTGCTGGAGTTCAACCCCATCCAGGCCACGCCATTGGATATGAACATGGCGCCCGTGAAGAGCAACAGCACCAGGACGATACAGGTGCGAACTTTCAAATTGACAAGCATGAAATATCCGAGCGTTAAGCAACGTGAAACGACACTACCTACCCTGCACGCAACCACGGACGCCCCGGCCTTTGGCCAGAAGCGTCCGTAAGGGCGCAAATCTCCGCACGCGATCCGTGCGCTTTTCAGGGTCCCGCCGCGTTACTTGCGGCTGAACAGGCTGGACCCCTGAATGGTCATGAATGCCGCCGATGCGGCTTGCAATGCGACCTGGCGCAACGCGAGCTGGCTGGCGCCGGCGTAGTAGTCCAGGTCTTCCAGGTCGGACAGGGACTTGGCGTAGGTCAGGCCCTTCTTCGTACCCGTGGCATCCAGCGCGTCCAGCTCATTCATGCGAGCGCCCACCGAAGCGGTCACGGTCAGCACGTTGTCGTAGCTGTTCGACAATTTTTTGTTGGCGGTGGCCAGCGCGTTGTTCAAATGCGCGGTAGCCACCGGATCGCCGCTGCTCGGCGCATCCAATGCCGAGATCAGGTTATCCAGGGTCGAGAAGACGTCCATGTCGGTAGACTGCACGTTTTCGACCTTGATGACGTCCCCCGCCTTGGGCTCGCCCGTGACCACCATCGAAACGCCGCCGAAATCGATCGCGGTACCCGGCGCGTAGGCCTTCGCAGGCTGGGACGGATCCGGCACGGTGACCGGATTGCCGCCGTTGGCGTCCGTCGTCGTGACGCGAAACCCTATCGCGCCGGTGGCGTCGGCCTCGAAAGTCACCGAGAAGTTCTTGTCCAGATTCCCGCTGCCCGGCGTCACGGACACGGCGCTGAACTGGGCGGTGCCGGTATTGGACGCAGGCGTCGACGCGACATATGCCTGAGAACCCGGGTTGGCGCGGCCGAAAATGTCCACGCCCAGATCGCTGGTCGACAGCTGGCGGCTTTGGTCGACCTGAACGGTGCGTTCGCCCACGGAGCCGCTGTACTGGATCTTGCCGGACGCGTCCTTGGTGTAGGGCATGACGCTACCGTCATTACCCGAGAACAGGTACTGGCCGCTGCCGTCCGTCGTATTGGCCAGGCCCATCAGGGCTTCGCGCGTGCTCTTGAGTGCCGTCGACAAGGTCTGGCGATCGCTGTCGGACATCACGCCGCCTGCCTGGATCACACGCGTGCGCGCTTCCTGCAAGGCGTTCTTGATGGAATCCAGCGTATTGCTTTCCTGGCCGAGGTTCGTGTTGGCCGTCTGACGGTTCATCGCGTACGTCGAATTGATGCTCTGCGTTTGCGCCACGCCGATGGCGAGCGATGCCGACAGGGGATCATCCGCAGGCGTCAGGTATTTCCGACCGCTGCCGACTTGCTCGACCAGGCGGTTCATGTCCGATTCCTGAGAGAGCACGCCGCTCAGGCCATTCGTGTACATCATCGTGGTGCTCAGGCGCATGGTGCAACTCCGAAATGCTTTTTAGTCATCACAATTCAACGGTCTGATCAGCCACGCAGGCCCAACAGCGTGTCAAAAACGGTGCTCGCCACATCGATGATGCGGGCGCTGGCCTGGTATTGCTCCTGATACAGCGACAGGCTCACGTATTCTTCGTTCAGGTTGACGCCCGACACCGATTGCTGGGCCGCCGCGGTCTGCTTGATCAGGTTGGCCTGCGCCGTGGCAGCCGACTTGGCCTGCGCCGTCTGCACGCCCACGGTATTCACGACCTGCGCGAACATGTCCGTGGTGCTCATCGTGCCGTGGCCGAGCACCTTGGCGGTCTGCAGCTGCGCCAGCTTCAGCGCATTCTTGCCGTTCGCGTCGCCGCCTTCGGCGTCCGCAGCGGCGATGCGCTCGGGGTCTTTGATCAGGACATCGATGTCGCGCGCGGCGTTGCGCGTGGGCGACAGCGACCATTTATCGCCCGCCTGGGGCGGTGCGCTGATCGTCAGCGTCACACCCATCTCGCTTTCCATGTTCAACGTCGCGTTGGGCGGCGTGCCGGTAGCCGGGCCGTTGTAGACCTGGGAGCCTTCCGGCATGCGCACGACCTGATAGTTCGTGCCGTCAAACGAGATTTCGTAGTCTTTCGCGTTGATGTTGGACAGGTTCGTGAACTGGCCCGAAATCTGCGCGTTGCTCTTGTTCTGCGTATTCGGCACGCCTTCCGGCGACGCGACGCTGAAGAAGTCCGTGCCCGGGTTGCCGTTCTGGTCCAGACCCTGCTTGTGCTGTTCGTTGAACGACATCGCCAGGCCAACCGCCATCTGGCCCAATTGGGCCTGCATGACGTCCAGCGAGGACGAGCGGAACTGCAACAGGCCGCCCAGCTTGCCGCCGGTGACTTCGCTGTCGGCCAATTCGACGGATACGGTCTTGCCGGCGCCTGCCGGCAACGTGTAGGCCAGGACCGTGCGGCCGGCGTCCTTGGACGACGGGACGGCTTGCAGCGGATAGATTGTGGTGCCGGACAGCAGCGCCTGGCCGCCCTTCGCCAACGAGATATTGATCTTGTCGCCTTGCTCGTATGTGGTGATGCCCACGAGCTGGTTCAGTTCAGCCACCGCCAGATCACGCTGGTCCAGCAGATCGTTGGGGGGGCCATTGCCGGCCTTGCCGGTCGCCAGCGAAATCTGCGTGTTCAGGTCATCGATACGGGTCAGATAGCTGTTGACCTGCTCGACCGTGGACGTGATCTGCGTGTTCAGGCCTTCGCGCTGATTCTGCATTTCCGTGTACGCGGAACGGATCTGGGTGGCAAGGCTGTTCGCCTTGCCCAGCAAATCCTGCCGCGCGGCCGGGTCGGCGGGCTTGCTGGCCACCGCGTTCATGCTGGTGAAGAAATTGGTCAGGCCCGGGGCGATGCCGACCGTGCGGTCGGCGAACAGGTTATTGACCTGCGAGACCTGATCCAGTTGCGCCTGCAGTTGAGCGCCGCTGCCCTGCGCGCCGACCAGCTGCTTGTACAGGAAGCTGTCGTAGCTGCGCACGACGGTGTCGACCTGGACGCCGCGGCCGATGTACCCGTTGCTGGTGGCTTGCGCGCCGGCGGTGGACGTCATCACGCGCTGGCGGTTATAGCCAACCGTGGTGGCATTGTTGATGTTGTGGCTGGTGGTGGCCAAACCCGCCTGTGCGGCGTTCAGCCCGCCCAATGCCGTTTTATACAAATTCATGCTGACAATGCCCCGTATGTAACCGCAGCTGTTATCTCTGGATACTCCATTAACGGCAGGAGAGAGTCCAAATTTAGAGTCCTTCCAACATCTGGCGAGAATTTTCCACCCGCGTTGCCGCCCCTCGGAGCTGGCCCATGATGCCGATCAGTTTCTGCGCATAGCGCGGGTCGGTCGCATAGCCCGCGTCCTGGATCTTGCGGGCCGCGTCGATCTCGTTGCGCGCCTGGGTGACGGCCTCGTAGCGCGGGCTGTTGCCGATCAGGCGCGCGTAGTCCGCGAACGACTCCTCATAGGACGCGTAAGCGCGGAAGGGTTGCGTCACCTTTTTAGCGACGCCGTCTTCGTATTCCGTGGTCAGCACGTTAACGACCTTGCCCTTCCAGCTGGCGCCCGCCTTGATGCCGAACAGGTTGTAGCTGGTGCTGCCGTCGGCGTGCTTGATTTCGCGTTGGCCCCAGCCCGATTCCAGGGCCGCCTGGCCCATGATCAGGCGCGCGGGGACGCCGCTTTGCTGCGACGCCAGATTGGCCGCGCGCGACATCTTCGACACGAAGTCGACGACGTGCTCCGGCGCGCCTTCGGCGGCGGCCAGCGCGCGGTCGCTGGCTCGGTTGTTGCGCATCACATTGAGCAACGCGGACACTTCCCGCGAACCGCCGGTGCGGAAATCCAGATCGGCGCCCTGCCCGATCGCGCGCACGGCGTCATCGGACACGTCGGCCGGTTTGCCCTGCTGCATCTGCGCAAGGATCGACTGGGACAGCCCGATGCCGGGCGTCGCCAGGTGCAGCGCCAGCTGCTCGTCGGCCATGGATTGCAGCATCTGCGTCTGCTGCGAGTCGAACAGCCCTTCCTTGGGCGTCGCCTCGCGCATGCGCTTGACCATCATCTGCAGGAACAGGGCCTCGAATTGCTTGGCGACCTGCTTTTGCTGCGCGGTGCCTTCGGGATCTTTCTTGACGTCCCGCTTCAGGTCCGACAGGCGCCCCATGTCGAAGACCGAATCTTGCCGGGCGGCGCCCCGGGACGCGTCGTTTGAGACAGCCATCGTCAGATGATTTCCAGTTCGGCGCGCAAGGCGCCCGCGGTCTTCATGGCCTGAAGAATGGCCAGCAGATCCTGCGGCGTCGCGCCCAGGGCATTCAGGCCCTTGACCACGTCAGCCAGATTGGCGCTGGTGCTCACGCGCTGCAACGAGCCATTGTCCTGGCGCACTTCGATCTGGGTGTTGGGCACCACCACCGTCTGGCCTTCCGTGAAAGGCGTATCCGGCTGCGACACCTGGTTCTGGCGGTTGATGATGACCGACAGGTTGCCGTGCGCCACGGCCGCCTCTTCGATCATGACCGTGCGGTTCATGACGACCGAGCCGGTGCGGGCATTGATGATGACTTTGGCCACCGTCGGCGCGCGTGCCACTTGCAGGTCTTCGACCAGAGACAGGAAACGCGCCTGGGAAGCCTGCTCCATCGGCGTGCGCACCTGCACCACGCGCCCGTCCAGCGCGGTCGCCGTGCCCTGGCCGAACTTCTTGTTAAGCGCGGTCGCCACGTTCTGCGCCGTGCCGAAGTCGGTATTGTTCAGTTCCACATGGATGTAGCCGTCGCGCGAGAACGTGGTGGGCACGCCGCGCTCGACAATGGCGCCCGCGCTGATGCGGCCGCCGTTCAACTGGTTGATCTGCACGCTGGAACCGCCCGCGGAAGCGCCGGCCCCGCCCACCAGGATGTTGCCCTGGGCGATGGCGTAGACCTGGCTGTCCGCGCCCTTCATGGGCGTCATCAGCAAGGTGCCGCCGCGCAGGCTCTTGGCGTTGCCCATGGAAGACACCACCACGTCCAGCGTCTGGCCGGGCCGCGCGAACGCCGGCAACGTGGTCGTGACCATGACGGCCGCCACGTTCTTCAACTGCATGTTGCTGCCGGCAGGCACGGTGATGCCCAGTTGCGACAACATGTTGGTCAGGCTTTGCTGCGTGAACGGCGTCTGGCGCACCTGGTCGCCGCTGCCGTCCAGGCCCACGACGAGGCCGTAACCGATCAGCTGGTTGCCCCGCACGCCCTGGATCGTGGCCAGGTCCTTGAGCCGTTCGGCCTGCGCCGCGCCGGCGCCGGCAACCAGTCCGACCGCCACGCAGACGCGGGCGAACAGGGACAGCAAGGCGGATATCGGAGTCGGGTGTGTCATGGTCAGAACGGCGAGGCGATCAGGAAGAAGCGTTGCAGCCAGCCCATGGTCTGGACTTCGTCCATGACGCCCTTGCTGCGGTACTCGATACGGGCGTCGGCCACCTGAGTGGACGACACGGTGTTCGTGCCGGTGATGGAGCGCGGATCCACCACGCCTGCGAAGCGCACGTATTCGCTGCCGCGGTTGATGGCGATCTGCTTTTCGCCGGCGACCTGCAGGTTGCCGTTGGACATCACGCCCACGACCGTGGTGGTGATGGTGCCGGTGAAGGCGTTGTTGGCCGTGCTGTCGCCCTTGCCCTGAGATACGTTACCGCCCTTGGCGTCGGTGTTCAGGTTGGCGCCCGCCCAACTGTCCATGAAGGACGGCGCCGCGGCGATGCCGAGCGAGGTCGACCCCGACCGGTTGGTATTGGTCGCCACGTTCTTGGAGGCATTCGTCCGCTCGTTCAGCACGATGGTGACGATGTCGCCCACGTTGCGCGGCCGCCGGTCCTCGAACAGGGGATAGTTGCCGTACGTGGTCGGCTGATAGATGGAGCCCGTGGGCTGCGCCATGGGCATCGGCGGCGGCGGCGGTGCGGCCGTGGTCGGCCCGGTCACGATGGGCTCGGGCGGGATCATGGCGCAACCGGCCGCCAGCACAGCCAGCGCCGCAGCGAATACCAGACGCAGGACAGACATGGGCATCACAGTTGGGACAGGCGGGCCAGCATCTCGTCGGAGGTCTTGACGGCCTTGCTGTTCATTTCATAGGCGCGTTGCGTGGTGATCATGTTGACCAGTTCTTCGGCAACGTTCACGTTGGACGTTTCGACATAGTTCTGCATGATCGAACCCGCGCCGTCCACGCCAGGCTGCAGCAGGTTGGCCGGACCGGACGCGTCGGTTTCCAGGTACAGGTTCTCGCCGATGCTTTGCAGGCCGGTGGGGTTGATGAAGGTGGCGATCTGCAACTGGCCGATCTGCACGTTCACGCCGGCGGCGCCGGGCTGCGTCACCGAAACGATGCCGTCCTTGCCGATGGAGATCGACAGCGCGTTGTCGGGCACGTTCATCGGCGGCTGGATCACATAGCCGCTGACGGTCGTCAACTGGCCGTTCTGGTCGCGTTGCAACGCGCCGTCGCGGGTGTAGCCTTGCGTGCCATCAGGCAGTTCGACCTGCAGGAAGCCGCGCCCGTTGATGGCGATGTCCATTTCGCCGCCGGTGTTGTTCAGGTTGCCTGCCGTATGGATGCGTTCAGTGGCGGCCACGCGCGCGCCCGTGCCCAATTGCAGGCCGGACGGCAGTTGCGTGGCGTCGCCCACCTGGGCGCCGGGCTGGCGCAGCGTCTGGTACATCAGGTCCTGGAACACGGCGCGGCCGCGCTTGAACCCGTTGGTGGAAACGTTGGCCAAGTTGTTGGAAATCACGTCCATGGAGGTCTGTTGACCTTCCAGGCCCGTTTTGGCAATCCACAACGAACGCATCATGATGAAGTACTCCTGGTGCCGCGGCCGGGCCGCGCGCGAAAATTGTTTAAATCAGCTTCAGAATCAAGCGCTTATGGACAAGATGCCATTGGCGCGTTCGGCGTTTCGGTCCGACTGCTGGATCACCTGCATCTGCTGCTCGAAGCGACGCGCGTTTTCGATCATGCCCACCATCACCTTCATGGGATTGGTGTTGCTGCCTTCCAGCACGCCGGACAACACGCGCAGGCCAGGGTCGGCGGGCGCCGGCGGCGCCGGCTGGCCGTTGACCGGCGCCAGGCGGAAGACACCGTCGTCGCCATGCACCAGCTGCGCATTGTTCGGGTTCGCCAGCTTGATGCGGCCCAGGTTCAGGATGTTGTTGGGGCCGTCGCCTGCGCCGATGGCCGTGATCGTGCCGTCGGAGGTGATCGTCAACGCAGCCTGGTCCGGCACGTCGATGGGGCCGCCCTGGTCGGACAGCACCGGCTGACCCAGCGAGGTCTGCAGCAGGCCATTGATGCCGACCTGCAGGCTGCCGCCGCGGGTATAGGCCTCGCCCTGCGGGGTCTGCACCGCGATCCAGCCGTTTTCGCTGGCCAGCGCCACGTCCAGGTCGCGGCCCGTGGTTTGCATCGTGCCCATCTGGAAGCTGTTGCCGGGCGTGGACGCCACCGTCGAAACGCGCGTAGGCAGACTCACCCCGTCCGTCATCGGAACCGACCGGTACAGCGCGATCTGCTCGCGGAACCCCGTCGTGTTCACGTTGGCCATGTTGTTGGCGAGCGCCGCCTGATGCTCAGTGATACGCGCTGCGCCATTCATGGCGGTGTAGATGATTCTGTCCATTGCCTATTCCGTCGGTGTCGTCGCGAGCCTGTCCGGCTTTACTTCAGGTTCATCAGGACTTGCATGATTTCGTCCTGGGTCTTGATGGTCTGCGAGTTGGCCTGATAGGTGCGCTGGGCGATGATCATGTTGACCAGCTCTTTGCTCATGTCGACGTTGGACGCTTCGGTCGCCTGCCCCACGACCTTGGACAGGCCGTTGGTGCCGGGCTGGCCGAGGATCGGCTGGCCCGAGGCCGCCGTCTCGGTCCAGGCGTTATTGCCCACCGGCTGCAGGCCCTGCAGGTTGGAGAAGTCGGCCAGCACGATGGTGCCTACCACTTGCGTTTCGCCGTTGGTGTAGCTGGCGACCAGGCTGCCATCGCCGCCGATGTTGATGCCGCTGAATTCGCCGGACGTGTAGCCATCGGGCTTGGCCACCAGCTTGTAATTGCTGCCGTACTGAGTGGTGCCGGTGTAATCCATCGCAATATTCAGCGGATTCGCAGGAGTCGTCGTACCGCCCGGTTGCTCGAACTGCAAGTTCACGACAGGGGCGCTGGTTAGCGCACCCGCGTTGTTGAACGTGAATTTGGTCGTGCTTGTCCACACGCCGCTGGCTTCAGATGTCGGCGTCATCGCTTTGCCGTCCATCGTGTAGTAGACGTCATAGACACTCGTCCCCGCATCTGCGGGACGCTTCACGAAATACTGCATCACCTGGTGCGAATTTCCCAGCGAGTCGAACACCGTCATGGGCGACGCGTTGGTGTAGCTGCCGGAAATCGTCGGATCGAAAGGTTTGCCGATTTCGATCGTCGGAGCGACGTAGGCGACATAGTCAGCCATCCCGCTCAAGTCCTCGTTGGTTCGACCACCCGTGATCGTGATGTTGCCAGTACCAGCGGCATTGGGATAGGCGCCGTCGGCAGGAACCGGCGCGATGTCGAATACCGCATCGCCGTTTGCGGCGCGACGGAAAGAATAGACAGTCCCGCCCAGATTCGCCTTTCCAACTGTGCCCGGGTCCGTTTCAGTATCGACGGTGTAGATTACCTTCGCATTCGCATCCAGGTTGGCAACAGTCGTGCCCGTGCTGGTCGCCTTGGGCGCGACGTTGGCGGTGGGCAACTGCAGTTCAACCGGATTCGCACCAATCGCGCCGGCGGGGTAGCCCGTCATGCGGTAGCCCTGCGCGTTCACGATGAAATTGTTCTTGTCGACCAGGAATTCGCCGTTGCGGGTGTACATCACCGCGCCGCTCTGGTCGGTCACACGGAACATGCCCTTCGCGCCGTCGATGGCGATGTCGTAATCGCCGCCACCCCCCTGCACCGTACCCACCGTGAAGCGCTGCGTGATCGCAGACACCTTGACGCCCAGGCCCACGCGCGAGCTGGCGTACACGTCGGCAAACGACGCGGTCGACGACTTGAAGCCGACGGTGCCGGAGTTGGCGATGTTGTTGCCGATCACGTCCAGGTTCTGCGATGCGGCGTTCAAGCCGCTCAATCCTTGTCCGAAGCCCATGTTTTCTCTCGCTAATCTTTATCTAGTGAAGCCGCCGCGCATGCGCCGGCGCCGATTCAAATCCGCCCGGTTCAGGCGCCGATTACCTTACGCACGTCCAGCATGCTGGTCTGGCCGTCCAGGCCCAGATCCAGACGCAAGCCGTTGGTGGAATACGCCACGCTCTTGACCTGGCCGTAGCTCAGCACTTCCGCATTCACCTTCTTGCCATCGCCGTCGGTCGCCAGCACGGACACCGTGTACGCGCCCGCTTCCAGCGCCACGCCGCTGTCGTTCTTGCCGTCCCAGTTCAGCGTGTACACGCCGGTCTTCTGCTCGCCCATTTCGATGGTGCGCACGACGGCGCCGTTCGAATCCGAAATGCGGACCTGCACCTTCTGCGCATCGCCTTGCAGATCCAGGCCGTAGGGCGTGACCACGCGTTCGGCGGCGTTGTCGCCGTCCACGCCGACCTTCACCTTGGAACCGGGGATCAGCACGCCCTTGCCGATCATCGCCACGGCGTTCATCGACTGCGACACGTCGATCTGGCCGCTGATGGCCAGCATGGTGTTCTTCAGGTTGTTGATGCCTTCCACCGTGGAGATCTGCGCCAGCTGCGAGGTCAGCTCGGCGTTCTGCATGGGGTTCAGCGGATCCTGGTTCTGCAGCTGGGTCACCAGCAGCTTCAGGAACTGGTCCTGCAAGCCCTGCGCCGTGCTGGAGCCGTTGGCGCCGCTTTGCGCGAGGCCCAGGCCGGTGGTGCTGGTGTTCTGGTCGACGGTGGTCATGGATTCACTCTGTCAGAAAATTAGGATTGGCCGATGGTCAGCGTCTTTTGCATCAACGCCTTGGCGGTGTTGAGCACCTCGACGTTCGCCTGGTAGGACCGCGAAGCCGCGATCATGTTGACCGTTTCGGCCACCGGGTCGACGTTGGGCATGCTGATATAGCCCTGGGCATCGGCCAGCGGATGCTTGGGGTCGTAGACCTGCTTGAGGGGCGAAGGATCCTGGATGACGCCGGCCACCCGGACGCCGCCGATCTCCTGCCCCATGGCCTGGCCGGCAGCCGGGTTGACCTGGAACACGACCTGGCGGGCGCGATACGGCTGCCCGTCCGGACCCACGACGCTGTCGGCGTTGGCCATGTTGCTGGCCGACACGTTCATGCGCTGCGACTGCGCGCTGAGCGCCGAACCGGCGATATCGAAAATGCTCAACAAGGACATTGCCTGTCGCTCCCTTTATGGATCAATCCTGAATGGCTGTCTGCATGGTCCGGATGCGACCGGAGATCATCTGCATGGTGCTTTGGTAGTGCAACGTGTTGTCGGCGAACTGCACGCGCTCGATATCCATGTCCACGGTGTTGCCATCCATGCTGGGCTGGTACGGCAGGCGGTACAGCAGCTCGGTCGGCCCCTGCGACACGGCCTTGGCGGGGATGTGGCGCGCCGAGGTCAGCGCCAGCGACGTGTCCGGCAGGCGCATGGAACCTTCCATCGCAGTCTGCATGGCCGCCTTGAAGTCAAAGTCGCGGGCCTTGTAGTTGGGCGTGTCGGCGTTGGCGATGTTCGACGACAGCACTTCCTGACGCTGCGCGCGCAGTCCCAAGGCCTGCTGGTAGAACCGAAAATCTTCGTTAAGCCTGTCTAGCATCGTGGCGCCTTCGTGCGTTGCAATACGGATAGAGCAAGGGACTTCGGACGCACCGTTATCCCATTGGATGACGGCATCATAGGGGCCGCCGGCAAAACACAATCAGCCAAATAACCCGCCATTTCTCATCCAATTCACGTATTGCCGAACGGCGCGGACTCCTACAATTCATCCATCATGAAAATCTCCGCACGACATCTCCGCGCGCGCGCCGGCTGCCTGATCGCCCTGGCCCTGGCCTCCTTCGGGACCGCCCAGGCGCAGGACGCCGCCAGCCAGGCGCCCGAGGCGATCGCCGCGGCGGCGCAGAGCTATCTGCTGGACCAATTGGCCGGACTGCCGGGGCAACCCGCCGTCTCCATCGACCCGCCGCGCGCCGAACGCCTGGCGCCCTGCGATGCCATGTCCCCATTTATGCCGTCGGGCATGAAGCTGCGCTCGCGCATGACGATCGGGGTGCGCTGCAATGCGCCCAAGCCATGGACCACGTATGTGCAGGCGACCGTCAGCGTCCCCGGCTACTATTACGTCGCGTCGCGGATGATCTCGGCCGGCCAGGCACTGACGCCGGACGACCTTTCCCCCCGGGACGGCGACTTGGTGTCGCTCCCGCCCGGCGCCATCACCGATCCCCAGACCGTCGTCGGCATGACGGCCGCCTACCGGATCAACGCCGGACAACCGGTCCGCGGATCGTCGTTGCGCAACGCCCAATCCGTGGTCCGCGGCTCCAACGTCCGGATCAATGCGCGCGGCAACGGCTTCGTGGTCAGCAGCGAAGGCCAGGCGCTGGACAACGCTGCACCCGGCGCGATGGTCCAGGTGCGCACGGCCAGCGGCCAGGTGGTCAGCGGCGTGGTCAGGAATGCGGGGCTGGTTGAAATGCAACTGTAGGCAATGTTACAAATCGCGCTGCGCCAGCTGACGGCCTGCCCTAAAGTTCGTTCCGGCCCTGCCGTTACAGAGACATAAGTAGGCGGATCCGTCGCAAACCGACCCAGGACGCCCTGCGGAGAAAACCTTGAAAATCAATTCGACCACCAACCGGCCCATTTCTGCCGACGCCGTTGCCCAACGCCCGGATTCCGCGGTTGCGCAGGCGTACGGCGCCAGCAATGGCAGCGGCTCCAGCAGCTCGCAAGTGGCGTTGAGCTCGGCGTCGCGCAAGATGCTGGCCCTGCAAGACGGCTCGAACGACATCAACGTCGAGCGCGTGGCCGCCATTCGCGCCGCGATTGCTTCGGGCCAGTTGAAGATCGACACCGGCAAGATCGCCGACAGCCTGATCGCCAGCGCCCGCGATCTGCTGAAGTAATTCTCCGTTCACCGCCCTACCGCCTTCGAAGCACGATCATGAACCCCGTCGATTCCCTCCAGTCCTGCATGCGGCAGGAAGATGCCCTGATCTCCGAGTTCTCGACCATTCTGGAAGAAGAGACCGAAGTGCTGGTGGGCCCGGGGAACGTCGGCGCACTGCAGGCCATCACCGACCGCAAGGGGCGCATTGCCCAGCAGCTGGTCGACCTGAGCGAAACCCGGGACGGCCTGCTGGCTGAAATCGGCCTGCCCGTCGGACACGCCGGCACGGAGCAAGCCGCCGTGCTGCACCCGCAGTTGTCCGAGATCTGGCAAGCGCTGCTGACCAAATCGGCCTCGGCCAACGAGATCAACATGCGCAACGGCGCCCTGATCGACGTGCACCTGCGCTATACCCAGCAGTCGCTGGACGCGCTGCGCAACATCAATGGCGTGGGCGTCCCCGCCACGTACGACGCGCAAGGCCGCGGGGCGCGCGGCGCCCCAGGCCGCAAGCCGATCGTGGCGGGCTGACCGCCCTTTCATGTCCTTTTTGCTTCGGCAATAAAAAGGCGGCGCCATGCGCCGCCTTTTTATTGCGTGGACCCGCAGCGGGATTACGCGCCGCCGGTCATTTCCAGCATCGCGAACATCTTCAGGATCGCCACGGGCAACATCCGGCCCGACAGCTTGCGCTCCGAACCCACAATGCCCGACAACGGCCCCCGCACCACGTCGGCGGACGGCGAGTGCGCCATCTGCCAGCAGGCGGCGCCCAACTGGCCCGCCATCAAGGCCTGCCGCGCCAGGGTATGCGCGCCGTCGACCGCCGGCAACGCCTGCCAGGCATTCGCCATGTAGCGGAACCCGGCGCGCGCCTCATCCTGCAGTACCAGCCAGCGCGCCACGGTAGCGGCATCGGCCTGGGACGCCGGCAGGTTCGTCAAACCGAACAGTTGCGCCGCGATGTCGCCGCTTTCGGTATCGATCAGCCGCGCGCACACCAGGCGCGTTGCTGCCCCGTCGCGGTTCTTGCCCGGCAAGGCGACTTCCGTGCCCGATGCCCATAGCGCGAGCGGCACCCGTTTGCCGGCTTTTTCGGTCAGCAAACCCGGCATGTCGCCCGGTTGGCCTACCGGCAGATAACCCACGCTCTTGCCGACCGCATTCAGATTGGTGGGGCATTCGTCCTGGACCACCCGCATGCCGCCGGGGCAACGCGCCACCCACGATGCGCCCTGCCCGGTCAAGGACTGCCACAGGCCGGACGTGCCCGCCTCAAGCAGGTGCACCAACGGCAGCCGCGGCAGCTGTTCGCCCAGCCAACGCACGCGGGCCTCCAGCGCCAGGACCGCGTCCGGCTGGCCCGGCGCGGCAGGCGCGAACGACGTCAACATGCCGTGCGCCAACGCCAGCTGCTGCGCGGGCGCCGCCAGGGCAGCGCCGCGGTCGCTCATCAGCAGCGCGCCCAACAGCGTGCCGCCGGGCAACCCTTCGCCCTTCATGGCGGTCTTGCCGTGCATGGCCAGCAGGTGGCGGTGGCAGGTGGCCGAGAATTCGCGCCGCACCATCGCCAGCGGCTCGTCGCCCAGCGCGGCCAGGCTTGCGCCCGCCCCGTCGCCGACGTACTCGCGCCAGGAGGCCCGTACCTGCGCGCAGGCCGGATCGCTGTCCAGCATGGCGATCGTATCGTCCAGATTCTGCGCGGCCGCGATAGATGCCGAACCGCCCTGCGGACGCAGGATCGCGGACGCCAGCAACTGGCGGCGGCGCGCCGGATCCACCGCATCGGCCTCGCGGGCGGCCGGCGCCAGCGACGCCAGGTCGGCTTCACTGGGCGTGTACAGCGCGCGGGCACGCTCGACCATCGCGAAGGCCCGGTCGATCAGCAGGTCGGCGCGCGCAAGCTCCATGTGCTCGGGCACCTTCTGCCCGACCGACATATAGTGGATCGGCAGCCGGTGGCGGATCGCCGTGTCCAGCGCGGCACCCAAGCGCGTGGCCTCATCCAGTTTGGTGATGATGCAGCCGGCCACATCCTCGCCCACGCCGTTGCGGTAGGCGTGCGCCACTTCGTCCAACGTGTCGCCCTGGCTGGCAGCGTTCAGCACCAGCAGGCGGCGCACCGGCTTGCCGGCGTTGCACAGCATGGCGGCCTGCTCGGCCACCAGGCGGTCACGCTGGCTGATGCCCGTGGTGTCGATCAGCACGATCTTGCGGTTGCCCAGTTCGGCCAGGATGCGGCGCAACTCGCCGGCATCCCGCACCGAGTGCGCCGGCACGCCCATCAGGCGGCCATAGATCTGCAGTTGTTCCAGGGCGCCGATCCGGAACAGGTCCGTGGTCAGCATCGCGACCTGGTCGCGGCCTTCGCGCGCCACGCAGCGGGCGGCCAGTTTGGCCAGCGTCGTGGTCTTGCCGACGCCGGTCGGGCCCACCAGCGCATAGACGCCGCCGGCCAGGAATTCGTCTTCGGAGGCGACGACCGGCAAGTGCGTCACCAGTTCGTTGCGTGCCCATGACTGGGCGGCGTCCGCCGTCATGCCTTGCGGCAGCCGGTCCACCAGCGCGCGCACCAGCTTCGTGCTGAATCCGGCGTCCAACAGGCTACGGAACAGCGCGGCGGCAGCGGGTTCTCGGCCCGAGCCCGGGCGGCCGCCCCACAACAGGCCATCCATGCGGGTTTCCAATGCGCCCCGCAACGCGCTGATGGCATCTTGCAATCCGGCGGCCGTATCGGTCGGCAGCGCGGCGGCAGGCATGGCGGGCGGCTGGCGCAACGGCGCATCGGGCATCCGGGCCATGGAAGGCGCGGCGGCCGCGGCCATGGGTGCGGGCACGGCGGCGGATCCCGGCATAGGCATGGCGGCAGGTGACGGCGTGGCCCCTGCTGCGGACGCAAGCCCGGACCCGGCGGCAGGCGCCGGGGCAGCGGGCGCTGCCGGCCGGGTCGGCGGCAATGCGGGCAACTCCACCCGCGTCGCAACCGCTGCCGGCTGTGCAGGGGCAGGCGCAGGCTGCAGCGCCGTCGGATAGGGCGCGGCCGGGGCGGCGGAAGCGCCAGTGGCGACTTCAGGCGCCGCATCTTCTTCCGGCATTGCCGACGAGGCGAAGGCCGACTGGTACGCAGCGATCGACCGGGAAGGCGCGGCATAGCCCGTCTGCGGCATGGCGGCAGGCGCGACGGGCGCAGCGGGCGCCGCATAAGACCGCGGGGCGGGTGCCGGCGCACTGACGGGCGGGCTTGCCGGAGCCTGGGGCTGCGACAGCGCACGCGTATCCGCGGCCGAAGCATACGGGGCGGCTTCCCGTTGCGGCGTCCCGGCAGCCGCATCGTCAAACGCGCCCTCGACGGTGGCCAGCACTTCCACGCCGCCATCCACGCTGCGGTTCGAGACGATCAGCGCATCCGGCCCCAGCACTTGGCGCACCTGGCGCATCACTTCACGGCTGTTGACGCCAAAAAAGCGGCTTATCTTCATGGCCCATTGCTCCCGCCGATCAGCGCGGTCACGCGGACCATGCGCTCATCGGGTATTTCAGTATTCGACAACACGCCCAACTGCGGCAGGTGATGGCGCAAGAAGCGCGACAGCGGCGCACGCAGCACCGGCGACACAAGCAGCACCGGCGCGTTGCCTTGCGACTCCTGGCGCTCGACCGCCGCCTGCGTTTCTCGCAGCAATGTGTCCGCCAGGCCGGGCTCCAGCCCGCCGGTGCTGGTCATGGCCTGCGACAGCACGCGTTCCAGCTTCACATCCAGGCCGATGACCCGCAGCTCGCCCTCGCCCGGGAACCATTGTTGCGTGATCGCGCGGCCCAGCGAACGGCGGGTCAGCATGATCAATTCGTTGATGTCGGGCTGGCCGCCCGCGCCGGCCGCCTGCGCCGCCAGGCGCGGGCCGTGTTCGGACAGCGTATCGATGATGGTCCGCATGTCGCGGATCGGCACTTCTTCGGACAACAGGCCTTGCAGCACCTTCTGCAGCGCAGTCAGCGACAGCGTCTTCGGCACCAGGTCCTCGACCAGCTTGGGCGCATCGCGGCCGATGCGGTCCAGCAGTTGCTGCACTTCCTGGCGGCCCAGCAGGTTCGAGCCGTGGCGGTGCATCAAGTGGTTCAAGTGCGTGGCCACCACCGTTCCGGCATCCACCACGGTGTAGCCCGCCACCTGGGCCTGGTCGCGCAGGCCGCCGTCGATCCATAGCGCCGGCAGGCCGAACGCGGGGTCGGTGGTGGGCGTGCCCTTGATCTGGATGGTGACGCCACCCGGGTCGATGGCCAGCCACTGGCCCGGCATCGCCACGCCGTGACCCACTTCCACGCCCGACAACAGGATCCGGTAGTCGTTGGGTTTGAGTTCCAGGTTGTCGCGGATGTGCACGACGGGCGGCAGGAAGCCGACGTCTTGCGCGAACTTCTTGCGCAGGCTGCGGATCCGGTGCAGCAATTCGCCGTTCTGGGCGTGGTCCACCAGCGGAATCAACCGGTAGCCCACTTCCAGGCCCAGCTGGTCCACCATGGACACGTCGTCCCAACTGGCTTCGGCAGCGGCGGCTTGCGCCTGCGTGACCGCTTGCGGCGGGATCTGCTCGGCGGCCTGCGCCGCCTTCTGCCTGCGCTTGTGGAGCATCCAGCCGCCCCAGCCCAGCGCGCCTGCCAGCGACAGGAAGGCGATGTGCGGCATGTTCGGGATCATGCCCATGATGCCGATGATGCCGGCCGTCAGGAACAGCACGGCGGGGTTCGAGAACAGCTGGCTGATGATCTGCTGGCCGATGTCCTGGTCGGTGGACACGCGGGACACGACCACGCCGGCGGCGGTCGAGATCACCAGCGCCGGGATCTGCGCGACCAGGCCGTCGCCGATCGTCAGCAGCGTGTAGACGCGGGCCGAATCGCTCATCGACATGTCGTGCTGCGCCACGCCCACGATCAGGCCGCCGATGATGTTGATCGCCATGATCAGCAGGCCGGCGATGGCGTCGCCGCGCACGAACTTGCTGGCGCCGTCCATCGAGCCGAAGAAGTCCGACTCCTGCGAGACCTCGGCACGGCGGCGGCGGGCCTCGTCTTCGCCGATCAGGCCCGCGTTCAGGTCGGCGTCGATCGCCATCTGCTTGCCGGGCATGGCGTCCAGGGTGAAGCGCGCGCCGACTTCGGCGATGCGGCCGGCACCCTTGGTGATGACGATGAAGTTGATGATGGTCAGGATCACGAACACGATGATCCCGACGGCGAAGTTGCCGCCTACCAGGAAGTGGCCGAACGCCTCGATCACCTTGCCCGCCGCGTCCGGGCCGGTATGGCCGTTGAGCAGCACGACGCGGGTCGACGCCACGTTCAGCGACAGGCGCAGCAAGGTGGCGAACAGCAGGACGGCCGGGAACGCGGCGAAGTCCAGCGGCTTCTTCGTGAACATGGCCACCAGCAGGATCATCACGGACAACGCGATGTTGAAGGTGAACAGCAAGTCCAGCAGGAACGTGGGCAGGGGCAGCACCATCATGCCCAGCACCATCACGATCAGGATCGGACCCGCCAGAAGCCGCGCATGGCCGGCTCCGCTACTCTTCAACATGGTGAGCAAAGCGCTCATTCCTTAAACTCCTTGTGCTGCGGTGTTTGCCTGCGGGTCCAGTGCGGCGGGCACGGCCAGTCGGGTCGGGGCGGTCGGTTCGACCCCCCATCCCGAGCGCCACGAACGCAGCTGGAAGACCCACGCCAGCACTTCCGCCACCGCGGTATATAGCTCGCCCGGGATTTCTTGTCCCAGTTCGACGTGTTGATGCAATGCGCGCGCCAGCGGCGGCGCTTCCAATGTGGGGACCCGGTGCTCGGCGGCCAGTTCGCGGATCTTGGCCGCGATCAGCCCCGTGCCCTTGGCGATGACGCGCGGCGCGCCGCTCTTTTCCTCGTCGTACTTCAGCGCCACGGCGTAATGCGTCGGGTTGGTCACCACGACGTCCGCCTTCGGCACTTCCGACATCATCCGGCGCCGCGCCGCCTGGCGCTGCTGCTGGCGGATGCGTGCCTTCACGTGCGGGTCGCCTTCGCTTTCCTTGTGTTCCTGGCGCACGTCTTCCTTGGACATGCGCAGCTTTTTCAGGTGGCTCCAGATCTGCCACGGCACGTCCAGCATCACGATGATCAGCAGGGACGCCACGATGAAGGCGCAGCACAGCGCCACCAGCGACAGCGCCTTGATCAGGGCGGCCGACGGCGCCACGTGCATCAGGCTGAGCATGTCGTCGTGGTAGCGCCAGATGACCCAGACGGCCACGCCGCCCACCAGCAGGGCCTTGGCCAACGCCTTGATCAGTTCCACGACGGTCTGCGATGAGAACATCCGCTTCAACCCGGCAAAAAGGCTGAGCTTCGAGAAATTCGCCTGCAGCGGCTTGCCGGAAATGACGATGCCCCCCAGCAGCACGCTCGACAGGACCGCCACCACCACCAGCACGCCGAACACCGGCAGGGTCGCCAGCAACGCGTGGCCGAACCCGCTGACGGCCAGTTCCACCATCACGCCGGGGTCGGTCACGATACGCTGATCGAACGCCAGCCCATTGCGCAAGACGCCGCTCAGGCCCTGATACAGCGTGCCGCCGCCCATCCAGATCACCGCGACACCGGCGGCCAGCATCATGAACGTGCCCAGTTCCCGGGAACGCGCAATCTGCCCCTCCTCGCGCGCCTTTTCCAGGCGCCTGGGAGAGGCGGCTTCGGATTTTTCGAGGTCGCTTTCTTCGGCCATGCTCTGCGGTGTCGTTGCGGCTCGCGGATTTTCGGATTACGAGCTGCCCGCCGAGATTCTAGGAGGCCCCGGGGTTTGGCGATCACCCAAGAAAAGGGGGGAAAGCGGCGCTATTCCCGGATGCGCCACCGGCCCGGGCGCCCGCCCTTGCCCGGATGCCCGGCGGCGGGTGCCTGCCAGCCCGGTCAGCGCGCCGCCGAAACGGCCTCGCGCAGCGGCGCCGCGCCTTCCAGCGCGGCCTGGAAGCGCACGTAATCCAGGCCGATGCGCACGGCGCCCCAGTGTTCCGGCCCCAAATAAAGGGGAACCGAAATGTCGTTGACGATTTCGCCGGTGTCCCGCGAGTAGGTCTGAAACAGGATCGACCCCGTGTTGGCGGCCAGGCGCGCGCCGACCGGGTCGTCGAAAATCCGCTTGTGCCGTACCCGGGCAATATCGACGGCCGCGTCGCCCGTGGGTTCATTTGAGAACCGGCTGTTGTGCGCCGGCGCGTAACCCCGGCTATCCACGAGGATCGTGTAGATCCCGCCTGGCACCGCTTCCAGCACACTGTCCAGCAACCGGGTCAAGGGCCCTTCGATCGCCCGGTCGTACAGGGTGTGGTAGCGCGCCGGCTCACTGCCGGGGATGCGCTGATAGTGCCGGTCGAACACATCCACCCCGCGGCGGCGCGCGTCGTCCAGCAAGTGGACGGCCGCAGCCCGGAAATCGTCGACGGCGTCGGACAGGTGGTCGAACGCGGTGTTGCCGGTGCGCATGTCGGCCAGCACTTCCTGCACGCTTTCGGTCTGGCGGCGGATGCGGTCGATCTCGCCCGACATGTGACCCACGCGCTCCAGCACGTCGGCGCTCAGCGCCGCGATGCGTCCGACTTCCTGGCTCATGCCGTGGTTGGTGGCGTCGACGTCGCCGATCGCCTGCACCACTTCGCCCACCTGGCGGTTCATGCTGTCGAAGTCGTGCACGAAACGTTGGAAGTCGGCGCATGTGCGGTCCAGCACTGTGCCGGAGGCGTCCACGTCGTCGCGCAACGTGCCCGTCTGCCGCTGGGTGGTATCCACCAGGTCCAGCATCTCGGCCGTGTGCCGGCCGATATCGCTGGTGGCGGCATTCACCCGTTCGGCCAGCCGGCCGACCTCGCTGGCGACCACGGCGAATCCGCGGCCCGCGTCCCCGGCCCTGGCCGCCTCGACGCCCGCGTTCAACGCCAGCAACTGCGTCTGCAAGGCAATGTCCTTGATCAGCTTGCTGATGTCGCCCACGGAACGCGCACGCCCGGTCAACTGCGCCACCACCTCGGTGAACGCGGCCATCTCGCGCGTCATGCGGTCCACGCGCGCTTTCACGTCGGACAGCTCCGCCAGTGCCTGCTCGGCCGCGAGCAGGTTCCGGCCTGAAACCTGGGCGATCTCACGGGCATGGCCGGAGGTGGACGCGGACAACGCGGCGATCTGCGCACCGCTGTCGGCCAGCGCGCCTGCCGCCCGCGCCTGTTCCTGCGCCAGCAGCGAGCAGCGCCCCGCCTGGAACTGCGTGCGGGCCGCGTTCAATGCGATTTCAATGCTGGATTGCCGCACGGTCATGATCCGCCGGCGGATCTGCCCCAGAAAGCGGTGCAGGGAAAAGGCGGCGGGACTGATCGGCAGCGTACGATCCGACAGCATGGCGTCGCCGCGGTTAAGCCGGCGCAACAACCCCCACATGCCGCCCAAGCGGAATACGGATCTGGCCAAGATGGACCTCCTTGTGCTGGCCCGGATCGCCTTCTATGGGCATCCGTTGCCTGGCGCGCTTCGCGCGCGCCATGTCTCTTGCTGCAAGGCCCCGTTTTTTCTTATGGCGGGAAGTCTATCGATCAGGCGGCGTTTTCGCCCTTAGGGAATACGTTCATGCGCGCGGACTGCGGGGGCCGCGCACCGCCGGCAGCAAGGCCTGGCGGTACGGCGGGATCGGTCAGAAGCCCAGGCTGGCCAGCAGGTCGTCGACCTGGTCCTGGCTGGTAACGACGTCGGTCTTGCCCTGCGGGCTGATCTGCGGTCCGTTGAGCAGGCTGTTGGCTTCATCGCGGCGCTCTTGCGGCACGTTGTCCAGCAGCACTTGCAGCAGTTCGCGTTCGATCGCGCCCACCACGTCCATCATGCGCATGATGACCTGGCCCGTCAGATCCTGGAAATCCTGCGCCATAATGATTTCCATCAGCTTGGACTGGGTCTGCTGCGTCTGCTTGGGCACATCCGTCAGGAATGCGCGCGTGTCCTTCACCAGTTCGCGGGCTTCCGGCAGTTCGAGCGGCTGGTCATACCATTGCTGCCAGCGGGAATCCAGCGCCTGCGCCGACCGCGACATGTTGTCCTGGATCGGGCCGGCCTGCTCGGTCGCGTTCAAGACGCGATTGGCGGCCTGCTCGGTCATCTGCGCCACATAGCGCAGGCGATCGCGGGCATCGGGAATCGCATTGGCCGCGTCCTTGATCGCCTGATCCAGGCCCAGTTCGCGCATGCTGTCGCGCAACATGCGCGTCAGCGAGGCAATGCGGTGGATCAGGTCAGGATTCTCCGCTGCGGGTTCAACGTTTTGCGTTGTGCTCATTGCACACCTCAGCCGGCAATTTTCTCGAAGATCTTGGTGAGCTTTTCTTCCAGCGTCGCCGCCGTGAAAGGCTTGACCACGTACCCGTTGGCGCCGGCCTGGGCCGCCGCCACGATGTTTTCCTTCTTGGCTTCGGCCGTCACCATCAGCACCGGCAACGAAGCCAGCGAGGCGTCGGCACGGATCTGCTTGAGCATTTCCAGGCCGTCGAGGTTGGGCATGTTCCAGTCGGACACGACGAACTGGAAGCCGCCGTTGCGCAGCTTTTCCAACCCGATCGCACCGTCCTCGGCCTCATCCACGTTCTCGAAACCCAGCTCTTTAAGCAGGTTGCGGATGATCCGCCGCATCGTGGGGAAGTCATCCACCACCAGAATCTTCAGGCCCTTGTCTACCATCTTTCACTCCAGAAAAAATTTGCTTGAGACCGATCGTGGATTCATCCGCGTCAAACGCGGTGTCCACGGTCGCCCAGGCGAGTCAGAATGCGTTCGCTGATTGCCGACAGCGCTACCACTTCATCCGCGGCGCCAATGGCGATGGCCTCCCGGGGCATGCCGAACACCACGCAGCTGGCTTCATCTTGCGCGATCGTATGGGCGCCCGCACGGTGCATGGCCAGCATGCCGGCGGCGCCGTCCTTGCCCATGCCGGTCAAGATGACGCCGATGGCGTTCTTGCCGGCGGCGATGGCGGCGGAATTGAACAACACGTCCACGGACGGACGGTGGCGGTTGACAGGTTCGCTGGCTTCGAGTTCGATCACGTAGTTGGCGCCGCTGCGGCCCAGCCGCATGTGCGTGTCGCCACCCGGCGCCAGGTAGACGTGGCCGGGCAAGACCCGGTCGCCGTGAACCGCTTCGCGCACCGTCACGGCGCACAGCGCGTCCAGGCGCTGCGCGAACGAGCGCGTGAAGCCGGCGGGCATGTGTTGCGTAATCAGGATGGCCGGGCTGTCCGGCGGCAGGGGCTGCAAGACTTCACGGATGGCTTCGGTGCCGCCCGTGGAGGCGCCCACGATTACCAGCTTTTCCGAGCTCGCCAGCGGCCGGCGCAGCATGGGCGCGGGCGCGGGCGCGGCTTGCGGCGCATGCGGCGTCGGCGTGCGCAGCTTCGCCCGCGAGGCCGCCCGGATCTTGTCCGCGATGATTTCGGTGTATTCCAGCAGGCCGTCGCGGATGCCCAGCTTGGGCTTGGTCACGAAATCGATGGCGCCCAGTTCCAGTGCGCGCAGCGTGATTTCGCCGCCGCGCTCCGTCAGCGACGACACCATCACGACCGGCATCGGCCGCAGGCGCATCAGCTTTTCCAGGAAATCCAGCCCGTCCATGCGGGGCATTTCAACGTCCAGCGTGAGCACGTCGGGGTTGTGGCGCTTGATCAGTTCGCGCGCCACCAGCGGATCCGGCGCGGTCGCGACCACTTCCATATCCGGCTGGCTGTTGATGATCTCCGTCATCAACCCGCGCACCAGCGCGGAGTCGTCCACACACAAAACGCTTATTTTTTTCATTGTCTGCTGCCTTGGCCCGTTCAGGCCTTACTCGCACATTCGTAGACCGTCTGCCCGCGCAGACGAAAATCCCGGCTGATGTAGGTGAAGTTCTCGGAGTGCCCGGCAAACAGCAGGCCGCCCGGCTTGAGCAGCGGCACAAAACGCTCCAGTATCTTCGCCTGCGTCGGCTTGTCGAAATAAATCATGACGTTGCGGCAGAAGATCACGTCGAACTTCTCGTTGATCGCCCAGGACGGCGCCAACAGGTTCAACGTTTCGTAGCGCACCATGTCGGCGATCTCGGGGCGTACCCGGACCTGGCCCGCGTTGGCGCCACGGCCCTTGAGGAAGAACCGCCTCAGGCGCTCGTCTTCCATCTTCGCCACCCGTTCGGCCGGGTACACCGCCGCCCGCGCCCGGTTCAACACGTTCGTGTCGATGTCGGTGGCAAGCACCGTGCAGGCGCTGGCGCGCGGCCCCATCGCCTCGACCAGCGTCATGGCGATGGAATACGGCTCTTCGCCCGTGGAAGCGGCACAGCACCACACCGACACCGGGCCGCCGCGCTTCTGCGCAAAATCGGCCAGGATGGGAAAGTGGTGCGACTCGCGGAAGAACGCCGTCAGATTGGTCGTGAGCGCATTGACGAAGTCTTCCCACTCGGCCGCGTCGGGCTCGTTTTCCAACTGGTCCAGATAGCTGCCGAAATCCTGCCGGCCCAGGGCGCGCAAGCGCCGAGCCAGCCGGCTGTAGACCATTTCGCGCTTGTGCGCGCCCAGCGAAATGCCGGCGCGCGCATGAATCATCTTGCGCACGCGGGAAAAGTCCGCGTCGCGGAAATCGAATTGGCGGTCCACCGGGATGGACGGCGCCGAAGTTGCTGCGGTTGCCACGACGCTCCTCAGTGCCCGAGCGCAAACGCGTCGGGCGCTTGCAAGCGAGAGTCGTCATCGGACGAGCGCGCCGAAGACAGGCGATGCGCCGGCACTTCGATGACTTCGCCTGCGTTGATCTTGAATACCGCAACCGCTTCCGCCAGCCGTTGGGCCTGTTCCTGCAGCGAACCTGCGGCAGCGGCCGCTTCTTCCACCAGGGCCGCGTTCTGCTGCGTCACTTCGTCCATCTGCGACA
>CAUSDE010000073.1:0-26825 GCA_963530045.1 uncultured Achromobacter sp.
CCCAGCCCCCCAACGCGCCAGACTTGCGCTGTGCATGATTTGGCGGACATCGGGGCGAGCGGTGTGCTTGGCCTTCTTGCCGCGAGAGGGGAAGGTCGGGAAGATCTTGCGGGGTCGCCAAAGTCGGCCGCGCGGGCGGCCTTTTTTGGCATTTGGCGAGTGAAATTCGTGGCGTCGTAGGATGGGTGGAGCGCGCGAATTTCGTGGCTGTGGCGCTGGCGGCTATTGCGCGCAACCCATCACCCTGCGGCGCCGGGTTGCTTCAAATCAATGGCGCGGCTCGTCCACGCGTTCGTACGGCGTGTCGTCGTCTTCGTCGTCTTCATCGTCCTCTTCTTCCTCGTCCTCGCTCGGCTCCGGTTGCGGTTCTTCCGTCAGGGCGAAGGGCAGGACGTCTTCCAGGTTGTCGGACCAGGCGGATTCTTCGCCGTCATGGTCCAGTTTGATGAAGCGCTCGCCTTCATTCATGGAGATCTGGACGGCCCAGAGGTAGAGGCAATCGTAGGTGTCGTCGTCGGCATGGGGCAGGCCGCCGCGGTTGCCCAGGATGCGGGCGCCGGGGCCGCCAAGCTGGACGTGCGTCTGGTCTTCTTCGGTCTGGGCGTTTTCGTCCAGCGGCACGCCGTAGGTGACCCATTCGGTGCCTTCGTCACCCAGGATCACTTCAGCCAGCACGGGTTTGCCCAGGTAGGCGCTGAGCGCGTCGGCGGTCTTGGCCAGCATGTCCAGTTCGGATGCGCTGAAGTGGGTCACGGAGGCGGGAGGGGTAGCAGAGGCGGACATGAAGGGGGTTCCTGGGCGCGATGAAGCCGCGACGGCACGGCAAGATACATGAGTCAGGCGTTATTGTCGCGCGATCGGCGTTGCAGTGCATCGGACGCTTGGATGACGACACGCGCAACGCGTTCAGGCGGGGGCCGCGGCGCTGCGTTTGCGGGCGCTGTCGGGGGATTCGCCGGTCAGGCGCTGGAACATCGCGATGAAGGCGGACGGCGTGCTGTAGCCCAGTTCGCGGGCCACTGCCTGCACCGGGCGGCCGGCGTCCAGCATGCCCAGCGCCGAGACCACGCGCAGACGCTGGCGCCATTCGTTGAACGACATGCCCAGGTGCTGCTGGCAATGGCGCAGCAGCGTGCGCTCGGTGATGCCCGCGCTGGCGGCCCAGTACGCGGCGCCGCGCTTGTCGCCCGGGCTGCGCTGCAGGGCAGACAGAATGGGGGCCAGCACCGGATCGGTGCTTGAAGGCAGATAGCTGGCATAGGCGCGGGCCTGGCGGAGCTGGTCGATGACGATCTGCGCCATGCGCCGGTCTTCCGGCGTAGCCGGATAGCGGATGCCGCGCCGTTCGAAGTCGGCCAGGACCGCGCGCGTGACGGCGCTGATCTCAAGTGTGCAAGGCGTATCCGGCAGGCCGGCGCAGGCCTCGGCCGGGATGTCGATGCAGGCGTAATGCACTTCGCCTTCGTTCTGGCAGCAGTGCTCAACGTGCGGGGGTATCCAGATGGCGTACTGCGGGGGCGACAGGTAAGTGACGCCGTTGATGCCGATTTCCATGATGCCCGACAGCGCGAAATTCAATTCCGCCCACGGCGAGCTGTGGCGCTGCATGCTGGAGTGCGGCGTGAAGTGCAGGATGCGGCAGGCCAGCGGATAGGGCAGGTGACCGGCCAGGACGGGGGCGGTATCAGCAAGTTCCATGTCGGAAGTTCGTGCAAATTTGTCTGTTTTTCATTATATACGCCGTCTCGGACAGGACCTACACTGGCCGCCTATCCTTATTGGCAAGACTCGTCCATGACGCGCGACACCCCCCACATTCCCGCCCGCTACCTGCTGTTCCCCTTGCTGGCGGCCCTGATCTGGTCGGTCAACATGATCGTGACCAAGATGGCCGCCGACGTGATTTCACCTGCCGTCATCGGCTTTTACCGCTGGGCGATCGCCGGCGCCCTGCTGACGCCGTTCGCCCTGCCGGGCGTGTGGGCGCAGCGCCGCCTGATCGTGCCGTACCTGCCCAAGTTCGCGGTGCTGGGCGGGCTCGGGATGGCGCTGTACCAGGGGCTGGCCTATGTGGCGGCCTCCAGCACCACGGCGACCAACATGGGCATCATCACGGCCATGATCCCGCTGCTGACCATCGCGGTGGGCGCAGTGGTGCTGCGCCAGCGTCCTACGCTGATGGCGATGCTGGGCGGCCTGGTGTCGTTGGCGGGGCTGGCGCTGCTGATCGGCGAAGGGGACCCGTCGCGCCTGCTGTCGGTGGGCGCGAACCCGGGCGACCTGCTGATGGGCCTGGCCGCGCTGGCCTATGCGCTGTACGGCGTGCTGCTGCGCCGCTGGGGCCTGCCGGTTGGGCCGTGGCAGTCGCTGTACGTGCAGGTGGCTTTCGGGGTGCTGTTCCAGCTGCCGGCGTTCCTGATGGCGGCGCCGTCCCCGCTGAACGCCGACAATGTGCCGCTGGTGCTGTACGCGGCGATCTTCCCGTCCCTGTTTGCGCCCTTCCTGTGGATGCAGGGAGTCAAGCACCTGGGCCCCAACCGGGCCAGCATCTTCCTGAACCTGATGCCGGTGGGCACCGTGGCGATCGCCGCGGTCTTCCTGGACGAAAAGCCTCGCGTCTTCCATATCGTGGGCGGCGCGATGGCGCTGGCCGGCGTGATGCTGGCGCAAATGCGTACCCCCCGCCTGGGGCTGCGCGCAGGCAAAGCGGCGGGTTGAGCGCCTTCGGCGCCTCCTGACGCGCGCCTGTCAGGGTTCCGGCCTACAATCGACGGTTCATCAGCTTTCTTTCCCTATACGAGCCCATGGCCCAATACGTCTACACCATGAACCGCGTCGGCAAGATCGTGCCGCCCAAGCGGCAGATCCTGCGTGACATCTCGCTTTCGTTTTTTCCTGGCGCCAAGATCGGCGTGCTGGGCCTGAACGGCTCGGGCAAGTCGACGCTGCTGAAGATCATGGCTGGCGTCGATAAAGAGATCGAAGGCGAAGCCATCCCCATGCCGGGCCTGAACATCGGCTACCTGCCGCAGGAACCGCAACTGAACCCCGAGCACACGGTGCGCCAGTCGGTGGAAGAGGGCCTGGGCGCTGTCGTCTCGGCCAAGAAGCGCCTGGACGAGGTCTACGCCGCGTACGCCGAGCCGGACGCCGATTTCGACGCGCTGGCTGCCGAACAGGCCGAACTGGAAGCCATCATCGCCGCCGCTGCCTCCAGCGGTTCGGACGACATCGAACACCAGATGGAAATCGCGGCCGACGCGCTGCGCCTGCCGCCCTGGGACGCCATCGTCGGCAACCTGTCCGGTGGTGAAAAGCGCCGCGTGGCCCTGTGCCGCCTGTTGCTGTCCAAGCCCGACATGCTGCTGCTGGACGAACCCACCAACCACTTGGACGCCGAAAGCGTGGAGTGGCTTGAGCAATTCCTGCACAAGTTCCCCGGCACCGTCGTCGCCGTGACCCACGATCGCTACTTCCTGGACAACGCCGCCGAATGGATCCTGGAACTGGACCGCGGCTACGGCATCCCGTGGAAGGGCAACTACAGCTCGTGGCTGGAACAGAAGGAAGACCGCCTGAAGCAGGAAGAGTCTTCGGAATCCGCCCGCCAGAAGACCATCAAGAAGGAACTGGAGTGGGTGCGCCAGAACCCGAAGGGCCGCCAGGCCAAGGCCAAGGCGCGTCTGGCCCGCTTCGAAGAACTGTCGTCCTACGAATACCAGAAGCGCAACGAAACCCAGGAAATCTTCATTCCCGTGGGCGAGCGCCTGGGCAACGAGGCCATTGAATTCAACAATGTCAGCAAGGCCTATGGCGACCGCCTGCTGATCGACAACCTCAGCTTCAAGGTGCCGCCGGGCGCCATCGTCGGCATCATCGGCCCCAACGGCGCCGGTAAGTCGACGCTGTTCCGCATGATCGCGGGCCGCGAGCAGCCGGATTCGGGTGAAGTGAACATCGGCCAGACCGTGAAGCTGGCTTATGTCGACCAGTCGCGCGATGCGCTGGAAGACAAGAAGACGGTGTTCGATGCGGTGGCCGACGGCGCCGACATCCTCACGGTGGGCAAGTTCGAAATGTCGTCGCGCGCCTATCTGGGCCGCTTCAACTTCAAGGGCGGCGACCAGAACAAGGTCGTGGGCCAGTTGTCCGGCGGTGAACGCGGCCGCCTGCACATGGCCAAGACGCTGATCGCCGGCGGCAACGTGCTGCTGCTTGACGAACCGTCCAACGACCTCGACGTGGAAACGCTGCGCGCGCTGGAAGACGCGTTGCTGGAGTTCCCCGGCAGCGTCATGGTCATCAGCCACGATCGCTGGTTCCTGGACCGCATCGCCACCCACATCCTGGCATTCGAAGGCGATTCGCAAGCGGTGTTCTTCGACGGCAACTACCAAGAGTACGAAGCCGACAAGAAGCGCCGTCTGGGCGAAGAGGGCGCCAAGCCCAAGCGCCTGCGCTACAAGGCGTTGAAGTAAGCCTTGGCCAGTAAAGCAGTCTGAGAAATCCCAGCCGACGCGCTGGGATTTTTTTCGCAGTAGTCGTGCGGGCGAGCCACGATGAGGCGCTGCATTTCCTCCACGCCGAAAGACTGTCTGGCAAAGGAATTGGCTATGTTGACCTGCACTTGCTCGCGTCCACGCGGCTGACGCCGGGCGCATCGCTATGGACCCGGGACAAGCGGTTGCGGGCCGTCGCCTGGGACTTGAAACTGTGCGCCGAGCCGCCGCTATATCATTGATGCTGCATCGGCAGGTTCTCAGGCCCGGCCGCTGAGTCGACACGACACGCCATCCGCAGGATTTCCGGAGATATCCCATGCTGCTGCAAGCTTCCGATTCCACATTGCTCATCGTCGACATGCAGGGCCGGCTGATGCCGGTCATCCACAATGGCGATGCCGTGCTCAATACCGCGCACAAGCTCGCGCAGGCCGCGCGCCTGCTCGATGTGCCGGTGATCGCCACCGAGCATCACAGCAAGATGCTGGGCGTCACGGTAGAGCCGTTGCGCGATATCGTGCAGGCCACGTTCCAGAAGATGCACTTTTCGTCCGCACGCGAACCGGGTTTCGAGGCGTGGCTGCCGGCGGCGTGCAAGACGATCCTGGTGGCGGGGTGCGAGGCGCACATCTGCGTGCTGCAAACCGTGATCGGCCTGGCGGACATGGGCTACAAGGCCGTGCTGGTGTCCGATGCGGCGGGTTCGCGCAAGCCATCCGACCATCATGCGGCGCTGCGCCGGGCGCGCGCGCATGGCGCCGAAATCGTCACCTCCGAAATGGCGATTTTCGAATGGATGGAGACGTGCGAGCATCCACGCTTCCGTGACGTGTTACGTCTGGTCAAATAGCGGACGCGGCCTGCAACACTATCCCGGGGGCGCGCAAAGATTCACTCGCCGTTTGACACAATTCCTGGGTAAACCTAACAGCACCCGCGTCTTTATTTTGAGATCCTGAACGTTCTAAACCCAAAAGGGGACCGCGCGCTCGCGTCAGGTCCATGGTGCGGCCCCGGGGGACAAGAATAGGAGCCTCATCATGAAAATCGCATCTCTTTCCAAAATCTGTGTCGCACTGGCAATGACCGCCGCCATGGCTGGCTGCTCGTCCTGGGACAGCATGAGCCATCGTCAAAAGAGCACGGTCGGCGGCGCCGCATTGGGCGGTGTCGCAGGCGCTGTGATCACCAACGGCGGCGTTCTGGGTACGGTGGGTGGAGCGGCGATCGGTGGTGTGATCGGCGATCAGGTCGGCAAGCACTAAGCCCGCCGCGCCCAAAGCAAAACGCCTGGCATTGCCAGGCGTTTTTTTTATCGGCGAGGGGGCACAAGGCCTGACGCGCGCCGGATGGCCGGCGCGCGACGGCGTTACGGCGCCTCGTTTTGCGGCATCTCGATCTTCACTTCCAACACTTCCAGCGTGTCCTGGCGTTCCAGGTGCACCTTGATGTCTTCGGGGTTGATCTTCACGTACTTTGAAATCACCGCGATAAGTTCCTGCTGCAACTGCGGCAGGTAGTCGGGCGAGTCGCCGCGGCCCCGCTCGTGGGCCAGGATGATCTGCAACCGTTCCTTGGCAACGGAGGCGGAAGATTTCTTTTGACCAAGCAGAAACGACAGGAAGGACATTGCTTACTTGCCTCCGAACAGGCGTTTCAGAAGACCGGGCTTTTCGTAATCGGTAAAGCGCAGGGCCTTGTCTTCGCCAAGGTAACGGGCCACGACGTCCTTGTAGGCTTCGGAGACGTCGGTATCTTTCAGGTGGATGGCCGGCAGGCCTTGGTTCGACGCTTGCAGCACCGCTTCCGATTCGGGGATGACGCCGATCAGCTTGATGCGCAGGATGTCTTCGATGTCGCCCAGCGACAGCATTTCGCCGTCGACGACGCGCTTGGGGTTGTAGCGCGTGAGCAGCAGGAATTCCTTGACCGGCTCGCCGCCGTCCACGGCCCGCTTGGACTTGGCGGCCAGGATGCCCAGGATGCGGTCGGAGTCGCGTACCGACGAGACTTCCGGGTTCGTCACGACCAACGCGTCGTCGGCGAAATAGGCTGCCATCAGCGCACCCGTTTCGATGCCGGCGGGCGAATCGCAGACGATGTACTCGAAACCCATTTCCTTCAGGTCGTTGATGACCTTCTCCACGCCTTCCTGCTTCAGCGCGTCTTTGTCGCGCGTTTGCGAGGCGGGCAGGATGAACAGGTTTTCAAGCTGCTTGTCCTTGATCAGCGCCTGGTTGAGGGTGGCTTCGCCCTGGATCACATTGACGAAGTCGTACACCACGCGACGCTCGCAGCCCATGATGAGGTCGAGATTGCGCAGGCCGACATCGAAGTCGATGACAGCGGTCTTGTGGCCCCGCATCGCGAGGCCCGCGGAAAAACTGGCGCTCGTCGTGGTTTTACCCACGCCGCCTTTGCCGGAAGTCACCACAACAATGCGTGTCATGACGATCAAACCCTTATGTTCGAATAAATCGCGTTATCGTAAAGCAAAAAGCCCATGTAAGGCTTCTTACAGAATGTGTTGAGACGTTCGCGCGCGAGCGAAGAAAAGCGGTCAGGCTTTCAACGCTTCGATGCGCAGGGTGTCGCCGTCAAGGCGAACCAGGGCGGGCTGGTTTTGCAGCGTCCGGTCCAGTTTGTCTTCCACCACGCGGTACACGCCGGCCACGGCAAGCAGTTCCGCGTCCAGATGCGTTGTGAAGATGCGCGCCGACGTGTCGCCGCGCGCGCCGGCCATGGCCTTGCCGCGCAAAGGCCCGTAGACGTGCACGTTGCCGTCGGCGATGACTTCCGCGCCCTGGCTGACCATGCCGATGACGACCAGGTCCGTGTGCCGCGCGTAGACGCGCTGACCGGAGCGCAGGGGTTTGGTGATGACCAGCGCCGACGACGAATGCGGCGCAGCTTGCGTCGGGGCGGGCGCGGACGTGGTGCTGCTGGCCTCGCGCGCCGGCATGGGTTCAGCCGAGGCGGCGGCGGGCTTGTCCGTGGCGGGCGCCTCGGGGGCGGACGTATCGGTCGGAGCGGGGGCGGTCTCGACGGCGGCGGCCGGCACCGAGGGCACGGGCGTGGACACGTCGTTCGGCGGCGCGGTATCCACGACCGGGGCCGGGCGGGCGGCGGGGGTGGACAGTTCCACCGGCGTCAGGCCGGCTTCGCGCGCGGCTTTCAGGTTGGCGCCTTCGGCGACCACGCCGATCGGGGGCAGGTTATGGCTGCGCAACGCGGCCACCAGGGCCTTCCAATCGATCTTCTCTTCGACGCGGCTGGCGTCGATGACGACGGGTTCGTTCTCGAAGAAGCTGCCGGCGTCGGCCATGCGTTTGGTCAACGCGGCAACGAGGCGTTCGGGGTCTGCGCTGTGCAGAACCACCCGGATGGCATACAGGGTGGCGCTTTTGAAGTCCAGGGCTAGGGATTCAGTGTTCATCTTGATTGTGGCTGGCGGTCCGGGCGCCAGGAAACGGCGCGCACAACCGGCTGCGGGATGTCGGGGATGATAACCCGCCGGGGGGCGGGGTGCGCAGCCGGGAAGACGAAAGAAAAAGGCGCCCGAAGGCGCCTTTTCCCGTGATACGCACGCGTGCGGGTCAGCCTTGCACCCAGGAATCGCGCAGCGTCACGATGCGGTTGAGCACCGGGGCGGCTTCGGAGGATTCCTTCAGGTCGGCCGTGAAGTAGCCCAGGCGTTCGAACTGCCAGGTGGCGCCAGGGGTGGCGACGGTGCCGGGTTCCAGCCAGGCCGTGACGGTCTGCTTGGAGTTCGGGTTCAGGCAGGCCAGGAAGTCCTTGTCGCCGCCATCGGGGCGGGCGTCGGCGAACAGGCGGTCGTACAGGTGGATCTGGGCAGGCACCGCGTGGGCCGCGCTGACCCAGGTGATGTTGCCCTTGACCTTGACGCTGTCCGCGCCCGGCGTGCCGCTCTTGGTCTCCGGCAGGTACTCGGCCTGCACTTCGACGATGTCGCCGGCTTCGTTCTTGGTAAAGCCGGTGCAGCGCACGACGTACCCGTATTTCAGGCGCACGGTGTTGCCGGGGAACAGGCGGAAATACTTCTTCGGCGCTTCTTCGCGGAAGTCGTCACGCTCGATCCACAGTTCGCGCGACAGCGGGAACTCGCGCACGCCGGCTTCCGGATCGTGCGGGTTGCGCGGCGCGGTGCAGGTCTCGGTCTGGCCTTCCGGGTAGTTGGTGATGACCAGCTTGATCGGGTCGAGCACGGCTACCGAGCGGGCGGCGATCGGATCCAGGTCGTCGCGCACGGCCTGTTCCAGCAGGCTGTAGTCGATCCGCGAATCAGACTTCGAGACGGCCGTGCGTTCGCAGAACAGGCGGATCGAGGCCGGCGTGTAGCCGCGGCGGCGCAGGCCGAAGATGGTGGGCATGCGCGGATCGTCCCAGCCGTCCACGTGGCCCTCTTGCACCAGCTGCAGCAGCTTGCGCTTGCTGGTGACGACGTAGCTCACGTTCAGGCGGGCGAATTCATATTGGTGCGGCAGCGGCTGGGCCAGCTTGCCGAGTTCGGCCAGGCGGGTCAGGATCCAGTCGTAGAACGGCCGCTGGTCTTCGAATTCCAGCGTGCAGACGCTGTGCGTGATGCCTTCCAGCGCGTCTTCCACCGGGTGGGCCCAGCTGTACATCGGGTAGATGCACCATTGGTTGCCCGTGCGGTGATGGGTGGCATGGCGCACGCGGTACATGACCGGGTCGCGCAGGTTGATGTTGGGCGACGCCATGTTGATCTTGGCGCGCAGCACCAGGCTGCCGTCGGGATGCTTGCCGTCGCGCATTTCGCGCAGCAGCGCGACCGACTCCGCGGCCGGGCGATTGCGCCAGGGCGAGTCGGTGCCGGGTTCGGTCAGCGTGCCGCGGTTGGCGCGGATGGCCTCGGGGCTTTGCTCGTCGACGTAGGCGTGGCCGGCTTCGACCAGCGCCTCGGCGAATTCATACATGTAGCCGAAGTAGTCGCTGGCGAAATACAGGTTTTCCTGGCCGTCTTCGGCCTTCCAGTCAAAGCCCAGCCAGCGGACGGCTTCGATGATGGCGTCGACGTACTCCTGGTCTTCCTTTTCGGGATTGGTGTCGTCAAAGCGCAGGTGGCAGACGCCGCCGAAATCGCGCGCCAGCCCGAAGTTCACGCAAATGCTCTTGGCGTGGCCAAGGTGCAGGTAGCCGTTGGGCTCCGGCGGGAAGCGCGTGCGGATGCGGGCCGGATCCGGATCCCCCTGTTGCTGCACAGCGGCCGGGCCAGGCTTGCCCGCCCAACGTTTGCCCTGGAAGCGGTTGGCTTCGAGGTCGTCCTGGACGATGTTGAGCAGGAAATTGGATGCAGCAGGGGTCGGCGTCGTGGCGGAGGTCATTCTTGAAAGAATAGGAAAAAGCGGCGACAAAGCGTCAATTTTGCCACGTTCCGCCGCGAGGGCCTTTTCGGACCCGGTGCAACCGGTTTCAAACTGCCCCCATTGTCTTGTAACTGGCTCTACACTACGGGCCATTATGGATATATCCACCCTTTCCCTGGCCCGTGCGCAGTTCGTGGCCAGCCTGAGTTTTCTGGCGCTGTTCCTGGCGATTTCCCTGGCGCTTGCCTGGGTCTTGCTGTTTTTCAAGGTGCGCGCCCGGTGGTCGGGCCGGGGCGGCTGGACGGCCGCCTACCGCTTCTGGGTGCGCATCTTTGCGCTGGCCTTCGTGCTGACCCTGGCGGCCAGCGTGCCGGTGCTGATCCAGATCGGCAGCCTGTGGGCGGGCCTGATGGACAAGATCGGCAATGTGGCCGGCCCCTTGCTGGGCTACGGCATCCTGTCCGTCTTCATCCTGAAGTCGTGTTTCCTGGGCGTCATGCTGTTCGGCCAGCGCCGCGTGTCCGATGGCGCGCACACCCTGGCGGTGCTGATGGTGGCCGTGGGCCAGCTGGTGGCGGTGTTCTGGGTGCTGGCGCTGCAATCGTGGATGCAGACGCCGGACGGCGCGATCCTCGTCGATGGCCGTTACCAGGTCTATGACTGGGCCGCCGTGGTGCTGAACCCTTCGGTCGGCTGGCGCATGGCGGTGGTCGTCGTCGGTGCGGCATTGGCCGCCGCGTTCCTGATGATGGGCGTGACGGCCTTGCAGGCGCTGCGCCGCCCGCTGGGCGACGGCGAGCGCAATGCGTTCAAGACCGGGCTGGTGGTCGCGGTGGTCGCGGCCTTCCTGCAGGTGCCGGTGGCCACGGGCGCGGGCCAGATGGTCGCCAAGCTGCAGCCCGCCAAGGCCGCGGCGGCGGCCGGCTTCTGGGAAAGCGGCGCGGAACCCCAGCTGGTGCTGTTCGGCTGGCCGGACGCGCGCGCGCACGTCAACGTGTCGGACGTGACCATCCGCAATGCCGGCGGCATGTGGCTGCACCGCAATGCGGACGGCACCTATCAGGGCCTGGACAAATATTCCGGCATGCTGCCGCCGGTGGCGCTGACCTTCTGGTCGTTGCGCGTGGCGGTGGGATTGGGCCTGCTGATGCTGGCCGTGGCCTGTGTCACCTTCGTGTGGACCTTCCGCCGCGGGCTGGACCCCTCGACCCTGCCGGTCTGGTGGCAGCGCGTGCTGTGCGGCATGATGTTTTCCGGCGGGATCGCGGTGGTGGCCGGGTGGTGGGTGTCCATCATCGGCCTGCAGCCTTTCGTCGTCAACGGCACCATCACGCAATCCGAGGTGCTGGGCCAGACGGCGTCCAGCACCGTCCTTTACGGGCTGGTGGGCTACGGCCTGCTGTATGCCTTGCTGCTGTCCGCATTCGCCGCCATGCTGTTCCACGCGGCGCGCTATGGCGTGGTGCCGGTGCGCAAACTCGGCGGAGGATCGCCATGATCGCCATGCTGGCCGCTTCGCAGGGGCTGAGCCCCGAAGACCCTTCCTTCTGGATGCCGCTGGCCTTCATGGGGCTGCTGTTCGTGGTGATTGCCGCGGGCATGGTGCTGGACGGTTTCGACCTGGGCGTGGGCATCCTGCTGCAATTGGCGCCCGAGCACGAGCGCGGCCGCATGATGTCGCTCTTGAGCCCCTGGCGCGACGCCAATGAATTCTGGCTGCTGCTGGGCATGGGCCTGTTCGCGTCGGCATTCCCGTTCGCGTGGGGCGCCGTGCTGGGCAAGCTCTACGGGCCCCTGACTTTCATGGTGCTTGGCGTGATGCTGCGCAGCGTGTCGTTCGAATTCCGCATCCGCGCGCGCAACGAAATGAAGCCGCGCTGGATATTCGGCTTCTGGGCCGGCTCGATCATCACGGCGTTCGGCCAGGGCATGCTGCTGGGCCGGATCGCCACTGGGTACCAGTCCGACGCCGGCTACGGCTGGTTCGCGATGTTCGTGGGCCTGTGCGCCGTGGCGGCCTATGTGCTGCTTGGCGCGTCCTGGCTGGTCATGCGGGTGGATGGCGATCTGCAGCGCCGCGCCGCCGGCTGGGCCCGCCACGCCATCCGCTGGACCGCGGTGGGCATGGTCGCGATCGCGGTGACGCTGGGGCTGGCCAATGCGGGCATCTTCTACAAGTGGAGCAACATCGCCCATCTGAGCCTGGCCGCCACGGTCTGGGTGATGATGCTGGCGGGCTACGTGGCGGCCGAGATGCTGCTGGCGCGTCTGCCCGGCCGCGCGGACCGCTTCAGCTGGCTGCCCTTCGTCCTGTGCGTGGCGCTGTTCCTGCTGATGCTGAGCGGCTTGGCGTACAGCCTGTTCCCCTACCTGATCCTGGACGACATGACCCTGTGGGATGGCGCGGGCGCGCTGAGTTCGATGCGCCTGGTCATGGCGGGCGCGGTCGTGGGGATACCCGTGGTGCTGGTGTTCAACATCCTGGCGTACCGGTCGGTCTTCGGGAAAGAGCGGGCGCCGGTGCCGCTGTTGCCGCCGCCGTCTTACTGACGGCGGCAGCGGGCCGGGCGCCTACAGCACCGGCTTGGCCACGCGCTGCAGGATCTCTTCGCCGTAGGCTTCGAGCTTGCGTGCGCCCACGCCGCTGATGTGGCTCAGCGCATCCATCGAGTCGGGCTGGGCCAGGGCGATTTCGCGCAGCGTCGCGTCATGGAAGATGACGTAAGCCGGCACGCCATGGCTCTTGGCCACTTCGCCGCGCCAGGCGCGCAGCGCCTCGAACACGGGTTGCAGTTCGGCCGGCAGGTCGATGGCGGCGGCCTTGGGGCGGCCGTTGCCGGTCTTGCCCGAGCGGGTCTTCTTTTCGGATTCGCGCCGCAGCATCAACTGGCGCTCGCCCTTGAGCACCGCGCGGCTGCCTTCGGTCAGCGCCAGCGTGCCGAACCCTTCGTTGTCCACCGTCAAGAGGCCCTGCGCCAGCAACTGGCGCAGCACGCCGCGCCAGGCGGTGTCGCTCAGGTCTTCGCCCACGCCGAACACGCTTAGCGTTTCATGGCCATGCTGCTTGGTGCGGTCGGTGACCTTGCCGCGCAGGATGTCGATGATGTGGCCCGCGCCGTAGCGTTGGCCGCGTTCTTTCCACAGGCGGTAGACGGCCGACAGCACCTTCTGCGCGGCGACCGTGCCGTCCCAGGCCTGGGGCGGTTCCAGGCAGACGTCGCAGTTGCCGCAGGCCGTGATCTGCTGGCCGAAATACGCCAGCAGCCGCACGCGGCGGCATTCCACGGTTTCGCACAGCCCCAGCATGGCATCCAGTTGCTGGCCCAGTCGGCGGCGGTAGGACTCGTCGCCGGGGGATTCGTCGATCATGCGGCGCTGCTGCACCACGTCTTGCAGGCCGTAGGCCAGCCAGGCGGTGGCGGGCAGCCCGTCGCGGCCGGCTCGGCCGGTTTCCTGGTAGTAGCCTTCGACGGATTTGGGCAGGTCGATGTGGGCGACGAATCGCACATCGGGCTTGTCGATGCCCATGCCGAAAGCGATGGTGGCAACCATGACCACGCCGTCTTCGCGCAGGAACCGGGCCTGGTTGGCGGCGCGCACCTGCGGGCTGAGCCCGGCGTGGTAGGGCATGGCGTCGATGCCCTGATTGCACAGGAATTCGGCGGTTTCCTCCACGCGCGCCCGCGACAGGCCGTACACCACGCCGGACTCGCCGTCGTGTTCCGTGCGGATCATGTCCAGCAGCTGCTTGCGCACTTCGTTCTTTTCGATGATGCGGTAGCGGATGTTGGGGCGGTCGAAGCTCGAGACGAAGTGGCGGGCGTCGTCCAGCGACAGGCGCTGGGCGATTTCGGTGCGCGTGTCGGCGGTGGCGGTGGCGGTGAGCGCGATGCGCGGCACGTCCGGCCAGCGCTCGTGCAGCATCGACAGGCCCAGGTATTCCGGCCGGAAGTCGTGGCCCCATTGGGACACGCAGTGCGCCTCGTCGATGGCGAACAGCGCGATGCGGCCGCGCTCCAGCAACTGCAGGCAGCGGTCGGTCAGCAGGCGTTCGGGGGCGACGTACAGCAAGTCCAGCTCGCCGGCCAGGAACGCCTGTTCGACGTCGCGCGCCACCCGCCATTCCTGCGTGGAATTCAGGAACGCGGCGCGCACGCCCAGTTCGGTCAGGGCGTCGACCTGGTCCTGCATCAGCGCGATCAGCGGCGACACGACGATGCCGGTGCCTTCGCGGACCAGCGAGGGAATCTGGTAACAGAGCGATTTCCCGCCGCCGGTGGGCATGAGGACCAGCGCGTCGCCGCCGTCGATCACCTGTTCGACAATGGCTTGCTGGTCGCCGCGGAAGGATTCGTAACCGAAAACGCGCTGCAACACGCCGAGGGCGCGCGCGTCAGACATGGGGGTAGGCCGGAAGCATCATGGCAGGGATTTTAAGCCGCAATTCCGGACGGCCCCTTTTACCGGGATATTTCCGTCCGTCTCGCGGTCCGGCTACCAGCTCAGCCAGGTGCCGCGCATGAAGGTGTCGACCGGCATGCTCAGGTTGGCCCGCCACTCGTAGTTGCCCGAAATGATGTCGCGGTCGGCGCCCACCGCCAGCCTCACCTTGGGGGCGACGAACATGCTGTGGGTCAGGCCTACCCGCTGTTCGGCCAGTGTCGACCCCTCGTGCAGGCCGGAATAGGTGCCGCTGATCGTGCCCCAGCCCGTGATGGGCACGCCCGCAGACAGGGTGTTGCGCGATTGCGGGGCCGAGGCCACGCCGCCCGAGTAGTTGGACAGGTCGCCGAAGCCGGCGCCGATCTGTTCGTTGGTGTAGCCCAGGTTCACCGCATCGGCCACGTCCACGCTGTAGCCGAAGCGGTAGCGCCAGGCGTTGGACGCGTCGAACGAGCTTTGGGTGGCGCCGGCCTGGAACGTGCCGTATTCACCGGCGGCATAGGTGGTGCCCATGCCGCGGGTGGTCAAGGACGGCGCGCTCTGCATCTGGCCTTCCAGCGTCAGGGCGGGGGTCAGCCCGTAGCGCACGCTGCCGGAGCCGACCGACGCCCCGTAGTCCACCGCGCCCGAACTGGCGGCCGGATCCATCCGGTTCAGCTTGCCCAGCGAAGAGGAATAGCCAAAGCTGCCCTCGGGCACGGTGGCGGAAGAACCGGCCCAGTTGGCGATCTGCAGGCCGCCGACGGGCGCGCTGCTGCCCCAGGCGGGGGCGTTGGCGTTGATGTTGCCCACGGTGACCGAGGGCCCCGCGGTGTTGCGGTAGACCCAGTTGCGATCGCCGCCATAGCGCAGGCCGTCCTGGCCGCTGACCGAGGCGAACCAGGGCCGGGTCGGGCGCGAGACGCCCGAGATCACGACGACCGGCACGCGGGGCAGGTCGCCGTCTTCCAAGGCGAAGGAGTAATCGGACGTACTTTCCTCGGCCGGGGCCGCGGCCTGTTCGCAGCCCAGCGGGGGCGTATCCGCCGCGCCGGACAATGAGGATCCGATCCCGGGAATCAGTTCCGCGCCGCTGTCTTCCACGCCTTGCACGCTGGTGTCCATGGCCGGTTCCGCCACTTGCAGGTCGCAGGGGGACGGATCCAGCGGTACCGCCCGCGAATCCATGGACGGCGCCGGGCGCACGGGGATCGGCTGTACGGGGGACAGAACCCCGATGCCGCGCGCCATGCGTACCGGCGCCCCTCCGGAAGGCGGGGCAGCGAAATCAGGGGACGCAATCGGGGTGTCGCCAAACGCGGAAGCCAGGGGGCAGGACAAGCCCGCCGCCAGCGCCGCGTGCAACAGCCGTCTGCGCCAGAGTGTAGGGGCGACCATACGGACCAGTGTAGAGAGGGGATGCCGCCGTAGCTGTAAACGATTTTTAGTAAACCGGACGAGCGGCAAGACCAGCCCGGTTATTTTAGGGCCAGTCCAGGCCGGCACGGGCGGTTCAGGCAAAGCGCCGGAAAACATGGCGTACATCGTGCAACAGGTGTATTTCAGTTGATTTCCTGCCTCTTGCGGCCGGACGCGGCGCGCCTCACTATGGCATCCATGGACAATCCCCACACCAAGCTGCTGGTCGTCGACGACGACCCGGCGTTACGACAACTGCTGGCCGACTACCTGAACCGGCACGGCTACGACACCCTGCTTGCGCCGGACGCCACCGACCTGTCGTCCCGCATCACCCGCTACGCGCCCGACCTGCTCGTGCTGGACCGCATGCTGCCCGGCGGCGACGGCGCGGACGCCTGCCGCCGCCTGCGTGAGCAAGGCGAAGACATCCCGGTCATCCTCCTGACCGCCCGCGACGAAGCGGTGGACCGCATCATCGGCCTGGAAGCCGGGGCGGACGACTACGTGGGCAAGCCCTTCGATCCGCGCGAACTGCTGGCCCGCATCGAGGCCGTGCTGCGCCGCAAGCGCGGACCGTCCGCGCTGACCAAGGATGCGCCGGTCACGTTCGGCCCCTTCCTGTTCGACCCGTCCTCGCGCCAGTTGTCGCGCGAAGGCACCGTGGTGAAGCTGACCGGCGGCGAAATCAACCTGCTTGAAGCCCTGGTGCGCAACGCGGGCAAGCCCTTGTCGCGCGAGCGCCTGTTGGCGTTGGCGCGCGACGACGACGCCGGCGAACGCAATGACCGCGCCATCGACATCGCCATCCTGCGCCTGCGCCGCGTGATCGAAGACGATCCCAAGCAGCCGCGCTGGATCCAGACCGTCTGGGGCATCGGCTACCGGTTTTCCCCCTGATGCGCTTTTCCCCCGGTTTCCTGGTGCCGCGTTCGCTGCGGGCGCGCCTGATCCTGCTGATCCTGGGCTCGGTGCTGCTGACGCAGGCGGCCACGCTGGTGACGGTGTCCTATTTCCGGCACAAGTTCCTGGAAGACGTGGCCATCGGCTACATCGTCACCACGATCCGCACCCTGCGCGCCGCCGTGTCCGAGGTGCCCGCCGAAGACCGCGCCGAATTCGTGCGCACCGCCTCGCAGAACCAATGGCGGCTGTGGTCGCGCGTGCTGCCGGCCGAAGCCAAGCTGCAGCGCTTCAATGGCCGCCGCCCGCCGCCGCCGCCGCGGGCCGCGCCGCGTCCCCCTCCACCGCAGTCCTCGGCTGCCCAGCCGGGCGATACGCCACGTCCGCCCCCGCCGCCGGAAGTGCGGGGCGACGACCATGATGCCGATGGCGATCGGGGCGGTGACAGGGCCGATGCACGCGACGCCGCCGACCGCGAACGGGCTCGCGAAGAGCACATGCGCCGCTACAAGCCCGAGCCGGACGACATCCGCCGCGATTTGCGCGTGCTGGTGCAACTGTTGAACGAACGCCTGAACGACGGCACCCGCGTGGCGCTTTCGCGCGGCCCGGCCCCGGAAATCTTCATTTCGCTCGCGCCCAATTCCGCCAGCGAGGATGTGCCGCGCCTGCGCGAATGGCTGGTCATCCCGCTGGACCGCCTGGATCCGCCCGTGGCGACGCCGTTCATCGCGGCCTGGCTGGGCGGCCTGGGCCTGTTGCTGCTGCTGGCGGTGGGCTTCTCGTGGCACATCACGCGGCCCATCACCCGGCTGGCCGACGCCGCCGACCGGCTGGCCGCGGGCCAACCCCAACGCGTGGAGCCTTCGGGGCCGCACGAAACCCGGGCGCTCGGCGTGCGCTTCAACGCGATGCTGGACGCGCTGGCCGAATCCGACTCGGTGCGCCGCACCTTGCTGTCGGGCCTGCCGCACGACCTGAAAGGGCCGTTGTCGCGGATGTGGCTGCGCATTGAACTGGCTGACGATTCCAAGCTGAAGGAAGGCTTGCGCACCGATCTGCAGGACATGCAGCACATGGTCGACCAGTTCATCGGTTTCGTGCGCGGCACCGACCCCGCGGCCTACCGCTACGCGCCGATCGTGCTGTCCGACTGGCTGACCGAACGCGTCGGCGCCTGGCAAGGCGCCGGCACGGACATCCACCTGCAGGCCGTCGACGATGAGGCGCCGCTGGTGGTGCAGGCCGACGCCGTGGCGCTGGGCCGCCTGCTGGACAACCTGATCGGCAACGCCCTGAACCACGGCGCGCCGCCGGTGGAGGTCAGCCTGCGCCGGGAAGCGCGCCAAGCGGTGCTGGACGTGGCCGACCATGGCCCCGGTATCGTGCCCGAACGCCGCCAGGAGGCGCTGCGCCCGTTCAGCCGGCTGGACGATGCGCGCACGCGCACGGGCAGCGTGGGCCTGGGCCTGGCGCTGGCCGAGGCGATTGCCCGTGCCCACGGGGGCTCGCTGGAATTGCGGCAGGCCGACGCCGGCGGCCTGTGCGTGCGGGTCAAGCTGCCGCTGTCCGAAGCCGCGTAGGGGAGGCGGGGCCCGTTGTGGCCCCACCTCGGCGGCCCCACCTCGGCGGCCCCACCTCGGCGGCCCCGCCATACGGTACGATGCATCCTGCTTCGTCCCTTGTCGTATCCGCACCATGGCCATTCAGTCCGATTCCCTTTCTTCCCGTCCCGACGCCCCCCGTATCGTGGCGCCGCAGCCGGTGTCGCCCAACGAGGAATCGATCGAGCGCGCCTTGCGGCCCAAGGCGCTGCAGGAATACGTCGGCCAGCAGCGCGCCCGCGAACAGCTCGAGATCTTCATCGCCGCCGCCAGAAAGCGCGGCGAGGCGCTGGACCACGTGTTGCTGTTCGGCCCGCCGGGCCTGGGCAAGACCACGCTGGCCCACATCATCGCGCACGAAATGGGCGTGCAGTTGCGCCAGACGTCCGGCCCGGTGCTGGAGCGCCCGGGCGACCTGGCCGCGCTGCTGACCAACCTGGAAAAGAACGACGTCCTGTTCATCGACGAAATCCATCGCTTGTCGCCCGTGGTCGAGGAAATCCTCTATCCGGCGCTGGAGGATTTCCAGATCGACATCCTGATCGGCGAAGGCCCGGCCGCGCGCAGCGTGAAACTGGACCTGCAGCCGTTCACGCTGGTGGGCGCCACCACGCGGGCGGGCATGCTGACCAACCCGCTGCGCGACCGCTTCGGCATCGTCTCGCGGCTGGAGTTCTACAACGCGGCCGACCTTGGCCACATCGTGACGCGCAGCGCCGGCCTGCTCAACGCGGGCATCACGCCGGACGGCGCGGCTGAGGTGGCGCGCCGCGCCCGCGGCACGCCCCGGATCGCCAACCGCCTCTTGCGCCGCGTGCGCGACTACGCCGAGGTCAAGGCCAGCGGCACGATCGACGCCGACGTCGCCGGCCGCGCGCTGGCCATGCTGGAGGTTGACCCCCAGGGCCTGGACCTGATGGACCGCAAGCTGCTGGAAGCCATCATCCACAAGTTCGACGGCGGGCCCGTGGGCGTGGACAGCCTGGCGGCCGCCATCGGCGAAGAGCGCGACACCATCGAAGACGTGATCGAGCCCTACCTGATCCAGCACGGCTACCTGCAACGTACGCCGCGGGGCCGCACCGCCACGCTGACGACCTGGCGCCATCTGGGCCTGACCCCGCCCACCGGCGTCAGCGCCGGCGGCGATCTGTTCGGCAAGTAGGCGCGGGCGGCGCGCAAACCGCGCGACAGGTTTATGATCCGGGGGTTTCGACATTCCTGCGATCAAAGGACCGGATTCCCATGCTGCCCGAATTGCCTACCTATGATGATGTCGTGCGCGCCAGCGAGCGCCTGGCCGGCAACGCACACCGCACGCCCGTCTTGACCTCGGCCACGGCCGACGCCATCAGCGGCGCGTCGGTCTTCTTCAAGTGCGAGAATTTCCAGCGCATGGGCGCCTTCAAGTTTCGCGGCGGCTACAACGCCATCGCGCGCCTGACGCCCGAGCAACGCGCCGCCGGCGTGGTCACCTTCTCGTCGGGCAACCATGCGCAGGCCATTGCGCTGGCGTCCAGGCTGCAAGGCGTGTCCGCCACGATCATCATGCCGCTGGACGCGCCGGCGGCCAAGCGCGCCGCCACCGAAGGCTACGGCGGCAAGATCGTCACGTACGACCGCTACACCGAAGACCGCGAGCAGATCGCCCAGCGCATCCAGGCCGAGACCGGCGCCACGCTGATTCCGCCCTACGACCACGAAGACGTGATCACGGGGCAGGGCACCGCGGCCAAGGAACTGTTCGAGGAAGTCGGCGAACTGGACTACCTGTTCGTCTGCCTGGGCGGCGGCGGCCTGCTGTCGGGCTCCGCCTTGTCCGCGTTCGCGCTCAGCCCGCGTTGCCTGGTCTACGGCGTCGAGCCCGAAGCGGGCAACGATGGCCAGCAGTCTTTGCGCAAAGGCGAAATCGTCCGAATCCCGGCTCCCAAGACCTTGGCCGACGGCGCCGCCACGACGCACCTGGGCAACCTGACCTTCCCGCTCATCCAGAAGCATGTGCGCGACATCGTCACGGTGACGGATGCCCAACTGGTCACGACCATGAAATTCTTCGCCGAACGCATGAAGATGGTGGTGGAACCCACGGGCTGCCTGGGCGCGGCGGCCGTCATGCAGAACGTGGTGCCGGTGCGCGGGGCGCGAGTCGGCGTCATCATCAGCGGCGGCAACGTCGATCTTCCGGCCTACGCCCGATTGCTGGCTTCCTGATCCCTATCGGCGGTTCGCATGCCGGACCGCCGATGCGTGCTTGCGGTTGCCGCCCGCGCAAGGCAGAATCGGGACTCGATCCTGACAAACAGGAGGCTGCGGCATGCGTATCCTTATCATTGGTGGCACCGGCTTCATCGGCCGTCACCTGATTGCCCGGCTGTCCGGCGGCTTGCACCAGATGATTGTGCCTACGCGCCTTCTGGCGCGGGGCAGCGAACTGCAAGTCTTTCCCACCGTCACGCTGGTCCAGGCCGACATCCACGATGACGCGGCGCTGGATGGCCTGGTCCGTGGCTGCGACGTGGTCGTGAACCTGGTGGGCATCCTGCATGGCAACCTTGGCAAGCCGTACGGGTCGGACTTCGCGCGGGCGCACGTGCTATTGCCCCAGCGCATCGCGCAGGCCTGCCGGCGCCAGGGCGTCCATCGCTTGCTGCATGTCAGCGCGCTTGGCGCCGATTCCCAGGGCGACAGCATGTACCAGCGCTCCAAGGGCGACGGCGAGGCCGCCATCAAGCACGAATTCCAGACCGCCTCCGAAGGCGGCTGGACGATTTTCCGTCCGTCCGTCTTATTCGGGCCGGACGACAAGTTCACCAATATGTTCGCCACGCTGGCGCGGTGGCTGCCCGTGCTGCCGCTGGCGGGGGCGCACGTGCGCATGCAGCCGGTCTATGTCGGCGATGTGGTCGAAGCCATGATGTCCGCCCTGGGCGACACGCACACCTGTGGCAAGACCTATGAACTGGGCGGGCCGCAGGTCTACACGCTGGGCGAGATCGCGCGGCTGTGCGCCGCCTGGAGCGGCCATCCACGGCCCGTGATCAGCATGCCGATGGGCGTGGGCCGCATCCAGGCCCGCCTGTTCGAATGCCTGCCGGGCAAGCCGCTGATGTCGCGCGACAACCTGGATTCCCTGCGCCGCGACAATGTCTGCGCGGGGCCGATCGCGCCGGAACTGCATGTGGTGCCGACGGGCCTGGAGGCCGTCGCGCCCCGCTACCTGTGATCAGCGCGCCAGCGCCTTCAACGCCTGCTTGATCCCGTCCGACACGCCGACGCCTTCGGGCAGCGTCTTCAGCGCCGACAGCGATTCCTTCTCCGAATAGCCCAGCGCCAGCAGCGCGTTCAGGATGTCCGACTGGTGGTCCGGCGTCGCATGCGAGGATGCGCCGATGTCCGCGCCCAGCTTGCCGCGCATTTCCAGCAGCAGGCGTTCGGCGGTCTTCTTGCCGATGCCCGGCACGCGCGTCAGGCGGCCCGATTCCTGCAAGGTGATGGCCTGGGCCAGATCCGCCACCGACATGCCCGACAGCACCGACAGCGCGGTGCGCGCGCCGATGCCGCTGACCTTGATCAGTTCGCGAAAGGCGCTGCGTTCGCTGGCCGTGCCGAAGCCATACAGGATGTGCGCGTCTTCGCGCACCGTCAGGTGCGTGTACAGCGTGACGCGCGCGCCGGTTTCCGGCAGCGCGTACAGCGTGCTCATGGACACGTCGATGTCATAGCCCAGTCCGCCCACGTCCACGCAGATGGTGGGGGGCAGCTTTTCGATCAGGGTTCCGGTGATGCGTCCGATCATGGTGATGAAGGCCTGGTAAAGGGGTAGGGCAGCAAAGGCGCGCGGAATGCGCGGCGAATGCGGGCATTCTATACGCGCAAGGGCGCGTTCAGCCGATCAGGCGGCCATTGCGGATGCGCGTCTTGCCGCTCATGCGCAGCGACGTGCCCAGGCGTTCCAGTTTGTCCTGCAGCGGCCCGACGTGGGCGTGGCAGATGGCGCAAGCCAGCGCGTCGGCGGAGTCGGGGGCGGGCGTGCCGTCCAGCGCCAGCAGGTGCTGCACCATCATCTGCACCTGCTCCTTGGCGGCGCGTCCGGTGCCGACCACGGCTTTCTTGATCTGCAGTGCGGTGTACTCGTGCACGGCCAGCGAACTGTCGGCCAGCGCGCACAGCGCGGCGCCCCGCGCCTGCCCCAGCAGCAGGGTTGACGCGGGATTGGTGTTCATGAAGACGATTTCCAGCGCGGCGACATCGGGTTGCGTGTCGCGCGCCACCTGGCGCAGATTGTCCAGGATGACTTTCAGGCGTTCGGCCAGCGTCAGCGCCGGCGGGACCACGATGGTCCCGCTGGCCACGTACCGCAGCCGCGAGCCGTCGGCATCGATCACACCGAAACCGGTGCGGCGCAGGCCGGGATCGATGCCGAGGACGCGCATCAGTGGCGGAAGTGGCGGGTGCCGGTCAGCACCATGGCGATGCCGTGCTCGTCGGCCGCGGCAATGACTTCGTCGTCGCGCATGCTGCCGCCGGGCTGGATCACGCAGGTCGCGCCTGCCGCCACCACCACGTCCAGGCCGTCGCGGAACGGGAAGAACGCGTCCGACGCCACGGCCGAACCCTTCAGGGTCAGGCCGGCGTTTTCCGCCTTGATCGACGCGATGCGGGCCGAGTCGATGCGGCTCATCTGGCCGGCGCCCACGCCGAGCGTCATGCCGCCGCCCACGAAGACGATGGCGTTGGACTTGACGTACTTGGCGACCTTCCAGGCAAAGGCCAGGTCGTTCATTTCCTGCTCGGTGGGCTGGCGCTTGCTGACCACCTTGAGCGCATCGCGCGGCACGTTGTAGGCGTCCGGGCTTTGCACCAGCCAGCCGCCGCCCACGCGCTTGATGTCCATGGCGTTCTGGCCCACGCCCATCGGCACTTCCAGCACGCGCACGTTCTTCTTGGCGGCCAGGATGGCCAGCGCGGCGCCGTCATACGCCGGGGCCAGCAGCACTTCCAGGAACTGGGCGCTGACGGCTTCGGCCGTCGCGGCGTCCACCGGGCGGTTGAAGGCGATGATGCCGCCGAACGCGGAGGTCGGGTCGGTCTTGAACGCTTGCTGGTATGCGCCCAGCGTGTCGGCCGCCACGGCCACGCCGCAGGGGTTGGCATGCTTGACGATGACGCAGGCGGGCACGTCGAAGCTGCGCGCGCATTCCCACGCGGCATCCGCGTCGGCGATGTTGTTATAGGACAGTTCCTTGCCCTGCAGCTGGCGGTAGTTGCCCAACAGGCCGGCCGGACGCTGCGCGTCCACGTAGAAGGCGGCGGTCTGGTGCGGGTTCTCGCCGTAGCGCAGCGCCTGCTCCTGCTTGACCTGCAGGGTCAGCGTGCCGGGCCATTCGTTGCGGGCCGGGACCGCTTCCTGGGCCGGTTCGGCTTCGGTCAGGCTGGTCAGGTAGGCGGCGATGGCGCCGTCGTAGGCGGCGGTATGGGCGTAGACCTTCGAGGCCAGCGCCAGGCGCAGGCCGTACGAGGTGCTGCCGCTCTTGTCCATTTCAGCCAGCACGCGCGAATAGTCGACCGGGTCGATCACGACCGTCACGCCGCCGGCTTCGGTGCCATGGTTCTTGGCGGCCGCGCGCAGCATGGCCGGGCCGCCGATGTCGATGTTCTCGACCGCGTCGGCGAACGTGCAGTCCGGCTTGGCGACGGTTTCACGGAAGGGGTACAGGTTGACCACCAGCATGTCGATGCGATCGATGCCCGCCGCCTTGATGGTGTCCATGTGCTCGGCGCTGTCGCGGCGCGCCAGCAGGCCGCCGTGGATCTTGGGGTGCAGCGTCTTGACGCGGCCATCCAGGATTTCCGGCGAACCCGTGTGGGCAGCCACTTCGGTGACGGTCAGGCCGGCGTCGGCCAGCAACTTGGCGGTGCCGCCAGTCGACAGCAGGCGCACGCCGCGCGCGGCCAGGGCGCGGGCAAATTCAACGATGCCGGTCTTGTCGGACACCGAAAGCAGGGCGGTTTCGATTTTCATGGTGGGGGACGGGAGTCGGGCGCAGCGCCTTTCTCGTTCAGGTCGGGATGGGAAATCGGGGAAGGGGCGGACGGCGCCCGACAGGGGCCGTCCACGCGGAAAAGCTATACCTGGATATTGTGCGCCAGCAACTTCTTGCGCAAGGTGTTGCGGGTGATGCCCAGCATTTCGGATGCGCGCGACTGGTTACCGCCCGAACGCTCCAGCGCCACTTCAAGCACCGGGCGCTCCACGCAGCGCATCACCATGTCCCACATATCGTGGGGCTCGGATTCACCCAAGTCTTCGAAATAGCGCTCAAGGCTGGCGCGCACGCATTCTTCCAGGACATCTTTCTTGCTCATTTGAGTACAGATATTTTTATGTTGGTGTTGAGGCGGTTATGCCGCCAGCAGGGCTTCTGCGACCGGCGCCGGGTGGGGCTCGCCGTCGCGCGAGATGATGTCGAACCAATCAGACACCGCCCGCCACTGGTCGCGGGTGTTGTCGATCAGGTTCATGCGGGCGCAGAACGAATCCGCGCCCGGCAGGCCGTCCAGATACCAGCCAATGTGCTTGCGCGCCGTGCGTACGCCGGTGTGCTCGCCATAGAACTGGTAATGGTCGTCGAGATGTTCGAGCAGCAGCTCGCGCATTTCCCCATAGGAGGGAGGGGCCAGTGTTTCGCCCGTGCGCAGGTAGTGGTCGATTTCGCGGAAAATCCAGGGACGGCCCTGGGCCGCCCGGCCAATCATGACCGCGTCGGCGCCAGTGTAATCCAGGACGCGCCTGGCTTTTTCAGGCGAGTCGATATCCCCGTTTGCGATCACGGGAATTGTCAGCTCGGCCTTGACGGCGCGGATAGTGTCATATTCCGCCTCGCCCGTATAGAGGTCGGCGCGCGTGCGGCCATGCAGGGTCAAGGCCGCGATGCCGGCGTTTTCGGCCAGTTTGGCCACCCGCAAGGCATTGCGGCTGTCGCGGTCCCAGCCGGTGCGGGTCTTTAGCGTGACCGGCACGTCCAGCGGCGCACAGGCCGACACCACGGCGTCCAGGATCCGCACGATCAGGTCCTCATGGCGCAACAGCGCCGATCCCGAGGCCACGTTGCAGACCTTTTTCACCGGGCATCCCATATTGATGTCGATGATCCGGGCGCCCTTGCCAGCGTTGAATACGGCCGCTTCGGCCATCATGGCCGGGTCGGCGCCGGCGATCTGCACGGAAATGGGGGCGATCTCGCCGTCGTGGTTCAAGCGGCGGGAGGTTTTGACGCTATCCCACAGCTTGGGGTTGCTGGCGGCCATTTCCGACACGGCATACCCGGCCCCCAGCTTCTTGCAAAGCTGCCGGAAAGGGCGGTCCGTCACGCCCGCCATGGGCGCGACAAGAACATTGTTGGGAAGGGTCCATTGGCCTATGCGCATGGTCACATTTTAACCGGCTCGATCGAACCCCCATTTTCAGCCGGCAACAGCTTGGTAACAAACGGGGGCGAAAGCAGTCGATTCCGCGCCCTGGACGGGCGCGGAACGAGAGCGGAATCAGGCGCGGAAACCTTGCAGCAGATGTTGGGCCAGCGGCGCGCGCAAGGGGGAGGCCAGATCCATCCCCAGCAGGGCCAGGCCGCACGCATGCTCCACCGGCGCCAGGCCGGTGGCGAATACGCGGGGCATCAGGTCGGTCAGGCCGGCGGTGATGATGCGGTCGACCTGGCGCGCTTGCGCGAACTCGGCCAGCAGGGCGGTGGGGCTGGCCTCGGGACGGGCAAGCCAGCCGGCCAGCGTCTGGGCCAGGCGGGCGGCGTCGCGCAGCCCCAGGTTCAGGCCCTGGCCCGCGACGGGGTGCAGGGTCTGCGCGGCATTGCCGATGGCGGCCACGCGGCCTTGCACTTGCGCCCGGCGGGCGGCCAGCGACAGCGGAAAGACATGGCGCGGGGCCTGGCTGGACAGCCGGCCCAGGCGGTCGCCGAAGGCGGCCGACAGCGCTTTCGAAAAAGCCGTGTTGTCCAGCGCGGCCAGTTCGGTGGCGCGATCGGGGGCGCTGCACCACACGACGGAATAGGCGTCCGGCGTCTGGGGGTGAGGCAGCAGGGCCAACGGCCCTTCGGCGGTGAAACGCTCCCAGGCCCAGCCGCGGCGCGGCAGGGATGCATGGGCGGTGGTCAGCACGGCATGCTGGCCGTAGTCGCGGCGCAGGTCGGTCGCGCCCGCGCCGTCGGACTGCACGGCGACCTGGCTAAGCAGCGTGTTCTCGCCCTGCACGATGCGCACGCCGTCCGCGTCCTGGCTGTCCACGCGCGCGGCCGGGCCCGACAGGACGGTGACGCCACAGGCGGCCACGCATTCGTCCAGCCTGGCGTGCAGCCCGGAATACGCGACGACGCTGCCCAGCTGCGGCACCCCGAAGTCGGTGTTCTGGATCACGGTGCGGCCCAGCCGTCCGCGCTGCGAGACATGGATGTTGCGGATGTCGGCCGACCGTTCGGGCCAGGCATGCAGTGATTCCAGCAGCACACGGCTGCCATGGTTCATGGCCAGCACGCGGGGGTCGGCGACGGGTACGGCCTCGGCCGGTGCGACCGGGGCGGGCTCGTCGCCCGCGAGCAGGGCGATGCGTGCCGTGT
>CAUSDE010000074.1:0-26802 GCA_963530045.1 uncultured Achromobacter sp.
CATGTAAAAACCCCCGAAGGTTGGATCAACATCCAACTTTCGGGGGTCAGTTCACGCGAGGCCGGGTTTTTCGTTGCGACGACGACCAGCGCCTTGCCGCGTTGCTCAGATGGCGTCGCCCCAAAGGTCGTACTCGTCCGAGTCGGTGACGCGCACGCGCACCAGGTCGCCCGCCTTCAGCGGCTTGTCCGAACTGACGTAGACGCATCCGTCGATTTCGGGGGCGTCGGCGCTGCTGCGGCCCACGGCGCCGTCTTCGTCCACTTCATCGATCAGCACGTCGATCTCGCGGCCGACCTTGCGGGCCAGGCGCGCGGTCGAAATGCCTTGCTGCAATTCCATGAAGCGTTCCCAGCGGTCTTGCTTCACGTCGTCCGGCACGGGGTTTTCCAGCAGGTTCGCGGGCGCGCCTTCCACCGGCGAATACTGGAAACAGCCCACGCGGTCCAGCTGCGCTTCCTGCATCCAGTCCAGCAGGTACTGGAAGTCTTCCTCGGTTTCGCCGGGAAAGCCGACGATGAAGGTCGAACGGATGGTCAGGTCGGGACAGATCTCGCGCCAGCGCTTGATGCGGGCCAGGGTCTTGTCTTCGAAGGCCGGACGCTTCATGGCCTTCAGGATGCGGGGGCTGGCGTGCTGGAACGGGATGTCGAGGTACGGCAGGATCTTGCCTTCGGCCATCAGCGGGATCACTTCGTCCACGTGCGGGTACGGGTACACGTAGTGCAGGCGCGTCCAGACGCCCATTTCGGACAAGGCCAGACAGAGCTCGGTCATGCGGGTCTTGACCGGGCGGCCGTTCCAGAAGCCGCTGCGGAACTTCACGTCCACGCCGTAGGCGCTGGTGTCCTGCGAGATCACCAGCATTTCCTTCACGCCGGCCTTGACCAGGCGTTCGGCCTCGCTCAGCACATCGCCCACCGGGCGGCTGACCAGGTCGCCGCGCATCGACGGGATGATGCAGAAGCTGCAGCGGTGATTGCAGCCTTCGGAAATCTTCAGGTAGGCGTAGTGGCGCGGCGTGAGCTTGACGCCCTGCGGCGGCACCAGGTCCAGATAGGGGTTGTGGTCCTGCTTGGGCGGGGCGGCGTCGTGCACGGCGCGCACCACCTCTTCATATTGCTGAGGACCGGTCACCGACAGCACGCTGGGGTGCACCTTGCGGATCACCGCTTCCTCGACGCCCATACAGCCGGTGACGATGACGCGGCCATTCTCGGCCAGCGCTTCGCCGATGGCTTCCAGCGATTCCGCTTTGGCGCTGTCGATGAATCCACAGGTGTTGACGACGACGACGTCCGCGTCGTTGTATTCGGGCGTGACTTCGTATCCTTCGGTGCGCAATTGGGTCAGGATGCGTTCGGAGTCCACCAGGGCTTTAGGACAGCCCAGCGACACAAAGCCCACGCGCGGCGCGCGGGCCGGATTGGCACCCTGGGCGGCGGCCGTGATGGCGTCCAGCGTCGAGTTGCTGCTAGGGCTGCCATTGCTGGCGGAAGTGCCGGCGCCTTTGCCGGGCCGGGATTGCTCAAGGATTTCCAATCTGGTTCACCGTAGGTTCGCGCACCGGCTCAAGCGGTGCGGCGGGAGATTCGTCAAATGTTCGGGTTCAGGCGGGTTTGCCTGGGTGGCGGGGCGGCAGGTCGCGCAGCGTTTCCGGGTGGAGCATGGCCACCTGCAGAAGGGTTTGCGCAGCGCCGGAGGGATTACGCCGGCCTTGCTCCCAATCCTGCAGGGTGCGCACGCTGACGCCCAGCAATTCCGCGAAATCCGCTTGCGGCAAACCGACGCGGCTGCGCGCTTCGCTGATATGCGACGCCTGCCACCGGGCGGGAAGCGCCGGTGGAGCTACTTTCTTCATGACTCGTTCAAGTTACGGGCAGCGCGGCCTCTCGCCATCGCCTGGGTTCATGCGATGCGCCGGGGCAGCTACTGCGGGGAAGCCGGTAATTATACGGCAATGCCGTAGGGGGCGATAGCGAAACGGGTTCAGCGGCGCGGCGCAGGCCAGGCGCCTGCACGGCACGTCTTCGCAACGCCGGAGGGCGTTCAAAAGGGAAACGGTCCGCTAGTGGTGCGTCCCTTATATTCGGGCCATGCGCGTGCTTGGCCTGCAACCGCAGGGCGAGTGCCCTTGTCCCTGTGCGCTTTACGGCGCTCCGCGCCGGTACAGCGCCAGCGTTCCCGCCAGCCCGATCATCAGGCTGCCGCAGACGCGGTTAAGCCAGCGCAGGCCCGACCCCTGGAACGCGCGCACCAGTTGGGCGCCCAGCGTGGCGTAGACCAGCATGGTCAGGATATTGATGGTGGCCAGCACGCAGGCGACGATTGCGTACTGGGTCAGCAGCGGCGCCTGCGGGTCGATGAACTGGGGCAGGAACGCCGACATGAACAGCAGCGCCTTGGGATTGGTCAACGCCACCACGAAGCTGCGCAACCCCAGCGTCAGGCCCACGGGCCGGTCCGCGCCGGATGCGGCCGACGGCAGGATCAGCGCCGCGTCCGAACGCAGCATCTTCCAGCCCAGGTAGGCCAGATAGGCCGCGCCCACCCACTTGATAAGTTGGAAGGCGATTTCCGACGCCGCCAGGACTACGCCCAGGCCGGACGCCACGGAGCCCACCAGGATCAGGTCGGCCAGCACCGCGCCGGCCATGCCCCAGCCTGCGGCGCGCACGCCGTGGCGCGAGCCGTTGCTCATGGCCAGCAGGGTCGTCGGGCCAGGCGTCACGATGGCGACGGCCGAAGCCAGGATGAACAGCAGCAGCGTGGCGGTAGTCATAAGGAAAGCGCTCCCAGGGAAGGGCGAGTTTGACGCGCGCGCCGCCATTCGTCCAGGTCCGGCTACCATATCGGTCTTATCCTCTGAATTCCCACCATGTCCACGCGTTCCGACTCCCCCCATCTGGCCCCCCCGCTTTCCTCCGTTCTTCTTTCCAGCGCGGGGGTGGTCGAGGGCGTGCTGGACGGCCGTTCCCTGACGGACGCGCTGACGGACGTGAGCGCCGCCCTGCGCCCGGCCACCCAGGCCGTGTCCTTCCATGCCATGCGTTATCTGGGCTGGGCCGACGCCGTGGGCCGTGAACTGGTCCAGCGCTACCCCAGCGTGCTGTTCGAATCGCTGCTGCTGGTGTCCCTGACCTTGCTGAAAGAAGAGGGCGATGCCGCCGCGGCGCTGCCTGGCATGCCGGTGTATGCGCCGCATACGGTCGTGGACCAGGCCGTGACGGCCGCCTCCAATACCCGCGCCCTGGCGTCCTTCAAGGGCATGCTCAACGCCTGCCTGCGCCGCTTCCTGCGCGAGCGCGCGGCGCTGGAAGCCGCGGTGGCCGACAGCCCCGAGGCCCAATGGAACCACCCGGGCTGGTGGGTCAAGCAGCTGGGCGTCGCCTATCCGCAGCAATGGCGCGAGATCCTGGCCTCGGCCAATGTGCCCGCCCCGTTGACCTTGCGCGTCAACCGCCGCCGCGCCAGCCGCGAACAGGTGCTGGCGGCCTTCCAGGAGGCCGGCCTGTCAGCCGAACCCGTGGGCCAGGCGGGCCTCGTGATGAGCAGCCCCAAGCCGGTGACCCAGTTGCCCGGCTTCGCCGAAGGCTGGTGGTCGGTGCAGGACGCCGGCGCGCAGTTGGCGGCCGAATTGCTGGCGCCGGCCGACGGCATGCGCGTGCTGGACGCCTGCTCGGCGCCTGGCGGCAAGACTGCCCACCTGCTGGAATTGGCCGACATCGACCTGCTGGCCCTGGACGCCGACGGCGAACGCCTGGAGCGCGTGGAACAGAACCTGGACCGCCTGGGTCTGGCAAGCAATCGCGTCCAGATGAAAGCGGCTGACGCGTCGGACCTGGACGCCTGGTGGGACGGCAAGCCCTTTGACGCCGTGCTGGCGGACGTGCCCTGCACGGCCTCGGGCATCGTGCGCCGCCACCCGGACATCCGCTGGCTGCGCCGTGAAAACGATGTGCGCCGCACCGCTACGCTGCAAGCCAAGATCCTCGATTCGCTGTGGCAGACCGTGGCGCCCGGCGGCCGCCTGCTCTATGTGACGTGCTCGGTCTTCCCGATCGAGGGCGCTCGCCAGGCGCTGGAGTTCCTGCAGCGCCACCCCGAGGCCCAACGGCTGGACGCGCCGGGGCAATTGCTGCCTGTTGCGGTCGATGCAACACCGGCGGCCCAACATGACGGGTTTTTCTACGCCTTGTTTGCCAAGCAGTCCTGAATCACCAAGAATAGGGGCATGACGGTGTTTCGGTGTCGTATGTCCATTATTTCGCGTTTATTTCTTGGGTTGTTGCTGGTATCTGCCTTGCTTTCGTTGGTGCCGGGCGGCGAGGCATATGGCGCCGAACCGAAGGTCGTACGGGTCGACCCGGTCGTGCGCAACGGCCGGCTCGAGATCGACGCGGACATCGAATTCGAACTGAACCAGCAGTTGCGGGACGCGGCCCAGCGCGGCGTGCCGCTGTATTTCACGGCGGACCTCACCATGACGCGGGAACGCTGGTGGTGGTTCGACAAGTCCCTGGTGGATACGTCCCGCACGTGGCGGGTCGTCTATAACGCATTGACCCGGCAATGGCGCGCGGGCATAGGCGAACTGTCCTTCCCGGTGGCGTCGCTGGACGACGCGATGAGCGTCATCCGCCACATCCGCAATTGGCCGGTGGCGGATGCCGGCGAGTTCGACGAAGGGGTGCTGTACGGCGGCCAGCTCCGGCTGCGCCTGGACACCTCGCTCTTGCCCCGGCCGTTCCAGGTGAACGCCTTGAACAGCAGCTCGTGGGCGCAGGGGACTCCCTGGATGGACTTCTCGTTCACGCTGAGCGGCAAGGAGAAAGATCCCTCATGAGGCTGTTGCTCCGGCTGGCCCTGATGGTGGGTGCCGTAAGCGGCCTGGCGTTGCTGGGCTTGCTGGCATGGTCCACGGGCAATGCCTCGCGCTTTGCGCGCTACTACGACACGCTGCTGGTGCTGAACGGCATTTTCGCCCTGGCGCTGTTCATCTGGGTGGTCGCGCTGACAGTGCGGCTGGCGCGCCAGATCCGGCGCCGGCAGTTCGGCGCGCGCCTGACGGCGCGGTTTTCGCTGGCTTTCGCCCTGATCGGCGTGGTGCCGGGCGCCCTGATCTACACCGTGTCGGTGCAGTTCATGTCGCGCTCCATCGAATCGTGGTTCAACGTGCGGGTCGATACGGCGCTGGAGGCGGGCCTGAACCTGGGCCGCGCCGCCCTGGATTCGCTACTGGCCGACCTGGATACGCGCGCGCGCTCCATGGCCATGGAGCTGAACCGCAGCACCGACAGCGGCGTGACGCTGGCCCTGACCCGGCTACGCGAGACCAATGGCGTGCAAGAAGCCATGGTGTTCACGGGCAGCGGACGCATGGTGGCGTTTTCCACCAGCCAATATGGCCAGCTGATGCCGGCGATGCCGCCGTCGACCGTCATGAACCAGCTGCGGCTGGCGCGCGGCTATTCCGCGGCCGAAGCCGACGACCCGGTCACGGCGGGCGCCGAAGGCGGGTTGCATCTGCGCGTGGTGATCCCGCTGACCGGGCCGGACCGCTACGACAATCTGCTGGGCGCGGCCTCCGAGCCGCGCTGGCTGCAACTGCTGCAGCCCGTGCCCGAGCAGATCGCGCATAACGCCAATCTGGTGCAGCAGGGGTTCCGCGACTATCAAGAACTGGCGCTGTCACGCTTGGGGCTGCGCAAGCTCTATGGCATCACGCTGACGCTGGCGCTGCTGCTGGCCGCGTTCGGCGCGATCGCTGTCGCGCTGTCCCTGTCCAAGCGGCTGGTGCGGCCGTTGCTCAGCCTGGCCGGCGGCACGCAGGCCGTGGGCGTGGGCGACTACCGGCCGCTGCCCGAACCGCCCGAGCGCGATGAAGTCGGCCAGCTGACGCGGTCGTTCAACGCCATGACGCGGCAGCTGGACGAGGCCCGGCGCATGGTCGAAAGCAACCGCCAGCAGCTCGAGCGCTCCAACGTCTATCTGGAAAGCGTGCTGTCGAACCTGTCGTCCGGGGTGCTGGTGTTCGACGAGTCGTTCCGCGTCACCACGGTCAACCAGGGCGCCCAGACCATCCTGGGCGTCGATCTGCGTTCGGTGATCGGCCGCCCGCTGGAAACCGTGGACGGCATGCTGGAGTTCGCCAATATCGTGCGCCAGGCGTTTTCCACCCACGCGGCCGTGGGCTCGGAGCGCCAGCACTGGCAGCAGCAGTTCGAGATCAGCCCGGCCCAGGGCGACGCGCCCGCTGCGCCGCAGCCGCTGACCCTGCTGGCGCGCGGCACCCACCTGCGGGTGGACGGGCGCGGCAACGGCTATCTGGTGGTGTTCGACGACATCACCGAAGTGATTTCGGCTAACCGGACCGTGGCCTGGGGCGAAGTGGCGCGCCGGCTGGCCCACGAGATCAAGAACCCGCTGACCCCGATCCAGCTGTCTGCCGAACGCCTGGCCATGAAGCTGGAAGGCAAGCTGCAGCCGGCCGAGGCGCAGATCGTCGAGCGCTCCACCAATACCATCGTCAACCAGGTGGCGTCGCTCAAGCAGATGGTGGACGACTTCCGCGAATACGCCCGCACGCCGCCGGCCGTCATGCAGCGCATCGATTTCAACGCGCTGGTGGCCGACGTGCTGTCGCTGTATGGCTGGGAGCCGGAGGGCGGCGCGTCCCGGCTGACCGGCAAGGCCATGAACCTGGACGTGAACCTGGGGGCGGATTTGCCGGCGATCGAGGGCGATCCCACGCAGCTGCGCCAGGTGATCCACAACCTGATGTCCAACGCCCGCGACGCGATCGCCGAGCTGGGCGGAGAGGGTCGGGTCAGCGTGACGACCCAGCTGATGCGCAGCGAACAGCCCGACCGGGCCGATCAGCAGGCGCTGAGATTTACCGTTGCCGACACCGGGCCGGGCTTCCCGCCGCAGGTGATGCAGCGCGCGTTCGAGCCCTACGTAACCACAAAGTCCCACGGGACTGGGTTAGGATTGGCAATCGTACGCAAGATTGTGGAAGAGCATGGCGGACGGATCGACCTTGCCAACCGCAAGGAAGGAGGCGCGCGGATTTCCATCTTGTTGACCCGGTTGGCTCCCGGGGCAGATACTATGGACGCGACCGCGCAAGAAAAGGATAATGCGGCTACGCAATAGGTGGATGCTTTATGGCCAGAATTCTGGTGGTTGACGACGAAGTCGGTATACGCGAGCTTTTGTCGGAGATCCTTTACGACGAAGGACACACGGTCGAATTGGCCGAAAACGCGGCGCAAGCGCGCGCCGCACGCCTTCGCATGCGTCCTGATCTGGTGTTGCTTGACATCTGGATGCCCGACACCGATGGCGTGAGCTTGCTGAAAGAGTGGGGCTCGCAAGGCCTGCTCGACATGCCCGTGATCATGATGAGCGGACACGCCACCATCGATACGGCGGTCGAGGCCACGCGCATCGGCGCCATGGATTTCCTGGAAAAGCCCATCACGCTGCAACGTCTGCTGAAGACCGTTGCGGCCGGATTGGCGCGCGGGCGCGCCCCGCATCCGGCGCCTGTCGCCGCCCATCCGGCGGTTGCCAGCGCCGCCGTGGCGCTGGAAGACGAGCTGGATCCCCCGGTCCTGGCAGCCGCGCCCGCCAACGAAGTGCCGGTCACGTCCAACGGCCAACTGGGCAGCATTTCGCTGGACCAGCCGCTGCGTGAAGCGCGCGACGAGTTCGAGCGCATCTATTTTGAATACCACCTGGTCCGCGAAAGCCACAGCATGACGCGCGTGTCCGAACGCACCGGGCTGGAACGCACCCACCTCTACCGCAAGCTCAAGCAATTGGGCATCGAGTCGGCGCGCAAGCGCAGCACATGAAGATCCTGATCATGGGCGCTGGTCGCGTAGGCACCAGCGTGGCCGAAAACCTGGTGTCCGAAGAAAACGACATCACCGTGGTGGATTCAGATCCCACGCAGCTTCAGTACCTGCAAGAACACTTCGACCTGCGCGTCGTCCATGGCGACGGCTCGCAGGTGTCGGTGCTGGAAGCGGCCGGCGCCGCCGATACCGACTTGCTGATCGCCTGTGCGGCCTCCGACACCGCCAACATGGTGGCGTGCAAGATCGCCCGCCAGTTGTTCAACATCCCCCGCCGCATCGCCCGCATCCGCTCGGCCGAGTTCCCGGAACATCCGGAACTGATGAGCGAAGACGGTTTCTGCATCGACGCCCTGATCAGTCCCGAACGCAGCGTCACCACCTATCTGCACAGCCTGATCGAATTCCCGGAGGCCTTGCAGGTGGTGGAATTCGCCGAAGGCCGCGTTTGCGTCGTGACGGTGCGGGTGGGGCATGGCAGCCCGATGGCGCATTCCCCCGTCGACAAGCTGCGCGACGTGTGGCCAGACGTGAAGGCGCGGGTGATCGACGTGCTGCGCGGCGGACGTCCGCTGCGGGCCGGCAGCGGCACGGTCATCGCCCCGGGCGACGAGGTCGTGCTGGTGGTGGATTCGCGCGACGCGCGTCGCGCCGTGCGCCAACTGCGCGAAGCCGAACGCGCCGTGCGCCGCGTGATGATCGCGGGCGGCGGCAACATCGGCCTGCGCCTGGCGCGCCAGCTGGCCGACGAGAAGTACAGCGTGCGCATCATCGAACGCGACCTGAAGCGCTGCGAATACCTGGCGACCCAGTTGCCCGACAGCGTGCTGGTCCTGCACGGCAGCGGCACCGACGAAGCCCTGCTGGAACGCGAGAACATCGAAGACATGGACACGTGGCTGGCGCTGACCAGCGACGACGAAGACAACATCATGTCGTCGCTGCTGGCCAAGCGCCTGGGCGCCCGCAAGGTGATCGCGCTGATCAACCGCCAGGCGTATGGCGAATTGATGCAGGGCAGCCATATCGATATCGCCGTGTCGCCATCGCAGGCGACGATGAGCGAACTGCTGCGCCATGTGCGCCGTGGCGATGTCGCCGCCGTGCACCGCCTGCGCCAGGGCGTGGCCGAAGCGCTGGAAGCCATCGCCCACGGCGACCGCTCGACCTCCAAAGTCGTGGGCCGGCCGGTCGGGCAGATCAGCCTGCCCAAGGGCGCCAGCATCGGCGCGCTGGTCCGCGGCGACGAAATCATCCTGCCGGACGCCGACACCGTGATCGAAACGGACGACCACGTGATCGTCTTCGTGCCCTCGCGCCGGCAGATGCCGCGCGTGGAAAAGCTGTTCCAAGTCTCGGCGTCGTTCTTCTGATGCCCACCCTTCCCATGCTCCGCCGCGGGCACGGCGCCGCCGGATAGGCTCCCATGAAGCGCGTTCTGGGCACCCTCTATATCCTGGGCCTGACCATGGTGATGTTCGCCCTCACCATGCTGATTCCGCTGATCGTCGCCTACGTGGGCGGCGATGCGGCGCGCGAGGCTTTCCTCAACGGATTCCTGATTTCGGTGGGCATCGGGGGGACGCTGGCCGCCGTGACCCGGCGCAGCCGCTGCGAACTGCGCGCGCGCGACGGTTTTGTGCTGGTCTCGGCCGTCTGGGCCGGGCTGCCGTTGCTGGCGGCTATTCCGCTGATGCTGTATTTCCACGGGGCCGGACTGCCCTTGTCCTTCACCGGCGCCTATTTCGAAGCCATGTCGGGGCTGACGACCACCGGCGCCACGGTCCTGACCAACCTGGACGCCTTGCCCGCGTCGATCAACCTGTGGCGTGCCACGCTGATCTGGATCGGTGGCATGGGCATCCTGGTGCTGGCGGTGGCGATTCTGCCTCTGCTGGGGGTCGGCGGCCACCAGGTCGTCCGCGCCGAAACGCCGGGCCCCATGAAGGACGAACGGCTGACGCCCCGCATCGCCAGCACGGCCAAGGCCTTGTACGCGGTGTATTTCGTGTTTTCGATCCTTTGCTTCCTGGCCTACCGGGCCGTGGGGCTGTCCTGGTTCGAGGCCTGGTGCCATATGGCCACCACGATGGGCCTGGGCGGGTTTTCGACCTGGGATGACGGGTTCGCCCACTTCGACTCGGTGGCCGTGGAAATGGTGGCCATGGTGTTCATGCTGATTGCCGGCATCAACTTCGCCACCCACTTCAACGCGTTCCGCCAGCGCAGCGCGCGCGCCTACTGGCGCTGCCCGGAAGCCGTGCCCTACCTGGTGGTCGTCCTGGGCGTGGGGCTGGTCATTTCGGTGTTCCTGTACGTGAAGGGCGTCTACGGCTCGCCGCTGGAGGCGCTGCGCTACGGCATGTTCAACACCATTTCCATGGCCACCACCACGGGTTATGCCAATACCGACTTCGCGCAATGGCCCTTGTTCGCGCCGCTGACCATGCTGCTGCTCTCGGGATTCGCGACGTCCGCCGGTTCGACGGGGGGCGGGATCAAGATGATCCGGGCCATCCTGCTGGTCAAGCAGGCGAAGAACGAGCTTGTAACAATGTTGCACCCGCATGCGGTCAGCCCGGTGCGCATCAACGGCAGGGCGGTGGAAGGCCGGACCATGTCTTCGGTGCTGGCCTTCATGCTGTTCTACGGCCTGTCTATCGCCGTCTTCACCAGCCTGCTGCTGCTCTCCGGCCTGGACCCCATCACGGCCTTCTCGGCCGTTTTCGCCAGCGTCAACAACACCGGGCCGGGCCTGGGGCCGGTGGGCCCCATGGGCAACTTCGCGGTGCTGTCCGATTTCCAGATCTGGGTGTGCACCTTCGCCATGCTGATCGGCCGCTTGGAACTCTTGACCGTGCTGGTGCTGTTCACGCCGATTTTCTGGCGCAAATAAGGGCCATCGGCTCTGAAAAATCCTAAGGGATAACCCTAATAAGGGTTATCCCATCCCCTCTCGAAATCCGCTTCCCGACTGCCATTGCGGCCGCCGTCGGCCGGCAACCCGCGCCGTTTCTATGTTGTAAGCGCTTGCTCACTTCTCTTCAGAGGGCAAAACCGATTGCATCGCGATGTTGCACACAAATGTCACGATTTTCAATCGTTTTGCCACAAACCTGCGGCTATCATGCGTTCACAAGTCGCCGTCTAGTGCCCCCCGGGAAGTTACCGGGCTTCAAGGTCGAACGGCGCATCCCTCATCAAACATTCAAAGGAGTCCGAGATGGAACAGATCCCGTTCATTTCGTCGGCCCCCAACACCTTGGGCATCGAACTCGAGCTGCAACTGATCGACCCCCGTAGTTTTGATTTGACCGCAGCCTCTGACGAGCTGCTGGCCCAAATGGCCAACCATCCCATTGCCGACCGCGTTAAACCGGAAATCACGCGGTCCATGATCGAACTGAATTCCTCGGTGCACGAGCACCCCATGGGCCTGCTGGCTGAAATGCGCGAGATGCGCGACGCCCTGGTCGAAGCGGCCGACGCGGTCGGCGTATCGGTCGCCGGCGGCGGCGCCCACCCCTTCATGCGCTGGCAAGAGCGCTCCATCTCGGACACCCCGCGCTTCCAGTACCTGGCCGAAATGTACGGTTACCTGGCGCGTCAATTTACGGTCTTCGGCCAACACATCCACTTGGGCGTGAAGAGCGGCGACGATTCCATCAAACTGTTGCGCCGCCTGTCGCCCTATGTACCGCACTTCATCGCGTTGTCGGCCTCGTCCCCGTATTGCGAAGGCGTCGACACCCTGTTTTCGTGCTCGCGCCTGAACGCGGTGAACAGCTTCCCGCTGGCGGGCCACATGCCGCCGGACGTCAAGGACTGGTATCAGTTCGAGGCGCACCTGTCGCAGCTGCGCGCCTACGGCCTGGCTGAAAGCATCAAAGACCTGTACTGGGATATCCGCCCGAAGCCGGAGTTCGGCACGGTCGAGATCCGCGTCTGCGATACCCCCTTGACGGTCGAGCGCGCCTGCCAGATCGCGGCCTTCGCGCAGGCTCTGGCGGTCTTGTTGATGCGCGAGGATGATCCCAGCGACAACGCCTGGCTGTCCTATCGCAGCAACCACTTCCAGGCGTGCCGCTTCGGCCTGCAGGGCAGCTACGTCACGCCGGAAGGCCAGCGCATGCGCCTGATGGACCATCTGCGGGCGTTGTTCCAGCGGCTGATGCCGGTGGCCGAAGAGCTGGGCACGGGCGACATGATTGCCGCCCTGCGCGACGAAGCCATGCGCAGCGGCAACGACGCCCGTTGGCTCCGCAGCCAGTTCCATCGCCTGCGTGATCTGCCGCTGGTGGTGGACGCCATGGCGCACGCCTGGCGCGGCGAGGCGGCAGCAGCCGCCCCGGCCGAACCCACGGCTGTGCTGCGCCGGCGCATCCGCGCCAATTCAGAGCCGATGCAGCCCCTGTCGGCGTCTGAACCCGGGGTCAGCGTGCCCCTGCCGGAACGCCTGCACTAAGCGGCCCGCAGCGGGCCCCTGATGTCAGGGGTTCCCGCGGTGCCGGCCGCCGATCGCGCTGACGGACAGCCGGGTTTCGCCGGCCACGGTGCGGTGCGCGGCGGCGCGCCAGGCGTGGCCGTAGGCCACTTCGATCGTCAAGGCAATCAGGCCGTCCGGCCGGCGTTGCGCTTCCAGCGCGGCGCACAGGCGGTCGCGCCAGTCGCGGCCGACGAGGCCGCCGCGGCGCCCCTCGGCGGGGTTGCCGCCCAGCGCGCGCACGTCCGCCAGCAGCTTTTCAGGGCTGCGATAGGTCAACGTCAGCAGCTCCTGGTCCATGACCGGGTCCGCAAAGCCGTTTTCCACCAGCAGGTCGCCAAAGTCATGCATGTCCACGAAGGACGGCGTGGCGGTCACGAGGCCGGCATCGGTCAGGGCCTGGCGCAGTTCGCGCAGGGTCGCCGGCCCCAGACAGGAGAACATCGCCAGCCCGCCTACCTTCAGGATGCGGCGCCATTCGGCCAACACCGCGTGCGGGGCACGGTGCCAATGCATGGCCAGGTTGGACCACACCAGTTCCAGCGACTCGGGGGCCAGGCCGGTATCCGCCAAGTCGGCATGGATGAAGGCGGGCGCAGCCGGACCGCGGCGCGCCAGCTTGCCGATCCAGGCGCCCAGGCCGGCGGGGGCATGGCGCTTGCGGGCGCGCTCCAGTAGCGGGTCGCAATTGTCCAGCCCGGTATAGCCGGCATCCGGATAGCGTTCGCGCAGCAGCGGCAGGTTGTCGCCCGCCCCACAGCCCGCGTCCAGCATCGCCTGGGGCTGCACGCGGATGTACTGCAGACGGCCGAGCATGCGGCGCGCCACTTCCCCATAGAGGAATTGCGCGTCGGACAAGTCGCCGCGGCGGGCGAACTGCCGGGGCACGTCGGCGCTGACGAGGGGAAGGGAGGGAAGCGGTGCGGATTCTGGCAGGGACATTTCGGTCGCGCCCGCGTCTTCGCCGCGGGGCGGAACATGATTTCATGAGGGATGGCACACATTATTGCGCATCCCGGCGGCCGGGCCCGATTGCCCCTACAGGGCATGGGGCGGCGGCTATGGTCCAAGATCGGCTGCGATTGCCCGCTATGCGGCGCCCGGGTGGCGGGCGCGCGGCTGTGCGGCGGCTGCGAAGGGGATATCACCATCACGCCGGGCGGGCGGCCCCGGTGTCCGCGTTGCGCGCTGAGGCTGCCCGCCACGGCGGCGGCGTGCCCGGCTTGCCTGGGCGTGCCGCGGGCCTACGGGCGGACCATCGCCGCCTTCGATTACGCGCCGCCCGCCGACGCCCTGATCCAGATGCTGAAGACGCGTCTGCGCCTGAGCATGGCGCCTGTGTTGGCACGCTTGTTGGCCAGCGCGATCCGGCGTGACGGGGGGCTGCCCGCCGGTGTCCTGCTGGTGCCCGTGCCCGCCAGCCGCGCGTCGCTGCGGCTGCGCGGCATGAATCCGGCAGGCGAGATCGCCCGGAGCCTGGCGGCCGAACTGATGTTGCCCCTGGTGCGCGGCGCGCTGCGGCGGCGCCGGGAAACACCCCGGCAGACGTCGCTGGGGCGCCGGGCGCGCCAGACGGGTGCCACGGGCCTGTTCGTCGGTTCGCCGCGGGTGCGCGGGCATCACGTGGCGGTGGTCGATGATGTCATGACGACAGGCAGCACGGTCCAGGCCGCTGCCGACGCCTTGCTGGCGGCAGGCGCGGCCAGCGTGACCATCCTGGTAGCGGCGCGTACGCCTTGACGCGTGGGGCAACGGCGTGTGGCGGGCGTGCATGGTGTGGGCAGGCGCCGATGCGGGGCGCGGGTGAATGGCGAACGAGGCAAGGCTGGTGCGGGCAAGGAGGCACATGCTGAGGCAAGGCGCAACGCCCCGGGGGCAGCGCGTCCCGGCGGCAAATCGGCGACAATTCGCTTGAGCGGCCAATCTGGCGCCGCAAGCCGTCCTTGTTCCTTATCCGCCATGTTCCACGTCATCCTCGTCTGCCCCGAGATCCCCCCCAATACCGGCAACGCCATCCGGCTATGCGCCAATACCGGCGCCCAATTGCACTTGGTGCGCCCGTTGGGTTTCGAGCTGGATGACGCGCGCATGCGCCGCGCCGGCCTGGACTATCACGAGTGGCAGCCCGTGCGCGTGCACGACACGCTGCAAGAGGCGCTGGACGACACCGGTGCCGATGCGTCGAGCATCTACGCGCTGACGACCCAGGCGCAGCGCAGCGTGGCGGACATCGGCTTCAAACCGGGCGACGTCTTCGTATTCGGCCGCGAGACGGCCGGACTCTCCGCCGAGCATCAAGCCATGTTCGCGCCCCAACAGCGCTTGCGGCTGCCGATGCGCGCGGGCCAACGCAGCCTGAACCTGTCCAACGCGGTCGCGGTGACCGTCTTCGAAGCCTGGCGTCAACAAGGCTTCGAAGGCGGCGTGTAGGATGGGTGCAGCGCGCGCTAGCCATCGGTGTTCTTTCCGATTGCAGCGCGCGCTGCACCCATCCTTCGCCGCGCTTAATCCAGCGACAGCTTCAGTTTTTCGATCACCTGGTCCCAGCGCGCCTTTTCGCTCTTGATGCGGGCGGTCAGGGCTTCCGGCGTGGATGCCGCGGGGGTGAAGTACTGCAGGGCAAGCTGCTTGCGGACGGCTTCGCTGTCGATGATGCGGGCCAGTTCGCTGTTCAGCCGTTCGATGATCGGCGTCGGCGTGCCGGCCGGGGCCAGCACCGCGTTCCACGAAATGGCTTCGAAGTCGGGATAGCCCTGCGAGGCCATCGTCGGGATCCCCGGCAGCGCTTCGCTCGGCTGCAGGCTGGTCACCGCCAGCAGCTTGACCTTGCCGTCGCGGGCCTGCGGCACGGCGATTGCCGGCACCATGAAGCCGGCTTGCACGTCGCCGCCGATGATGGCGGTGATGACCTGCGGGAATCCGGAGTAGGGGATGTGCGCCAGGTCCACGCCTGCGCTTTCCTTGAACATCTCCATGGCCAGGTGGGCCGAGCTGCCGGGGCCCACCGAACCGTAGTTCAGCGAATTGCCGCGGCCTTTGACCAGCTTGACGAAGTCCTGGACGTTGTCGACCTTCAGGCTGCCCGGCACGACCAGCACGTTGGGGCTGGTGCCCACCAGCGTGACGGGGGCCAAGTCGGTGAGCGGGTCGTAGCCCAGCGTCTTCTTGTACAGCGTGGGCGCCGTGACCAGGGGTCCGTTGATCGTATAGAGCAGCGTATAGCCGTCGGGCTTGGCCTGCGACACGATGCGCGTGCCGATGTTGCCGCCCGCGCCCGGCTTGTTGTCGATGACGATGGGCTGGCCCAGCGCCTGCGACAGCGGTTCCGAGATCGTGCGCGCCAGGATGTCGGGCGACGAGCCGGGCGGGAAGGGCACGACCATGTGGATGGGGTGGTCGGGCCAGTCGGCATGGGCGGCGGCCGGCAGCACGGCTGCCAGGCTGAGGCACAGGCCGCGCAGGAGCGGGCCGACCCGGAACTTGCGGGTTTGCGTCATGAAGGATGTCTCCTCGGAATCGTGCGGAAGTCTTGTTGTCAGGGAGGGGTCAAAGATGGCCGCCCAGCGACGGGTCCAGCGGGCCGCCGGCATCCGCGCTTTCGTCGCGCGCGTCGCGCGCCAGCAGGGCGGAAACCGCGGTCATGGGCGCCACGCCGTCGAACAGCACGGCGCAGACGGCTTCAGTGATGGGCAGTTCGACATTGATGGCGCGGGCGCGGTCAAGCGCGGCGCGCGCGCAACGCACGCCTTCGGCCGTGATGCCGCTGGCCAGGATGTCGGCCAGCTTGCGGCCGGCGCCGATTTCCAGGCCGACGCGGCGATTGCGCGACAGTTCGCCCGTGGCGGTCAGCACCAGGTCGCCCAGGCCGGTCAAGCCGGCAAAGGTCTCGGGGCGGGCGCCCAGCGCGACGCCAAAGCGCGTCATTTCGGCCAGGCCCCGGGTAATCAGGGCTGCGCGGGCGTTGGTGCCCAGCGCCAGTCCGTCTCCGATGCCGCAGGCGACCGCAATCACGTTCTTCAGCGCACCGCCGACTTCCACGCCGATCAGGTCGGCGCTGGCGTAGACGCGCAATGCGGCGCCATGGAAGGCGGCAGTCGTGGCCTCGCGCAGGGCGGCGCTGGTGCTGGCGACCGTCAGCGCCACAGGCAGCCCTTGCGCGACTTCGCGGGCAAAGGAGGGGCCGGACAGCGCGCCGCCGACCGCGCCGGGCAGCGCCTGGCGCATGATCTCGTGGGGCAGTCTGGCCGTGTCGGCTTCAAAGCCTTTGCACGTCCAGACGATGGGGGTGTCCTGCAATCCCAGGACGGGCAGCCGGCGCGACAGTTCGCCGCAAATGGCGGTCAGCCCGGCCACGGGCACGCCCAACACGATCAGGCGGCGCGCGCCCTCGTCCTGCAGGCTACGCAGCGTGGCGTCGAGATCGGAGGAGAAATTCAGGGCCTGGGGCAAAGCGATGCCAGGCAGGTAGCGCGCGTTCTCGTGCGTGGCGGCCATGCTGGCGGCCTGCGCGGCGTCGCGCGCCCAAAGCTGGGTGGCGTGGCGGCGGCTGGAGGCCGCCGCCAGCGCGGTGCCCCAACTTCCCGCACCCAGGACGGCGACGCGCAAGCGCGGCTCAGTGGGATTGTTCATCGGGGCGTGGCGTGCTTACTGGCGGGTGGCGCTGGGGGGCAGGATGATGCCCGAGTCGCTACCAGCGCCATTGCCGTTGGCGGCGCCTTGCTGCTGTTGCAGCTCGGCCAGGCGCTGCTCGTACAGGGCCTGGAAGTTCACTTCCGTCAGGTGCAGCGGCGGCATCGACGTGCGGGTGATCGCGTCGGCGATGTTGGCGCGCAGGTACGGGTACAACATCGTCGGGCAGACAATGCCCAGCAGCGGATCCAGCTGCTCTTCCGGGATGTTGGCGGCTTCGAAGATGCCGGCTTGCGTGCCTTCGACCAGGTACACGACCTTGTCGTTGATGCGGGTGGTGACGGTGACGGTGACCGTGGTCTCGAACACGGTTTCGGCCAGACGCTGGCCGCCCACGGTGATGCTCACTTCAACCTGGGGCGCTTCTTGCTCCAGGAAGACGTGGGGCGCGTTCGGCATTTCCAGCGAAAGGTCTTTCAGGTAGACGCGTTGCAGATTGAACGAGGGCGCGTCGTTGCCGCCTTCTTGCTGGGTGTTTTGGTCTTGATCAGCCATGAGTGTTTCCGTTGGTGGGAGGGGGCAAAAATGAGGGCGATTAGCCGTTGAGCAAGGGGGCAAGGCCACCCGAGCGGTCCAGGGCCATCAAGTCGTCGCAACCGCCGACATGGGTATCGCCGATGAAGATCTGCGGCACGGTGCGCCGGCCGGTACGTTCGATCATGACATCGCGCTGGGACGGGTCCCGGTCGATCTGGATGATCTCCAGGTCGGCCACGCCGCGTTGCTCGAGCAGCGCCTTGGCGCGGGCGCAATAAGGACAATAGTCCTTGCTGTACATGACAACTTTATTCATAGGCGCTCCTGCGATTCGGTATGGAAAGGGAAGGGGACGGGCGCCCCGGTTCAACCCTTCTGGGTGACCGGCAGGCTGGCGGCCGACCAGGCGCGCATGCCGCCATCCAGCGGCACCACGTCGGCAAAGCCTTGCGCACGCAGCTTGGCGGCGGCGCGGGCGGAATCACGGCCATTGTCGCAAACCACGACCAGCGGCTTGTTCTTGGGCAGCGAGGCGGCCTTTTGTTCGATGTCGGCGGCCGGCAGATTGCGGGCCTGGGCGATGTGGCCGGCCTGGAATTGCTCGGCGGGGCGCACGTCGACCCAGACGGCGTTGCGCTGGTTGACCATCTGGATGGCCTCGCCGGTGCTGACGGCCGAGCCGGTACGTCCCTTGCGGAGCGCGGGAATGGCCAGCATCACGCCGGAGATGACGGCGACGGCGACGATGAAGACGTTGTTTTTATCGAGCAAGAATTGCAGAAGATCCACGGGGCATCCTGAAGTACGGCGACAAGCCTGGTAGGGGCGAACCCTTGGCGTCCCCTTAGGTGCCGCGCCAGGGAAATGGACGGGTGCGCCGGGGCAAAATCAAGGGCAAAATCACTCAATTATAAAATGAGCGCATTCTTTAACCATCCCTTAACTTTAACCCGCGCGGAAAGCGTGCCAAACCATGCATAAACTTGTTCTGATGCGCCACGGCGAAAGCCAGTGGAATCTGGAAAACCGCTTCACCGGCTGGACTGACGTCGACCTGACCGAAACCGGCCGCGAACAGGCCCGCAAGGCCGGCGAATTGCTCAAGAAAGAGGGTTACACCTTTGACCTGGCCTATTCGTCGCTGCTCAAGCGCGCCATCCGCACCCTGTGGATCGCGCTGGACGCCATGGACGCCATGTACACCCCGGTGGGCGTGAACTGGCGCCTGAACGAGCGCCACTACGGCGCCCTGCAGGGCTTGAACAAGGCCGAGACCGCCGCTCAGTACGGTGACGAGCAGGTCCTGATCTGGCGCCGCGCGTACGCGATCGCCCCGGAACCGCTGTCGCTGGACGACAAGCGCCATCCGCGTTTCGACAGCCGCTACGCCAAGATCCCGGCCGACCAGCTGCCGGCCACCGAGTGCCTGAAAGACACCGTGGAACGCGTGCTGCCGTTCTGGAACGAGTCCATCGCCCCGGCCATCCGTGCCGGCCGCAAGGTGCTGGTCGCCGCCCACGGCAACAGCTTGCGCGCGCTGATCAAGCACCTGGACAATGTGTCCGACGACGACATCGTCAACCTGAACATTCCGACCGGCCAGCCGCTGGTCTACGAATTGGATGATGACCTGCGTCCCATCCGCCACTATTATCTGGGCGATGCCGCCGAGATCGAGGCGGCCATGGCGGCGGTAGCTGCCCAAGGCAAGGCTAAGAAGGACTGATATTTCTATGCGTCGCACGGCAGGGGTGTTGTTGGCGGTCATGTTGACCGGTGGGGTGCTGTCGGCTCGCGCTGCGCCCAACGACCTTGCCGGACGCCAGTCCGACGCCGAACGTCAGCAGGCCGCCTTGCGGGACCGCATCGAAAGCCTGCAAAAGGATATCGACGGCCGCGAGGCTGCCCGCAAGGAAGCGGCCGACGCGCTCAAGCAGTCGGAATCCTCCATTTCCAAGATCAACCTGCGCCTGCGGGAGCTGGCCGAGGCCAACCGCCAGGCGCAGGCCGACCTGACCGGCCTGGAAAAGCAGATCGGCGCGCAAGAGGCGGTGCTGGCAAAGCGCCGCGTGGAGCTCGCCGATCAGCTGCGCACCCAGTACACCAGCGGCTTGTCGCCCTGGACAGCCCTGCTGTCCGGCGACGACCCTCAGGTGCTGGGCCGCAATCTGGGCTACCTGGACTATGTGTCGCAGGCCCGCGCCAACGCCGTGCAGGCGCTGCGGGCCGACATCGAACGCCTGGCGGCCTTGCAGACGCGCGCCGACGCGCGTCGCACCGAAATTGAGAAAGTCGTGGCCGAAACGTCCGAGCAGAAGACCGCGCTCGTCGGCCAGCAGAAAGAACGCGCCACGCTGCTGGCGCAGCTGGAGGGGCAGATCGCCGCCCAGCGCGCCGAGGCCAACAAGCTGGGCCGCGACGACCAGCGCCTGTCGCGCCTGATCACCGACCTGGACGCGGCGATCGCCAAGCAGATCGAAGAGGCCCGCAAGGCCGAAGAGGCGCGCAAGAAGGCCGAGGAAGCCCGCCGGGTGGAAGAAGCCCGGCGCGCCGCCGAAGAGGCCAAAAAGCGCGCCGAGGCGCAACGCCGCGCGGACGAGGCCCGCAAGAAGGCCGAGGCGGACCGTAAGCTGGCGGCCGACGACGCCGCCCGGCGCGACCGCGACAGCCGCGATGCGCGCGAAGCCGCCCAGGCCCGAGAGCAGGTGGAAGCGGCATCGCGCCAAAGCCGCGGCCCGGTCGCCGTGGCCGACCCGGACGCCGCCGGATTACGTCCGGCTGAACAGGGGCACACCCGTCTGACCAATCCGGCCGACACGCCGGCCCCGGCAAAACCCGCGGATCCTCCCAAAAAGGCGGAACCAGTCGAAGCCGAAACCACTCCAACCCGCAGTGCATCGGCCCAGCAGGCCTCCCGTGCCGCCCCGCTTGGCGGCGGCAACGGCTTGAAGCATGGCCTGGCCATGCCGGTGCGCGGCCAGGTGCAGGGCCGTTTCGGGGTAGATCGCCCGGATGGCGGCGTCTGGCGGGGCGTCGTGCTGCGTGCGCCGGAGGGCACCCCGGTCAAGGTGGTGGCGCCCGGTACCGTTGTTTACGCGGAATGGCTGCGCGGTTTCGGCAACCTCATCATTGTGGATCATGGCCAGCAATATCTGACCGTCTATGCTTACAACCAAAGTCTGCTCAAGCGAGTGGGAGATTCGGTGACAGGTGGCGATACTATTGCTACGGTAGGGGCAACCGGCGGCCAAGTGGAATCCGGCCTATACTTTGAAATTCGCCATCGTGGCGCTCCTGTGGATCCGGCCCAGTGGCTGGCCCAATAGGGGCATTGGCAAAATTGTCGTTGGTAAAAAACCGTTGGTGAATTACCAAACCCCATCGGCGAAAACAAAATTCGGGAAGTGTGCATGGGCACTCGTAAGTTTCGCGGTTTCGGTCTGATAGCCATCGGCGCGGTGGCTGGCGTATTGCTTAGTGTTGGCGTGACAGCAGTCGCCCAGCGCGGCAGTCCCTTGCCCCTGGACGAGCTCAGGCAACTGACCAGTGTTTTCGCGGCCATCAAGAACAACTATGTCGAAGCGGTCGACGACAAGACCCTGATCGACAATGCCATTTCGGGCATGGTCTCCAACCTGGATCCGCATTCCGCCTATCTGGATGCCGACGCCTTCCGCGAAATGCAGACGGCCACGCAAGGCGAGTTCGGCGGCCTGGGCATCGAGGTCGGCGCGGAAGACGGCTTCGTGAAAGTGATCTCGCCGATCGAAGGCACGCCCGCCGCGCGCGCTGGCGTCATGGCCGGCGACCTCATCATCAAGATCGACGACACGCCCACCAAGGGCATGACGCTGAACGACGCGGTCAAGCTCATGCGCGGCGCGCCCAAGTCGCCGATCACGCTGACCATCATGCGCGCCGACCGTCCCCAGCCCATCGTGCTGAAGATCGTCCGCGACATCATCAAGGTGCGCAGCGTGCGCAGCAAGATGCTGGACAACGGCGTGGGCTACATCCGCGTCGCCCAGTTCCAGGAAAAGACCGGTTCGGATCTTGCCAAGGAACTGAAGGAACTGGGCGCCAAAGAGCCGCTCAAGGGCCTGGTACTTGATCTGCGCAATGACCCGGGCGGCCTCTTGACCAGCGCCATCGGCGTGTCCGGCGCCTTCCTGCCGGCCGACGCCCTGGTGGTGTCCACCGACGGCCGCACGCCCGACGCCCGCCACAAGTACCTGGCCACGCCGTCGGAATACGCCCGGGGTGAAAGCAACTACCTGGCGGGCCTGCCGGCCTGGACCAAGACGGTGCCGATGGTGGTGCTGGTGAACGTCGGTTCGGCCTCGGCTTCCGAGATCGTGGCCGGCGCGCTGCAGGACCACAAGCGCGCCAAGGTGCTGGGCAACCGCACGTTCGGCAAGGGCTCGGTGCAGGTCATCCTGCCGCTGTCGGAAAGCACGGCGGTCAAGCTGACCACGTCGCGCTACTTCACGCCCAACGGCCGTTCCATCCAGGCCACGGGTATCGAACCGGACTACGTCGTTGCCGATACGGCCGACGGCGACCTGTTCCGCCTGCCGCGCGAAGCCGACCTGCAACGCCACCTGTCCAACCCGGGCACGTCCAACGAAGTGAAGTCCAACTCGGACCAGGACAACGTCGACGTTCCGACCAAGGTGTTCGAATTCGGCGGCAAGGACGACTTCCAGCTGCAGCAAGCGCTGAACGTGCTGGCCGGCAAGCCGGTGCAGAAGGGTTCGGCCCGCGCGCAAGCCAAGGCTGACGCCAAGGCCGGCGGCGGCACGCCCACGCGCATGAAGATCACGCCGACCGGAGTCGAGCCCAGCAAGGACAAATGAACGACGAGCAACTGCTGCGCTACGCCCGCCACATCCTGCTCGACGAGCTAGGTATCGAAGGGCAGGAAAAACTGCTGGCGGCGCGTGTGCTCATCGTGGGGGCGGGTGGACTGGGTTCACCCGCTGCGCTCTACCTGGCCACCGCCGGCGTGGGCGACATCACCCTGGCTGACGACGACGTGGTCGAACTCAGCAACCTGCAACGCCAGATCCTCCACACTACCGCCAGTGTCGGCCGCCCCAAGGCCGAGTCCGGGCGCGACATGCTGGCGGCGTTCAATCCGCAAGCGCAGGTCCATGCCCGCGTCGAGCGCCTGAAAGACCAGGCGCTGTCCGACGCCGTCGCTGCCGCCGACCTGGTGCTGGACTGCACGGACAACTTCACCACCCGCCACGCCATCAACCGCGCCTGCGTGCAGCACCGCAAGCCGCTGGTGTCCGGCGCGGCGATCCGCTTTGACGGCCAGGTCAGCGTCTACGACCTGCGCGACGACAACGCGCCCTGTTACCACTGCCTGTTCCCGGAAGCCGACGACGTCGAGGAAGCCAACTGCGCCACGATGGGCGTATTCGCGCCGGTGGTCGGCATCATCGGCAGCATGCAGGCGGCCGAAGCGCTCAAGCTGCTGTCCGGCGTGGGCGAAAGCCTGTCCGGGCGCTTGCTGTGGCTGGACGTGCGCACCATGCAATGGCGCAGCGTCAACGTCCAGCGCGACCCCGAATGTGCGGTCTGCGGGCATCGCGGGCACTGAGCCCGCCGTCTCTCGCCAAGCGAAAATTCGTCTCACGCCGTGGCCTTATTGCCCTCAGGGACAATATTAAAGGCTTGAAATACCTGCTATAACGCCAGCCAGCCTACTTAATTCTGGTGATGGCGATGGACGTGACGGTGTGGAAACAGGACTGAAGTTCAGCTTGCCCAAGTGGCGCCTGACGCGGTGGTTGACGCACGCCGGCCAAGACACGCCTGCGGATATCCGCGCGGCGCTGATCGCCAGCCTGTTCGGCACGCTTCCCATCTTCGCCGGCGGGGTCATCAATACCCTGATGATTTCCGGGGTGGTCACCTGGCGTCGCCCTGAACCCCTGTACATCTCTTGGCTGGTGCTCGAGCTGGTGCTGGCCATCGTTCGGGTCACGATCCTGCGGGCCGCCTTGCGCGCCGCGCCCAAGGGCGGCAACACCCATACCGACATCTACATCCTGCTGGCGCTCTTGTGGGCGTTCAGCGTGGGCTATGGCGTGTTCATCACCTTCCTCAACGGGGATTGGCTGGCCGCCACCCTGGCGGGAGTGTCCTGCGGCGCGATGGCCGGCGGCATCTGCTTTCGCAACTACGGCGCGCCGCGGCTGGTCGGGGCCATGATCTTCCTGAGCCTGGGGCCCATGTGCCTGGGCGCCTTGTTCACGGGCGAATACGTCACGGCCATCGTCTTCATCCAGATCCCGTTCTACCTGGTCAGCATGAGCATCGCCTCGCATCGGCTGAACCGCATCCTGGTGTCCACCATGCTGGCCGAGCGCGACAGCGAGCGCCGCGCCAGCGAAGACGCGCTGACGGGCCTGGCCAACCGCAGCGGGCTGCAGGTCGCATTGGAACGGGTCTGCGCCAGCGCGCGCGGGCACGACAGCCACGCTGCGCTGCTGTACATGGACATGGACGATTTCAAGCGGATCAACGACACCCATGGCCACGCCGCAGGCGACCAGGTGCTGACCACCATCGCCCAGCGCATGCGCGGCATGTTGCGGGTGGACGATGTGGCGGCCCGGATCGGGGGCGACGAATTCATCGTGCTGGTGACGGGCATCGACGCCACGGCGGCGCTGCGCTTGGGCGAACACCTGCTGCGCGACGCCTCCCAGCCGATTGCGCTGGCGGACGGCACCCGGGTCAGCGTGGGCCTGTCGATCGGCATTTCGATCATTTCGGCGGCCAACCGCAGCCCGCAGGCGGCCCTGGATTCGGCGGACGCCGCCCTGTACCGCGCCAAGGCGCGGGGCGGCCGTTGCTGCGAGATCGTCGGGGGCGCCGACGTCGAAGACGCCACGCTTTCCCGCAGCAACGGAGAGCCTGCGACGGCTTGAGGGCGGGACGCGGCGGGGCATCAGCGGCCCGGCTTTGCCAAAAGTTATCAGATAACCTGAAAAGTCAGCCTATAATTGGCCCATGTTGACCAAGACCCTGACCTTGACCGAACAGGTCGCCCGCCAGATCGCCACGGACATCGCCGATGGCGTGCACGCCTTCGGCGCCAAACTGCCGTCCGGCCGCATCCTGGCCGAGCAGTACGGCGTCAGCGCCGCCGTCATCCGCGAGGCGACCGAACGCCTGCGGGCCCAAGGAATGATCCAAAGCCGCCAGGGCTCCGGCAGCACGGTGGTGTCGCGCACGGGCGCCCAGGGGTTCCAGGTGTCCAGCGGCATCGGCGTGGACCGCGCCCAACTGGCCAACGTCTACGAATTGCGGATGGAACTGGAAGGCGGCGCGGCCGCGTTGGCGGCCCTGCGGCGCAACGCCGCGGACCTGGCCGCCATGGCCGAGGCGCTGGCTGCGCTGGAGGCCCATCTTGAGCATCCCGAACAAGGGGTCGAGCACGACGTGGCATTCCACGTGGCCATCGCCGCGGCGACGCACAACAGCACCTACCAAGACCTGTTGCAGTACCTGAACCTGCAGCTGCGGCTGGCCGTGAGCACGGCAAGGTCCAACAGCCGGCTGCAGGCCGGCCTGACCGCGGCCGTGCATCAAGAACACGTCGCCGTGTTCGAGGCCATCCGCGCCGGCAATCCCGAACAGGCCCGCCAAGCGGCGGTCTTCCATTTGCAGCAGGCGGCCCGCCGCCTGCAACTCGATCCCCTCTTTTCGGCGGCAACGCAGACACCATGAGCGCATCCGATTTCACTCAACGCCTGACCCAGGCCCTGGGCCCCGATACCGTCTACACCGCCGATGCGGACATCGAGCCCTGGCTGTCCGACTGGCGCGGCCTGTACAACGGCCACGCCCAGGCCGTCGTGCGTCCGCGCACCACCGCCGACGTCGCCGCTTGCCTGGCCTTGTGCCAGCAAGAAGGGGTGCCGGTGGTGCCGCGCGGCGGCAATACCGGCCTGTGCGGCGGCGCCACGCCGGATGGCAGCGCGAAAAACGTGGTGCTTAGCCTGGACCGCATGAACGCCGTGCGTTCGATCGACACGGTGGCCAACACGATGGTGGCCGAAGCCGGCGCCATCCTGGGCAACCTGCGCCGCGCGGCGCAAGACGCCGGGCGCCTGCTGCCGTTGAGCCTGGCGGCGGAAGACTCCAGCCAGATCGGCGGCAACGTCGCCACCAACGCCGGCGGCGTGAACGTGGTGCGCTACGGCATGGCGCGCGAACTGGTGCTGGGCCTGGAGGCCGTGCTGCCCACAGGCGAAATCTTCAACGGCCTGCGCACGCTGCGCAAGGACAACACCGGCTACGACCTGAAGCAGTTGCTGATCGGCTCCGAAGGCACGCTGGGCGTGATCACCGCCGTCGCGTTGCGCCTGTTTCCGCGCACCGATGTGCGTTCGGTGGTGCTGACGGCGGTGGAGTCGCCCGCGCAGGCGCTGCAGTTGTTCGAGATCCTGTTCGAACAGTGCGGCGCGCGTTTGCAGGCGTTCGAGTATTTTTCGGGCGATTGCCTGGACCTGGTGCTGACCCATGCGGAAGGCGTGCAAGAGCCGTTCGATCAGCGCTATCCGGCCTATGTGCTGGTGGAGTTGGCCGATACGGCTGACGAGGCGGGCCTGACGGCGTTGCTGGAAAACGTGATCGGCACGGCATTGGAGCGCGGCCTGTGCCTGGACGCCGCGGTGTCGGCGTCGCTGTCGCAGCTGCAGACGCTGTGGAAGCTGCGCGAGGAGATCTCGGAAGCCCAACGCGCCGACGGCCCGCACTTGAAGCACGACGTGTCGCTGCCGATCGAGCGCATCCCGGATTTCATGGTGTCGGCGGAAGCGCGCGTGCGGGCCCTGTACCCGGATATCCGCCCGTTCATCTTCGGCCACTTCGGCGACGGCAACCTGCACTACAACCTGTCGCGCCCGGCAGGCGCCGAGCGCGATTGGGTGGCGGTGAATGGCGCGGCGATCACGGATGCCGTTCTGGATGAAGTGAATCGCTATGGCGGGAGCATTTCCGCCGAACACGGGATCGGGCAGCTGAAGCGGGAACATTTCCTGCATAGCAAAGATGCCGTGGAGTTGCGGTTGATGCGGGAGATCAAGAAGGTGATGGATCCGGCTGGGATCATGAATCCGGGGAAGCTGCTGTAGGGGCTGTTGCGGCGGGCGTAGCGTTGGGGGTTTCGGCGGTTGTTTTTCGGGGCGTTGGGGGGCTTCGTAGGACGCCCGTCGTCGGGGTTGGGCTGATGGCGCGCGCCCACGATTGCGGTCCGGAGCCTTCGCT
>CAUSDE010000075.1:0-26515 GCA_963530045.1 uncultured Achromobacter sp.
GGCTCCGGACCGCAATCGTGGGCGCGCGCCATCAGCCCAACCCCGACGATGGGCGCCCCACGAAGCACTGATACGCCACGAAGCCCGCCCCAAACTCCTAGGAAAGCACAACAACCGTCATTCCCAGTCCCCAGCCCCAGCCCTCAGCCCTCAGCCCTCAGTCCCTCATCCTGTCCCCTTTTCCCCAAAAGACCTAATAGATTTCCCCCATTTGCGATCCCCCCGCTTCAGGTATATATTTCAAGCCTAAACTATCCAGACCTAAATATCCGCGGCGCCCCGCTCCCGATAAACGAGCGACTGTCGCGTACCTCGGAGCGTTACGGCAATGAAAATAGTCTGCATCGGCGGCGGTCCCGCCGGCCTGTATTTCGGTCTGCTGATGAAATTGCAGAACCCCGCGAACGAGATCACCGTCATCGAACGCAACCGGCCGTATGACACGTTCGGCTGGGGCGTCGTGTTCTCCGATGCCACCATGCAGAACCTGCGCGAAGCAGACCCCGTTTCCGCCCAGACCATCGGCGATGCGTTCAACCATTGGGACGACATCGACATCAACTTCAAGGGCCGCAGCATCCGCAGCAGCGGCCATGGCTTCATCGGCATCGGCCGCAAGAAGCTGTTGAACATCCTGCAGGCGCGTTGCGAAGACGTCGGCGTCAAGCTGGTGTTCGAGAACTTCGTCCAGGACGACCAGGCCATCGCCCGCGAATACGACGCCGACCTCGTCATCGCCTCCGACGGCATCAACAGCCAGATCCGTACCCGTTACGCCGACACCTTCCACCCCGACATCGACCAGCGCCGCTGCCGTTTCGTCTGGCTGGGCACCAAGAAAGTGTTCGACGCCTTCACCTTCGCCTTCGTGCAGACCGAGCACGGCTGGTTCCAGGCCCACGCCTACCGTTACGAAGACGGCATGTCCACCTTCATCGTGGAAACGCCCGAGGAAACCTGGCAGGCCGCCGGCATCGAGCAGATGAGCCAGGAAGAGGGCATTGCGTACTGCGAAAAGCTGTTCGCGCCCTGGCTGGACGGCAATGCGCTGATCAGCAACGCCTCGCACCTGCGCGGCTCGGCCATCTGGATCCGCTTCCCGCGCGTCATCTGCAATACCTGGGTGCACTGGAATACGCTGGAGACCGCCCGCGGCCAGCGCCGCGTGCCCGTCGTGCTGATGGGCGACGCCGCCCATACCGCCCACTTCTCCATCGGCTCCGGCACCAAATTGGCGCTGGAAGACTCTATCGAGCTTGCCCGCTGCCTGAGCGGCGCGGAAGGCAGCGTGGAGCATGGCCTGAAGCACTACGAGGAAGTGCGCAGCGTGGAAGTGCTGAAGATCCAGAACGCCGCCCGCAATTCCACCGAATGGTTCGAAAACGTCGAGCGTTACGCGGAACTGGAACCCGAGCAATTCGCCTATTCGCTGCTGACCCGTTCGCAGCGTATCTCGCACGAAAACCTGCGCTTGCGCGATCCCGCCTGGCTGGAAGGCTTCGAGCGCTGGATCGCGGAACGCGCCGGCGCGCCGGCGGCGTCCGGCAAGCGTCCCGCCATCCCGATGCTGACGCCTTACCAGGTGCGGGGGGTGCGTCTTAAAAACCGCATCCTGGTGTCGCCGATGGCCATGTATTCGTGCACCGACGGCGTGCCGGGCGACTTTCATCTGGTGCACCTGGGCGCGCGCGCCATGGGCGGGGCCGGCCTGGTCATGGTTGAAATGACCTGCGTGTCGCCCGACGGCCGCATCACCCCGGGCTGCCCGGGGCTGTGGAACGACGAGCAGACGCAGGCCTTTTCCCGCATCGTCAATTTTGTGCACGGCAACAGCGACGCCCGCATCGGCGTGCAGTTGGGCCATGCCGGGCGCAAGGGATCGACGCAATTGGGCTGGCAGAAGATCGACCACCCGCTGGCCGAAGGCAACTGGCCGCTGCTGTCGGCGTCCGCCTTGCCCTACATCGAAGGTGTGTCGCAGACACCACGCGCCATGACGCGCGCCGACATGGACGCGGTGCGCGACAACTTCGTGGCCGCCGCCCGCCGCGCCACCGAAGCCGGCTTCGACTGGCTGGAACTGCACTGCGCCCACGGCTACCTGCTGTCCAGCTTCATTTCGCCGCTGACCAACCGCCGCGAAGACGAATACGGCGGCAGCCTGGAAAACCGCCTGCGCTTCCCGCTGGAAGTCTTCCACGCCGTGCGCGCCGTGTGGCCCGAAGACAAGCCCATGTCCGTGCGGATTTCCGCCAGCGACTGGGTCGAAGGCGGCATCACCGCCGATGACGCGGTAGCGATCGCGCGCCATTTCAAGGCCGCCGGCGCCGACATGATCGATTGTTCGTCGGGTCAGGTCAGCAAGGAAGAAAAGCCCGTCTACGGCCGCATGTTCCAGACCCCGTTCGCCGACCGCGTGCGCAACGAAGCCGGCATTCCCACCATCGCGGTGGGCGCCATCTTCGAAGCCGACCACGCCAACGGCATCATCGCTTCGGGCCGCGCCGACCTGTGCGCCCTGGCGCGTCCCCATCTGGCCGACGCGTCCTGGACGCTGCGCGAAGCGGCGCGGGTGGGTTACACCGACGTGGCCTGGCCCAGCCAGTACTTCGCCGGCAAGCGCCAGCTGGAAACCAACTTCGAACGCGCCGCCGCCATGGCGCAACTGGATATCAAATGACGACAATCCCGCAACCCCTTGCCGGGCGCCATGCGCTGGTGACGGGCGGCGCCCGCGGCATCGGCTTGGCCAGCGCGCGTGCGCTCTTGGCGCGTGGCGCGCGCGTCACGCTGCTGGGCCGCGACGGCGCGGCGCTGGAGGCGGCCGCCGACAGCCTGGCCAGCCTGGGCCAGGTGCAGACCGTCAGCGCGGACATCGCCGACGAAGCGTCGGTGCGCGCGGCGTTCGCGCAGGCCGAAATCGAATTCGGCCCGGTGCTGGTGCTGGTGAACAACGCCGGCCAGGCCGTGAGCCAGCGCTTTGACCGCACCGACGCGGCGCTGTGGCAGCAGATGATCGCCGTCAACCTGACGGGCACGTTCCACTGCATCCAGGCGGCGTTGCCCGGCATGCTGCAGGAAAAGTGGGGGCGGGTGATCAACGTGGCCAGCACGGCGGGCTTGATCGGGTACGGCTATGTCAGCGCCTACTGCGCCGCCAAGCACGGCGTGATCGGCCTGACCCGGTCGCTGGCGCTGGAAACCGCGCAAAAGGGCGTCACCGTGAATGCGGTGTGCCCCGGCTACACCGAAACCGACATCGTGCGCGGCGCGGTCACCAACATTGTGGACAAAACCGGCATGACGCCGGAAGCCGCCCGGGCCAAGCTGGCCGAGCGCAACCCGCAGGGCCGCCTGGTGCTGCCCGAAGAAGTGGCCGAGACGGTGGCCTGGCTGGCGCTCCCGGCGTCCGCCTCCATCAACGGCCAGGCGATCGCCGTGGACGGCGGCGAAGTGATGACCGGCTGAGGCCGGCGCGTCCCATCAACCCAGGATAACGAACGGAGACACCATGAGCACCCAGTCCGAAGAGCACACCATGAAGCACCACAAGCGTCCGCTGGCCGGCTATCAGGCCAAGACGTTCCTGTGGCAGGTGTCGGCCGACGGCAAGATCGGCACCGTCACCCTGAACCGTCCGGAACGCAAGAACCCGTTGACGTTCGACTCCTACGCCGAACTGCGCGACCTGTTCCGCTCGCTGGTGTATGCCACCGACGTCAAGGTCGTGGTCGTGACGGGCGCGGGCGGCAACTTCTGCTCGGGCGGCGACGTGCACGAGATCATCGGTCCGCTGACCAAGATGACGATGCCGGAACTGCTGGACTTCACCCGCATGACGGGCGACCTCGTCAAGGCCATGCGCGCCTGCCCGCAGCCTATCGTGGCCGCGGTGGACGGCGTTTGCGCCGGCGCGGGCGCGATGGTGGCGCTGGCGTCCGACATGCGCCTGGGCACCCCTGCCGCGCGCACCGCCTTCCTGTTCACACGGGTGGGCCTGGCCGGCGCCGACATGGGCGCATGCACCTTGCTGCCGCGCATGATCGGCCAGGGCCGCGCTTCTGAACTGTTGTACACCGGCCGCGCCATGACGGCCGACGAGGGCGCCAGCTGGGGCTTTTTCAATGCCCTGCACGCATCCGACAAGCTGGGCGAAGCCGCCCAGACGCTGGCGGCGCAATTGGCCGCGGGCCCGACCTTCGCGCACGGCGTCACCAAGAAGCTGCTGCATCAGGAATGGAACATGGGCGTGGACGAGGCCATCGAAGCCGAAGCCGAGGCCCAGGCCATCTGCATGCAGACGCGCGATTTCCACCGCGCCTACGAGGCCTTCGTGGCCAAGCAAAAGCCGGTCTTCGAGGGGAACTGATGATGCGCGACGCTAGCTGGCTGGACTGGCCCTTTTTCGACGACGCGCACCGCAAGCTGGCGCATGACGTCGACGCCTGGTGCGAAAAATCGCTGGGCGACGTCGACCATCACGACGCGGATGCGGCCTGCAAGAAACTGGTGAAGGCCATGGGCCAGGCCGGCTGGCTGCGCTACGCGGTTGCGGGCGGCCCCGGCGGCGCCTGGGGCGGCGCATTGCCGGAAGTGGATTCCCGCGCGGTGTGCATCCTGCGCGAAACGTTTGCCCGCCATGAAGGGCTGGCCGATTTCGCGTTCGCGATGCAGGGCCTGGGCAGCGGCGCCATTTCGCTGATGGGCTCCGACGACCTGCGCCAGCGCTACCTGCCGCGCGTGGCAAGCGGCGAGAAGATCGCCGCCTTCGCGCTGTCCGAACCGGACGCCGGGTCGGACGTGGCCGCCCTGGCTTGCGAAGCCAGGCTGGACGGCGACCACTACGTGCTGAACGGCGCCAAGACCTGGATTTCCAACGGCGGCATCGCTGACTTCTATGTCGTCTTCGCCCGCACCGGCGAAGCGCCCGGCGCGCGCGGCATCAGCGCGTTCGTCGTGGATGCCGACACCCCGGGTTTCGAGGTCAGCGAGCGCATCGAACTGATCGCGCCGCATCCGCTGGCCACGATCACCTTCGACAACTGCCGCATCCCCTTGTCGCATCGACTGGGCGACGCGGGCCAGGGTTTCAAGCTGGCCATGATGACGCTGGACATCTTCCGCGCATCGGTGGCGGCGGCCGCGCTGGGCTTTGCCCGCCGGGCGCTGGATGAAGGATTGGCGCGCGCCAAGTCGCGCCGCATGTTTGGCCAGACCCTGGCCGACCTGCAATTGACGCAAGCGGCGCTGGGCGACATGGCGACCGCCATCGACGCCTCCGCGCTGCTGACGTACCGCGCCGCGTGGATGCGCGACGTGCAGAAGCTGCGCACCACGCGTGAAGCGGCGATGGCCAAGATGATGGCCACGGAATCGGCGCAGACCGTGATCGACCGCGCGCTCCAGATGTTCGGGGGCGCGGGCGTGGTGTCGGGGATGCCGGTGGAGAAGCTTTACAGGGAAATCAGAGCGCTGCGTATCTACGAAGGCGCCACCGAAGTGCAGAAGTTGATCATCGCCCGTGAATTGCTGAAGGCATAAGGGGCCATCGAGCCCTCGCCATTTCGCAACGCCAACCACACCGCACCGCATCGCATAGCAAGGGGAATCTTATGGAAGCATCCGCCCACATCGACACTTTCGCCCGGGACAATCTGCCCCCGGGCGACCAATGGCCAGAATTCCTGCTGGACGGCCCCGACGTGGCCTATCCGAAGCGGTTCAATTGCGCCGTCGAGCTTGTGGACGCCATGGTCGGCCGCGGCTTCGGCGAGCGCGTCGCGCTGCGCTGGCGCCAGGACGGCAAGCCGGCCACCATGACCTACCGCGAACTGGCCGCGCTGACCAACCGCATCGCGCGCGTGCTGACCGAGGACATGAAACTCGTCGCCGGCAACCGGCTGCTCTTGCGCGGGCCGAACAACCCGATGATGGCCGCGTCCTGGCTGGCCGCGATCAAGGCAGGCCTGGTGACGGTACCCACGATGCCGCTGCTGCGCGCCAAGGAGCTCAAGCAGATCATCGAGAAGGCGCAGATCCAGGCCGTGCTGTGCGATGCCCGCCTGAAGGAAGAAGCGCAGTTCTGCGCCCAGCCCGATCACGAACACCATTGCCCCGGCCTGTCGCAGGTGATGTACTTCAACGACACGGCGCCGGATGCGCTGGACGCGTTGGCGGCCGCCAAGCCGGACGATTTCGCCGCCTGCGATACGGCGTCCGACGACGTGTGCCTGATCGCCTTCACCAGCGGCACCACGGGTTCGCCCAAGGGCTGCATGCACTTTCACCGCGATGTGCTGGCGATGTGCGACCTCTTTCCCAAGCACGTCATCAAGCCGGGGCCGGACGACATCTTCTGCGGCACGCCTCCCTTGGCCTTCACGTTCGGCCTGGGCGGCCTGCTGTGCTTCCCGCTGCGCGTGGGCGCCAGCACCGTGCTGGCCGAAAAGCTGACGCCGGAAAGCCTGCTGGAACTGATCCAGGACTTTCGCGCGACCATCGTCTTTACCGCGCCCACGTTCTACCGCCAGATGGCGGCGCTGGTCGGCAAGTTCGACCTGTCGTCGCTGAAGAAGAGCGTGTCGGCCGGGGAAGCCCTGCCGGACGCCACCCGCCAGCTTTGGAAGCAGGCCAGCGGCATCGAGATGATCGACGGCATCGGCGGAACCGAAATGATTCACGTGTTCGTGTCCAGTCCGCCGGAATCGGTCAAGCGCGGCGCGATCGGCAAGGTGGTGCCGGGCTATGTGGCGCAGGTGGTCGACGACGACATGAATCCGGTGCCCAACGGCACCGTGGGCCGCCTGGCGGTCAAGGGCCCGACCGGCTGCCGCTACCTGGCCGACGAGCGCCAGCGCCGCTTCGTGCAAAGCGGCTGGAACCTGCCGGGCGACACGTTCATGCAGGACGACGAGGGCTATCTGTTCTACCAGGCGCGCAATGACGACATGATCGTGTCGGCGGGCTACAACATCGCCGGCCCGGAAGTCGAGGACGCGCTGCTGCGCCACGAGGCCGTGGCGGAATGCGGCGTGGTGGGCGCGCCGTGCGACGAGCGCGGCCAGCTCGTCAAGGCGTTCGTGGTGCTCAAGCCGGGCTATGCGCCCAGCGATGAACTCGTGGCGGCGATGCAGACCTTCGTGAAGGCCAGCATCGCGCCGTACAAATACCCGCGCGCGATCGAATTCGTGGCGGCGCTGCCCCGTACCGAAACGGGCAAGCTGCAACGTTTCGCGCTGCGCAAGATGGCTTGAACAGGTAACCGGGAAATCATCATGGCCGCTCCTTTCATCAGCCAGGTAGAAGTCCGCTTCCGTCATTGCGACCCCGCGGGCATTGTCTTCTACCCGCGCTATTTCGAGATGATCAACGACTTTGTCGAAGAATGGTTCGACAAGGGCATGGGGCTGCCGTTCCACGCGCTGCACGTCGATCGCCACATCGGCACGCCGATGGCGTCGGTGACGTGCGATTTCAGCGCGCCCAGCCGCTGGCACGAGCGCCTGCGCCAGACGCTGGAAGTGCAGCGTATCGGCGGGGCGTCGTTCAAGGCGCTGGTGCGTTTCGAAGGGCCTGACGGCCAGTTGCGCTTGTCGGCGACGCTGACGATCGTGACGGTGGATTTGCGGACGATGAAGTCCATGCCGCTGCCTGCGGACTTGCGGGAACGCATGCAGGCTTATCTGGCTGCCGCGGCGTAAGCGGCGGGGCCACCCTGTAGTTTGTTTTTTTAAAAATAGGATGAGACGTTATGAAGATTCTGCAACCGCCGGATTGGATGGCGCCCCGGGGCTATTCGAATGGCGTGCTTACCGAAATGACGGTGGGCAGCAAGCTCGTGTTCGTGGGCGGGCAGGTGGGGTGGAATGGCCAGCAGCAGTTCGAATCGGATGACCTGGCGGACCAGGTCCGCCAGACGCTGTCGAACATTGTCGCCATCCTGGCCGAAGGCGGCGCGAAGCCTGAGCATATTGTCCGGATGACGTGGTACGTCACGGATAAGGACGAGTACGTGGCGGCGTATCCGGCGATCGGCAAGCACTACCGGGAATTCATCGGACGGCATTTTCCGGCGATGACGGCGGTGGAAGTGGCGGATCTGGTTGAGGATCGGGCTAAGGTGGAGATTGAAGTGACGGCTGTGGTGCCGGGAGTTTGATTCTTTGCAGGGTGTTTTAGGGTTCTTTTGACGTCCGTCGCGTCGGTGGCCTGGGGCGACTCGGGTCAACGATTGCGGTCCGGAGCCTTCGCTCCGGACTTCCCCTTCCTCATCCTCGTTGCCGCCTATGGCGGCTGCCTTCGGATTCCGTCGGGCTTATCGACTCCCCTCGCACCCCAGGCCACCGACGCGCCGGACTGCGCCTGTAGCAGCCTCACGGCAGCCGGGGAGATCGGCGTGCTTGGGGTTCCCTTCAACGTCGGGGTGTGGTGGAAGATCTTGCGGGGCCCGCGCCATGCCGGCCGCGCGGGCGGCCTCGTGGCGCTTACGCATCGTCTTGCGTCGTGGCGTTGCTGGCTTCGCTGCGCATCACCCGCGTCGTGTCTCTCTCGGCAGTTCGCCGAACCGTTCGCGGTAATACTCGGAAAACCTTCCCAGATGTCCGAATCCGACGCCCAGCGCGACTTCGGTCACGCTGGCGGTGGCGTTCGTCTTCAGTTTTTGCCTTGCCGTGTCCAGCCGCAAGGCGCGCAGCGCGTTCATGGGGGTGGTGTCGCGGTGTTCCTGGAACAGGCGGGTCAGGGCGGTGGCGCTGGCGCCGGCGTGGCGGGCGATGTCGGTCAGGGTGAGCGGGGCTGAGAGGTGGTCGCGCATGTAGGTCTCGGCCAGCGTCAGGCGGCGCGGGACGGACGGGGTTTGGCCGGACGGGGTCTGCCAGGTGTTGGGCTGGTTGTAGAGCAGGTGCAGGATCAGGCTGTCTTCCATGTGCTCCAGCCACGCGGCGGGCGGGCGCAGGGCGCCGTCGTCCAGGGTGGGCAACAGGTGGATCAGGCCGGTCATCATGCTGCGCCAGACCGCGCCGATGGGGGTGTCCAGGCGCAGCGCGGGGCTGAAGTCCAGCGGGCGGGAGGCGGCGTCGCCGAAGGCGCGTTGGCCGATGGCTTCCAGTTTGCCGCGGGGAATCTTCAGCAGCAGCTGTTCGCAGCCCGCTTCCCAGTGCAGCCGCAGCGGGCGGTTGGGGGCGATGACGGCGGCGCAATCGGGGTTGGCGTTGACGCGCTCGTCGCCGCATTCGATACAGGCGCGGCCGCGCAGCGGCACCTGCACCAGCATGAAATCCTGCAGGCGGTCGGGTTCGATGTGGACTTCGGCGCCGTAGCGCAACGTACAGACCGTCAGCGAGCCGAAACGGCCCCGGTTCAGTTCGGCGTCCACGCGGCCGCCTTTCCACGTCAGGCGATGTTCCTTCAGCGCTTCGGACACGCGCGTGCGCGTCTCGTCCTGGTGGGTGGAACTGAACACGCGCCGTTTGAGCAAGGGCGCAAGCGTGAGTCGGGACCAGCCGTGCATGGATGCCTCCGGGACGGGAACGCTCCCGTATCTGCGGCCAGAGTAATTTAATCGCCCCGGGTTGGGAATTAAGTGAATCCCGGATAAAACCGACCATATTCGGATAGAGCGCAGCCGCCCGGCGGCATACGCTAGGTGGCGACGTGGATCGGCAGCATGCGTGAACCGACGGCAGACGGGATCTGTCAGCTTTCCGCCAGCGGGGCTGGCGGTGCAAACGGGGTGGCTCATGAATCGAAATCTCTGGAGCCGGCGTGCGCTGGCGGCGCTGGTCTGCATGGCGGCCGCAGCGGGGGCCTCGGCGGCCGACAAGGTCAAGGTGGGCTTGCTGACGACGCTGTCCGGGCCGGGCTCGGCGTTGGGCAACGAGATCCGCGACGGCTTCAATCTGGCGCTGCAGCATACCGGCGGCAAGCTGGGCGGCCTGCCGGCGGAAGTGGTGGTGGCCGATGACCAGCAAAAGGCGGACACGGGCCGCCAGGCGGTGGAGCGGCTGCTCAAGCGCGATCGCGTGGACATCATGACGGGGATCGTGTTCTCGAACGTGCTGCTGCCGGTGATGCCGGCCATTTTGCAGTCCGGCACGATCTATCTCAGCACCAATACCGGGCCGGAAAACTATGCCGGCGCGGGCTGTAATCCGAATTTCTTCGCGGTGGCCTGGCAAAACGAAGACATTCCGGCTGCGATGGGCAAGTACGCTGCCGACCAGGGCTACAAGAGCGTGGCGCTGATCGCGCCGGACTATCCGGGCGGCCGCGAATCGCTCAACGGGTTCAAGCGCCTGTACAAGGGCGGCCTGTCCGAAGAGATCTACACCCAACTCGGCCAATTGGACTACGGGGTCGAGATCACCCGGCTGCGGGCCAGCAAGCCGGATGCGGTGTTCTTCTTCCTGCCCGGCGGCATGGGTGTGAATTTCATCAAGCAGTTCAATGGCGCGGGCCTGTCGAAAGACATCGCGCTGCTGGCGCCCGGCTTCTCGGGCGACGAGGACACGATCGCGGCGGTGGGCGCGCCCATCCAGGGCTTGCGCAACACGTCGCAGTGGGCGGCAGACCTGGACAACCCGGCCAACCGCAAGTTCGTCGAAGACTTCAAGAAGGCCTACAACCGCAGCCCGACCCTTTACGCCTCGCAAGGCTACGACGCGGCCATGCTGCTCGATAGCGCCGTGCGCCAGACGGGCGGCAAGCTGGAGGCGGACGCGTTGCGCCCGGCGCTGCGGCGTGCGGACTTCAAGTCGGTGCGGGGCGACTTCAAGTTCAACCGCAACCAGTATCCGGTCCAGAACTACTACCTGCGCGTCGTCGAGGCGGGCGCGGATGGCAAGCTGGCCAACAAGCTGTCGGGCACGGTGCTGACGCAGTACCAGGACCCGTTCGCCGCCGCGTGCCAGATGAAGTAAGGCGGCGTGCTTCACGCAATACGCATCACGCATTTCAGGAGAACCGCATGACCCAGAACATGACGACGCGCGAGATCACGATCCCGTCGCACGATGGCAAGTCCTTTGGCGCCTACCTGGCCGTGCCGGCCGCGGGCCATGGCCCCGGCCTGGTGCTGTGCCAGGAAATCTTTGGCGTCAACGACTTCATGCGCCGTGCGGCGCAGCTGCTGGCCGAAGAGGGCTACGTGGTGCTGGTGCCCGACCTGTTCTGGCGGCAGCAGCCCGGCATCCAGCTGACCGATGGCCCTGCCGACATGCCGCGCGCGTTCGAGCTCTATCAGGGCTTTGACGTGGAGCTCGGCCTGAAAGACATCGCGTCCACGATCGCCGCGCTTCGCGCGTTGCCCGAACAGCAGGGCGGGGTGGGCGTGCTGGGCTATTGCCTGGGCGGCAAGCTGGCCTATCTGGCTGCCTGCCGCACCGATGTGGACGTGGCTGTGGGCTATTACGGCGTGGGCATCGAAAACAGCCTGGAAGAAGCGACCAACTTGCGCGGCCGCCTGGTGCTGCACATCGCCGAGCAGGACGGCTTCTGTCCGCCCGAGGCGCGCCAGCGCATCCTTGCGGCGCTGGGCGGCAAGCCGGGCGTGGAGCTCTACGTGTATCCGGGCATGGACCACGCATTCGCGCGCACCGGCGGCGACCACTACGACAAGCCGTCCGCCCTGATGGCGCACCAGCGCAGCATGGCGGCCTTGCAGCGCGCCATCGGCCCGGAATTCGACTATTCGGCCTTATGGGACAAGCACTGCGAATATGAATTCGGCACGCGCGACGTGGCCGCCACCATGGCCACGATGGTGGCCGAACCCTACGTGAACCATATCCCGACGATGACGGGCGGCGTGGGCCACAAGGAGCTGTCGCGCTTCTACCAGCACCATTTCGTCAACAGCAACCCGCCCGACACGCGGCTGATCCCCTTGTCGCGCACCGTGGGCGCGACCCAGATCGTGGACGAGCTGCTGTTCTGCTTCACGCACACCACCGAGATCGACTGGTTGCTGCCCGGCGTGGCGCCGACGGGCCGGCCGGTGGAAATCCCGCTGATCGCCATCGTGAAGTTCCGGGGCGACAAGCTCTATCACGAGCACATCTATTGGGACCAGGCCAGCGTGCTGGTGCAGGTAGGCCTGCTGGACCCCAAGGGGCTGCCCGTGGCGGGCCGTGAAACCGCCGCCAAGCTGCTGGACGAGACCTTGCCGTCCAACACGCTGATGGCGCGGTGGAAAGACAGCGCGAACAAGTAGGAGGCCGACATGTCTTACTCGCAAGAACAACTGGCCGCGATGGTGCGCGGCGATAGCGTGCACCGCGGCGTCTACACCGACCCGGCCATCTTCGACCTGGAGATGCAGCGGATCTACGGCCGCGCCTGGATTTACGTGGGCCACGAAAGCCAGGTGCCCAAGACGGGCGACTATCACACCACCCGCCTGGGCGACCAGGATGTGCTGATGGTGCGCGCCTCCGACGGCAACGTGCACGTGCTGTACAACCGCTGCCCGCACAAGGGCGCGAAGGTGGTGGCCGACGGCGAAGGCTGCGTGGGCAAGTTCTTCCGCTGCCCGTATCACGCCTGGACCTTCAAGCTGGACGGCAGCCATCTGGGCGTGCCGCTCAAGCAGGGCCTGGAGGGTACGGCTTACGATCCCACCGACCCCACGTTTTCGATGCGCCGCCTGGCGCGCGTGGAAAGCTATCGCGGTTTCGTGTTCGCCAGCCAGGCGAAGGACGGCCCGGCGCTGACGGACTTCCTGGGCGGCGTGCGCTCGTCCATCGACAATCTGTGCGACCGCTCGCCAGTCGGCGAAGTCGAAGTCGCGGGCGGCGTCTTCCGGGTGATGCAGCGGTCGAACTGGAAGGTGTTCTACGAGAACCTGCACGACACCATGCATGCCCGCGTGACGCATGAATCGTCCTATGCCGCGGCCCGTGACGAGGCCAAGGAAATAGGCGAAATGCCGCTTGAGCTGCACATCATGGACGGCAACGGCGAACCCTATGAGTTCTGGGAGAAGCTGGAGCTGCGCGCCTACGACAACGGCCACGGCTACATGGAAGGCATCTTCAACCCTGGCGCGGCCGAACGCGATCCCGTGTCGCGCGCGCACTTCGAGACGCTGGCGGCCGCCTACGGCGAGGAACGCGCCCGCGAGATCCTGGGCATGAACCGCCACAACACAGTCATCTATGGCAGCGGCTCGCCCCATACCGTGTTCCAGCAGTTCCGCGTGATCCGTCCGATCGCCGTGGACCGCACGCTGATCGAGATCCAGACGTTCCGCTGCAAGGGGGCGCCGGACGGCGTGTTCAAGCGCGCCATGCTGTACGCCAACGTCATCAACTCGCCGTCGTCCAACGTGATGCCGGACGATATCGAACTCTATAACCGCTGCCAGGAAGGCAACGCCACGCGCGGCGGCGAATGGGTCAGCATGCACCGCTACCACGGCAGCGACCGCAGCGACGCCGACGGCCTGGTGTCGGTCAACGGCACCAGCGAATTGCCCATGCGCAACCAGTTCCGCGCGTGGAAAACCTATATGGAAGCCGGCGCGGCGTCGAACGCGCCCGCCACGGGAGAAGGCGCATGCTGCTAGACCTGGATTTCGACGTTGGAACCGCCGGTTTGTCGCCGGCGGACGTGCCGGCGGACGCCTATCACCGCATCGCCCAGTTCCTGTACCGCGAGGCGCGGCTGCTGGACGAACGGCGCTACGACGACTGGCAGTCGCTGTGGACGCCGGACGGCATGTACTGGATGCCGCGGGTGCCGGGCCAACAAAGCCCGTACGACCACATTTCGCTGTTCTGGGAAGACCGCATGCTGCGTGATGTGCGTATCCGGCGCCTGGAGCATCCCCGCAACTGGTCGCAGCAGCCGCCCACGCGCAGCGTGCGGCTGGTGGGCGGCGTGCAGGTCGAAGGCGTGGATGCGGGCGGCAACCTGGTGGTGCACTCCGCCTTCCAGATGACGGAATGGCGCAAGCGCCAGCCGCGCCAACTGGCCGGCCGCTATACCCACAAGCTGGCCGCCGAGGGCGACGGCTGGCGCATCCGCATGAAGCGCGTGGATCTCGTGAACTGCGACGACGCGCACGACGTGTTCGAGGTGTTCGTTTGATGACGGCGGACACCGCGGTGCTGGCGCTGCACTATCAGAACGACGTGCTGCATCCCGAGGGCAAGATCCGCGTCGGGCTGGACGCCGACAGCGGGGCGCGCCAGCGCCTGCTGGACCGCGCCGCGGCCTTGCTGGCCGGCGCGCGGGCGCGTGCGCTGCCCATCGTGCACGTGCGCATCGCCTTCCGGCCCGACTACGCCGACCTGCTGCCCAACTGCGCGATCTTCCGCAACGTGGCGACGATCGGCGCGGTGCCCGAAGGGCAGTGGGGCAGCGCCTTCTACGACGGGTTGCAGCCGCTGGCCGGCAGCCCGCGCGAGTTCATCGTGAAGCACACCCGCATCAGCGCGTTCTACGGCACGCCGCTGGAAGAGACCCTGCGGGTCATCGGCGCGCGCCGGCTGGTGGTGGCCGGCGTGGCGACGCATTCCGTGGTGGAGGGCACCGTGCGCCACGCCGCCGACATCGGCTTTGACGTGATGGTGGCCGAAGACGCTTGCGCCTCGGCCGACGAAGCCGTGCACCAGGCGTCGCTTGCCAGCATGCGGTTGATTGCGCAAACGGGCTCGGTGGCCGATGCTGTGCGCTGGGCCGCCGCGCCGCATTGATCAAGGACTATCCATGGATTTCTCAGGCTTTCCCGGCTTGGCCGGCAAGACCGCCATCGTCACCGGCAGCACGCAGGGTTTGGGCGCCGACATCGCGCGCGGCCTGGCCGCGGCCGGCGTCAACGTGGTGCTGGTCGGGCGCAACGCCCAGGCGGGCGAGGCGCTTGCCCGCGAGCTGGACGGACGCGCCCTGCTCTGCGCGACCGACATCGGGCAAGACAGCCAGATCCAGCGCGCGATCGACGCCGCGCTGGCGCGTTTCGGCCGGCTGGACATCCTGGTCAACAACGCTTGCCAGTACGCGGACCGCGGGCTGGCGTCCTCGCGCGAGGAATGGCACAGCACGCTGGACACGAACCTGGTGTCGGCCGCGATGTTCACGCAATTCGCCGCGCCGCACCTGCCGCGCGGCGGCGTGGTGGTGAACCTGGGCAGCACGGGCGGCAAGTTCGGCGCGGCCGGGCGCGCGCTGTATCCCGCGTCCAAGGCGGCGCTGCTGCAGATCACCAAGAATTTCGCGGTGGAACTGGCGCCGGCTGGCGTGCGCGTGCTGGCGGTGTCGCCGGCCTGGACGTGGTCGCCGTCGGTGGAACAGCTGTCGGGCGGTTCGCGGGAGGCGGCCGACGCGGTGGGGGCGCACTTCCATCCGCTGGGCCGCGTGGGCTCGGGCAGCGAAATCGCCGCCGCCGTCTGCTTCGCGTGTTCGGATGCCGCGTCCTGGATGACGGGTGTGGATATCCCGGTGGACGGCGGGTTCTCCATTCTGGGACCTGACCGCGGCATTTCGCCGCGGGTCTGGTTCAAGGATCTGGCGCCCTGATTCTGTCCGGGGCGCGCCGGGCTCGCGCCAGGAACGCGCCAGGAACGCGCCAGGAACGCGCCTGCGCAGCGGCCTTGACCGGCGCGGGCGGCGCCCGCGTCAGCGAATGACGATTTCGCCTTCTTCCAGCCCGGCTTTGCCGCCGACCTGGTCCTCCAGGAACTCCTGCATCTTGTTGCCCAACTGGATCTTCGCGCCGCTGCAAAAGCGGCGCGTCGCCGTGATGACGGCGGTATGCAGCGGCAGCAGGTCGCGGACCAGCTGCGCTTCTTCCGCGTCCAGCGCCAGCAGTTCGCCGCTGAGCTTGCCATGGGTGTTGCGGGCGCGCTCCACGACGTCGCCCGGGGCGCGCTGCGGGTTGGCCTTCAGGAACATCAGCAGCTGTTCCAGCTTGGCCTTTTCCTCGTTCATTTTCAGGCGCTTGCGCGTCAGCGCCGAGCGCTTGATGTCCGCGTGCGGGTCCAGGCCGGCCTGCACCATCGTGGGGATGCCCGACGGCGATCCGATGGTGCCCGCGCGCACGGCATTCAAGGCGCGGGTCTGGCCGCCGGTGATGGCGCTTTGCTGCGTGTTCGGCGGGCCGACCAGCACGCTGCCGCCGGCGGCGATGCTGCTCTGCCGGATCTCGCGTTCCACTTCCACGTCCTGCCCGGCGCTGATGATCGCGTTTTCGATGAACTTCGCTTTCAGCGCGCCGCCACAGACGATGTGGGCGGTGCGGGCGGTGGCCGCGGCGTCCTGCAGGGCCTCGGCCATGCCGATGATCCCGCCCTTGACGGTCACGTTGCCGCCGGCTTCCACCAGCGCGGCCTCGATGGTGCCGTTGACGACCACGTCGCCCGTCACGCGGACTTCCATGGTGGCGGCGATGTCGCCGCGCACTTGCAGCGACCCTTCAAAGGTGATGTTGCCCGTGGACAGGTTGACGGCGTCGACTTCCACCATCGGATTGACCTGTACGCCCTGGCTGATCAGCTTGGGCGTGCCGGCGATGGTGGCGCGCAGCAGCAGCGGATCTTCGGGGTCGACTTCGACGCCCGAGATGTCCTTGGAGAACGGCGTATCGGGCATTTCGTCCGGCAGCACGGGTTCGCCCAGCACGTTGGTGCCGTCCACGCCGGGCAGCGGCGGAACCCGACGCATCAGCGGCGTGCCGGGCGACACCAGCAGCAGGCTGCCCAGGTCGCGGTAGTCCACCTGGGCCAGTTCGTCGATTTCCTGGGCGCGCGGTTTCAGGCGGTCCAGCAGGCTCTCGAAGCGGGTCGGGGTGCCGCGGGTGGGCGGCGTGCCCTGGGCGATCATCACGGTGGCGCTGCGGCCTTGCTCGACGGCTTCGGCCATGGCCTGTTCCAGCACGCCATGCACGATGCCGCGGTCGGCCACCGCATGTTGCAGCATGTCCAGCGTGACGGGCTGGCCGCCCTTGGGCGGGTGCAGGGTCAGCAGCGCGGCCATGCGGGTGGGATCGAGCTCCAGTTCGAACGAACCGTCCACCACCTGCCCGACCGGAAACTGCACGGGTTCGGCGGCGCTGCGGCACTGGTCGATGAAGGCCAGCACGGCGTGGTTGTCCAGCGCGTCGGCGGTCCAGCCTTGCGCAACGACGGCAGCGGTCAGCGCATCCCAGGTGGGCAGGTCAAGATTGACAAGGGGGGGCGTGTCGACGGCGACATCCGTGTCGGCGTCCGGTTCCGCGGCGGCTTCACCGCTGGCGCTGCCTGGTGCCTCGGTGGCGGGGGCGTCATCCTCGTTCGCCGGCGGCGCGTCCGGGGGCGGAGGCGGCGTGTAAATGGCCGTCAGGACGTTGGTATTGGCATCCAGCACCAGCTGGAGCGTGTTTTCTGCGTCCATCTCAGCCTCTCCCGCCTGGCGCTCGATGGCTGCCAGGTTCATTCATTTGGTAAATAAACGAAATATTGCGACATATTCTATCGTACTCGTCGGGCGTATGCCGTAGTTTCGGCCCTGTTTTACACAGGGAAACTGCGGACCGGCGCCGGACTAGGGCGTAGGGCCGAGCGACAAACCGGGATCGCCGCCGCAGCATAGGGACTCGCCAACCCGTCTTCGGACGCCGCCTTCGCCCCGACCATGCGCCCACATCCCTCATCCTTCCTGCCTGCCCTGCGCGCCTTTGCGGCGCGGGCCGGGGGCATGGCGGCGGTGGCGGCCATCGCGGCGGCCGCGTTGTCGCTGGCGCCCGCCCGCCCCGCCCAGGCCAGCGAGATCTACCGTTACAAGGACCCGTATGGCGTCTGGCGCGCCATGAAGGTGCCCACGGGCTACGCCAAGTATTACAAGCGGGCGCAGGCGCGGACGGTATGGCGCGGCAACGGCATCAAGGCCTGCCTGGACTGTCCGCCGCAGGCGGGCGACGGGGCGCGGCTGGCATCGCTTGCGCCCACCTCCCGCGCCCTGCGCTGGGGCGACGCCAAGCCGTCCACGGCCCACGACGGGCTGATCGCCCGGGCGGCGCAGGACTCAGGCGTGGACGGGGCGTTGCTGACCGCCGTCATCGCGATCGAATCAGGATTCCGCAGCGATGCGCGTTCGCCCAAGGGGGCTCTCGGCCTGATGCAGTTGATGCCGGCGACGGCGGCGTCGGTGTTGTCCGTGGACGATATCGAGCGCGCGCTGGTGGATCCCGCGACCAACGTCCGGGCGGGGTCGCGCCATCTGCGCCGGCTGATCGACCAGTATCCCGGCCGCCTGGACCTGGCGCTGGCCGCCTACAACGCGGGGGAAGGGGCGGTGCGCAAGTACGACGCCGTGCCGCCTTACGCGGAAACCCAAGCCTATGTCCGAGACGTGACGGCGCTCTACGAGCGCTACAAGGCGCCCTGAGCCGGAACATGCCGGCCGGGCGCCTTGCAAGGCGGCCCAGGCCGGCACGTCCGCCGCTTACATCGCGGCGAAAACCTTTTCGGCGATGTCCAGGGTGGACGTGATCACGGCGTCGTCGTGCGTGGCCGACACGAAGCCCGCTTCGAACGCGGACGGCGCGAAATGCACGCCGTGGTCCAGCATGGCGTGGAAAAAGCGGTTGAACGCCGCCGTGTCGCACTGCGAGACTTCCGCGAACGAGGTCGGCACCTGGTTGCTGAAATAGATGCCGAACATGCCGCCCACGGAATCGGCCGAGAAGGCCAGGCCTGCGGCGCGGGCGCGCTCTTGCAGGCCCTGGGCCAGTTTGGCGGTCTGGGCCGACAGCTTGTCGTAGAAGCCGGGCGCGGCGATGAGGCGCAGCGTGGCCAGGCCGGCGGCCACCGCCACCGGGTTGCCCGATAGCGTGCCCGCCTGGTACACGCCGCCCAGCGGGGCGATGTGCTTCATGACTTCGGCGCTGCCGCCGAAGGCGCCCACCGGCATGCCGCCGCCAATCACCTTGGCCAGCGTGGTGATGTCCGGCTTCACGCCGGTCAGGCCCTGCACGCCTTGCGGGCCGACGCGGAAGCCGGTCATCACTTCGTCGAAAATCAGCAGCGCGCCATGCTGCGTGCAGACCTCGCGCAGGCCTTCCAGGAAGCCCGCCGCCGGCTTGATCAGGTTCATGTTGCCGGCCACCGGCTCCACGATGATGCAGGCGATGTCGGCGCCGTGCTGGGCGAAGGCCTGGCGCACGGCGTCCAGGTTGTTGTATTCGAGGGTCAGCGTGTGCGACACGAATTCCGGCGGCACGCCGGCCGAGCTGGGGTTGCCGAAGGTCAGCAGGCCCGAGCCGGCCTTGACCAGCAGGCTGTCCGAATGGCCGTGGTAGCAGCCTTCGAACTTCACGATCTTGGCGCGGCCCGTGGCGCCGCGCGCCAGGCGGATCGCCGTCATGGTGGCTTCGGTGCCCGAGCTGACCAGGCGCACCTGCTCCAGCGAGGGCAGGCGCGAAATCAGCACTTCGGCCAGTTCGATCTCGGCTTCGGTCGGGGCGCCGAACGACAGGCCGTTGACGGCCGCTTCCTGCACGGCGCGCACCACGTCGGGGTGCGAGTGGCCCAGGATGGCCGGGCCCCAGGAGCCCACGTAATCGATGTACTGCTTGTCTTCCGCGTCCCACACGTACGGGCCTTGCGCGCGCTTGATGAAGCGCGGCGTGCCGCCCACGGAGCGGAAAGCGCGCACGGGCGAGTTGACGCCGCCGGGGATGCTGCGGCAGGCGCGTTCGAAAAGCTGTTCGTTACGGGACATGGCGTTCAAGGCTTGCGGTTGAGGTTGGCGGAAAAGGGCGCGGAGCAGGCCACTGCGGCGGCTCGGATGCTGGGCGCTTCGAAAAGTCCGGTGATGACGGCGATGGAATCGGCGCCCGCCTGGGCCAGCAGCGGCGCGTTGTCCGCGGTAATGCCGCCGATGGCGACCACCGCGGGCCGGGGCGCGTCGCGCTCTTCGACCAGGCGGCGGGCTTCGGTCAGCACCGACAGCGGCGCGCGCACGGTGTCCGGCTTGACGGTGGATGCGAACATCGCGCCGAAGGCGATGTAGTCGGCGCCGGCATCCAGCAGTTCGCGGGCGCGGACCAGGTCGTCGTAGCTGGAGCCGCCCAGGATCAGGTCGGGGCCGGCTTCGGCGCGGATGCGCGCCAGGCTTTCGTCTTCGCGGCCCACGTGCGCGCCGTCGGCGCCGACGTCCAGCGCCAGGCGCCAGTCGTCATTGATCAGGAACACCACGCCCAGTTCGCGGCAGAGCGGAGCCAGCGCGCGCGCCTGTTCGGCGCGCACCGAGTCCGGCACGTTCTTGCGGCGCAGCTGCAGCGAACGCATGCCGCCGTCGGCGGCCTTGCGCACGGCCTGCATCAGGCGTTCGGTATCGTCCCATTCAGGGGTGACGCCGTAGAGGCCGGCGGGGAATCGCAGCGGTTTCATTGCGGTTGGATCCGGTTGGGGATGCGCCGGCCCATGCCCGGCAGGAAGCTGGCGGCCACCGACGCGTCGGCATGCGCCAGGCCCTGGCGCACGGCCTCGGGCATTTCCAGCCCGCGGGCCAGCATGGCGGTGATGGCGGTGGCGGCCAGGCCGCCGGCGTCGCCGTTGCGGTCGGGGGGCGCCTGCCACGGCCAGGTATGGGTCTGGCCGCTGGGGCCCAGCAACACGTTGGCGTAATGGCCGGGCCGCTGCGGGCTGCCCAGCACCAGGACCCATTCGGCGCCCGCCGCCACCAGGGCGTGCATGGGCGTCGGTGCGTCCCCGATATCGATGTCGCCGTCGGCGTGCCACTGCGCCAAGCGCAGGTGCTCGATGACCAGCAGGTCGGTCTGCGGCAGCACCAGTTCCAGCGTGGCGGCCAACAGGTCGTCGGCGTCGTCCTCGTCCGCGGCGTCCGCGGGCAAGGGGGCGCGCTGACCCAGGTGCAGCACCAGCGGCACCTGGCTGTAGTCGGCCGCGACCTGGGCGGCGACGCTTGCCGTTTCAGCGGTGTATAGTCCGCCCACCTTGATGGCCTGCACGGACATGTCTTCCAGCAGGCAGCGGGCCTGATCGTCCAGCAGGTCGGGCGAAACGGGATGGATTTCTTCGATGCCGGCAGTGTCCTGCACGGTCAGCGCGGTCACGGCCGCCAGGCCATGACAGCCCAGGCGGGCGCAGGTGACGGCATCCGCGGGCAAGCCGTCGGATCCCGAGGGATCGAGCGGGCCGAAGACCAAAACGAGAGGGGGAGTAACGGGGGCCACGTGGACAGCGCTTGAGTGAGGGTACCCGGACTCATTTTGAGGTGAATCAGGGGAACCCCTATTGGGTTTCGGTAAGATTGTCCCCATTCTAATGGAAGCCCCCTTCCTTTGCCCCGCCACGGGGACCACGGTCGGGAATTGATGTAAGAGAGAACTATGCGTACTTGGATGTGTCTGATTTGTGGCTGGGTCTATGACGAAGAGGCCGGCCTGCCCGACGAAGGTATTGCTCCCGGCACCCGCTGGGAAGACGTGCCGCCGAACTGGGTCTGTCCTGAATGCGGCGCCCGCAAAGAGGACTTTGAATTGATGGAAATCTGAACCCGATCCGCTGACCTATTCCGCCAGGGCTCGTAAGATGGGGCAAGCCCCCATCCCTCGTAACCGCAGGACGGTCTGCCGCCAGGCAAGCAGGGCCGCGCATGGCGCGCGCCCCGTCCACGGTTCTTTCAGACTACCCATGAAGGGGTTGCCATGACGGAAAAACACCACGAAGCCGCCTCGACGCAGGCGGCCAACTTTGCCAACCAGTTCCTGATCGCCATGCCGGGCATGGTCGAGGGCAGCCTGGCCGGTTCTGTCATCTACGTCTGCGAACACACCGAGCGCGGCGCGCTGGGCCTGGTCATCAACCGGCCTACCGACCTGACGCTGGGCACCCTGTTCGAGCGCATTGAACTGACGCTTGAAATCGGCCCCGTCAAGGACACGCTGGTTTTCTTCGGCGGCCCGGTGCAGACCGACCGCGGCTTCGTGCTGCACGCGCCTGCGGGCGACTACAGCTCCAGCATCAAGATGGGCGCGATGGCGCTGACGACTTCACGCGACGTCTTGCAGGCCGTGGCCGAAGGCAACGGGCCCGCCCGCATGCTGGTCACGCTGGGGTACGCAGGCTGGGGCGCGGGCCAACTGGAAAGCGAAATGGGCCAGAACGCCTGGCTCAGCGTCGGCGCCGACGACCACATCATTTTCGACGTGCCTCCGGAAGACCGCTACCCTGCCGCGCTGAAGCTGCTGGGCATCGATCCGGTCATGCTGGCGGGCGACGCGGGCCATGCCTGAAGAGACGCTGCTTGCCTTTGACTTCGGCGAAAAGAAGATCGGCATCGCCATCGGCAACACGCTGACGCGCCAGGCGCGTCCGCTGGAAATCATCTTCAGCGAACTGCGCGACGCGCGTTTCGGCCGCATCGCGGCGCTGCTGCAGGAATGGCAGCCGCACCGCGTGGTCGTGGGGCTGGCGCTGGACGCCGACGGCGGCGAGCAGCCTGCCACCGCGCGTTGCCGGCGCTTCGCCAACCAGCTGCATGGCCGCTTCGGCGTCGCCGTCGAACTGGTGGACGAACGCGGCTCCAGCATGGAGGCCCAGCGCCTGCTGGGTACGCATGCGGCCGATGACGCGATGGCCGCGGCTGTTATTCTCCAACGATACCTCGACACCCTGCCTGCGTCCTGAAGCACGCGGCCTGGCCTGCCTATGCTCAATCCGCAACTTGATCGCCGCGGCGAACTCATTCATCTGCTGACAACGGAAGGGTTGCCGCGGCGCCATGTCGAGCGCCTGCTCGACGCGGCGCGCGCGTGGGCCGCAGGCGAGGCGCCAGCCGCCACGCCGCAGCCCGTGTTCCTTTCCCTGCCCGACGACCCCGCCTGCCGCGACGCCTATGCCGACGCGGCTACGCGCCTGTCGCTGCTGCCTGTCGTCCTGGATGCGCAAGACGCCGGTTCCGAGCCGGGCGATGCGCTGGCCCAGACCGTATCAGGCCTGGCGCCGGGCATCCTGGTGCTGCGCCATGCTTCCAGCGGCGCAGCCCATTGCGCGGCCGCCCACGCGGCGCCGGGGCTGCACGTCATCAACGCCGGCGACGGCCAGCATGCGGACCCGCTGCCGGCCCTGGCGTTGGTCCAGGCGATGCAGGACATCAAGCAAGACCTGACGAACCTGGCCGTGACACTGGTGGGCGACATCCGGCATTCGCCGGTGGCGCGTTCGGTCATCCACGCCATGACCACCCTGGGCGTGCCCGAAGTGCGCGCCGTCGCGCCGCGCACGCTCTTGCCGGACAGCCTGCCGCAATTGGGCGTGCGCGCCTGCGCCAGCCTGCAGGAAGGCCTGCAGGATGCCGACGTGGTCATCATGCTGCCCCTGGGCGTTGAACGCATCAGCGGCGCGCTGCTGCCGTCCGCCCGGGAGTACGCCCAGGCCTATGGCGTGACGCCGGCTGCGCTGGCCGCCGCCAAGCCCGACGCATTGGTGCTGCCGGCCGGCGCGCTGACGCCCGGCGTGGAAGTGGATGGCGACGTGGCCGCCAGCCTGCCGCCCGTCGAGGCCCGATTGGCCGGCTTGCTGCAATATTTGCGCTTGGCCGCCTTGGGCGTGCTGGCCGGAGACGCGCCATGAGGCTGCACATCGCCAACGGCCGCCTGATCGATCCCGCGAACGGCGTGGACGGGCGACACGACATCTATACGGCCGACGGCCGCGTGGTGGCCGTGGGGGCGGCGCCGGACGGTTTCCAGGCTGACCGAGTGCTGGATGCCGGCGGCTTGGCCGTGCTGCCGGGCCTGATCGATGTGTCCGCCCGGGTCTTGCAGCCCGCAGGGGCTGGCAGCGTGGCCACGGGGTCCGCGTTTGCGCCGGCCGAGTTGCGCGCGGCGCTTGCTGGCGGCGTGACCCGGCTGGTGCTGCCGCCCGAGGCCGATGCCGGGCTGGACGAACCGGGCAAGGTCGACGCCCTGATGCGTCAGGCCGAGGCCGGGCAGGTCCGCGTTCACCCGCTGGGCGCGATGACCGTGGGCCTGGCCGGCGAGACGCTGGCGGAAATGGGCCTGCTTGCCCAGGCGGGCTGCATCGCCTTTGCCCAGGGCGAGCACGGCATTGCCGATACGCGGGTGCTGTGGGGCGCCATGCGCTACGCCAGGGGAACGGACCGCACGTTGTGGCTGCGCCCGCAGGATCCCTGGCTGGCGCGCGGCGCGGTCGCGGCCAGCGGCGCCTACGCCGAGCGCCTGGGGCTGGAAGGCCTGCCGCCGCAGGCGGAAACGGTGGCGCTGCAAACGATTTTCGAGCTTCAGCGCGCCACTGGCGCCCGCGTGCACGTGACCCGCTTGTCCACGGCCGCTGGGCTGGAACTGCTGCGCGCGGCCAAGCGCGAAGGGCTGCCCGTCACCGCCGACGTGTCGGCCCACAACTTGCACCTGACGGACGTCGACATCGGCTTTTTCGATACGAATTTCCATTTGTCGCCGCCGCTGCGCGGCCAACGCGACCGTGACGCCATCCACGCGGCGCTGGCCGACGGATTGGTCGACGCCTTGTGTTCGGATCACACGCCGGTAGACAGCCGGGCCAAGGCGGTGCCATTCCCGGCCTCCGCGCCGGGCGCGACGGCGTTGGAACTGCTGCTGTCGCTGACGCTGAAGTGGGTGCGCGACCGTCGCCTGCCGCTGATCGACGCGTTGGCCCGGGTGACCGCGGGTCCGGGCGCCGTGCTCGGCCGCATGACGCCGGCCGCCGCGCAGGCGGGCCAGTTGGGTGTGGGGGCGCCGGCGGACCTGTGCCTGGCCGACCTGGACGCCGAATGGCTGGTGATGCCGGCAGCGCTGCAAAGCCGCAGCGCCCACACGCCGTTCGCGGGTATGATGCTGCCCGGTCGGGTACGCGCCACCGTGGTCGGTGGCCGGCTGGCCTGGGAGACTTCAGTTTGAAGCTGCTGCGCTTTGTCCTACGGCTGGCACTGGTGCTGCCCTTGATTGTTTTCGGTCTGTTTTGCGTGGGAGCGGTCTACCCGTTTCTCCGTCCCAAATCCCGTGCCTGGTTGAACCGCACGTGGTCCCGGGCATTGATGGCGGCCTGTGGGCTGCGGGTCGTCTTCAAAGGCGAACCGCGTTTGACGGGTCCGGTGCTGCTGGTGGCGAACCACGTTTCCTGGATCGACATCTTCGTCCTGAACTCCGCGCGCGCGACGTCTTTCGTGGCCAAGAGCGAAATCCGCAGCTGGCCGGTGATCGGCTGGCTGGTGGCGGGCGCAGGCACGCTGTTCATCGAACGCGGCCAACGCCACGCGGTGCACGCCATGGGGGAGTCGATGCAGGCCCGCTTCAAGCAGGGCGATGCGGTGGGACTCTTCCCGGAAGGCACAACGACCGAAGGCTTCGACCTGCTTCCTTTCCATGCAAGCCTGTTCGAGCCGGCGCGCTCAGCGGCGGTGGAAATCCAACCCGTGGCGTTGCGGTTTTTGCGTGACGGCAAGCGCGACGGATTCGCGGCGTTTGTGGGCGAAGAAAGCCTGGTGGCGAATCTTTGGCGCGTGATGGGGACGACCGGATTGTCTGTCGAGGTGGTGTTTTTGCCTGTGTTGGCGGCGAGACACGCAGACGGGAGTTTGCCGACGCGGCTGGAGTTGTCGCATCAGGCTCGGGATGCGATTCTTGGGGTGCTTACTTAAGTGGTTCTTTAGGGCTACTGATGTGATTTTTTGATCCGTTGAGGCGGCTTCGTAGGCATGGTGACTGAGGTTGCTTTGTCGGCGCGGTTGGGGTGACTTCGTAGGACGCCCATCGTCGGGGTTGGGCTGATGGCGCGCGCCCACGATTGCGGTCCGGAGCCTTCGCTCCGGACTGCCCTCTCGTCATCTTCGTCCAGGCCTGCGGCCTTCCCTTCAGATTCCCTCGGGCGCATCAAGGTTGCGCGCCATCAGCCCAACCCCGCCGACGGGCTGCGCCGTCTTGGCTTGATGCGCTGCTAGATCCCAACTTACTGACGAGATTTGCGTGGCCCGCCTCAAGCGGCCGCGCAGGCGGCCGCATTCGGCATACGCGTTTCCGGGCGTCGGGGCGGTGGGCGCTTGCGCGCTGATGGGGAGTGGTTTTCTATTGGGCCCCGCCGTCAGGTGGGGAGGTGGAGCGACGGGTGGCGCGCGGCCAGCAGCCGCTTGCTTGGTCAGACCCGTACGCGCGCCACCCGTCTAAGGGGGAGGCCGGTGTTTGTGCCCGCATCGGTTGAAATTTGCAGCATTGCGAGGGTTCCTCGCTTGGTATGCGCGCAGCGGCATCATCGATCGCAAGACGCCGCGAACGCCTCAAAAGGCCGCCCGGGCGGCCGGCCTGAGGCAAGCCCCGCAAGTCCGTTCTTCACCGGCGCGTAGCGGCATCACAAACCGCAAGACACCGCCAAGTCCCCGAGGCCGCCCGCGCGGCCGACAAGGGACGACCCCGCAAAGTCTTCCAAACCAAAACCGCCCCAAAGCAGAACACAAACCCAAGTCACCCACACGCGAAGCGAAACACGTCACGACGCAAGACGATGCGTAAGCTCCCAAAGGCCGCCCGCGCGGCCGGCCGGGA
>CAUSDE010000076.1:0-26403 GCA_963530045.1 uncultured Achromobacter sp.
ACAACACGGCTTGCCCCATCCCGGATAGACAAGGACACCCATGTTTGACTCCACCCCGCCCGCCGGCCTGCAGTGGCGCGGCATCACGCCGCCGTTGGCGCTTTCCGATTACCGCGTCATCGCGTTCGACATGGATTCCACGCTGATCTCGATCGAGACGCTGGATGAAATGGCCGACTTGATGGGCAAGAAGGCAGAAGTGGCGGCACTGACCGAAGCCGCCATGCGCGGCGAGATCCCTGACTACAAGCAGAGCCTGCGTGACCGCGTGGCCTTGCTGGCCGGCATGCCCGAGGCGCTGCTGGACGAGGTCTACCACGAACGCGTGCAGATCAACCCGGGCGCGGAAACGCTGATCGCCGCGTGCAAAGCCGCCGGCCTGACCTGCCTGCTGGTGACGGGCGGGTTCACGTGTTTTACCGACCGCTTGCGCGTGCGGCTGGGGTTAGACGACGTGCGCGCCAACGTGCTGGAAGTGGTGGAAGGCCGCATGACGGGCCGCCTGCTGCCGCAGGCGTGGGGCGACATCTGCGATGGCGAAGAAAAGCGCCGCAAGCTGGCGGAGGTGTGCGCATCCCTGGGGGTGGGCATGGAGCGTGCCATCGCGGTGGGCGACGGGGCCAACGACCTGCCGATGATGCGCGCGGCGGGGCTGTCGGTGGGCTATCGCGCCAAGCCCGCCGTGCGTCAGGAGGTCAACGTGGCGATCGATGAAGGCGGCCTGGATCGGCTGCTGGAAGTGGTCATGACGCAACGCACGGAATAAATGCCTTTTTTATACTGAAATCAAATTGATCCGATAAATAATCAGGCGTAGTCTGATTGACAGCGAAGGTAGTAAAGGTTACCGACCAGGTTCACTCGGTGCAGCGAAGCAAGCCCGCCTGTGGCGCGTGATTTAGGCCCTTAAGTACCCGGTCGTAACCAAGAGGGAAGACATTTTTTCTTCATTGTGCCAACGACTGGGAGTGATCATGACTGTTCGTCTGTCTGCAATTGCCGCTACGTTGTGTGTGTCGCTTTGCGCTCCGCTGGCAGCCAATGCCGCGGGTGGGACCATCAGGTTTGTGGGCGCCATCGTGGAAGAGGCGCGCTGCGAGGTCAGCACGGTGGGCCGAGCGGCCAAGGCAGTGCCGCAGGTGAATTGTTCAGCCCCCGGTGGCGGGACGCTGCAGGTAACCGATAAGGTCGTCAAAGTCAGCACGAAGGTCTTGCCCTCATTGCCCGGGGTGAACGGTGGCCCCGAACGTCAGCGCCGATTGGTGTTGCTGGAATACATCTGACGCGATAGGGCGCGCGGGGGAAAGGCTTCCCCCGCGTGACGCAATGGCTTAGATCAGGCCGCGGATTTCCACGGCCGGGTCCACGTCCGCATCGTAGTCCACGCCTTCGATTTCGAAACCGAACAGGCGCAGGAAGTCCTGCTTGTAACCAGCAAAATCGGTCAGTTCGTAGATGTTGTCGCTGGTGACTTGAGTCCACAGCGCCTGCACCTGGGCCTGCACTTGCGGGTCCAGCTCCTTGTAGTCCGCGCGCAGGCGGCCATCGGCCGCCAGGATCGGCGTGGCGCTGCACAGGCTGTCCTTGTACAGGCCGTAGACCTGTTCAATGCAGCCTTCGTGCGTGCCTTCCGCCTTCATGATCTTGAACAGCAGCGACAGATACAGCGGCATCATCGGGATGGCCGAACTGGCCTGCGTGACCACGGCCTTCAGCACCGAGACGCGGGCGTCGCCGCCGCGCGCGGCCAGCTTGGCGCGGATGTCCAGCACCTTCTGGTCCAGGTCTTTCTTGGCGGCGCCGATCGAGCCGTTCCAATAGATGTCGTGCGTGATCTTTTCGCCCAGGTACGTGAAGGCGGTCGTCGTGGCGCCTTCGGCCAGGACGCCGGCTTCCAGCAGCGCGTCGATCCACATCTGCCAGTCTTCACCGCCCATGACCGCGACGGTGGCGTCGATTTCGGCCTGGGTGGCCGGTTCCAGCACCGATTCCTTGACGACTTCGCGGTCCGTATCCAGGCCGCGCAGGTTCACGGCATGGCCGATCGGCTTCAACGTCGAATTGAAGACCTGGCCGGACTTGGGGTGCGTGCGGCGCGGGGCAGCCAGGCTGTAGATCACCTGGTCGACCTGACCCAGGTCCGCCTTGATGGCGGCGATGGTCTTTTGCTTGATCTCGTCCGAAAACGCGTCGCCGTTGATGCTCTTGGCGTACAGGCCTTCGGCTTCGGCCGCCTTGTGGAATGCGGCGGTGTTGTACCAGCCCGGCGTGCCTGCCTTGGCGGCGTCGGCGGGGCGCTCGAAGAACACGCCCAGCGTCTGTGCGCCATAGCCGAACGCCGCGCTGATGCGGGCTGCCAGGCCATAGCCGGTCGACGCGCCCAGCACCAGGACACGTTTCGGGCCGCCGGCGATCGGGCCTTGCGCCTTGACGTAGTCGATCTGGTTCTTCACGTTGGCTTCGCAGCCGACGGGATGGGTGGTGACGCAGATGAAACCGCGCACGCGGGGCTTGATGATCATGAAGACCTCGTTCGGGGGGAGTGCGAAAGGCTGGGGAATGCCGGATGCCGGCGCGACCGGTGCGCGAAAGCGCAAAAAGCGACCAGCATTGTACGGGAGCCGGCCCGGGCTCGCTGGCGGGCCGGCGTTGCCGCGCCGTTCCCGGTCAGCGGGTGGCGGCCTTTGCCGCGGGGGCGGCGCTGGCGGGCCCGCGGCGCCATTCGACCAGGCCGATGCCGATACCGCTGGCGCAGATGATGGCGATGCCCAGCCAGGTCAGCGGATCCGGGAAATGGCCCCAGACCAGCCAGCCCACGGAGGTGGCGCTGATGATCTGCAGATAGATGAACGGCGCCAGCGTCGAGGCGGGCGCTCGCCGGTACGCGGCGATCTGGAACAGGTGCCCCACGCCGCCGGTGACGCCGGTCGAGATCAGCAGGAACCAATCGAAGGCCGACAGCGATTGCAGCACCGCCAAGGAGGCCGGCAGCACGAACGGCAGGGACAGCGTCAGGCAGGCCGTGCCCACCGCGCCGCTCCAGATCAGCGACGTGAAGGGATCGTCGCCCGCGACCCGTCGCGTGGCGATGAACTGGGCCGCGAAGCAACAGGCCGTCAGCAGGCCGAAGACCGTGCCCACCGGATGCAGGCCGCCGCCTGGGCGAATGACGATGATCACGCCGATGAACGCGATGCCCGCCGCAATGAAGCGCGACAGCCGCGCGGGCTCCTTCAGGATCCAGGGCGCCAGCGACAGCACGAGCAGGGGCGCCAGGAAGTTGATGGCCGTGGCCTCGGCCTGCGGGATGTAGCTGAGCGTGGTGAAGAACATCAGCGTGGCCAGGAACATCGATCCGCCGCGGATCAGTTGTTCACGCGGGCGCTTGCTGCGCAGCACGCCGAGCCCCCGGGTGGGCAGCACCAACGCCAGCACCAGGACCAGATGCACCACATACCGGAACCAGGACAGCACCAGCAGCGGCACGCCCGCGTTCATGACCCATTTGCCGCTGGCGTCCAGACAGGAGAGCGTCCACATCGATAGCACCAGCAACAGGATCCCGACGAGCGGGCCGCGGGAGGCGGGCGCGGCGGCTGGCGGGCGACCGTGATCGGCCGGGGGCATGGACAGGCTCCTAATGGGGAAACGGGCGGCTGCCATGATACGCTCATCGCGCCGGGGGAAAAGGCCAATGATAGAACTACGCAACGTCGAAACTTTTTTTTGGGTCGCCACGCTGGGCAGCTTTCGCGCCGCGTCGGAAAAGCTCAACACCACGCAGCCTGCAGTATCGCAGCGCATTGCCTCGCTTGAGGCTGACCTGGGCGTGCTGCTCTTCGAGCGCGACGCGCGCGGCGTCAAGCTCACCGCCAAGGGCCATGAGCTGCTCTCGCATGCCGAGCGCATGCTGCAGGTGCGCCGCGACATGTTCGAGGCCGCCCGCGAGCAGAACGTGATGACGGGCACGGTGCGCATCGGCGTGGCCGAGACCATCGTGCAGACCTGGCTGCCCACGTTGATCGAGCTGATCCATACGACGTATCCGGCGCTGGTGCTGGAGATCGAAGTCGACACCACCCATGTGCTGCGCTCGCACCTGATGTCGCGCCAGATCGACCTGGCCTTCCTGATGGGACCGGTGCTGGAGGCGCGGGTGGAGAACCTGCCGCTGTGCACCTATCCGTTGGCCTGGGTGGCCAGCCCCACGCTGGACCTGGGCCCCGAGCCGCTGACCTTGGAGCGCATCGGCAAGCTGCCCATCATCACGTATCCGTCCAACAGCGCGCCGTACCGCTTCGTGCGCGACATGCTGACGCGGGCGGGCGTGTCCGCGCCGCGCATGTATGGCAGCGCGTCGATGTCGATGGTGGTGCGCATGACGCAGGACGCCATCGGCACCAGCGTGATCGCCCCCGTGTTCCTGGGCAAGGAACTCGCGCGCGGCGAATTGCGCATCCTGCGCGTCGAGGCGGACCCGTTGCCCGAACTGAGCTTCACGGCGACCTGGGTGCAAGGCCCGGACAGCCATGCGGTCAAGGTGATCGCGCAGATGGCGCAGAAGGTCGCCGCACAGGCCGGGGACGGCATTCCCGCCTAGGTGTTTTCCCCAGACGCGGCGCGCCATACGGCGCCGGCGCGCCGCCAGGGCGCCCGCGTCGCGGCGTGCCTGATCGCCCGCCAAGCCCCGTCGATAGGCGGTTTGCGGGATTCTTGGCGGTCCGCCAGCACGAGACCCAAGAAATATTTATACCCCCACATCGCAACATACGATTGGACGCTGCGCGCCCCTGACGATGCAATGGCGGCACATCAATAAGCAACGCCTGGACACACAGCGCGGGGGGAAAGCATGAATACGTATTTGTTCCAGTCCTGGACACTGGCGGTGGCGGATGTGCCGCGCCGCGCGCTCGACCCCCGACCCTGAATCCCCAATTCCAAACCGCGTGCGATCAGGGTAACGGGATCCCGCGCGCGACAGACCATCCCGCCAGCCAGGAGTTTTGTCCATGAAGAAGTCTCTTGTTTTCGCCGCCGTCGCCGCCACCGTGCTGGCAGGCGCCGTCCACGCGCAAGACCTGCCCAAAACCCAGTTGAAGGTCGTGGGGGGGCTGTCCAACCTGACCGCTTACAACGACTACGAAAAGCCGTTCTGGACCAAGACCGTCCCCGAGTTGTCCAAAGGGCAGGTGACGGCGGACATCAAGGGCTTCAATGAAATGGGATTGAAGGGGCCCGAGCTGCTGCGCCTGATGTCGCAAGGTGTGATCGAATTCGGCACCGCGACCTTGTCGTACTTTGCCAGCGACAACCCCATCAACGAAGCGATCGACCTGGCCGGCCTGGCGCCGGACGTCAAGACGGCGCGCGCCGTCACCGAAGCGTTCGAACCCGTCTACGCCAAGCTGTACGGCGAAGGCAGCAACGTCAAGCTGCTGGGCATCTCGACCTATCCCGCGCAAGTGCTGTTCTGCAACGCGGAAATCAAGAGCCTGGCCGACATCAAGGGCAAGAAAGTGCGCACCAGCAGCCGCACCACCGCGGAATTCGTCGAAGCGCTGGGCGGCTCCAGCGTCACGATGGCCTTCGGCGAGGTGGTTCCGGCCCTGCAGAACAAGGTGGTGGATTGCGCCATCACGGGTTCGCTGTCGGGCTACTCGGCCAAATGGTACGAGGTGTCCACGCACCTGGTCGCGCTGCCGATCAACTGGAACCAGCAGATCCATGCCGTCAACCAGAAGGCCTGGGACAAGCTGGACCCCGCCGTGCGCACCTTCCTGCAGGCCAACGTGAAGACGCTGGTCGACAACATCTGGGAAGCCGCCGCCCGCCAGACGCAGGAAGGCTATGACTGCAACACCGGCGCCGCCGCATGCCCGTTCCCGGTCAAGGGCAAGATGGTCCTGGTGCAGCCGACCGAGGCCGACCAGGCCCTGCTGAAGAAGGTCGCGCAGGAAGCCGTCCTGCCCAAGTGGGCCGCGCGTTGCTCGGCCCAATGCGTCAAGGACTTCAACGCCACCATCGGCAAGACGCTGGGCCTGACCGCCAGCAAGTAAGCGCCGTCTCGCGCCGCCGCCTACTGTGGCGGCGCGATTTCCGGCTTGTGATACCGGGCATCGCCCGAAGAGGTTTCATCCATGACCCGAACCGAACATTTCCGCCTGCTTGGCGGCCTGTTGCGGCGCGCCGAGAGCTTTTCTCGGGCGGCCGTATGGGCCGGCGGCGCCTTGACGGTGGCCAGCGTGCTGCTGATCTCCTTTGATGTCCTGGCGCGCAAATTCCTGGGCTTCACGACAGGCGGCGCCGACGAATTGTCCAGCTACGCCTTTGCCATCAGCACCTCGTGGGCGCTGGCGTTCGCCACGCTGCAGCGCGCGAACGTGCGCGTCGACGTGCTCTATCAATACCTGCCGGTGCGCCTGTCCGCCGTGCTGGACTGGATTTCCATGGTGGCGATGGCCGTCTTCATGGTGTACCTGACGTACTACGCGTACGAGGTGGTCCAGACTTCCTGGGCGCAGAAATCCGCCGCCAATACGCCCCTGGCCACGCCGCTGTGGATTCCCCAGGGGCTTTGGCTGCTGGGACTGGCGTGGATGTGCATCACGGTCGCCTTGATGCTGGCGCGCGCGTCGGCCGCGCTGGTGACGGGCGACATCGAACTGGTCAAGCAGATCTGCGGCGTGCGTTCGGCGCAGGAAGAAGCTGATGAAGAAGCCGCCGCGGGCGAGCGCATGGTGAAGGGAGAGGCCGCATGATTTCCACCGCATTGACCTTATTGCTGGTGCTGATCGGCCTGTCCATCCCCGTGGGCGCGGCGCTCGGCGTGCTGGGCCTGATCCTGGACCCGCTGTTCTCGATGCTGCCGCTGTCGCGCGCCATCGGCGAGATTTCCTGGAGCTCGAACAACGAGTTCCTGCTGGTGGCGATCCCGCTATTCATCATGCTGGGCGAAGTGCTGCTGCGCGCAGGGTTCGCCGAACGCATGTATGGGGCCATGAGCCTGTGGCTGTCGTGGCTGCCGGGCGGGCTGATGCACGCCAATATCGGCGCCTCCACACTGTTCTCGGCCACCTCCGGCTCCAGCGTGGCTACTGCGGCCACGGTGGGCACGGTCGCCATTCCGCAGATCCGCAAGTACGGCTACAACGAGCCCCTGTTCCTGGGCAGCCTGGCGGCCGGCGGCACGCTCGGCATCCTTATCCCGCCCTCGATCAACCTGGTCATCTATGGCGTGCTGACAAACTCGTCGGTGCCCAAGCTGTACCTGGCCGGCATCATCCCCGGCTTCGCGATGGCCGCCTTGTTCATGCTGACAGTCGTGATCGCCTGCGTGGCCAAGCCCTCGTGGGGCGGCAAGAAGATCCATGCGACCTGGGGCCAGCGCTTCGCCAGCCTGGTGCACCTGGCGCCGCCCATGGGCATCTTCTTCCTGGTCGTGGGCTCCATCTATGCGGGCCTGGCCACGCCGACGGAAGCCGCCGCGCTGGGCGTCCTGGGTGCGTTCATCCTCGCGGCCTGGTTCCGCCGGCTGAACTGGTCGATGCTGCGCGAAGTGCTGGAAGGCACGATGCGGTCCACGGCGATGATCATGCTGATCGTCATCGCGGCCAGCTTCCTGAACTTCGTCATGTCGGCCACCGGCCTGACCGACGCGCTGACCAAGTCGATCACCGGCCTGGGCCTGTCGCCCGGCTGGATGCTGCTGATCGTGGTGATCTTCTATCTGGTGCTGGGCTGCTTCATGGAGACACTGTCCATGATGATCACGACGATCCCGATCGTCGCGCCCATCATGATCGGCTTGGGCTATGACCCGATCTGGCTGGGCATCGTGATCATCGTGCTGGTCGAGGCCGCGCTGATCACGCCGCCCGTCGGTCTGAACCTGTTCGTGGTGCAAAGCTTGCGCAAGAGCGGTTCGATGAGCGCCGTCATCGTCGGCAGCCTGCCGTTCGTCGCCGCCATGTTCGTGATGCTGGCCCTGCTGGCGTTCTGGCCCGATATCGCGCTGTGGATGCCGCGCGCCTTCGGTTGATTCCTTCTCCGTACCGGCGGTGGCCCGCCCAGGGCCGCCCCGTTTCCACCCTTTGATTCCGCAGGACTGATATGAAAGCCGTATTCAACATCGACGACGCCAATCCCCGCCAGGTGGAAGTGGACTTCAATACCCTGATCGTGGCCGGCTGGGCCGGACGCGACATGGCCGCCATCGAGCACCACATCGAAGAGCTGGCCGCCATCGGCGTGCCGCGCCCGACCAGCGTGCCGCTGTACTACCGCATCGCCGACAACCAGCTGACCCAGGCCGCGCGCGTGCAGGCCCTGGGCGAGGAATCATCGGGCGAGGTCGAAACCTTCGTGTTCGCCGTGGACGGCGAGATGTACGTCAGCATCGCGTCCGACCACACCGACCGCAAGCTGGAGACGGTCAGCGTGGCCATGTCCAAGCAGGTCTGCGTCAAGCCCGTGGCGACCAGCGCCTGGCGCCTGGCCGACGTGGCCGACTACTGGGATGAACTGGTCATCCGTTCCTATATCGTCGAGAACGGCGAAAAGGTGCTGTACCAGGAAGGCCCGTTGTCCACGCTGCGTACGCCGCAGGACCTGATCGCCGGCTACACCGGCGGCGCGGCCGTCCTGCCGCAAGGCGCCGGCATGACCTGCGGCACCGTGGGCGCCATCGGCGGCATCCGCGCGGCGGCGGACTTCACGATGGAACTGTTCGATCCGCGCCGCCAACGCACGCTCAGTCACCGCTATCATGTCGAATCGCTGCCTGTGGTGGCCTGATTCCGGTTTCGCACGGTATTGATCGCCAGGCGCGCCTTTCGAGGCTGCGCCTGTCCGCACTTTTACGCCGCAAGACGGCACTAGGACAATGATGGTTTCGACCTTGAATGAACTGAGCTTGGCCCTGAGCGAGGGCCGCAGCACCGCGGTGCAACTGACCGAGGCCGCGCTGGCGCGGGCGCAGGACGAAGCGGGCGAGGGCGCCCGCGTGTTCACCAAGCTGTACGCCGAATCGGCGCTGGCCCAGGCGCGCGCCTCCGACACCTTGCGCGCGGCCGGCATCGTCCGGTCGGCCGTGGAGGGCTTGCCCATCAGCATCAAGGACCTGTTCGACATCGAAGGCGAAACCACGATGGCAGGCTCGGTTGCGCGCGAAGGCGAGCTGGCGGCCGACGAGAACGCCGAAGTCGTGCAGCGCCTGATCGCGGCCGGCGCCGTCATCATCGGCCGCACCAATATGACCGAATTCGCCTATTCTGGCCTGGGCATCAACCCGCATTACGGCACGCCGCTGAACCCGTACGACCGCGCGACCGGCCGCATCCCGGGCGGTTCGTCCTCGGGCGCCGCCGTGTCGGTGGCTGACGGCATGGCCGTTGCCGGCATCGGGTCCGACACCGGCGGTTCCGTGCGCATCCCGGCCGCGCTGTGCGGCCTGACGGGCTTCAAGCCCAGTGCCTGGCGCGTGTCCATGACCGGCGTGCTGCCGCTGTCGGCCAACCTGGATTCCATCGGCCCCATCGCGGCCAGCGTGCGCTGCTGCGCGGAGCTGGACGCCATCCTTTCGGGTGACGGCGGCCCCGTGCCGGAAGCGCTGCCGTTGCGCGGCCTGCGCCTGGCGGTGCCGACGACGCTGGCGCTGGACGCCATGGAAAAGCACGTGGCCGACACCTTCGCCGCCACCGTCGCGCGCTTGAAGGAAGCGGGCGCTTTGGTCGACGAGATCGCCATCCCCGAATTCGCGGAGCTGGGCAACATCAACAGCAAGGGCGGTTTCACTGCCGCGGAAGCCTGGGCCTGGCACCGCGACCTGATCGCCCGCGCCGGCAAGCGCTACGACCCGCGCGTGGTGTCGCGCATCATGCGCGGACAGGACATGTCGGCCGCCGACTATCTGGACCTGCTGGACGCCCGCGAAGCCTGGGTGGCGGCCGTGGACCGCCGCATCGCCGGCTACGACGCCCTGATCATGCCGACGACGCCCATCGTGGCCCCGGCGGTGGCCGACCTGGCTGCCTCCGACGAAGCCTATTACGCGGCCAACGGCCTGATCCTGCGCAATCCCACCCTGATCAATTTCCTGGATGGCTGCGCCTTGTCGCTGCCGTGCCACGCGGCGGGCACGGCGCCGGTGGGCCTGATGATCGCGGGCAGCAATGGCGCCGACCGGCGCATCCTGGCCATCGGCCTGTCGGTCGAAGAGCTGCTGGCCGGGCGCTGAGCGCAGGCCGTGCCAAAGGCGGGCCAGGCGGCGCGGGATCCGCGCCGCAGCCCGTCCGCGGCTAAGATGACGATTGGGATTGCTCACGTTGTGGGCAGACGCGGGACGCCGGGCTCATGATCGATCTGCGCAATATCGAGACATTCTTCTGGGTCGCCACCTTGGGCGGGTTCCGCGCTGCCGCTGAAAAGCTGAATGCGACGCAGCCGGCGATTTCGCAGCGCATCGCGTCGCTGGAATCGGACCTGGGCATTCGCCTGTTCGACCGCGACGCCCGCGGCATCAAGCTGACGGGCAAGGGGCGCGAATTGCTATCCCACGCCGAGCGCATGCTGCAGCTGCGGCGCGACATGCAGGAAGCCGCGGCCGCCAAGAGCATCATGAGCGGCACGCTCAGGCTGGGCGTCTCCGAGACGATCGTCCATACCTGGCTGCCGACGCTGATGGAGTATCTGCACGACAGCTATCCGGCCCTGATGGTCGAGATCCAGGTCGATACGACCACTATGCTGAAATCGCAGCTGGCCGCGCGCCAGATCGACCTGGCGTTTCTGCTGGGACCGATGGAAGAACCTCGCGTGGAAAACCTGTACCTGTGCAATTACCCGCTAAGCTGGGTGGCCAGTCCGAAGCTGAAGGTCGGGCGGCAGCCGATCAGCCTGAAGCGGCTGGCGGAGTGGCCGGTCATCACCTATTCGTCCACCACCGACCCGCACCGCTCGGTCCGGCAGTTGATGCTGCAGGCCGGCGTGGAGTCGCCGCGCATGTACGGAAGCTCCGCGCTCAGCGTCATCGTGCGCATGGCGCAGGACGGCATCGGCACGGCGGTCATCGCGCCGGTCATCTTGCGCAAGGAACTCGCGCAGGGCGAATTGCGCATCCTTGAAGTGAAGGCGCCTGCCTTGCCGCCTTTGCATTACACGGCCTGCTGGATGCAAGGGCCCGACAGCCAGATTCCCCGCGTGGTGGCCGAAGCCGCGCAGCAGATTGCGCGTGAAGACGCGCTGCGCCATCCGGCAAAACCCTGATAAGGAATGTTGATCGGGGTCTATCGCAACATGTGATTAGACGATCGCTTGTACTTCCGGTGCAATCCTCCCTATCCATTACACATCCAGGGGAAGGGCATGGCACAGGGCATGGCAGGGCGGGACAGTATCGCGTTGGCGCGGCAGGCGCGCCTGGACGCCCGCAGCGGCAAGTTGACAGGGCCGACGGCGAATCTTGCGCCTGGGCACGTGCAGGCCAATCTGGCCATCCTGCCGCGCGCGCTGGCGGCCGACTTCCTCCATTTTTGCCAACGCAACCCCAAACCCTGCCCATTGCTGGCCATGTCTGAACCGGGCGACCCCGCGCTGCCGGCGTTGGGCCACGACATCGACATCCGCAGCGACATTCCGCGCTACCGGGTCTGGAAAGACGGGGAACTGGTCGCCGAACCCACGGATGTCCGCGACATCTGGCGCGACGACCTCGTCTCATTCCTGATCGGTTGCTCGTTTTCCTTCGAAGAAGCGATGCTGGACAACGGCCTGCCGGTGCGCCATATCGAACAGGGCTGCAACGTGCCCATGTACCGCACCAATGTGCCGACGCACGCCGCCGGCGTATTCGGTGGTCCGTTGGTCGTGTCGATGCGGCCTTTGAAGGCGGCCGACGCCATCCGCGCGATCCAGGTCACGTCGCGCTTTCCTTCCGTGCACGGCGCGCCCGTCCATATCGGCGACCCCGCATTAATCGGGATTGCCGACATCAACCAGCCGGATTACGGTGATGCGGTTGAGATACGCGAGGGCGAGTTGCCCGTATTCTGGGCCTGCGGGGTAACGCCGCAGTCAGTCGTGGCCGCCGTGCGCCCGGAATTCTGCATTACGCACGCGCCGGGCCACATGCTGGTCACGGATCTGATCAACAGCCGGATGGCGATTCTTTGACGGTTGCGCAAGCACCGCGAGATGGGATCCGACCCTACTAATCAGCCATTTGTCAGCACGAAGCAGTTAGAACCACCCAGACGGTAGTTTTCAGCCGTAGCAGTTGTGCCACCAAAACGATCCATTAAAGGACAAGGGGAAAAGGCGACAACAGTTCACTACCCGGTGTCTTGCGGTTTGCCGCAGGACGGCGGGCTGCCGCGAGTCCGTTCGTTCCAGGCCGGGGCTGGCGCCCGGCGCATTGCTTTCCAAGTTGGTTCATTCCAGGAGTCTAGTAATGAAGATGAAGCTCATTGCGGGTGTCGCCGCAAGTCTGGCGCTGCTGTGCGCCGTGCCTGCCCAGGCGCAGCAGAAGACGGTGCGTATCGGGGCGATCTACCCCTTGTCCGGCGCCTTGGCGTCCACGGGCGCCGAGATCAAGGCGGCGGTCGAACTGGCCGTCGATATCGTCAATAATCCGCACCCCGAGCTGGAAGGGATTCCGCTCGCGGCCAGCAGCGGCCTGCCCGCGCTGGGCGGCGCCAAGATCGAAGTGGTGTTCGGGGATTCGCAAGGCAAGCCCGAAGTCGGCCTGGCCGACGCGCAGCGCCTGATCGACCAGGAAAAGGTGGTGGCCTTGACGGGCGCCTACCAGTCCGCCGTCACCAAGACGGCCAGCCGCATCGCCGAGCAGCGCGGCATTCCCTACGTCAACGGCGAGTCCAGCAGCCCGGACCTGACCGAGCGCGGCTACAAGTGGTTTTTCCGCACTTCGCCCAACGACGATACGTTCGTTGAAAACATGATGCAGTTCCTGGACGGCATCAAGGCGGTGCCCACCGCCAAGATCGCGGTCGTATACGAGAACACCGACTTCGGCGTGAACACGTACAAGGCCGTCGAGAAGTTCGCCAAGCAGTACAAGCGGGAACTCGTGGCCAACATCGCGTACAGCGCGGGCTCGGCCTCGGTGACGGCCGAAGTCCAGAAACTGGCGGCCGCGAAAGCCGACGTGGCGATCTTCGCCAGCTACACGTCCGATGCCATGCTGTTCGTGCGCACGATGCGCGAAAGCAAGTATGCGCCGCCGGTACTGCTGGCCAACGATGCCGGCTTTATCGATTCGCGCTTCGTGCAGGAAGTGGGCCCGCAGGTGCAGGGCGTACTGACGCGTGACGTGTGGGGCAACGACGTGGCCGCGGCCAAGGCGGGGCTGAAGAAGATCAACGACATGTACAAGGCCAAGACGGGCAAGGACCTGAACGGCAACAACGCACGTTCGATGCAGGGCGTGCTGGTGCTGGCCGACGCCATCAACCGCGCCGGCTCGACGGACCCGGAGGCCATCCGCAAGGCGCTGGCCGCGACGGACCTGGGCGAAGCGCAGGTCGCGATGCCCTGGGCCGGCGTGCAGTTCGATGCCAAGGGCCAGAACACCAAGGGTTCGGGCTTGATCCTGGAGCTCAAGGGCTCGTCCTACCAGACGGTATGGCCGGAAAAATACCGCACGGACAAGACCCTGCCCACGCTGCCGTTCTCCTGGAAGTAAACCACTGTCTTGCGTGGCGGGCCGCGGGGGTCCGCCACAGGAGCCCTCCATGTTTGAAGCTCTCTCGGCAGGCCTGTTCAACGGCCTGATCTATGCCGCGGTGGCGGTGGGGCTGGCGCTGATCTGGGGCATCACCGACGTCATCAATTTCGCGCACGGCGAATTCCTGATGTTGGGCATGTATGCCGCCTATTGGCTCTATACCCTGGGTCACATCGACCCCACGATGTCCGCGCCGCTGGTGGCCATCGTGCTGGCTTTCGTCGGTTTCCTGACCTATGCGCTGATCATCAGGCGCTTGCAGAAAGGGCCGCCGATGGCAGTCATTCTGGCTACCTTCGGCCTAGGGCTGGTGCTGCGCCAGCTCGCCTTCATCGCCTTTTCCCCCGACTACCGCAGCCTGCCCGACACGCTGGTGTCCGGCAGCGTGACGGTGGCGGGCATTTCACTGGGCCGTCCGCAAGTGGTGACGGGCCTGATCGCGCTGGTCGTCGTGGTGGCGCTGTTTGTGCTGGTGTACCGCACGCGATGGGGGCATGCCCTGCAGGCGGTGGCCGAAGACCGGCAGGTGGCGGCCCTGGTCGGCATTTCGCCGGACCGGGTCAATGCGCAGGTCTGGATGCTGGGCAGCGCGGCCGTGGGCCTGGCCGGCGCCTTGCTGACCACGTTCTTCTATGTGTTTCCATCCGTCGGCACGGTCTTCGGACTGCTGGCGTTCGTGGCGGTGTGCATGGGCGGCTTCGGCTCCCTGCCGGGCGCCTTCATCGCGGGGATCCTGATCGGCATCATCGAGGCCATGACGGGCTACTTCGTCGCGCCGGCCTTGAAGACGGTCAGCGTCTTTATCCTGTTCATCCTGGTTCTCTGGTACCGGCCGCGCGGCCTGTTCGGGCGGTGGTGACATGACGACACAGAAAATCGATTCCACGTCTTCGGGCGTGCCGAAATGGCCGATCGCCGTAGCGCTTGCGGCCACCGCCGTGATGGCCGCGGTGCCGCTGGTGGTGACGGATTCCTTCACCCTGCAAGTGCTGTTGCTGGCGATCATGTTCGGGGCGCTGGGCGCCTGCTGGAACCTGGTCGGCGGCTTCCTGGGCCGCATTTCGTTCGGGCACAGCGTCTTCGTGGGGGTGGGCGGCTACACCACCTTGCTGCTGCTGCACCACCTGAAGCTGACGCCCTTGCTTGGCATCCCGCTGGGCGGCGTGATCAGCGCGGCGCTGGCCTGGCTGGTGGGCGGACCCACGCTGCGCCTGTCGGGCCATTACTTCGCGATGGCCACGATCGCGCTGCTGCAGATCGGCTTGCTGCTGCTGATCAATTGGGAATGGGCGGGGGGCGCGGTCGGGCTGGAGGCGCCGATCGGCGACGCCGCCTGGATGCTGCTGTTCCGCAGCAAGGTGCCGTACTACTGGATCGCCGTGGGCTTGGCCTTCCTGACGTTCTGCGCCACGTATTTCCTGGTGCATTCCAAAGCGGGCTTCTACTGGCGGGCCATCAACGGCGACGAGGCCGCTTCGCGCAGCCTGGGCGTGCCTGCCGACCGCTACAAGATGCTGGCCTTCGTGCTGTCGGCTGGAATGACCGGCGTGTGGGGCGGCTTTTTCGCCATGTACGTGGGCTTCATCGACCCGGAGTCCATGTTCAGCCTGACGATGTCGGTGCAGGTAGTGCTGGTGACCATCCTGGGCGGCGTGGGCACTTTGATCGGCCCCTGGCTGGGGGCGGCGGTGCTGTTGCCGCTGTCGGAAGGCACGCGGGTGCTGTGGGGCAGTTCGGGCCTGGGCCTGGACCTGCTGATCTTCGGTCTGGCCATCCTGCTCGTCACGATGTTCTTGCCGGGTGGTCTGGTGACATTGAGGAGGCGCCGTGGCTCTGCTGGACGTTAACAACCTGACCAAGCGCTTTGGCGGCCTGGTCGCGAACAAGGACATTTCGCTGTCGGTGGAGGCGGGCGAGATCGTCGCCATCATCGGCCCCAACGGCGCTGGCAAGAGCACGCTGTTCAACGGCCTGGTCGGCCACCACGAACCCACCTCCGGCACGGTCACCTTCAACGGCCGGTCGATGATCGGCCTGCGCCCGGAGCAGGTGGCCGCGCTGGGCCTGGTGCGCACGTATCAGATCCCGCGCAGCTTCGGGCAGATGACCGTGTTGGAGAACGCCATGGTCGGCGCGCTGCTGCGCCATCCGCGCCTGCCGGATGCGCGCCGTGAATCCGCGCGAGTGCTGGAACTGGTGGGCTTGGCCGACCGCGCCGACGTGAAGGCGGCGGACCTGAACGTGGCGGGGCAGAAGCGGGTGGAGCTGGCGCGCGCGCTGGCGACCGAACCGCGCATGCTGCTGCTGGACGAAGTGGCGGGGGGCCTGAACCCGGCGGAAGCCATCGCCCTGGCCGAGATCCTGCGCGGCATCCATGCCGCCGGGGTCACGCTGATCATCGTCGAGCACGTGCTGGAAGTGGTCATGCGCCTGGCGCAGCGGGTGCTGGTGCTGAATTTCGGGCAGATGATCGCCGAGGGCGCGCCGCAGGAAATCGTCCGGAACCCGGCCGTGATCGAAGCCTATCTGGGGAGGAAGCACCGTGCCTGACGTGATGCTGCAAGTCGAGAACCTGAGCGTGGCCTATGGCGGCGTGCAGGCGGTGCGGGGCGTGTCGCTGGAAGTCCGCAAGGGCGAGATCGCGGCCTTGCTGGGCGCCAACGGCGCGGGCAAGTCCAGCACCTTGCTGGCCACTATCGGATCGGTCAAGCCCAAGGAAGGGCGCGTCGTCTTCGAAGGCCGCGAGATCACGGGCACGCCGCCCGACAAGCTGGTGACGCAGGGTATCGCGATGATCCCCGAAGGCGCCCGCGTGTTCGCGCGCCAGCCGGTGGAGCAGAACCTGCGCCTGGGGGCCTATACGGTGCGCGACGAGCGCATCTACCGGGAACGCCTGGAACGGGTCTACACCCTGTTTCCCCGCCTGAGGGAGCGCCGCGAGCAACTGGCGGGCACCATGTCCGGCGGAGAACGCCAGATGCTGGCCATCGGACGCGCGCTGATGAGCGGCCCGCGCCTGCTGCTGATCGATGAGCCGAGCCTGGGGTTGTCGCCGTTGCTGGTCGAACAGGTATTCGACGCGCTTGTCGCCTTGAACCGCGACGACGGCTTGTCGGTGCTGCTGGTCGAGCAGAACATGGCGCAGGCGCTGGAGGTTGCCGCGCGCGCCTATGTGATGCAAAGCGGGCGCGTGGCGCTGTCTGGAAATGCCGCGGAACTGGCGGCCTCCGACGAGGTCCGCAAGGCCTACCTGGGCATGTAGGAGGGGGGAGCAAAAGAAAAGCCCATCGCAAGCGATGGGCTTTTCCATGCGGCCCGGGGGCAGGCCTTGAGGCGGACAGGTCTTAGAAGATGTGGCGGAAGCCCACCGCAGCGCCGACCTGGTTGCTCTTGCCGGCGATTTCGCCGCTGGCGGCATCGCTGACCTTGTTCCAGTCCACGGTGCCGTAGACTTGCGAGCGCTTGGACAGCGAGTATTCGGCCACCGCGACCAGCGCGTAGCGCTTGCCCTTGTCGCCGTCCGTGACCACGTTCTTGCTCTGGTCGTAGTAACCGGCGCCGGTGATGGCCCAGCGCGGGGTGGCTTGCCAGGTCACGCCGGCGAAGTAGCCGTTGTCCTTGCGGTCCAGGCCCGAGGCGGTGGTGGTGCCGCCCATGACCGCGTTGACCCAGCCCGTTTCGTCGCGGCCGTTGTAGTAGCCCGCGAAGATCTTGGCGCTGTCGAACTGATAGGACGCGTTCAAGTTCCAGACACGCTGGCGCAGGTCGGAGTTGGCGCCGTCATAGGTCTGCTGGTAAGCAGCGCCCAGGCCCAGCTTGCCGACCATGTAGCGCAGGCTGGCGCCGTATTGCTGGCCGGCCTTGTGGTCTTCCCAGCTTTCGCCGTTGGCCCACGACAACGCCAGGGACAGATCGCCAATGGTGTTGGCGTACTTGGTCATGTTGTTGGTGCGCACGCGGCCCATGGCGGCAGGCATCCAGGCGTTCTGGTCGTAGTTGCCGATGGTCAGCGGGTCGAAGTAGTCAGCCAGCAGGTCGTGCATCGGCGTGTTCTGCAGACCCAGGGTCAACTGGCCGATGCTGCCGCCATCAAGGCCGACGTAGGCCAGGCGGCCAAAGGTCTTGCCGGACGCGGCCGAGTTGCCGTTCTGCATGTTGAAGCCGTTTTCCAGGCGGAAGAAGGCACGGTTGCCGTTGCCCAGGTCTTCCGAGCCGCGCAAGCCCCAGCGGCTGTTGGAGATGGCGCCGTTTTCCATCGAGACGCGGCTGCCGTCCTGGCCGACGCTGCCGGCGCTGGTATTCAGGTAGCGGATGCTGACGTCAGCGATACCGTACAGGGTGACGCTGGTTTCAGCCGACGCCGTGCCGGCGGCCAGGCCGAGGCCGGCGAGGGCGAGGGATAGGGTGATGCGTTTCACTGAGGACTCCTCCTGTGTAGCTGTTTTTAGATTGCACCGGGCTTGTGGCCTGGTCTGTTGCGCCGGGCGGATCGTCTGACGCCGGGCCGCTGCACCGACGCTTTGGGTAAGCGCGGGTCCGGAGCATTGGCCCGAAAGGTATGACTGCGCCACATTGGTGCAACGTGTAAGCGCCTGGGGATTCTAAAAAAGTTACCGGTTGTGTAGGGCCAATTTGTTTTCGGCGTTTTCCCTGGTTTACAGAATTCGAAAACCGGAGGCGCGTGGAACAATCGCCGGATTGTCCCAAAAAAAACCCCGTTCAGAGAACGGGGTTTCGGCAAGCCAGGACGGGCTACAGCGTCATGTGCAGCGGCAGCCACGTCGCGATGCCGGGCACGGCATAGAGCAGCAGCACCGCCAGGATCATCAGGAAGAACATCGGCAGCGACGCGCGGGCGATGTAGGGCAGTTCGCGTCCGCTCATGCCGGAAAGCACGAACAGATTGAAGCCCACCGGCGGCGTGATCTGTGCCATTTCCACCACGAATACGATGAAGATGCCGAACCAGATCAGGTCGATCCCGGCGGCTTGCACCGTCGGCAGCAGCACGCCCATGGTCAGGACCACGATTGAAATGCCGTCCAGGAAGCAGCCCAGGATGATGAAGAACACCATCAGCGCCATGATCAGCCAGAACTGCGACAGGCCCAGTCCGCCGATCCACTCCGCCAGCGCGCGCGGCAGGCCGATGTAGCCCATTGCCAGCGTCAGGAACTGCGCGCCCGCCAGGATCAGCGCGATCATGCAGTACAGGCGCGTCGCGCCCAGCAGCGATTGCTTGAACGTGGACCGGTTCAGCGAGCCTTGCAGCGCCGACAGGATCAGCGCGCCGACGACACCCACCGCGGCCGCTTCCGTGGCCGTGGCGATACCGGTGTAGATCGAACCCAGGACGGCCCCGATCAGCAGCATCACCGGAATCAGATGGCGCGACTGCGACAGCTTGCGCATGAACGACATGCCCGGGTCCGCTGCCGGCACCTGGCCGGGATTGCGGATCGCCCACCAGGCGATGTAGCCGCTGAACAGCAGTGCCAGCAGGATGCCCGGCACGATGCCGGCGATGAACAGCTTCGCGATGGAGACGTCGGCCGCGACCCCGTACACGATCATGATGATCGACGGCGGGATCAGCAGCCCCAGCGTGCCCGCGCCGGACAGCGTGCCCAGGATTTTTTCCTCGGGATAGCCGCGGCGGGTCAGTTCGGGGATGGTCATCTTGCCGACGGTGGCGCAGGTGGCGGCCGACGAGCCCGACACGGCAGCGAAAATGGCGCAGCCGATCACGTTCGTGTGCAGCAGCCGGCCGGGCAACCGGTTCAGCCAGGGCGCAAGGCCCTTGAACAGGTCTTCGGACAGTCGAGTGCGGAACAGGATTTCCCCCATCCACAAGAACAGGGGCAGGGCGGTCAGGGTCCAACTGGACGAGGCGCCCCAGATGGTGACGGCCATGGCGTCGCCGGCCGGGCGGCTGGAGAAGATCTCCATGCCGATCCAGGCGGTGCCCGCCAGCGTCAGGCCGACCCAGACCCCGCAACCCAGCAGGACGAAGATCGAGACGACCAGTAAGGTAATGACGAGGAGTTCATTCATGGGTTTGCTGCGAAGTGGCGGCGGCCAGGCCGCGTGAGCGTCGGACCAGTTCGTCCAGAAGCGCGATCAGGAACAGCACCGTGCCGATGGCCATGCTGATCTGCGGAATCCACAGGGGCGTGGCGTCGTTGGACGTGGAGATGTCGTTGAATTGCCAGGAGTCGTAGGTCAGCTTGATGCTGAAGAACGCGAAGTTCGCCGCCAGCAGGCAGCCCACGCCCAACGCGAAGATGTCCAGCCGGCGACTGCCCGCCGGGTTCAACGCATTCAGGAGCAGCGTGACGCGGATGTGTTCGCCGTGCTTGAAAGTACTGGCCAGGGCCAGGAATCCGGCGGCGGCCATGAAATAGCCGGCGTAGGCGTCGGTGCCCGGTATGTTGAAGCTGAGCTGGCGGGCGATGATCGCCGCCAGCACCGACACCAGCACGCCGATCGTGCACAAGCCGGCCAACAGGCCGGCCGCGCCGTAAAGACCATCTAGAAAGCGGCGCATGGTGATATCACTGCTTCTTGTAGGCGTCGATCATGGCTTGGCCGTCGGCGCCCGCCTTCTTCAGCCAGTCGTCCAGCATGCGCTTACCGATCACGGACAGGCCTTCCTTCAGCTCCACCGTGGGCTTGATGGTTTCCATGCCGTTCTTGGCCAGTTCTTCCTGGTACCACTTGTTCTTTTCCTGCGACAGCTTCCAGCCGCGCTCCTCGGCCTGCGCGCCGGCCTTCTTCAAGGCGTCTTGCGTGGCCGGATCCAGCGCTTCGAACGCCTTCTTGTTCACGATGATGGCGTTCTTGGGCAACCAGGCCTGGGTGTCGTAGAACTTTTTGATGTATTCGTATGTCTTGGTGTCGTAGCCGGTGGATGCCGACGACATGTAGGAATCGATCACGCCGGTGGCCAGCGCCTGGGCAAGCTCAGCCTGTTGCACGGTGACCGGTTGAGCGCCCACCAGTTCGGCGATCTTGGCCGTCACCGGACTGTAGGCACGCCACTTCAGGCCCTTCATGTCGTTGATCTGCTTGATGTCGCGGTTGGCGAAGATGCCCTGGGGCGGCCATGCCACGGCGTACAACAGGGTCATGCCGTGCGAGGCGAGCTTCTTTTCCAGGAACGGCTTCTGTGCCTGGTAGAGCTTGTACGACGCGTCGTAGCCGGTGGCCAGGAAGGGCAGGCCGTCCAGTTCGTAGATCGGGTCTTCGTTGGCGAAGTTGGTCAGAAGGATTTCACCGATCTGCGCCTGGTTGCCTTGCACCGCGCGTTTGATTTCGGGCGCCTTGTACAAGGACGCGTTGTTATGCAGTTGAATCTTCAGCTTGCCTTCCGACAGCGTATCCACGTCCTTGACGAACGTCGTGAGGTTCTCGACGTGGAAGTTGCTGGCGGGGTAGGCGCTCGGCAAATCCCACTTGGTTTGCGCCTGGGCGCCCGCGCTGAACGCCAGGATGATGCTGCCAGCCAGCAGCGAGATTTTCTTGTACATGGGGTGGTCCTTCTTTGCGAATGATGAAGACGGGTTGTGCCCGATAGGCATTGCGAAAAAGAGAGCGGGCGAACTTTACGCGCTGCTGAAAAGCCGTGCCATTCTATGTTGCCGTCCGGTCACAGCGCGCGGAAAAAACGGAGGTTTACGGGTTAATCCTAGGCGCGACTGTTGTTGATCGTTGAAGTTTCAATCGTTGCGAAAGCGCATCGGGCGACGCATTCACGACACGTTTTTCTTCTAAGATGGCGCTATTGAAAACGTGTGCCGAGGCCTGTGTGAATTTCGTTTTTCGCCGTGATGAATTGCTGGTCGAAGAGACGTCCAGCGTGTTGCCGGACACGGCGTTGTGCGAACGGATCGGCTTGCCGTCCACGGCATTGCAGCCGGTGTGGATCACGCCCGAATCGCCGTACCGCACAGTCCATGTCGATGCCGGCCTGGAAGCGCCCGAAGGCTACGCCTTCAAGAAGCTGCGTTCGCTGTTTGGCGTGCTGGACGACGAGCGCATGGCGCTGGCGGGCCGCGCCTACCAGATCGCCGAATGGGCGCGCACCCATCGGTTTTGCGGTGTATGCGGTACGCCGGCCGAACGCGTCGCGCACGAGTTCTGCCTGCGTTGCCCGTCCTGTGGCTTTTCGGCCTATCCGCGCATTTCACCCGCCATGATGGTGTTGATCCGTAAAGGCGACAGCATCCTGCTGGCCCGCCACACCACCACCGCCACGTCGCGCTACACGGCGCTGGCGGGCTTCGTCGAGCCGGGCGAGAGCATCGAACAGACCGTGCACCGTGAAGTCTTCGAGGAAGTCGGCCTGAAGGTCGGCAACCTGCAGTATTTCGGCAGCCAGCCCTGGCCGTTCCCGCATTCGCTGATGGTCGCTTTCACGGCCGACTACGTGTCGGGCGATATCCGGGTGCAGGAAGACGAAATCGCGGACGCACGCTGGTTCGGCCCGGGCGATCCCATGCCTGACATCGCGCCCCGCATTTCGATCGCCGGGTGGTTGATCCGCGCCAATCTGCCCATGGGCTGGTCCGCGCCCTGATTTCCGGAATCCAGTTGGCAGGCGCTAGGGGATTTCCCTCGAAACGGGGGTTTCCTGCAGCCTGATGGTGATTTTTTATGGATGAACTATCCATAAATTATTAGTATTTCGCTCAAGTTAATTTGGCTTGGGCCTTCCATGAGCTCTTCACTGATCGCGTCGTCGGCCCATTTGGCCGGCGGCAGCGCGCCTGACCTGTCCGAAGTCGAATTCGGCCTGATGATCGCCAGCCATGCCTTCGACCGCTGGACGGTGCGCTGCATGGCCGCGGCCGGCCTGCCCGAGCTGACGCCGACCGACGTCATGGTCTTCCATCACGTCTACCACCGGCAGCGTCCCAAGAAGCTGGCCGACATCTGCTTCACGCTCAACGTCGAAGACACGCACATCGTCAGCTACGCGTTGAAGAAGCTCGATCGCCTGGGCGTGGTCCGAGGCGAGCGCAGCAGCAAGGAAGTCTTCTACAGCGTCACGCCCCAGGGCGCGGCCATCCTCAAGCGCTACGGCGAGATCCGCGAACAATGCCTCACCGCCGGCCTGGACGGGCCGGGCGGAGGCGGGCTGGAATTCAGCCGGCAATTGGCCCACACCTTGCGCGCGCTGTCCGGCCTGTACGACCAGGCGGCCCGCGCGGCAACCTCTCTCTGATACCCGTTCGGGCTCGGCCCCGTCTCCTGCAATCCGACCGCGGCGATGCGCGCCGCGGCCGTTCGTTTTCAAGGACATGTATGAAGAAGTGGCAATTCTGGATTGATCGTGGGGGCACCTTTACCGACATCGTGGCCCGCCGCCCCGATGGCACCACCACCACCGCGAAGATGCTGTCGGAGAACCCCGAGCAGTACCGCGACGCCGCCGTCGCCGGCATCCGCAAGCTGCTGGGCGTGGCGCCCGGGCAGCCCGTGCCGGTCGAGCAGGTCGAATGCGTGAAGATGGGCACCACTGTCGCGACCAACGCCTTGCTGGAACGCAAGGGCGAACGCACCTTGCTGGTCACGACCCGGGGCTTTCGCGACGGCCTGCGCATCGCATACCAGAACCGGCCGCGGCTGTTCGACCGCAACGTCATGCTGCCGGAAATGCTGTACGAGTCCGTCGTTGAAGCCGACGAACGCGTGGCGGCCGACGGCGAGGTCATCCGCGACCTGGACGAGGCCGGCCTGCGCCAACACATGCAAGCGGCCTATGACAGCGGCATCCGCGCAGTCGCGATCGTGTTCATGCACGCCTGGCACGCCACCGCGCACGAACAGCGCGCCGCCCGCATCGCCCGCGAAATCGGGTTCACGCAGGTTTCGGCTTCGCATGAGGTCAGCCCGCTGATCAAGTTCGTCTCGCGCGGCGACACCACGGTGGTGGACGCTTACCTGTCTCCCATCCTGAAACGCTACGTGGACCAGGTTGCCGGCGAACTGCCGGGCATCCGCCTCATGTTCATGCAATCCAGCGGCGGCCTGACCGACGCGCACCGCTTCCGCGGCAAGGACGCGATCCTGTCCGGCCCGGCCGGCGGGATCGTCGGCATGGTGCGCACCAGCGAAATCGCCGGCTTCCCGAAGGTGATCGGCTTCGACATGGGCGGCACCTCGACCGACGTGTCCCATTACGCGGGCGAGTTCGAGCGCGAGTTCGAAACGCAGGTGGCGGGCGTGCGCATGCGCGCGCCCATGATGAGCATCCACACGGTGGCGGCGGGCGGCGGGTCGATCCTGCATTTCGACGGCGCGCGTTTGCGCGTGGGCCCCGATTCCGCGGGCGCCAATCCCGGACCCGCCTGCTATCGCCGCGGCGGCCCGCTGGCCGTGACTGACTGCAACGTGCTGGTGGGCAAGATCCAGCCGGACTTCTTTCCGAAAGTATTCGGCCCCGAGGCCAATGAAGCGCTGGACCGCGATGCCGTCGTCGCGCGCTTCACGGCCATGTCCGACGAGGTGCGCGCCGCGACCGGCCGCGAGATGTCGCCCGAGCAATTGGCCGAGGGCTTTCTCGAGATCGCCGTGGGCAATATGGCCGAAGCCATCAAGCGCATTTCGGTGCAGCGCGGCCACGACGTGACGGAATACGCGCTGACCGTGTTCGGCGGCGCGGGCGGCCAGCATGCCTGCCTGGTGGCCGATGCCCTGGGTATGACCACGGTGTTCGCACACCCGCTGGGCGGCGTGCTGTCGGCCTACGGCATGGGGCTGGCCGACCAGACCGACATGCGTCAGAAGACCGTTGAAAAGGTGCTGGAAGCGGGCCTGATGGGCCAGCTGCAAGACGAATTGGACGAGCTGGCCGGGCAAGCCGTGGGCGAACTTCGCCGTCAGCACGTGCCTGAGGGCGACATCAGCGTCCAGCGCCGGCTGCATCTGAAGTACCGCGGCACCGACACTGCGCTGGAAGTCGCGTTCTCGGACCTGGAGCAGGCGCGCAGCGACTTCGAAGCGGCCTATCGCCAACGCTATTCCTTCCTGATGCCCAATCGCGAACTGGTGGTGGAAACCATCTCGGTGGAAGCCACGGGTGGGGGCGAGCGCGTCGGCGAAGCGCCGGTGTCGCGCACGCGCGAAGGCGCGCTGGCCCCGCGTCGCGTGGTCGGCATGTACAGCGCCGGCGCTTGGCGCGACACGCCCTTGTACGTGCGCGAAGACATGGCAGGCGGCGACGTGGTGGCGGGCCCCGCCATCATCTCCGAGCCCAACCAGACCACCGTGGTCGAACCCGGCTGGCAGGCCGAGCTGACCCTGCAGGACCATTTCGTGATCCGGCGCGTCGAAGTCCGCAAGGAACGCCGTGTGGTCGGCACGCAGGCCGACCCGGTCATGTTGGAGGTGTTCAACAACCTGTTCATGTCGATCGCCGAGCAGATGGGCTATCGGCTGCAGAACACGGCCTATTCGGTCAATATCAAGGAACGGCTGGATTTCTCCTGCGCCATTTTCGATGCACAGGCGCGCCTGATCGCCAATGCGCCCCACATGCCGGTGCACCTGGGGTCGATGGGCGAATCCGTGCGCACGGTCATGAATGCGAACGCCGGGCGCATGATGCCGGGCGACGCCTATGTCGTGAACGATCCTTACCATGGCGGCACGCACTTGCCGGACGTCACCGTGATCACCCCGGTGTTCGACCATGACGGGCGCCAAATCCTGTTCTATGTCGGGTCACGCGGGCACCACGCCGATATCGGCGGCACGACGCCCGGGTCGATGCCGCCGGATTCCAAGACGGTGGAAGACGAAGGCGTGCTGTTCACCAACTTCCAGTTGGTGAAGAACGGGGAATTCCGCGAACAGGCCGCCCGCGACATCCTGGGCTCGGGCCGCTGGCCCGCGCGCAATCCGGATCAGAACATCGCCGACATGCACGCGCAGATCGCCGCCAATGAAAAGGGCGTGCAGGAACTGCTGCGCATGTGCGATCACTTCGGGCTGGACGTCGTGCGCGCCTACATGGGCCACGTGCAGGACAACGCCGAAGAGGCGGTCCGCCGCGTGATTTCGGTCCTGAAGGACGGCAGCTACGAGTATCCGCTGGACAACGGCGCGGTCATCCGCGTGGCGGTCAAGGTGGATACCGAAGCGCGCAGCGCCGTGGTGGATTTCACCGGCACGTCGGCGCAGTTGGACAACAACTTCAATGCGCCCGGAGCGATCGCCGTGGCGGCCGTGCTGTACGTGTTCCGCACCATGGTCAACGACGACATTCCGCTGAACGACGGCTGCCTCGTGCCGCTGTCCATCATCGTGCCGGAAGGCTCGATGCTGCGTCCGAATCCGCCCGCGTCGGTGGTGGCGGGCAACGTCGAGACGTCCATGTGCATCGTCAACGCGCTGTACGGCGCGCTGGGAGTGCTGGCGGCCAGCCAGGGCACGATGAACAACTTCACGTTCGGCAATGCCCGCCACCAGTACTACGAGACCATCTCGGGCGGTACGGGCGCAGGTCCGGTGCGCATCGATGCCGCGGGTCCGCATGACGAGGGCTTCGCGGGCACGTCCGTGGTGCAGGCGCACATGACCAATTCGCGCCTGACGGATCCCGAAGTGTTGGAGTTCCGGTTCCCCGTCAGGCTGGAGTCCTACGAGATCCGCAAGGG
>CAUSDE010000077.1:0-25810 GCA_963530045.1 uncultured Achromobacter sp.
TGCGAAGGAGCGAGACTATAGCACAAGTTTTGGCGCTGTCATGCGCGGGAAGCAAGAAAATTCCCAGTGCATCGGGCCGGCGGCTGCCTGCATCTGCCTCCCTCTATATATAGCGGCCAGGATTTGCCAACCTCTCTATATATAGTTGCCCTGCCCGGCTTGCCTCTCCTTGGGGTACGTTTACTATTCGCCTGTACGCCGTACCTAATTGGAGACGAACACGCTATGCCCCCAGCCATCGCCCTGAGCGAAGACATCCTGATCAACGTCACCCCCTTTGAAACCCGCGTCGCGCTGGTGGAATTGGGGTCCGTACAGGAGCTGCACGTGGAACGCAGCATCCAGCGGGGCCATGTCGGCAATATCTATCTGGGACGGGTGGTTCGCGTGCTGCCCGGCATGCAAAGCGCTTTTATCGATATCGGGCTGGAGCGCGCGGCCTTCATCCATATCGCCGACCTGCGCGAGAACCGGGGTGAACGCAGCCAGGGTCTGACGCCGACGCCCATCGAAAAGCTGCTGTTTGAGGGACAGACCATCATGGTCCAGGTGGTCAAGGACCCCTTGGGCACCAAGGGCGCGCGCCTGTCGACCCAGATCAGCATGGCCGGGCGGATGCTGGTGTATCTGCCGCATGACCCGCACATCGGTATTTCGCAGAAGATCGATTCCGAGTCCGAGCGCATCCAACTGCGGGAACGCGTGCAGGCGTTGATGCCCGCCGAGGAAAAAGGCGGATTCATCGTCCGCACCCAGGCCGAGGGAGCCAACGACGAGGAACTCACGGCTGACCTGGAGTATCTGCGCAAGCTTTGGGCCAGCGTTCAGGCCGCGGCCCGCACACAGCCCGCCCCCGCCCTGCTTCACCAGGACCTGACGCTGGCGCAACGCGTGCTGCGCGACATGGTGGGTCCGGGCACGGGCACCATTCTGGTGGATTCGCGCACCACCAGCGCGGCCATGCTGGAATGGGCGCGCATTTACACGCCGTCGGTGGTAGACCGCATCCAGCACTACAGCGGCGAACGGCCGCTGTTCGATACCGCCAACGTGGATGACGAGATCGCGCGCGCGCTATCGCGCCGCGTGGACCTGAAATCCGGCGGATACCTGATCATCGACCAGACCGAAGCGCTGACGACGGTGGACGTCAATACCGGTGGCTTCGTCGGCGGACGCAATTTCGACGACACCATCTTCAAGACGAACCTGGAAGCGGCGCAGGCCATTGCCCGCCAGCTTCGGCTGCGCAACCTGGGCGGCATCGTCATCCTGGACTTCATCGACATGGAAGAACAGGAGCATCGCGATACGGTTCTGGCCGAACTCAAAAAGGCCCTGTCGCGCGACCGCACGCGCATGACCGTCAACGGGTTCACGCAATTGGGCCTGGTGGAGATGACTCGCAAGCGCACGCGCGATTCGCTGGCGCATCAGCTGTGCGAGCCCTGCCCCATGTGCGAGTCGCGCGGCAATGTGCGCACGCCGCGCACGGTCTGCTATGAGATCCTGCGCGAGATCCTGCGCGAAGCACGCCAGTTCAACCCCAAGGAATTCCGCATTCTTGCCTCGCAAGACGTGGTGGACCTGTTCCTGGAAGAAGAAAGCCAACACCTGGCGATGCTGGGCGACTTCGTGGGCAAGCGCGTATCGCTGGAAGTGGAGAGCACGTACTCGCAAGAAAAGTACGACATCATCCTGGTCTGACCTTCACTGCCCGCCCGTCACCCGATAAATGGATCTGACGCTAGCCCGAATCCTGCTGTTCGGCTTGAGCCTGGCGGGCATCCCGCTGCTCGTCTTGGCCATACGCTTGATCTCCGGCGCCTTCGCGGAAAAGGTCATCGTTGAAGTGCCTCATACTCAAAAAGAGGCGCCGTTTTCGATTGCCAGAACGGGCACCTATTCCATCTGGCAAAAGGCGCCGCTGTTCAAGAGGACGCCCGTCGGCGAATTCCGTCCCGAAATCCGATCCGACCAGTCGGACAGGCCTTTGGCGCTGCGCGCCTCTCTGTTGCGGCCCACAGTCAACAACGGACTTACGGGCCGGATGGAGCTGTTCACGTTCTTCGCTCCCGCCGGCCAATACAGGATCTCCTTGGCGAAAGGCGCAAGCGTATCCAGGATTGAACTGGCGCTGTCGACGCTGCTGCCGATCCGGACGACGGCCGCCCCCGCCGACTATTCCCTGCAGGTGACGAAAGCGCGGTCGCCGTTCATTCTGCTGGCGGCGATCTTTCTGTGCCTTATCGCGGCGGGCTGCATCATTGGCGGATTTGTTCTGGGGATATTGGCGCATCAACTGGTCGCATAGACCGCAGGAGCGCACTGCTTATCTCGCGCACTAACAGGTTGACGATTTCTTTTCAACGCGATCTGTATGGATTGTGTGTCTTAACAATTCGATTGAAATGAAGTTTGAAACCGATGGCGGCGAGAAAGGGCAGCCGATAAGCTGCGGGCGCTTTGCGGGGTATAGCCCCGCCTGGCGCTTTTTTCTTATGCTTTCGGAGGTCAATGCAATGAAGTCCCTATTCCGTCCGTTCCTGGTGCTGGTCGCGGCGTTGCCGCTGGTACTGGCGGCCTGCGGCGACAAGGAGCCTGAACAGCGCGCGGCATTCACGCAGTTCCTGCAAACCCGCATCGTCGACAAACCCGGCGTGCGCGTCCCCACGCTGACGGATGAAGAGAAGAAGTCCTTTGGCGATTACGCGGCGCACTACGCCGTGATCACCGACTTCAATTCCAGCATGGACGCATCGGTCAAGCCGCTGTCGGGCATCATGCAGAAGGGCGCCGTGCGTTCGCTGAACGATATCCTGACACGCCGCGATGACCTGAAAAACGTGCAGACGTCCATCAACGAAATGGGCGCGGCCTTGAAGGAACAGAAATCGAAAGCCGATGCCGCCCGTGCGCAGTTGAAGCAGCCTGATGACCTGAAGGCCGTGTACGACAAGGCCTACGACAAGACCGTGAGCCTGCCGGCCGATACGTTCCGCGATGTGTTGCCGCAGCTGAACGCCACGTTCGACAGCAGCTTGAAGATCGCCGATTACGTCGATGCGCATAAAGCGCAGATCGAGATCTCCGGCCCCGTGGTCAAGGTGCAGGATCCGGCCGTGCAAGCCGAGCTGAATCAGCTGCTGCAAGACCTGAATGCGCAGGCAAAGAACCTGCAACAGGCCAACACGCGCATGCAAGCCGTCATGCTGGGCCGTTGATTGGCGGCCGGCCACGCCGCGGACGATCAGATCGTGGCCACCTGGTTCCGGCCGGATTTCTTGGCCTGGTAGACCGCCGCATCGGCGGCTTCCACCAAGGCGGATGCCTCGTCGTCCGCCTTGGGTTCGGCGGTGGCGACGCCGATGCTGACGGTGACCCAGCCGCCGTCATTGTCCTGGTGCAACACGCGCAGTTCCGCGATCGCGCGCCGGATCGTCTCCGCGATGCCCATCGCACGTTGCCGGCTGGTGTTCGGCAGCAACACCACGAACTCTTCGCCCCCGTAGCGCGCCGCCAGATCGCGCGGACGGCGGGCTTTTTTCTTTAGCGTGGACGCGATCCGCTTGAGCAATTCGTCGCCTTCCTGATGGCCATAGCGATCGTTATAGAGCTTGAAGCGGTCGGCATCCAGGAACAGCAGCGACAGCGGTTGGCCGTCGCGCCGCGCAGCCTGCCATTCGCGCGCCAGCGCTTCATCGAACGTGCGGCGGTTGGGGATGCCGGTCAGGCCGTCGGTCTGCGCCTGTATTTCGAGCTGTGTCTCGAAAGCGCGCCTTAAGCGCATCTCGCGCCGGAACAGCACGATCTGCGCCATGACCGACAGGAACAACGCCAGCGTGACCGGAACGACCAGCGCGGCGCGCCGGACCCAGGGTTCCAGGATGTCGTCCACCGCCAGCGCCACGTTGATGACCAGCGGCGTGTTGTCGATCTTCTGGAACGTGTGCAAGCGCTTGACGCCGTCCGGCGACAACGTGCCGACGAACGCGCCCTCGCGGCGGACCAGGAATTGCTGGAAATCCTGCGGGAAATCGAATTCGCGGCCCATGTCCGACGCCGAGTAGGGATTGCGGACGAGCACCACGCCGTCGTTGCGGAACACGGTGATCGCGTCGCGTTCGCCGATCGACAGCGTGCCAAAACGGTCGCGGAAGTACGCCAGCCGCAGCGAACCGACGACGACGCCCGCGAAACTGCCGTCCGGACGGGAAATCCGCCGGCTGATGGCGATGCTCTCGTCTCCGCCGCGCAAGGGACTGCGATACGGACGACTGACATACATGCCGACGTCGTCGGCGTCGCGATGGACCTGGAAGTAGTCCCAATCGGAGAAATTCCGTTCGGAGGGGCTGATGTCGACCGAGGCGTAGCGCACGTTGCCGTTTTCGTCGAGCACGCCGATGGCGCCCAGGTATTCCGCCGAGGACGAACGGTCGAACAGGAACCGATGCAGCGCTTCGCCTTTGACGAGTTCGATGCCGGGTTCGCGCAGGCGTTCGACCACCCCTTGCAGCGACAGGTCGTACACGTGCAGCGTGCGGCTGATGTCGGCCGCCAGCACGCCGGTCAGGTTATGCCCTGCCGTATAGGCGGATTCCCAGGTCAGGCGCCTGTCGATCCACAGCAATGCCACCGCGGCCGCACAGATGCCGATCGCGACCAGCCCGGCCAGCGCATACAGGGTGCGATGCAAAAATCCACGGGACTTCAATGCGGCGCTCCTTCACGATGGCGGTCGGGATGTCGTGGTTGACGCCTATGGCGCCGTATCCGGGAAGATAATGCCGCTACCCTGCGCCCCGCGCAAGATCGTGGGCGGCACGGCAGCGCACAACTCCGTGCATCGCCCGCGCCGCCCAGCTACGATGTCGCACCTATGAACCACAACGATCGCATTTACAGCCTGCCCCGCTGGCAGGTCACCCAATGGCTGGTCAATCCCGGAGGGGATGTGCCGGCGGAAATCCGCGTGGCGCTGATCGGCGGGCTGTTCGGATCACTGCCCATCTTCTTTGGCGGCATCATCAACACCTTGCTGGTGGCCGCCCTGATCACCTTTCGCCACCCCGAGCCGGCATTCTTGCTGTGGCTCGCGCTGGAGTTGCTGGTCTGCCTGTCGCGGATCAGGGTGCTGACCACTGCCCGCAAGGCGGCTTCCGCACAGCTGCCCACGCCCACCGATCTGTATGTGGTGCTGGCCCTGCTGTGGGCGTCGAGCGTGGGCTACGGCACGTTCATCAGCTTGATCAGCGGCGACTGGATCGCGGCGACCGTGGCCTGCCTGTCCGCCGCGTCGATGGTGGGCGGCATTTGCGTACGCAATTTCGGCGCGCCGCGGATGTCGGCGGTCATGGTAGCGCTGAGCGTCGGCCCCTGCGCGATGGGCGCCCTGTTCATCCAAGAGCCGATTTTCTGGTTGGTGCTGGTGCAGGTGCCGCTTTACATGACGTCCATGTCGATGGCGTCATACCGGCTGAATGGGATGCTGGTGTCGACGATGCTGGCAGAACGCGAGAACGACCGGCATGCGCGCCAGGATTCCCTGACCGGCCTGCTGAACCGCCACGGGCTGTTCCAGGCATTGGACCAGGCCGTGGCCACCGCCCGTTCGGGCCACGGGGATTTCGCCGTGCTGTATCTGGATCTGGACGGATTCAAGGCGGTGAACGACACCTATGGGCACGCGGCGGGCGACGCCCTGCTCAAGCAGGTCTCGGAACGCCTGTCGGCGTTGATGCCTGACGGGGCCGTGGCCGCGCGTATCGGCGGCGATGAATTCGTGCTGCTGATCCGCCAAGGCTCCGACAGCGAGGCGCAGGCGATTGGCGACCGGATCGTGCAATCCGTCTCGCAACCCTATGATCTGGAACAGGAAAATCCGATTTCCATTGGCGGCAGCGTCGGTATTGCGCTGATTCCCCGCCACGGCGCCGACAGGGCGGCCGTCCTGCATGCGGCGGACCGGGCGCTTTACCTGGCGAAATCGGCCGGCAAACGCCGCACAGCAATGGCGCAAGCCTGAACTCCGGACGCCCCGCGCCCGGAGCTGCCCTTACGACACCGCCGTGGCGGCGATGCGGAAGGGGAAGGCGCGGACGCCCCGTACCTTGTCGGTCTCGCGTTGCGCGTTGATCGCCCAGGCAGGGCCAGCCCCGCCGGTGAACGACATCAGCTGGCGCATGGCGCCAGCCGAGAACCCGCACTGCAAGGCCAAGGCCTGGCGCCGGGCAAGCTCAACACCTACAGCGTGCGGCGTCGTGAAACTACGATCCGATTGCAGCATGGCAGCCCCCTGGCAAATGCTCTTCATCAGTGAAGAGTCATTGAAAATGAGACTACCCCAGTCTTTCGGGTTTGCGCGTGAAATGATACGTAAAGTAATGCAAAGATGCGGAAATAGAGCGCGCGAAATAAGTCTGTCATGCCAATGGGTTAGCGGCAGCTTCGGCGGTTTCGCGGTCTGGCTTGTCGTTCTTGCCGTCCGCCGGGCCCGTCATGTTGCCGTATAGCAGCGAACGGCCGGCGAACAGCCCGCCGGCCACTTCAAGATCGAAACGCTCGGTGTCGCGCCGGCGGACGTCTTCTACCACCTCGGCGGCCTCGTCGGCCGGAACGCCGATGACGCGCAGCGCGGCTTCGCCGAACACCAGGGCGGATTCCAGGGTTTCGCGAACCTGGTAGTCGACCCCCTCCTTGGCCAGCGCCAGGGAATGGATCCGGTCGTAGGCGCGCACCACCACCCGCACCAGCGGGAATTCGGATTTGATCAGCTTGACCATGTGATTGACGGCCTGGGGATTGTCGATGCAGATCAGAATGGCGCACGCGTGTTCGGCGCCGGCCGTGCGCAGCATGTCGATTCTGGTTCCGTCCCCGTAATAGACCTTGACCCCCCACTTGGCTGCCGCCCGGATCGCGTCGGTGTCGGTATCCAGGATGGATACCTTCAGGTCGCGGGCCAGCATCGCTTGCGTGACGATCTGGCCGAACCGGCCGAAACCGACGATCAAGGCGCAGCCGTCCAGATCCTTGGCGACATCCACGTCGTCCATGGAGGGGGCGGGCTTGGGCAGCAACCAACGCAGCGCCAGCACGCACAGCGGCGTCAGCGCCATGGAAATGATGACAACGGCCGTCAGCACCGCACCGGTATGGGCGTCGAAGATGCCCGCCGCGGCCGCCGCGCCGTAGAGCACGAAGGCGAACTCGCCGCCCTGGGCAAGCAGCGCGGTGCGGGTCATGGCTTCGGCGTGGGCGGCACGCAGCAGCCGCGCCACCACGTACACGCCCACCGACTTCACCAGCATGAACACCAGCACGGCCGCCAGGATCAACGGCCATTCCCGGGCCACGGCGGACAGGTCGAGCGACATGCCCACGCCCAGGAAGAACAGACCCAGCAAGATCCCGCGGAAGGGTTCGACCTCGGCCTCCAATTGGTGGCGGAACGTGGATTCGGACAACAGCACGCCAGCCAGGAACGCGCCCATCGCCATCGACAGGCCGCCCAGTTCCATCAAGAGCGCCGCCCCCAGCACGACCAGCAAGGCAGCAGCCGTCATGACTTCACGCGCATGGGCCGCCGCCAATAGCCGGAACAGCGGATTCAGCAGCCAGCGGCCCGCCGCCAGCAGGGCAAGGATGCATCCCACCGCAATCGCGGACTGCGTCCAGGGATCGCCGTGCTCGGCGCCGCCCGCCGGCGCCAGCAAGGCGACGAGCGCCAGCAGCGGCACGATGGCCAAGTCTTCCAGCAGCAGGATGGAGACGATACGCTGGCCTTGCCCGGTTGCGCTGTCGCCGCGTTCACCCAGGATCTGCATCACGATGGCCGTGGACGACAGCACGAACCCCATCGCCGCCATGAAGGCAGCGGGGCCGGACAGGCCGGCCAGCAGACCGACCACCGTCAGCAGCGCGCCGCACGTCACGACCTGGGCCACGCCCAGGCCGAAGATTTCGCCGCGCAGCGTCCACAGGCGCGACGGCTGCATTTCAAGCCCGATGATGAACAGGAACATCACCACGCCGAGTTCGGCGACGTGCAGGATGGACTTTGGATCGGAGAAAAAACCGATCCCGAACGGGCCGATGGCCAGGCCCGCCGCCAGGTAGCCCAGCACGGACCCCAGCCCCAGCCGCTTGAAGATCGGTACGGCGATGACGGCCGCGCCCAGCAAGACGACGACGTTGACGAGTTGATTGCCTTCGGTAGGCAGAGCCATGAGGCGCTCCAGGTTGTACGGCGGGGCCTGCTCCATTTTCCGGCAATCCGGGGGATTGGCAATCCGGAACTACGGCAGGCTGAAGACAAAAAAACCGCCACGAATTGTGGCGGTTGGAAGGGTGTCGGTCGGGGTCAGTCGTCGCGGAACTGCATCTTGTAGAGCGAGGCGTACAGGCCATTGGCGGCCAGCAGCTCCGAATGCGGGCCTTGTTCGACGATCTTGCCGGCGTCCAGCACGATGATGCGGTCCGCATTCTGGACGGTCGACAGGCGGTGCGCGATGACCAGGGTGGTACGGCCCTTCATCAGGCGTTCGAGCGAGGCCTGGACCTGTCGCTCGGACTCGTTGTCCAGCGCGGACGTGGCTTCGTCCAGGATCAGGATGGGCGCATTCTTGATCAGGGCGCGGGCGATCGCCAGGCGCTGGCGCTGGCCGCCTGACAGGCGCGCGGCGTTCTCGCCCACCGGGGTATTGATGCCCTGCGGCAGGCCTTCCACGAATTCCAGCAGGTTGGCGGCCGCCAGGGCGTCGCGCACCTTCTGTTCGCTGGATTTGCCCAACGCGCCATAGCCGACGTTGGCCGCGATGGTGTCGTCGAACAGCACCACGTCCTGGCTGACCAGCGACAGGTGCGAGCGCAGGCTGCGCAAGGTCAGGTCGTTGATGGGCGTGTCGTCCACCAGGATCGACCCGCCGTCGGCCAGCACGAAGCGCGGCAGCATGTTGACAAGCGTCGTCTTGCCGCTGCCGGACCGGCCCACCAGGGCGACGGTCTGGCCGGGTTCGACGACGAAGGAAATGTCGTTGACCGTGTCGCGGTCGGCGTCGGGAAAGCGGTGCTTGACGTTGCGGAATTCCACCTTGCCGCGCACGGGCTCGGCCAATTCCTTCGTGCCGGTGTCGTTCTCGGGCGTCTGGTCGATCAGCGTGAACACGCTTTCCGCCGACACCAGCATCTTCTGCATGCGGGCGGCGACGTTGGTCAGGCGCTTGATGGGGTCGAAAATCTGCGCCAGCGCAGCCATGAAGGAAGCGAAGCTGCCGACGGTGAGCGCCCCGCTGTTGGCCTGGCTGAGCGCGACGGCGATGACCGCGCCGACCGAAATGGAGATGCAGACCTGCGTCAGGGGCGTCAGGGCGGCGTCGGCCGTGGCGGTGCGCATGGCGAAGCGGCGCAGGCGGCGGCTGACAAAATCGAAACGGCCGCGTTCGACTTCATAGCCGTCGAACAGCTTGATGACGCGCTGGCCGTCGATGCCTTCGCCGACCACGCGGGTCAGTTCGGCGTTCATGTTGACGGTGTCGCGGTTGATGCGGCGCAGGCGCTTGATGAAGAAGCGCGAGATCAGCACCGATACCGGCAGCATGATCAGGATGATCAGCGTCAGCACCCACGACATGTAGAGCAGCACGCAAATCAGCGCCAGCACCACCAGCGTTTCGCGCACCAGCACCGTGATGACGTCGGTGGCATAGCCCGTGACGTTGCCGGCGTCGATCGTGAAGCGGTTGAGGAGCCGGCCGGTGTCGCCGCGCTTGAAGTCCGAATCGGGCAGGCCGAGCAGCCGTTCGAACATGTCGCGGCGCATGCCCAGCAGCACATTGTTGGCCACCCAGGCCAGCAGGTAGTCGCTGAAGAAGTTGCAGATCCCGCGCAGCAGGATCAGGCCCACGACCGCCAGCGGCAAGGCCCAGACATAATAGGGCTTGGCCCCGGAAAAGCCGCCGTCCAGCAAGGGCTTCATAATGACGGCCAGAACGGGTTGCGTGGCCGCCGCGCCCGCCATCAGCAGGACAGCCAGCAGCAAGCCCTTCCAGTAGGAACCCACGCGGCTGTAGATCCGGCTCCAGAGTTCAGACTTGACGGGGTTGGAATCCGCGGGTGCGTTGCGTACGGCAGAATTCAAAGGGAACACTCGCTTTTATACAATTGTGCCCGGGATTGTACCGGCTACGCGCCGCCGCGCTGTAGCGCCCACCCTCATTTCAGCCCCTATCGCCCCTCGCCCGCCCATGTCCGAAATCAGTTGCTTGTACGTCCGGTTACCCAATTGGGTGGGCGATGTTTGCATGAGCCTGCCCAGCCTGCGCGCGCTGCAGGCCAGCGGCCTGCCCCTGGTGATCTGCGCCCGTCCGTGGGCCCGCGACCTGCTCGATGGCGTGCCCAAGCAGGATTTCATCCCCATGCGCGGCAAGGTCGGCCCCGACCGGGCGGCAGTCAGCGCCCACCGGCGCAGCCTGGGCGCCCTGGGCCGCCGCGCCCGCGGCCTGTTGCTGCCGGATTCGCTGTCCAGCGCCCTGGTCTTCCGGCTGGCGGGCCTGCCTTCTGCCGGCTACCGGGACGATGGCCGCAGCTTCCTGCTGCGCTGGCCTGTCGCCAAGCCCGCCGAGTCGTTGCACGCCGTGCAGTCCTGGCACCACCTCACCCGCGAGGCGCTGACCCGCTGGGGCCTGCCGTCCGGCCCCGCCCAGCCGGGCCCGACCCTGGACCTTCCGCTGACGCCCGCCCACCAGGAGGCCGCCGACCAGGCGCTGCTGGCCGCCGGGCTCACCGCCCAGCGCTTTGTGCTGATCGCCCCGACGGCCACCGGCCTGCACAAGGGCAAGATCAAGGTGTGGCCCGGATTCGATACACTGACCCGCGCCTTGCAGGCAGGCGGCCATACCGTGGTAATGTGCCCCCCTCCGGCCGAAACCGACGAAGCGCGTCGCAATGCGCCCACCGCGCAGTTGCTGCCCCCCCTGTCGCTGGGCGCCTTCGCCGCGTTGACGGCACGGGCGGCGCTGGTGATTTGTAACGACTCCGGCGTCTCGCACGTCGCCGCGGCGGCGTCCGCCCGGGAACTCGCGCTGTTCGGCGTGACCCGACCGGGACGGACCGGTCCGTGGTCGCCCCGGGCGGTATGCGTCGGATCGGAGCTGGCTTGGCCGTCCGTCGAAGAAGTAGAACAGCAGGCTATCACCCTGCTGGGCGGGACGAAGTAATCAGGATAGTTTTGACATGACCTTTTCCAGCTACCTCACGAATCTGATCATTCCTTACAACCTGTGCGTGACCTTGGTCATCATCGGTCTGGTGCTGGGCCTGTTCCGGCTGCGCAAGACCGGCGGCGCCATCATTGCCGCGGGTCTGCTATGGGCCCTGGCGTGGTCGCTGCCGGCCACCTCGCTGTGGTTGGGCGGCGCGCTGGAAAGCCGCTATCCGCACCTGCCTCCGGCGGATTCGCCGACGGCGGACGCCATCGTGGTGCTGGGCGGCAATACGGCCAATGGCCGGGCCAACTGGTTCCTGCCGTATGACAAGGAAACCGCGGTAGTGCGCGTGGACACGGCAGCCCAGCTTTATCTGGCCGGCCGCGCCCCCAAGGTAGTGTTGTCGGGCGGCGCGCTGGAAGGCGATGTCAGCGAGGCCCGCGGCATGGCGCATGCCATCCGTCAGCAAGGCGTGCCCGAAAACGCCCTGATCCTGGAAAACTCCAGCCGCACCACCTATGAAAACGCCGCCCTGACCGAAGATACGTTGAAGTCGCGCGGCATCGGCAAGGTGTTGCTGGTGACCTCGGCGCTGCACATGCCGCGTGCGATGGCGGCCTTCTCCAAGCAAGGCGTGGAGGCCATCGCCGCCCCTGCCCCGCCGCAGATCGTGGCGCCCACGGATGGTTCGCTGTCGCTGTGGATGCCCGACCAGCGCACTTTCGACGCCAGCCGCTCCATCATCAAGGAATACGCCGGCCTGTTCGTGTATTGGCTGCGCGGATGGGTATGAGTTTGACGGCCGCGCCTGCCCTGGACTGCCGGGCGGGCTGCGGCGCCTGTTGCATCGCCCCGTCGATCACCCGGCCGATTCCGGGGATGCCTGACGGCAAGCCGGCGGGCGTGCCCTGTATTCAGCTGCTGCCGGACATGCGCTGCGCGATCTTCGGGCAGCCCTCGCGGCCGGATTTCTGCGGCGGCCTGCAACCCCAGCACGACATGTGCGGCCCCGACCGCGAACACGCGGTCCGATGGCTGGCGGAACTGGAGCGGGCCACCGCGCCGGGGCATTAAGATCCGCGCAGCGTGGAGGCCACACCTGCTGCCCGCTCAGTTGCGCGCTTCCAGCACCTTTTCGTACAGCTCCTCATACCTTGAGGCAACCGTTTCCCAGCTTTGGTCGCGGGCGATCTCCAGGCCGCGTTCGGTCAATGCCGCGCGCAACTCGGGTTCCGAGCCCAGCCGTTCCAGCGCTTGCGCCAGTTGGGCGCCGTCGCGCGGATCTTGCAGGATCAAGGCGTCCTTGCCGGCGGAAAGGTACTGCGCAAAACCGCAATAGGCCGGCGAACTGACCACCACCGGCAGGCCGTGCGACATGGCCTCCAGCGGCGCCATGCCATAGCTGTCGTTGAGCGTGGGATGCGCATAGATGTCCGCCGCGCTGAAATACTGGGCCACCTCGGGCGTAGGATCGACCAGCGTGACGCGATGGGCGATGCCGGTGGCGGCACGGACCCGGTCGCGGGTAGGCTCGTCCGCCCCCACGACCAGCAGCTTGTAATGCGCCGGCAACTGCGCCAGCGCGTCCAGCAAGGCGGGCAACCCCTTTCGCAAGGGATTGCGGGCCACCAGCAGGCAACCGACCGTGCCCGCCTCCCAGCCCAGGCGGGCGCGGGTGGCTTCACGCCCGCTGGCGTCTTCGGCCGACGGCAATTTGACGCCGGGCGCGATGATGTCCACGGCCAACTGCTGCCCATAACTGCGGTGAAGCTGATCCATGATCAGGCCGGACACGGCTACCACGCGCCGCGCGGGCGCACCGCGGACCCGCAACTTTTCCAGCAGCAGATAGGTGGCCAGCCGCGGGCTAAGCCAGGCCGTCACGCGCGCCAGCGGCCTGACGCGGGTGACGCGGTTGTAGCGCACCGGCGTCACGTGCATGACCTGGATCTCTCCGGCCCAGCCGTTCATGTGCGAATGCACGATGTCGAATTTCCCGCGGGTGAGCCGGTCGGCCCGCCACGCGAAATACAGCACCCGCATCCAGCTGGGCAGCCAACCGGGAAAGCGCACCGGCAGGAAACGGAACGGCAGGTCGCTGTCGAAGTCGCGCGCCACGATGGAGACATCGTGGCGCTGGCCCAGGACGCGCATCAGCTCCACGCCATAGGCTTCCGCGCCTCCGAAGCGATTGCCGAAGCGGTCGACCAACAGCGCAATGCGAAGCCGCCGCTCAGCGGCGCCGGCGCGTGTCTTCATACCGGGTCAGGCATTTCTGCAGGAAGCGGATGATATTGGTGGAACGCGCCACGGTCACCCGGGGCAGTCCGAATGGATCGTCGGACGCCGCCGCCAAGCCGCGCTGGGTCAGCGTGGCGTTGTCGTAGCCGGCCTCGCGCACCATGACGCGGTGCTCCGGCCCGTGATCGCCATAGGGGTAGCAGAACGCCGTGACGGGCGCGCCAAGCGCCTGTTCCAGGTCGTCCTTGGATTCGATGATCTGGCGCCGCGCTTCCTCGGGCGGCATTTCGGGCAAATGCACATGGTCCAGCGTATGCGAGCCGACCTCGTTGCCGGCCTGCGCCCATTCGCGCATTTCCTGCACGGTCATCAGGGCCGAAAAGGGAATGCCCTTTGCATGGTCCCAGACGTTGCTGCCGTCGAACTGGCGCGCGACAAAATAATTGGTGGCGGTAAAGCCGAGCTCGCTCAGCACCGGCATCGCGTTGCGATGCACATTGCGGTAGCCGTCGTCGAACGTGACGCCGAACACCTTGCCCTGGCGCTCGCCGCGCACGTAGGGCATGACGTCGCGCATCGACAGGCCGCGGTAGCCCAGCCGGCGCATCCAGCGCATCTGGCGGGCAAAGCTGTCGGGATGTACGGTCAACCCGCGAAACGGCGTGCCCTTGGGGTTGGGCTCGCCGATCTGGTGGTACATGAGAATGGGGATAGACATAGGGCCGATTATAGAGCCCGGCGTCCATCCAGCGTACGCTGGTAGACATCCACTGTGGCGGCGGCGAAACGGTCCAGATTGAAGTCGCGCAGGCTGGTTTCGCGGGCCCGGGCGCCCATGGCGCGCACCGCATCCGGATGGTCCAGCATGAACCGCAGCTTGGCCGTCATGGCGGGCACGTCGCGCACCGGCACGATCCAGCCGTCCACGCCGTCGGTCACGTTCTCGGGCAGCCCGCCCACGTCGGTCACCAGCGCGGGCAGCCCCAGGCCCATGATCTCGCGGCATGCGAAGGAAAGCGCTTCGCGATAGGACAGCACGAAGCCGGCATGGCAGGACGCCAACGCAGCCCGCACGTCATCGAGCAGCCCGGGGAAGCGGACTTGATCGATCATGCCCAGCTCGCGCACGCGGGCCAGCTTGGCCTCGGACGGCGGATCGCCGGCCACCATCAGCAGCACGCGCGCCTTGTCGGCCGGCGGCAACGCGGCAACGGCGGCCACGAGGTCCAGCCAGCCCTTGTCGTAGTCCGTGCCGCCCGCGCTGCCCAGCAGCAGCTTGCCCTGCCAGGCCTGGCCGAAGATCAGCGCGCGCAGCTTGTCCAGGCTTTCGGGAGGAGGCGGAGCGAAGAAGTTCGTGTCGATGCCGTGCCGGATGGTGGTGATGGGGCGCTTGCTGTAGGGCGAACGCTGCATCAGGCCATGGACGTAGTCGCTGACGGCAATGCCGTGGTCGGTCGCCAACGCGACCCGCAGCTTGTGGCCGAAGCTCGAGAGCGGATGGTCGTTGTGCTTGGTGAACACGATGCGCGGACGGCGGGCCATGCCCAGCGTCGCCAGCATCACCTGCTTGTGGTCGGCCGATCCGTTGACGTGGATGATGTCGAAACGCCCGGCCTTGATCAGGCGGCGCAGCTTGGAGCGGTCCTTGAACCAGGAGGACGGGCGCGTCGTGTACTGCATGTCGACCACCGTCACGCCGGGAATGGCGCGGGCGTAGCGGTGCAGCCGGCTGGTGGCGGGCGCCGCCACGGTGATCTCGTGATCCCGCGCCAGGGCCTTCGCCAGGTTGATGATGTAGGTGACGTGCCCCCCGCCGTTGCCGGCGTGGAAGTTCGTGTACAGGATCTTCACTTCTGCTTCTCGGCCAGGAACATCAGCTTGGAATAGCGGAAGAAACTGCCTGCCGCCGCCGTCACCGCCAGCACCAGGCCGTGCCTGCCGTCCAGGAAGCCGCGCCGGATGAGATAGATGCGCACGAAGGTCCAGAAACCGTGGCCCAAGGCGCCGAAGACCGACGTGCGGCGCCCCTTGGCATACATCATCGCCGCCGCGTCCGACGAATAGCGATTGACCTTGTTGATCAGCGCATCCAGGTTGTCGTACGGATAATGATTGAAGTAGCCCTGCAGCTTCACGGGCTGGCCGTTGGCCGGCACCACGCGCTCATGCACGGCGGCGTCGGTGAAGCGTGCCGTGCCGCGCTTGAAGAGACGCAGCACGTAATCGGGCCACCAGCCGCTATGGCGGATGTCCTTGCCGCAGAAATTCGATAGCCGGGCGATCTCGTAGGCATCGGCGCGCGGGTTCGCCAGCACGTCCTGGATTTCGCGGGCCAACTCGGGCGTGACGCGCTCGTCGGCGTCGATGGACAGCACCCAGTCACCGGTCGCCAGATCCAGCGCGCGGTTCTTCTGAGGGCCGAAGCCAGGCCAGTCGGAGGTGATTTCGACGCGTGCGCCGAGTGCCTGCGCCAGTTCGACAGTGCCGTCGGTGCTGCCCGAATCCACCACGATGAATTCGTCGGCGAAGGCCACGGACTTAAGGCAGGCGGCGATGTTCGCCGCTTCGTTCTTGGTGATGATGATGACTGATAGCTTCATCCGCGATTCCTAAGACGCTTTTTCCAGGCTTTCCAGGCGTGGTAGCGCGGCCCCCAGAATGGGTCGCGCGACAGCCAGATACGCCGGTTCAGCCAGGATCCTCCCTGGTTGCGCACCGCGAAACGGTAGATGTGCTCGGGGTCCGCGCCGGGGGTGTTCTGCCCGAAAGGGTCGGTAGTGTACAAGTGCGCAAAGCCCGCCTGCCGCGCGGCGGCGACGTAATCCGCATCGAAATAGCCTTGCGGCCAGCAGAGATGGTCGCTGACGGATCCCAGGCGGCGAACGAGGGTGTCGCGGGAATCGTGAAGCTCCTGGGCGATGTGGTCGCGCTTGGCGTCCACGTCGGCGCCACAGACCTTGTCCCAGCGCGTGTGGGTGTGCGTATGGGAATGGAATTCGAAGGTGCCCGCGGCCTGCATGGCTTCGATCTCGCTCCAGCGCAGCATGGCCTCATCGGCACGGCCGGCCGCCACCAGTTGCTTGCAGGCGTCGTGGTCGGGCGTGGCCGGCAAGGGGCCGCCCTGCCCTGCATGCGCGCGCACGGGGCCGTCGCCGATCCAGCCCGTGATGGTGAACAGCACGGCGCGCATGCCATGGCGCGCCAGCACGGGATGCGCGTGCACCCAATTATTCAGATAGCCGTCGTCGAAGGTGATCAGCACCGAACGCTCGGGCACCGCGCCGCCGGCCAGGTAGGCGGCGAACTGGGCGGCGGACAGCGATTGGTAGCCGGCCCGCGCCAGGCGCGAAACCTGGGCCTCGAACACGTCCGGCGTGGCTGCGATCATGCCGCCCGCGGGGGTGACATGGTGGTACATCAGCACCGGGACGTTGGGCGCATTCATCCCGCGCGCTCCGCCAGCCACTTCCAATAGACGGCTTCCGTGGTTTCGGCCAGGCGGGCGGGCGAAAACACGGCCTCTTCCCAGACCATCTTGCGGCCGGCGTCGCCCATGCGGCGGCGCAGCGCCGGATCATCGATCAGGCGCTGCAGGGCCTCGGTGAGCGCTTGGGGATTCTTGGGCGGCACCAGGATGCCGGTCTCGCCGTTGCGGAACATCTCGGACACGCCGCCCACATCCGTGCCGATCACCGGCAGGCCGCTGGCCTGCGCTTCGACATAGACGGTGCCGGACGCTTCCTGCTGCGTGGCCAGGGCGAACACGTCGAATCCCGCCAGCAGGTTGGGCACGTCGCGCCGCATGCCCATCAGATGGATGCGGTCTTGCAAGCCCAGCGTGGCCACGTAGTCCTGGGTCTGCTCGAAGACGGGCGAACCGCCGCCGACGAACACCAGGTGCAGCTTGGGCCGGCTAGCCATCAACGGCACAATCGCGTCGATCAGGTCCTTGTGGCCCTTGGTGGCGCGCATGACCGCCACGCAACCGACGACGATATCGTCGTCCGCCAGGCCAAGCTCATCGCGCAGAGTCGAGCGTTCGACAGGCGGCGGCAGCACGATAGGCGAATAGACGGTGGCCACCTTGTTGGCCGGCACGCCGCGTTCGATCAGGTATTCGCGCACATGATCACTGACCGTCGTGACCCTGTGCGGCAGACAGGTATAGGACCACATCGATCCCACCTTGTTGGAAAGGTGGCGGGTCCGCACGATCAACGGGGTGCCCGCCAATCTGGCGGCCAGCGCCGCAATGACCGTATCGCGCCGGCTGTGGGTGTTGAGCACGTCGAAGCGCCCTTCCTTCAGGATGCCGCGCACGGCGGCCACGCCCTTCAGGTAATTCACCGGCCCGTCCATCGCGACCTTGTGCACGGTGAAACCGGCATCGGAGAGGCGTTCGACCAGCAAGGCCCTAGGCTGGCAGATGGCTTCGATATGGTGGCCGCGCGCGCGCATGGCCGTCATTTCCTTGAAGATCCGCCCTTCCTGACCGCCAAAGCTGGTGGCGGCTTCCGAATGCACGATACGCAGTTTTCGCATCAATAGGTGACCTCTACTCCGTTGGGTTTGGTCCAGGCGTTCAGGTTTTCAAGCAGCGTGTCTGCCATGCGGACCCGCCACTCTTCGCCCAGCCGGACCGTGCACAGGAAATTGTTCTTGGTGTAGACGATATCGACCGGCACGCCGGGGATGCCGTTTTCGGGTTCGGCCCGGAACGGGTTCAGCATCTGGCGCAGACGCGCCGCGTCGGCCGTTCCATTGAGCTTGACCCGCAGGGACTTGGCACGCGCTTCGCGGGCCAGTTGCAGGTCGTACAGCTGTTCGGCCACGATGCGCATGCCGCCGGAATAATCGTCGTTGCTGACCTTGCCCTGGACGATGACCAGCTGGTCTTCGCGCAGGCGGTTGCGGTGCTTTTCGTAGAGCTCGTTGAATACCGAGATTTCCACCTGCGCCGTGCCGTCGTCCAGCACGGCGAACACCATCTTGCCGCGGCGGGTCATCATGACGCGCACGCTGGCCAGCACGCCGCACATCCATTGCAGGTCGCGCTGCGGCTCCACGCGCGCCAGCTGCATCGGCACGATGCGGCGCACTTCATCGCGCCATGCGTCGAACAGGTGGCCGCTGTAGTAGTAGCCCAGCGCGGACTTTTCTTCCGTCAGCTTCTTGTGCAGGTCCCAGGGCGCGACCTTGGCCAGTTCGCCCGCGACCACGTCGCCGCTGTCGTCGCCGAACAGCGAGGCCTGGTTGGCGCTGCGGGCCGCCTGCTCGGCGGCTTCCATGGCCGTGGGCACCGAGGCCAGCATCGCGGCGCGGTTCGGTTCGATGGTGTCGAAGGCGCCCGCCTTGATCAGGGCTTCGATGGTGCGGCGGTTGACGGCCTGCTTGCCCACGCGGCGGCAGAAGTCGAACAGGTTCAGGAACGGACCGCCTTCCTTGCGGGCGCGCAGGATGTCTTCGACGGCGCCCTGCCCGGTGCCCTTGACCGCCCCCAGGCCGTAGCGCATCGTGCGCGGCGGCTTGCCTTTTTCGGTGTGCTTGTCGGCCACCGGCTCGAACCGGAAGCCCGAGAAATTGACGTCAGGCGGCAGCACCTCGACGCCGTTGTCCTGGGCGTCGCGGCAGAAGATCTGGACCTTGTCCGTATCGTCCATATCGGAGGACATGGTGGCTGCCAGGAATTCCGTCGGGTGATAGGCCTTGAGCCAGGCGGTCTGGTACGAGATCAGCGCGTACGCGGCCGAGTGCGACTTGTTGAAGCCGTAGCCCGCGAACTTTTCCATCAGGTCGAAGAGTTTGACCGCCAGGTCGGGATCGTGGCCCTTTTCCTTGGCGCCTTGCTCGAACAGTTCGCGGTGCTTGGCCATTTCCTCGGGCTTTTTCTTGCCCATGGCGCGGCGCAGCAGGTCGGCGCCGCCCAGCGAGTAGCCCCCAATGATCTGCGAGATCAGCATCACCTGTTCCTGGTAGACGATGACCCCGTAGGTGCTCTTCAGGGTGCTTTCCAGGTCGTTGTGGAAATAGTCCACTGCGGCGCGGCCGTGCTTGCGGTTGACGAAGTCATCCACCATGCCCGATTCCAGCGGCCCCGGGCGATACAGGGCCAGCATGGCGATGATGTCTTCGAAGGTATTCGGCCGCAGCTTTTTCAGCAGTTCCTTCATGCCGCGCGATTCCAGCTGGAACACGGCGGTGGTGTTGGCGTCGCACAGAATCTTGTAGGCGGCCGGATCGTCGAGTTCCAGCGCCATGACGTCGAAGTCGCGCTTGTCCTCGTTGAACTGGCGCACATAGCGCACGGCCCAGTCCAGGATGGTCAAGTTGCGCAAGCCCAGGAAGTCGAACTTCACCAGGCCGGCGGCTTCGACGTCGTCCTTGTCGAACTGCGAAACTGCGCTGTTCTCTTGCCCCGGCTGGCAATACAGCGGGCAGAAATCGGTAAGCTTGCCGGGCGCGATGAGCACGCCCCCGGCGTGCATGCCGATGTTGCGGGTCAGGCCTTCCAGCGGCTTGGCCAGGTCGACCAGCGCGCGCACTTCCTCTTCCTGCTCGTAGCGGTCTTTGAAGGCGGGTTCGTCCTTCAGGGTGCGTTCGAGCGTCCAGGGATCCATCGGGTTGAACGGGATCAGCTTGGACAGGCCGTCGCAGAACATGTAGGGCATGTCCAGCACGCGGCCGGCGTCGCGGACCACGGCTTTCGCGCCCAGCGTACCGAAGGTGGCGATCTGGCTTACGGCGGCGCGGCCGTACTTTTCCTTGACGTAGTCGATGACCCGTTCGCGGTTGTCCTGGCAGAAGTCGATATCGAAGTCGGGCATCGAGACCCGCTCGGGATTCAGGAAGCGCTCGAACAGCAAGTCATAGCGGATCGGGTCCAGGTCGGTGATACCCAGCGCGTAGGCCACGAGCGAACCCGCGCCCGACCCCCGGCCCGGCCCCACCGGCACGCCGTTGTTCTTGCCCCAGTTGATGAAGTCCTGCACGATCAGGAAGTAGCCGGGAAAGCCCATCTGGATGATGGTCTTGCATTCCCAGCGCAGGCGTTCGTAGTACTGCTCGCGCTTGGACTCCCGTTCGGCCTCGTTGGGGAACAGGAACGCCATGCGCTTTTCCAGGCCCTCTTCGGACAGCTGGACGAGATAGTCGTCCAGCGTCACGCCGTCGGGCGTGGGGAAGTTGGGCAGGCGCGGCTTGCCCAGCACCAGGCTCAGGTTGCAGCGCTTGGCGATTTCGACCGTATTGGCCAGCGCCGAAGGCACGTCGGCGAAGCGCCGGGCCATTTCCTCGGAGCTGAGCAGGTACTGCTCTTTGGTGAACCGGCGCACGCGGCGCGGGTTCGCGAGGATTTCGCCTTCGGCGATGCAGACGCGGGCCTCGTGGGCCTGGAATTCGTATTCGTCCAGGAACTGCACCGGGTGCGTCGCCACGACCGGCAGGCCGGCTTCGCCCGCCAGCCGCATGGCGGCCTGCGTGTAGGCCTCGTCGCCGTCCATGCCGGCGCGCTGCAATTCGATGTAATAGCTGCCCGGGAACAAGTGCGCCCATTGCCGCGCCAGCGCCAGGGCCGATACGGCGTTGCCAGCGTCCAGCGCCTGGCCCACGTCGCCCATCCGTCCCCCTGAAAGCGCGATCAGCCCTTCCTGGCCTTGCAGCCATTCACGGCGGATTTCCGCCCGGCCCTTGCCCTGGTTCGTCAGGAAGGCCTTGGACAGCAATTCGCACAGGTTCAGATAGCCCTGATGGTTGCGCACCAGCAACAACAACCGGAACGGCTTGGCCGGATCGTCGTCGTTGGTCAGCCAGACATCGCAACCGGCAATGGGTTTCACCCCCGCGCCTCGCGCGCCCTTATAGAATTTGATCAGGCCGAAAAGGTTCGACAGATCGGTCAGCGCCACGGCCGGCTGGCCCAGCTTGGCGACGCGCTTGATGAGGTCGGAGATGCGCACGATGCCGTCCACCACCGAAAACTCGGAGTGGACGCGGAGATGCACAAAGGGGGTCGGGGTTGTTACGGCTTCGGACATAGCGGGAATTGTACCTAGTGATCCCGGTCCAAGCCGATGCGCCTGAGATTCCGCAAACGGCGCGCCACGGACCTTGTGTAACAATACTAGGTAGACATGACCCACCTGTCGCAGGACAACGATTACGTATGAAATGGCTAATACCCGGGATCTGGCTGGCCGCCATCCTGTTTGCCCACTTCCGAGGCCGAGTCAAACTGCCGCTGGGCCGGCAGATGTTGGACCACTCGGTCCTGCTGGCCCCGATCAACGCCTTCATGGTGCTGGCATCCCGCGTGCCGTCCACGCCCTACCTGACGACGAGCGAAATCGCCGAACTCAAGGTGCTGGACGACCATTGGGAAACCATCCGCGAAGAAGCCGTGCAGATGGCCGAACTGCGCCGCATCAAGGCGGCCGACTCCCATAACGACATCGGTTTCAATTCCTTCTTCAAGTACGGCTGGAAGCGCTTTTACCTGAAGTGGTATGACGCCCGCCACCCGTCGGCCGAAGAACTGTGCCCCAAGACCGTCGCCATCCTGAAGACCCTGCCCAAGGTCAAGGCTGCGATGTTCGCCGAACTGCCGCCCGGCGGCCAGTTGAACCCGCACCGGGACCCGTTTGCCGGGTCGCTGCGCTATCACCTGGGGCTGGTGACGCCGAACGACGACCGCTGCCACATCATCGTCGACGGCGAATCCTATAGCTGGCGCGACGGCGAAAGCGTGGTGTTCGACGAAACCTATGTGCACGAAGCCTACAACCACACCGACCAGAACCGGATCATCCTGTTCTGCGATGTGGAGCGTCCGCTGAAATGGCGCTGGGCCGAGGCGTTCAACCGCTGGTTTGGCCGCGTGGTCATGTCGGCCGCCAGTTCGCCCAACGACGGTGGCGACCAGACCGGCGCCATCAACAAGCTGACGCACGCGCACTGGGTCATCGACCAGAAGCGCAAGGCCTTCAAGGCCTGGAACCGCACGGTCTACAAGGCGACCAAGTTCGGCCTGATCGCCCTGGTCGTCATCGGCTTCATCGCGCTGTAATGCCGCGGGCGGCGCCGGGCCTGCTTCGGCCCGCGGCGCCCCCCCTCTCAGCTCAGGCCGCTTCGCGCACGGGCAGCGTCAACAGCCCCGTGTGGTAGTCGTAGCCGTAGATCTCGCCGTACCGGCCCCATTCCACCGCGATCTTCAGGACCCGCTCGGCCTCGTCGGGCTTCAAGAATTCTTCCAGCGAATCCAGGAAGTCCTTTTCGGGCAAGGCGCCCGTGGGCTCCTGTTCCAGGCTGTGGCGGATGTGCGCGGCCAGCGGCACATGCGCCAGCAGCTGGCGTCCGAAGATGGCTTGCTTCTGCCCTTGTTCGGCCTGCACGTAGCGCTGGCCCAGCGGCGTGAGGAAGATGTCGCCGCGGTCAAGCTGGGCCAGGCCGAACAGGCCCAGCGCCTCGCAGGCCGGCAGCAGGTCATCATCGGAGATCTCGGCCTCTTCAGCCAGCTTGGGCAAATCGGCGCGGCCGTTGAACGGCGCTTCGGCCAGGACGTCCAGCACGCCTTCCATGCGCTCGACCTCGGTCTGCGGAAACCGGTAGCCCAGCCCTTGCTGACGCGGCGTGGGCACGCCATGCGCAGGCCGCATCGTCATCAACGCGTAGACCTCGTCGATCAGCGCGCGCACTTGCGGCGAATCCGCATCGCGCGGCCGCGGCAGACCGATCAGCACCTGGCTGCGGACGCGGCCCGGATCGCTGTCGAACACGATGATGCGATCGGCCATCATCACCGCTTCCTCGATGTTGTGCGACACGATCAGGATGCCCTTGGTGGAAATGCGGCTTTCGTCCCAGAGTTCCAGCATGTCGTCGCGCAAGGTCTCGCCCGTCAGCACGTCCAGCGCCGAGAACGCCTCATCCATCAGCAACACGTCGGGGTTCATGACCAGGGCGCGCGCGATACCCACCCGCTGGCGCATGCCGCCGGACAGTTCGCGCGGCAAGGCCCCGCCGAAACCGCCCAGGCCGATCAGGTCCAGCACGGCGTCGGCCCGCTTGGCGCGCTCGGCGGCCGGCACGCCCTGGGCTTCCAAACCCAATTCGACGTTCTGCTGGGCGGTCAGCCACGGAAACAGGGCGAACGACTGGAACACCATCGCAATGCCTGCCGCGGGGCCGTACACCGGCTGGCCGCGGTAGGTGACCGTGCCCTGGTCGGCATTGACCAGGCCGGCCATGATGCGCAGCAAGGTGGATTTGCCCGAGCCGGACTTGCCCAGCAAGGCCACGATTTCGCCTTCCTTCAGCGTGAAATCCACGTGTTCCAGCACGTGCCGCGCAGTGCCGTCGGCAGCGCGGAACGATTTGCCGACGTCGTGCAGTTCGATCAGGACGTTGGGGTTCATGACTACTCCTAGCGGCCGCGGTCTTCGGCCAGCAGATACAGCTTGCGCCAGAAAAATCGATTCAACAGCATCACGAAGACGCACATCACGCCGATACCCAGCGCGATGCGGTGGAAATCGCCTTGCTCGGTCATCTGCTTGATGTAGCTGCCCAGGCCATCGGCGACCAGCGAGGTCTTGCCCCAGGACACGTACTCGGCCACGATGCTGGCGTTCCACGACCCGCCGCTGGCGGTGATGGCGCCGGTGATGAAGCTGGGGAAGACGGCGGGCAGATAGACCCGGCGCCAGCGCAGCCACCCTTTGAGCCCCAGGTTGTCGGCCGCCAGCCGCAGTTCGTTAGGGATGGTGGACGCGCCGGCCACGACGTTGAACAGGATGTACCACTGGGTGCCGAAGATGATCAGCGGGCTGAGCCAGATGTTCGGATTGAGCTGCCAGGCCACCATGACGTAGACCACGGCGGGAAACAGCAGGTTCACGGGGAAAGCGGCCAGGAACTGCGCGACCGCCTGCACGCGCTGCGAATATCGGGGACGCAACCCGATCCATACCGCGACCGGCACCCAGACGACCGATGCCAGCGCAATCAGGAGCATGACCCGGACCATCGTGATGCCGCCCAGGCCCAGCACGTGCAGCACTTCGCCCCAGCCCACGTCCTGGTGGACAAACACCACCAGCTTGTATGTCACCAGCAGCGCCGCGGCCGCCAGCAAGGCGTCCCAGACCCGGGCCCAGCGCGGGTCCGGGACCTTCGCCCGCGCCCGGATGGAGGTGCCGTCATACGGCACGCTGAACCACCCCAGCGCACGCCGCATGCACGCCCAGAACGCATTCGACACCGCCTGCATCCAGCGGCTGCGCCGCGTCCAGTCCAGCAGCCATGACTGCTGCGCGGCATCGCCCTGCGATTCCTCGAACCTGAACTTGTCGGCCCAGGCCAGCAGCGGCCGGAAGAAGAGCTGGTCGTACAGCAGGATGCCCGCCATCATGGCGCCGATGGCCCAGGCGATCGCGCGACCGTCCTCCGCCTGGATCGCGACGGCGATGTAGGAACCGATGCCGGGCAGCTTGATGTCCTGCCCCGCCACCGAAATGGCTTCAGCGGCCACCAGGAAGAACCAGCCGCCCGACATGGACATCATCATGTTCCACAGCAGCCCGGGCGTGGCGTAGGGCAGTTCCAGCCGCCAGAACCGCTGCCAGCCCGACAGCCGGAAGATCCGGGCGGCTTCGTTCAGTTCGGCCGGCACCGTGCGCATGGATTGATACAGGCTGAAGGCCATGTTCCAGGCCTGCGAGGTGAAGATCGCGAAGATCGCCGCGCATTCCACGCCCAGCAGGTTGCCGGGGAACAGCGCGATGAACGGGGCGATGGCGATGGCCTGGAAGCCCAGGATCGGGACGGACTGCAGGATGTCCAGCATGGGGATCATCGCTTTTTCGGCCGTCCGGTACTTGGCGGCGATGGCGGCGAAGACGAAGCTGAACAGCAGGGAAAATCCCAGCGCCGTGAACATCCGGAGGATGGTGCGCAGCAGGTAATACGGCAGGTAGGCCGGATCCAGGGAGATCGGCAGTTCCTCGCCCAGCGCGAACGGACGGCTCATCTGGGAGGCGCCATAGGCCATCAAGGCCAGAATGCCCAGCACCAGGGGCAATAGCGCCCAATCCCAGCGGTTAGGGGTGGAGCGGGAGCCCGTTTTCGGGCGGGTCCGGGGGCTGAATAACTCGAACATGTCGGGGATGTTCCAGGGCGCAAGGGGAGAGGCCAGCGCATTGGAGCATAACGAGATGACGGCGGTCTGAATGCGGGGTTTGTCGTTTCTTTATGGTTTTTTTGGGGCTGCGTTGAGAGGTGGGTTCTTGAGACGCCCGGCGTGGCGGGGGCCTGGGGCGCGCGGGGCAACGATTGCGGTCCGGAGCGTTCGCTCCGGACTGCCCCTGCGT
>CAUSDE010000078.1:0-25199 GCA_963530045.1 uncultured Achromobacter sp.
GCTGTCCGCCCAGACCGTGATCGACTTCGGCATGGTGGTGCGTGCGCCGATGATCCAGATAGAAACCATCGGCGCGGGCGGCGGCTCGATCGCCAGCGTAGACGCGGGTGGCCTGTTGCAGGTCGGTCCCGAGTCTGCGGGCAGTAACCCCGGCCCGGCCTGCTATGGCCGAGGCAATACCCGGCCGACCGTCACCGACGCCAACGTGCTGTTGGGCCGAATTTCGGCTGACCGCCCGCTGGGCGGCGGGCTACTGGCTACTATGGACGTGGACTTTGCGCGCGCCGCGATCGAAGCGCACGTCGCCAAGCCGCTTGGCCTGGACGTCCATGCGGCGGCTGAGGCGATCCTGACGGTGGCCAATGCCAAGATGGCTGGCGCGATCCGGGTGGTATCGATCGAGCGGGGGCACGATCCGCGCAAATTCGCCTACATGCCGTTTGGCGGGGGGGGCGCGTTGCATGTTTGCGCCATGATGGACGAAGTCGACGCGGCCCATGGCATCGTGCCGCGCTATCCCGGCGTGACCTCCGCATTGGGTTGTGTCATGGCCGACATGCGGCACGACGGCGTGCAGACGTTGAACGCGGCGCTGGAGGCACTGGATATCGACGATCTGCTGGCGCGCATCGACGGCCTGGCGGCTGCCTGCCAGGAACGGCTGGATTCCGCGGGCGTGGCCTTCGAAGGAATCCGCGAAAGCATCGAGCTGGACATGCTGTACGTGGGCCAAAGCCATACCGTACGCGTGGAAATCGCGCGCGATGCGTTGACTCGCCCGGGCATCGCGGCCGCCTTCGAACTCGCCTACCGCGCGGCGTTCGGCCGTAGCTTGAGCGGCATCGCCGTGCGCATCCTGAACCTGCGCTATGCGCGTATCGGACAGCGCCCCAAGTTCGATCTGGCGCTGTTGGCGCCGACCTGCCGGGACATGCCGGCCGTGCTGGGCAGGCAGCGGGTCTTTCACGACGGTCAATGGTGCGATGCCATTCGTTACGCGCGCCTGGATCTGCCTGTCGGCGCCCAGGTGGCTGGCCCTGCCATTCTCGAGCAGCCGGACACCACCATCTGGATTGAACCCGGCTTTGCCGGCCGCGTCGATGCGCTGGGAAATCTGTTGATCAGCCGGCAGGACGCCTAGGAGACCGCCATGCATTCCCTGGACCCTCGCACGACGGCATTGCTCGTCATCGATCTGCAAAATGATTTCCTGACGTTGGGCGGCGCCTATGACCGGGGCGGAGCGGTCAGCCAAGAGGCTCGGGCCTTGCCGGCTCGCGTGGCGCCGGTCGCCCGCGCGGTCAAGGCGCAAGGCGGGTTCGTCGCCGCTAGCCTGTTCACCTTGTGGCCCGATGCGCATGGCGAACCCATGATCTCGCCGCATCTTAAGCAGCTGCGCCCGTTCCTGGCGAAAGGTGATTTCGCCGCCGGGTCGCTCGGCCAGGCCACTGTGGCCGAGCTGGACGGGCTGGTGGACGTGTCGGTCTGGAAGGTGGCGTATTCGGCATTCTTCAATACGCAGCTGGATTGGGTGCTGCGCCGCGGGGGTGTGTCCAGCGTGGTGATCGCCGGTATTGTGACCAACGGCGGCGTGGCGAGCACGGCGCGAGACGCCCATATGCGAGACTATCACGTGACGGTGCTGGCCGACGGCTGCGCCGCGTCCACGCCCGCCATGCATGATGCCGCGCTGGCCGATCTGCGCACGGTGGCGGATATCGCAACGTGCCAGGACTTCCTGGGCAGGCTGTCCTCGTGAGCGCGCCAGTCGTCAAGCGGGGCACCCCGAGCGCCGACGCGATGCATGTGTCAGTACTCATCATCGGCGCGGGCGCTTGCGGGCTGACCGCCGCCCTGCGGCTGGTGGAGGCCGGCATCGAAACGGTGTTGATCGAGCGCGATGCCATGCCCAGCGGCTCGTCGGCACTGTCGTCGGGCTTCATTCCGGCGGCGGGGTCCGTGGTGCAGCGCGCGGCCGGCATTGATGACGACGCGGCGCGCTTTGCCGCCGACATCCAGGCCAAGGCCCAAGGCACGGCCTCACCGCATCTGGTCGCCGCCTACACCGGCGCCGCCGCGGCAGCCATAGACGCGCTGACACGCCATGGCCTGGCGTTCGAGGTGCTGGATGGCTTTCTCTACCCCGGGCACTCCGCGCGCCGCATGCATGCATTGCCCGAACGCACGGGCCAGGCGCTGGTGACTGCCCTGGAGCGCGCTGCGACAGGCGCGGGGGCGACGCTGCTGACGCGGGCGCTCGCCCGGGAGGTCTGGGTAAGCGAAAGCGGCCGCATCACTGCCGTCGGCTGCGAGCGGCCGGACGGGACTGTCGAGGTGATCGGCTGCGATGTACTGATCCTGGCCTGCAACGGCTTTGGCGGCAACGCAGCCATGGTGGCCGAGCATTTGCCCGCTATGCGCCAGGCCGTCTACGGCGGCCACGCCGGCAACGACGGCAGCGCCGTCGAATGGGGCAGGCAGCTGGGGGCGCGCCTGGCCGATTTGGGCGGGTACCAGGGCCACGGATCCTGGGCGACACCGCAGGGGGCGCTTATCTCCTGGGCCGTCATGATGGACGGCGGCGTGCAGATCAATGCCCACGGCCTGCGCTTTCATGACGAGACGCACGGCTATTCCGAAGCAGCGGTCCACGTGCTGGCGCAGCCGGGCGGGGTCGCCTGGAACGTATTCGACGACCGCACGCTGACGTTGGCGCGCGGTTTCCCGGATTTCGCGTTGGCCGAAACGGGCCACGCGCTCAGGCGTTGCGCCGGCTTGCCAGAGCTGGCCGCGCTGATCGGCTGCGATGCCGACGTCTTGCACCGGACGCTGCAAAGTATCGGCCCGGACATGACGGACCCGCACGGCCGGCGTTTCGAGCGGGGGCTGTCGCCGCCGTATTATGCCGTCAAGGTGACAGGTGCGTTATTCCATACGCAAGGCGGCCTGGATATCGATGCGCAATGTCGCGTTCTGAATAACGACGGCCTGCCGTTGCCCAATCTACTGGCTGCCGGCGGCGCCGCACGCGGCGTATCGGGCAACGACGTGTCGGGCTACCTGTCAGGCAACGGCCTGCTTAGTGCGATAGCGGGCGGTCATATCGCCGCCGCAACCGCAGCTGCGCTGCTTGAGCGCACGCTTGCACAGGAATCTCCATGAAGCACCCCTTGAAAGCGCAATTGGCCGCAGGCGCCGTGCTGGCCCCGGGCGTCTACGATCCCTTGTCGGCATTGATCGCCGAACAGGCGGGCTTTGGCGCGATATACCTGTCGGGCGCGTCGATCGCCTATACGCGGCTGGGCCGTTCGGACATTGGTCTGACGACTTACTCAGAGGTAGAGGACACGCTAGCCCGGATCACCGAGCGCGTGGCAATGCCGGTCATCGTGGATGCCGACACCGGTTTCGGCAATGCGTTGAATACGCAGCGCACGGTGCGAGGCTTCGAGCGCGCGGGCGCCGCGATGATCCAGCTGGAAGACCAGACGTTCCCCAAGCGCTGCGGCCATCTGGACGGCAAGACGGTGATTCCCGCCGCTGAGATGTGCGGAAAACTACGTGCCGCGGTGGATGCTCGGGTAGCTGCGTCCACATTGATCCTGGCGCGTACCGACGCGCTGGCCGTCGACGGGCTGGAAGCCGCGTTGGACCGGGCCGAGTCCTATCTGGAGGCCGGCGCCGACGCGCTGTTCATCGAAGCGTTGCGTACCCCGGAGCAGATGCTGGCGGCGTGTGCGCGCTTTGCCGCCCGGGTGCCGTTGCTGGCCAATATGGTGGAGGGCGGCAAGACGCCAGTGCAGAGCGCCGACACATTGACCGCGCTGGGCTTTCGCATCGTTATTTTCCCTGGCGGCACGGCGCGCGCAGTGGCGCATGCCTTGCAAGGCTACTATGGCAGCCTGCGCCAACACGGAACGACCTTGCCGTGGAAAGCGCGCATGCTGGATTTCGACGGGCTGAACGCCGTGATCGGCACGCCGGAGTTGCTGGAGCGGGGCCAGCGGTACGAAGGATGAATCCGCTGCAAAGAAAACGGGCCGATCTTTCGATCGGCCCGTTTTTTTGTTGCTTGCCTAGCGCAACGTCAGGTTCGCTTTTTGGCGATCATGCCAACCACGAACAGCACGATGATGGCGCCCACGACCGATGCGATCCAGCCAGCGGGTTCGCCTTCCGCGTACCAGCCCATCGTCTGGCCCAGGAATCCGGCGACGACGGCGCCCACGATGCCCAGGATGGTGGTCATGATGATGCCCATGTTCTGGTCTCCGGGCATGATGGCCCGGGCGATCAGGCCCACGATGAACCCGACGATGATCATGATGATGAAGCTCATGCGCGTACTCCTTACTAGGGGGAAAAGGGGCGATGTGCACTGATGATACCCACGCTCCGAATTGCCCCGCTGTAACAACTGGTATGTGGCGCAGGGCCGCAACATGCTGCGGCGCATCGTCGTCGCCCGCCCGCAGGGGCGGTCAGGAGGTCAGGTCGATCAGCTGGCGCACGTCTTTGGTCAGGGCTTCTATGCTGTCGGTGTCCGAGGCCAGCAGGCGCGCGCGGCCCTCTTTGTCGAAAATGTACACGCCGCGGCTGTGCGTCACTTCGTACATGTCGGCGTCGTCGCCGGGGCGGGGCTTTTCGATCTGGTAGGCGACGCGGTAGCGGCGGGCCAGGTCGGCGATCTGTTTTTCGTCACCGGTCACGCCGATGGCGTTGTTGTTGAACGCATTGACGTAGGCCTGCAGGATGTCGGGCGTGTCGCGGTGCGGATCCACGCTGACGAACAGGATGCGCACGTCGCGGGCCTTGTCGCCCAGGTTCTGCAGCACGGCCGTCAATTGCGCCATGGTGGTGGGGCAGATGTCCGGGCAACTGGCGTAGCCGAAGAACAGCAGCACTGTCTTGCCCTTGAGGTCGTCGCTGCTGACCGTTTTGCCGCCCGCGCCGGGCAACGAGAATTTCAGGTCGGGCAAGTGGCCCTTGACGTTGTAGAGGGTCCAGTCGACATTCCGGTCGCCGCACGCGGCAAGCAATACGCACAAGGCCAGCAGCAAGCCACGCCAGGCGCGGCCGGTAATGAGGTGTCGCATAAGTCCAGGGGCCGAAAGGGTTGGAAGGGGAAAGCCCGGCAAACCCGTCGATTCTACCCGCAAGCCCCGGGCAGGGCGGTTCGCCCCAAGCCGCTGGCGCCATGCTGCGCGCACGCTTCTTGTCCTGGCGCAAAGTTTCGGCGCGGGCTTGGGGGCGGGCCGACTTGTGAAGCTTTGTCTGAATATTGTTGGAGAACTGGCAAATTCGCCCCGCCGGACCCTGCCGGCACACTACATTCAGGGCCTTGTCAGTGCAGTGTTTCAGGGAAGCTTTGAACGTGGACATGGCCGTGGGCACCGCCCTTCGTTATCCGTACTATCCGTATTACCCGGTGGTGGTCGACATCCTGCGCAGCCGGGTTGCCGACCGGGTGCTGGACGCGCCTTGCGGGCTGGGCTGGCTGGGCGACACGCTTCCTGGGGCCAGCGGCCGGGAGGTCGTGCTGGACGGGGTGGGCCTGTGGGAGTTTCCGCCGGCAAGCGCAGGCTACCGCTCCGTGACCGAGCACGACCTGGAAACGCCGCTGACGCTGGCCCGGGAGTACGACGCGGCCGTCTGCTGCGAGGCCATCCATCTGCTGACCAATCCCGGCGTGCTGGTCCAAAGCCTGCGCCGTGCGCTGCGTCCCGGCGGCACGTTGATCCTCACCACGCCGAACACCTGGAACCTGCGTTCGCGCTTTCAGTTCCTGCTACGCGGGTTCCATTCGGGCTTCCGGCCCATGGTGGGCCGCCAACGCGGCGCAGACTACATCACGTACTTCCCGTGGAGCTTTCCGCAACTGCATCTACTGCTGTCGCACTATGGTTTCGTGGACATCACGCTGCACGAGGTCGACGAGGTCAAGCCCAAGCGGATGATCGAACACTTGCTGGCCGTGCCGTCGCAGTGGTATTGCCGGCGGCGGATCAAGCGCGCGCAAACCGAGGATATCCGCGAGTTCTGGAAGCAGGCGGGGTCAACGCAGTCGGTGCACGGGCGTTGGCTGGTCGTATCGGCGCGCAAACCGGCGGACGAAGAATAACGGCCCGCACGGGGCGGGCCGTCTAACGGAAGGCGCAGGCCTTAGTTGCCGCTCATGCCGCTGTGGCGCAGCAGGGCGTCGATACGCGGCGCGCGGCCGCGGAAGGCCGCAAACGATTCGGCGGCCGGACGCGAGCCGCCCACGGCCAGCACTTCGCGGCGGAAGCGCGCACCGGTTTCCGGGTCCAGCGTGCCCAGGGCGTTGCCGGCCTGTTTGGCGGCGGCTTCTTCGAAAGCTTCGTACGCGTCGGCGGACAGCACTTCCGCCCACTTGTAGCTGTAGTAGCCCGCGCCGTAGCCGCCCGCGAACAGATGCGAAAAGGCGTGGGGCAAGCGATGCCATGCCGGCGGGAACAGCACCGCGACTTCCTGGCGCACTTCCTGCAGCAAGGCCAGCACTTCGGCGATCGTGGCGCCTTTTGCGCGGTCGTGCATCAACATGTCGAACAAGGCGAACTCGATCTGGCGCACGGTCTGCATGCCGCTCTGGTAGTTGCGGGCAGCGACCAGCCGGTCGTACAGGGCGCGGGGCAGGGCCTCGCCCGTGTCCACATGCGCCGACAGCTTTTGCACCACCGCCCATTCCCAGCAGAAGTTCTCCATGAATTGCGAGGGCAGTTCGATGGCGTCCCATTCCACGCTGGCGAACGCCGCAGCGCCCGGTTCGTCCACTTCGGACAGCAGCGCATGCAGCGCGTGGCCGGTTTCGTGGAAGAGCGTGATGACGTCGTCATGCGTCAGCACGGCGGCACGGTCGCCGTTGGGTCGCGAGAAATTGCAGGTCAGGTAGACGACCGGCGTCTGCACGCGGCCGGCCACGACGCGGCGCGTGCGCTCGCTGTCGACCCAGGCGCCGCTTTGCTTGCCGGAGCGCGCGTACAGATCCAGGTACAGGTAACCGATCAGATCGCCCGCGGGGCTTTCCACGCGCACGCCGCGGGCATCGCTGTGCCAGGTGGACACGGGCGTTTCCGTCAGGCGCACGTCGAACAGTTTTTCGATGACTTCGTAAAGGCCTGCCAGCACGCGCGGTTCGGTGAAGTACTGCTTCACCTCGTCTTCGGAATAGGCGTAGCGCGACTCGCGCAGGCGTTCCGAGGCGAAGGCCACGTCCCAGGGTTGCAGCCCGTCCAGGCCCAGCTCGCCCGTGGCGTAGGCGGTCAGTTCGGCCAGGTCGCGCTGGGCATAGGGCTTGGCGCGGGCGGCCAAGTCGCGCAGGAAGACGGTCACTTCGTGGGCGTCGCGGGCCATGCGGGTCTGCAGGCGCAGCGCGGCGAAGGTGCCCAGGCCCAGCAGGCCGGATTCCTCGGCGCGCAACGACAGCAGTTCTTCGATCAGCGGGGAATTGTCGAACTTGCCGTCGCCATGTTCAGACGCCACGGTGCCATAGCCGCGGTACAGCGCTTCACGCAGCGAGCGGTCTTGCGCGTATTGCATGACAGGCAGGTAGCACGGCATCTTCAGCGTCAGCTTCCAGCCCGGCTTGCCGTCTTCCTCGGCAGCCGCCCGGGCCGCGGACAGGACATCGGCCGGGATGCCGGCCAGACGCGCTTCATCTTCGACGAAGAGCGACCAGGCGTCGATGGAATCCAGCACGTTTTCCGAGAACTTTTGCGAGGCTTGCGCTTCGCGGTCGGAGATCTGGGCGTAGCGTTCGCGGTCGGCGCCCTGCAGTTCGACGCCGCTCAAGCGGAAGTCGCGCAGCGCCATCTCGACGATGCGGCGGCGCACCGGCGACCACGACGCAAAATCGGGGGCGGCGGCCAGGCGCTGGTACTGCTTGTACAGGCCTTCGTGCAGGCCGACCCAGGTCGAGAATTCGGTGATCAGCGGCAGGGCGGCGTTATAGGCTTCGCGCAGTTCCGGCGTGTTGACGACCGCGTTCAAGTGCCCCGCCACCGACCAGGCACGCCACAGGCGCTCGGACGCGGTATCCAGCGGTTCCACCACGGCTTCCCAGGTGGGCGCCAGGGCCGCGTCGGCGGCATGGTCGACGGCCTGACGGGCGATGCCCAGCAATTCCTCGATGGCGGGCACGATATGCCCGGGCTTGACGGCCGCATAGTCGACCAGGTCGGAGACGGGAGCGAGCAGGGGATTCTGGGTCATGGTGTTACCGGCGTGAGCAATAGCGGGCGGCGCGCGGGGCATGCACCCGGGCGCCGACGGAGGTCATAGGGATCAGGTAGGGGCGATCCGCCGGAATGCAAGGGCGGAAGGGCGCCCCAAGGGGGCGGCAGGGGCGAATCCGGGCGGGATCCGCCCGGACTGCCCCGCCGGGGATCAGGCGGCAGCCCGTTCCGCGGCTTCAACCGTATTGACCAGCAGCATGGCGATGGTCATCGGGCCCACGCCGCCGGGGACGGGGGTGATGGCGCCGGCCACTTCGCGGGCGGAAGCGAAGTCCACGTCGCCGCAAAGCTTGCCGTCGTCGCCGCGGTTGATACCCACGTCGATGACCACGGCGCCGGGCTTGATCATCGAGCCGTCGATCATGCCGGGCTTGCCCGTGGCGACCACGAGGACGTCGGCGCGGCGGGTCTGGGCGGCCAGGTCGCGCGTCTTGGAATTGCAGATCGTGATGGTGGCGCCGGCTTGCAGCAGCAGCATGGCCATCGGCTTGCCGACAATGTTGCTGGCACCGACGATCACAGCTTCAGCGCCGCGCAGCGTCACGCCTTCGGATTCCAGCATCTTCATCACGCCGTAGGGCGTGCAGGGGCGGAACAGCGGCTGGCCGGTCATGAGCAGGCCGGCGTTGCTGATATGGAACCCGTCCACGTCCTTCTCGGCCGCGATGGCTTCGATGACCTTGTGGGAATCCATGTGCTTGGGCAGGGGCAACTGCACCAGGATGCCGTGGATGGTCGGGTCCTGGTTCAGGACGGCGATGCGGGCCAGCAGCTCGGCCTCGGTCATCTCGGCGGGGTACTGTTCCTTGACGGAATGCAGGCCGGCCTTCTCGCAGGCGGCAACCTTGTTGCGCACGTACACCTGGGACGCGGGGTCCGCGCCTACCAGCACTACGGCCAGGCCGGGACGGGTGCCCTTGGCGGCCAGGGCGGCGACGCGCTGGGCAACTTCTTCGCGAATGCGCAGCGACAGTGCTGCGCCATCGATAATCCTAGCGGTCATTTGGCAGCCTTCGCGCTGCGCGCTGCGGTATTCGTCTTGGGGGCGGCCCGGCAACTCATGCGTGCGCCTCCGGTTTGGCCAAAGCCACTTTCATCAAATCAGCAACGGTAGTCACTTCCAGTTTTTCCATAATGTTGGCGCGGTGCGCCTCGACGGTCTTGATGCTGATGCCCAGGTCGTCGGCGATCTGCTTGTTCAAGCGGCCGGCGACGATGCGCTCCAGCACCTGCTGCTCGCGCGCGGTCAGGCGCGCCAGCATGGCTTCGTGATCCTTCTGTGCCTGGTGCTTGCTGACGCGTTGCGTGGCCTGTTCCAGCATGCGCGCCACGATCTCGCGCAGGTCGGACTCGTTGAAGGGCTTTTCCAGGAAGTCGACCGCGCCTTTCTTCATCGTGGACACGGCCATGGGCACGTCGCCGTGGCCGGTGATGAACACGATGGGCAGCGGCGCGTTGCGGGCGATCAGTTGTTCCTGGAGTTCCAGGCCGCTCATGCCGGGCATCCGCACGTCGGCGATCAGCACGCCGATCTGGCTGGCGTCGTAGTCTTCCAGGAAGGATTCGCCGCTGGCATAGGCGCGAACGCGGTAGCCATTGGCTTCCAGCAGCCAGCGCAACGAATCGCGGACCGCTTCGTCGTCGTCAACAATGAATACCGTGCTCGACAGGTGGGGCGTGTTCATGCGTGCAACTCCTCGGACTGATCATTCTGGGCCTGCGTCTGGGACGCAGCGCAGGGCAGGGTAAAGCGGAAAATAGTACCGCCGGCGGGGTTGGGGTCCGCCCACAGGCGGCCGTGGTGCGATTCGATAATGGTACGGCAGATATTCAGCCCCATGCCCAGGCCTTGGGATTTGGTGCTGAAGAAAGGTTCGAACAGGCGCTCGGGCTCGGCCAGGCCATGTCCACGGTCCACCACGGCGACTTCGATGTGCTGATCGTGCAGGATGACCGCTACCTTGAGCTCGTCGGACTCGCTCTTTTCCATGGCTTCCAGCCCGTTCTTCAGCAGGTTCAGCAGCACCTGCTCGATCAGGATCGGATCGGCCAGGACGTCCGGGGCGTTCGAGGGCACGAAGCTGTCGATGCGGATGCGGCGCTTGCGGGCGTCGATTTCGGCAAACCCGATGGCATTGTCGACAATGCGGCCGATGGCCACGCGCTGGCGGCGCGGTTCGCTGCGCTTCACGAATTCGCGGATGCGGCTGATGATCTTGCCCGCGCGCTCGGCCTGCGAGGCGGCCTTCTCAAGCGCCGGCAGCAGCATGTTGGGGCTGGTGTGGCCGGCCTTGACCAACGCGACGGCACCCATGCTGTAGTTGGCAATAGCGGTCAGCGGCTGGTTCAGTTCGTGCGCCAGCGACGAGGCCATTTCGCCCATCGTCGTCAGGCGGCTGGTCAGCTGGATCTTCTCTTGCTGCACGCGGGACGCCTCTTCGTGGCCGCGGCGCTCGGTGATGTCGCGCGCGACCTGCATGCGCACGCGGCGGCCGTCGGTCCAGGCCAGCATGCGGTGGTGCACTTCGAACCAGCGCTGCACGGACGGCGCGAACACCTCTACCGATTCGTCGGTGAAGCGGCCGCGGCGGCCGGCCAGCAATTCATCGTGGCCGCCCGTCTGGGCGCCGAACACGCGGCGGTAGGTGCGGTTGGCGAACAGCAGTTCCAGGCCGTCGTGGGTGTCGGCCGTTACCGAAATGGCGTCGTCCAGGCCTTCCAGCACCGTCATGAAGCGCTCGTGCGCGGCGGTCAGGGCTTCGCGGATGCGCTTGGGCTCGGTGATGTCCGTCATGGACGTCATCCAGCCGATCTGGTTGCCGTTGGGGTCCAGCAGCGGGGACACATACATGCGAGCCGTGAAGCGCGAACCGTCGCGGCGCTGCGCTTCGACTTCCAGGCCGCTGCTGGGCGTCTTGCCCGACATCAGCACGTCCAGCGTGTGCTGGTGCTGTTCGTGGCGGCCGGGCACCCAGTAGGGGAAGGGCGGGCTGCGGCCGATCAGGTCGGCCTCGTTCCAGCCGATCATGCGGCAGAACGCCGGGTTCACGTAGGCGATGCGGCCTTCCATGTCCAGCACGCGCATGCCGGTGGACATGGAGTTCTCCATGGCGCGGCGAAAGCCCGTTTCGGCGATCAGCGCGGCCTCGGCGGAGGAGCGGAAGCGGGTATAGCGCCACAGCATCAGCAGGCTGATGACGATCACGCAGGACAGGGCCAGCACCACCCAGATCAGGCGTTGCTGACGCATTTCCTGGTCGATCGTGACAAACATGACGCTATCGTCATGGATGCGTTGCAGCCAGAAGAACACCCCCATCACACAGATGTAGAGGATCAGCACCATTGCGGGCGTGACCCAATACACGCCGCGGCGGCGGGTGCGGGCGTGATCGTGGAACGGCGTAGGTATATTGGACTTGGGCGCGCTGGACATGGAATTCGGGCCAGATAGACCGCGCATTTTAGTGCGGGTTGGCATGGAATTGCCGGGAATCAACCCCGGCTTTTGGCGTAAGACATAAAAATTACCCCTGCACGGCGCGCGCTGCGCGCTTTTGCTGCCCTGAGCAGGCATATTTTGCCTTGGTGCGGCCTGGGCGCGAAAATCGGCCTGCAGTCAGGATCTGTTCAGCTTGTGGTCAACATTTCGCATTATGAAATGCCGTACCGCAACATGAAATTTTCCTTGCGAGCGGTTAATCTTCTTTCTTAGAATGCCGGCTGATAGGGAACCGACCCAAAGCAGGTCTCTAGAAAAACACCCCGACCCATGCCTGACATGGTAGCCCGGATGATCCCGGCTACCATGCAGAGTCCGCGAGTAGATAAGCGGGTGTGGTCACGAACGAACCCCAACAGGAGACACACGATGTCCTCTTTCGCCCAGGCTGGCGCCCCGCAGGCTGCCAACGACGAAGACACCCTTGAAACCCAGGAGTGGCTCGAAGCCCTGGCGGCAGTCCTTGATCGCGAAGGGCCGCAGCGCGCGCACTACCTGCTGGAACGCCTGATCGACGAAGCCCGTCGCTCCGGCGCCCACATTCCGTTCTCGCCGAATACCGCTTACGTCAACACGATTCCCCCGGGCCTGGAGCCCGCGCATCCGGGCAACCTGGAGCTGGAATCGCGCATCCGTTCGTACGTGCGCTGGAACGCCATGGCCATGGTCGTGAAGGCCAACAAGCACAATCCGCCGGACGGCGGCGACCTGGGCGGCCACATCGCGTCGTTCGCCTCGCTGGCCACCATGATCGGCTGCGGCCAGAACCATTTCTGGCACGCCGAAGACGAAAACCACGGCGGGGACCTGGTCTATTTCCAGGGCCACACCTCGCCCGGCATGTACGGCCGCGCCTATCTTGAAGGCCGCCTGACCGAAGAGCAGCTGAACCACTTCCGCCAGGAAGTGGACGGCAAGGGCCTGTCGTCCTATCCGCACCCGAAGCTGATGCCGGATTTCTGGCAGTTCCCGACGGTGTCGATGGGCCTGGGCCCGCTGATGGCCATTTACCAGGCCCGCTTCCTGAAGTACCTGCATGCCCGCGGCATTGCCGACACCAGCAACCGCAAGGTCTGGGTGTTCTGCGGCGACGGCGAAATGGACGAACCCGAATCGCTGGGCGCCATCGCCCTGGCGGCCCGTGAAAAGCTCGACAACCTGATCTTCGTGGTGAACTGCAACCTGCAGCGCCTGGACGGTCCGGTGCGCGGCAACGGCAAGATCATCCAGGAACTGGAAGGCGACTTCCGCGGTTCCGGCTGGAACGTGATCAAGCTGATCTGGGGCGGCTACTGGGATCCGCTGCTGGCGCACGACAAGGAAGGCATCCTGCGCAAGATCATGGAAGACACCGTCGACGGCGAGTACCAGGCGTACAAGGCCAACGACGGCAAGTTCGTCCGTGAACACTTCTTCGGCAAGCACCCGAAGCTGCTGGAAGCCGTGTCGCGCATGAGCGACGAGGACATCTGGCGCCTGAACCGTGGCGGCCACGACCCCCACAAGGTGTACGCCGCGTTCGACGCCGCCACCAGCCACACCGGTCAACCCACCGTCATCCTGGCCAAGACCATCAAGGGCTACGGCATGGGCCACGTGGGCCAGGCCAAGAACCCGACCCACCAGCAAAAGAAGCTGGAACTGGAATCGATCCGCGAATTCCGCGACCGTTTCGGCATTCCGATCCCCGACGACCAACTGGCGGACCTGCCGTACTTCAAGCCGGCTGAAGACTCGCCGGAAATGAAGTACCTGCACGAGCGCCGCGCCGAGCTGGGCGGCTACCTGCCGCGCCGTCGCGCCAAGGCTGACGAGCAACTCAAGGCGCCCGCGCTGGACGCCTTCAAGGCCGTGCTCGAGCCCACCGCCGAAGGCCGCGAGATCTCGACCACCCAAGCCTTTGTGCGCATCCTGAACCAGGTGCTGCGCGACAAGGAACTGGGCCCGCGCGTCGTGCCGATCCTGGCCGACGAATCGCGCACGTTCGGCATGGAAGGCCTGTTCCGCCAGATCGGCATCTACGCGCCGGAAGGCCAGAAGTACACCCCGGTCGATAAGGATCAGGTGATGTACTACAAGGAAGCGGCCGACGGCCAGCTCCTGCAGGAAGGCATCAACGAAGCGGGCGCGATGAGCTCGTGGATTGCGGCGGCCACGTCGTACTCCTCGAACAACCGCATCATGATCCCGTTCTTCATCTACTACTCGATGTTCGGGTTCCAGCGCATCGGCGACCTGGCCTGGGCAGCGGGCGACATGCAAGCCCGTGGTTTCCTGCTGGGCGGCACCGCCGGCCGCACGACGCTCAACGGCGAAGGCCTGCAGCACGAAGACGGTCACAGCCACATCCTGGCGTCCACCATCCCGAACTGCGTGTCCTACGACCCGACGTTCGGCCATGAGCTGGCCGTGATCATCCAGCATGGCTTGAAGCGCATGGTGGAAGACCAGGAAAACGTCTATTACTACCTGACGGTGATGAACGAAAACTACCCGCAGCCCGGTCTGACCCAGGGCGACGAGGAAGGCATCATCAAGGGCATGTACAAGCTGAAGTCGCACGGCAAAGGCAAGAACCGCGTGCAACTGATGGGTTCGGGCACGATCCTGCGCGAAGTCATGGCGGCGCAAGAACTGCTGGAAGCCGATTGGGGCGTGGCCTCGGATCTGTGGAGCGTCACCAGCTTCACCGAGCTGCGCCGCAACGGCCTGGACGCCGAACGCCACAACATGCTGCACCCCGACGAGAAGAAGCCGCAAGTGGCTTACGTCACGGAACAGCTGGCCAAGACGGAAGGCCCGATCATCGCGTCGACCGACTACATGAAGCTCTTTGCCGACCAGATCCGTCCGTTCGTGCCCAAGGGCCGCGAATACAAGGTGCTGGGCACCGATGGTTTCGGCCGCTCGGATTTCCGCTCGAAGCTGCGCGAGCACTTCGAAGTGGACCGCCACTTCGTCGTCGTCGCCGCGCTGCGCGCGTTGGCCGACGAGGGCAAGGTGCCGGTTGCCAAGGTGGCCGAAGCCATCAAGAAGTACGGCATCAATCCGAACAAAGCCAACCCGCAATACGCCTGAGGGTAAAGAGACATGAGCAACATCGTGCAAATCAAGGTTCCCGACATCGGCGACTTCAAGGAAGTGGAAGTCATTGAAGTGCTGGTGGCGGTGGGCGACACGATCAAGGCCGAACAAAGCCTGATCACCGTCGAATCCGACAAGGCCTCGATGGAGATCCCCGCGTCGCAGGGCGGCGTGGTGAAGTCCATTACCGTCAAGGTCGGCGACAAGGTCGCCGAAGGCGCGGTCGTGCTGGAAGTGGAAGCGGCCGACGCCGCGGCCGATGCGCCCAAGGCTGACGCCAAGGAAGCGCCGAAGGCCGAGGGCAAGGAAGCCCCGAAGCAAGCCGCCGCTGCTGCCGCCAAGGCCGAAGCCGCCGCGCCGGCTGCCGCCAGCGGCCCGATCGAGATCGAAGTGCCGGACATCGGCGACTTCAAGGAAGTGGAAGTCATCGAAGTCATGGTCGCCGTCGGCGACACGATCAAGGCCGAGCAAAGCCTGATCACCGTCGAGTCCGACAAGGCCTCGATGGAGATCCCGGCCTCGCAAGGCGGCGTGGTCAAGGAAGTGAAGGTCAAGGTCGGCGACAAGGTCGCCAAGGGCTCGGTCGTGGTCGTGGTGGAAGGTGGCGCTGCCGCCGCGCCCGCGGCCAAGGCCGATGCGAAGCCGGAAGCCAAGGCCGAAGCCGCTGCCGCCGCACCTGCCGCCAAGTCTGAGGCCAAGGCAGAAGCGCCGGCTCAACGCCCGGCGCCCGCCGCCGCACTGGAAGACCCCAACCTGAAGCCCGGCCAACTGCCGCATGCGTCGCCGTCGGTGCGCAAGTTCGCTCGCGAACTGGGCGTGAACCTGAGCACGGTCAAGGGTTCGGGTCCGAAGGAGCGCATCACCGCTGAAGACGTGCGCGGCTTCGTCAAGCAGGCGCTGGCCGCCGGTCCGGTTGCCGCGGCAAGCGGTTCGGGCGATGGCGCGGCCCTTGGCCTGCTGCCGTGGCCGAAGGTCGACTTCACCAAGTTCGGCCCGATCGAAGCCAAGCCCCTGTCGCGCATCAAGAAGATTTCCGGCGCGAACCTGCACCGCAACTGGGTCATGATCCCGCACGTCACCAACAACGACGAAGCGGACATCACCGACCTGGAAGCGTTGCGCGTCACGCTGAACAAGGAAAACGAGAAGTCGGGCGTCAAGGTCACGATGCTGGCCTTCCTGATCAAGGCCGTGGTTGCGGCCCTGAAGAAATTCCCCGAGTTCAACGCCTCGCTGGATGGCGACAACCTGGTGCTCAAGCAGTACTACCACATCGGTTTCGCCGCCGACACGCCCAACGGGCTGGTGGTGCCGGTGATCCGCGATGCCGACAAGAAGGGCATCCTGCAGATCGCGCAGGAAATGACCGAACTGTCCAAGAAGGCGCGCGACGGCAAGATCTCGCCCGCGGAAATGCAAGGCGGCTGCTTCTCGATCTCGTCCTTGGGCGGCATCGGCGGCACCTCGTTCACGCCGATCATCAACGCGCCTGAAGTGGCCATCCTGGGCGTGTCGCGTTCGTCGCACAAGCCCGTCTGGGACGGCAAGCAGTTCGTGCCGCGCCTGATCGTGCCGCTGTCGCTGTCGTACGACCACCGCGTCATCGACGGCGCTTCCGCTGCCCGCTTCAACGCCTATCTGGGCGCCTTGCTGGCCGACTTCCGCCGCATCGCGCTGTAAACGGGGAGCCCTATGAGCAATACCGTTCAAATCAAAGTGCCGGACATCGGCGACTTCAAGGAAGTGGAAGTCATCGAAGTGCTGGTCGCCGTGGGCGACACGATCAAGGCCGAACAAAGCCTGATCACCGTCGAATCCGACAAGGCCTCGATGGAGATCCCCGCGTCGCAAGGCGGCGTGGTGAAGTCCATCGCGGTGAAGGTCGGCGACAAGGTCGCTGAAGGCGCGGTCGTGCTGGAAGTGGAGGCGGCTGACGCCGCCGCCGCGCCGGCCGCCAAGGACGCTCCCAAGGCGGCCGAGGCCGCAAAGCCCGCTGCAAGCGCCGCTGCGCCGGCCGCCAAGGCCGCCACGCCGGCCCCGGCAGCCTCCAGCTTCAAGGGTTCGGCCGACGGCGAGTACGACATGCTGGTGTTGGGCGCGGGCCCGGGCGGCTATTCCGCCGCCTTCCGCGCGGCCGACCTCGGCCTGTCCGTGGTGCTGGTCGAACGCTACAACACGCTGGGCGGCGTCTGCCTGAACGTGGGCTGCATCCCGTCCAAGGCGCTGCTGCACAATGCGGCCGTCATCGACGAAGCGCGCGAGCTGGCCGCTCACGGCATCAGTTTCGGCGAACCGAAGATCGACCTGGACAAGCTGCGCGGCTACAAGGACAGCGTGGTCGCCAAGCTGACCGGCGGCCTGGCCGGCATGGCCAAGGCGCGCAAGGTCACCGTGGTGCACGGCGTGGGCGAATTCGCCGACCCCTATCACCTGACCGTGAAGTCGGACGACGGCAAGAGCCAGACGCTGCGCTTCAAGCAAGCCATCATCGCCGCCGGCAGCCAGTCGGTGAAGCTGCCGTTCATGCCCAAGGACGATCGCGTGGTCGACTCCACCGGCGCCTTGCTGCTGCGTGAAGTTCCCAAGAAGATGTTGATCGTGGGCGGCGGCATCATCGGCCTGGAAATGGGCACGGTGTATTCGACGCTGGGCGCCCGCCTGGACGTCGTGGAAATGCTGGACGGCCTGATGCAGGGCGCCGACCGCGACCTGGTCAAGGTCTGGCAGAAGAAGAACGCCTACCGCTTCGACAACATCATGTTGAAGACCAAGACCGTGGGCGCCGAAGCCAAGAAGGACGGCATCTACGTCACCTTCGAAGGCGAGGGCGCGCCCAAGGAACCGCAGCGCTACGACCTCGTTCTGCAAGCCGTGGGCCGCAGCCCGAACGGCAAGAAGATCGGCGCCGACCGCGCGGGCATCGCCGTGACCGACCGCGGATTCATCGAGGTCGATCGCCAGATGCGCACCAACGTGCCGCACATCTACGCCATTGGCGACATCGTCGGCCAGCCGATGCTGGCGCACAAGGCGGTGCATGAAGGCCACGTGGCGGCGGAAGCCGCGGCCGGCCAGAAGTCTTTCTTTGACGCGCGCGTCATTCCGTCGGTGGCCTACACCGATCCGGAAGTGGCATGGGTGGGCCTGACCGAAGACGAAGCCAAGAAGCAGGGCATCAAGATCGAGAAGGGCGTGTTCCCGTGGGCGGCTTCCGGCCGCGCCATCGCCAACGGCCGCGACGAAGGCTTCACCAAGCTGATTTTCGACGCGGAAACGCATCGCATCCTGGGCGGCAGCATCGTGGGCACCCACGCTGGCGACCTGATCAGCGAACTGGCCCTGGCCGTGGAAATGGGCGCGGATGTCGTCGACATCGCCAAGACCATCCACCCGCACCCGACACTGGGTGAATCGGTAGGCATGGCGGCCGAAGTGGCCGAAGGCGTCTGCACCGACTTGCCGCCGATGAAGAAGAAGTAATTGCGCCGCGGCGGCATTGCCGCCCGCGCGCAAAAGCAAAAGCGCCGGCCCTGTTCAAGGGGCCGGCGCTTTTTTTATCGGTTGCGCCAGGGCGGCGCGACGGGAAATCAGGCGTGGGTGTTGATGCGCGAACCCAGCGTGCTGTCGATGGCCGTCGGGGCAACGGACTGCATCAGCGTCGCAATCGTGTCGGCTTGGGCGTTCAACGCTTTCTTCAGCACACGGGCCTGCACTTCCTGAACGAGGTTTGCGTCTTTCAGGGCCAAGGCGGTATTGACGGTGTTGTTGACGGAGTCCATGGTCGCGGTGTCCTAATCGGAAAGAAGATGGGGCCAGGCCCGAAGTCTACGCATTATTGCGCACGTTTCCAGTTCGATGCAAAGGATTGTCACAGGCCCTGTGGCCAGCGGCGCCAAGCCTGAACGTTGGGTTAGGGCTGCTTCGGACATTCCTTGACCATGCCCCAGCCCTGGTTCGGTTCGCAGAACTGCGTGCGTGCCGCCCAGGCACAATCCGGCCGTTCGAAAAATCCCAATTGGGCGCAACGGGCCAGTTCGCCCTTCAACGTATCCACCCAGGCCATGGGGTTCTGGGCGGGGATTTCGGTGATGCGCAGCGTCGACTGCGGCCCGCGGGCGGGCGGCGGAGGATCAGCCGAGACATGCGGGCGCGGGGCAGTCGCTTCGGGGCGGGGGGCCGGGGCGGTGCTTGCGGCAGGCGCATGCGGCCCAGCCCCGGATTCGGGATCTGCCGTCGGGACGGGTGCTGTTTCCGGAGCCAGTCCGGGTGTTGCCGGGGACGACACGTCTGGATCGGCTTTTGCCGGTGGGTCGGTCTCCCAGTCGGACGGTGCGTCTTCGGGCCCACGAGGGGGCAAAGGCAAAAGCGGCACGCGGACCGGGCTGGCGGACGTGGCGCCAGTGATCCCGTTGTTCGGCGCGTTCCACGATACGACCAGCAGCACCAGCGCGCCATAGATCGCCAGGGTGTAGAGCACGGTCAGGGTGGCCGACCCTACGCGTCGCCCGGTCATCGGCGCAGCGTCGTCTCGGCCCAACAGGGCGCGCCAGCCGACCAGGGCGGCGCCCGGAGCGGAAATCAACCACCAGCCAATCCGGCGTAGACAGCCCGGCGCTGGCAAGGGCTGAGCCGCCTGTACTTGAGCGGCCAGCAATTCGCGCAACGCGCGGTTCTCTTCGCGCAGACGTAACGTCTGCGGATCCACCGGCGCCTCAGGGTTTGGATCCGGGGTGCCGTCGTGCTGCGTAGTACGGGAGGCTGTTGGCGCTTCTGTCATATTTCGGAAACTATAGATACATAATCCTGCGAAGTGAATTATGAAGCAATAGAGGCCTAGCCGAAATCGAGAACAGTCGTGTAAAACCGCCGCATGGCCTGAATTGGTCTTCACTCAGTCAGGCGAAGCGTCGCGATGCGATATCTTTTCCGTAGGCTTGATAGGACCCGGAGGAGGCAAGGTCACCAGGCTAGCTAGCGTGTTGTCGATATAGAGGACGCAGGTCAGGCGGTTGTCCGTAAACTTGTAGTCCGCATCCATATAGGGGTGATTGCAGATCAGCCTGGCGCGTCCAAACGAGAAATTCTGGTAGCCGCAGAGCCAACGCCCTGCGATGGCACGGACGACGGGTTGCGAATCTCCGTTGACGGGGCAGCGGTTCTCATTGAACGCCACCGTCACCATTGCTTTGTCCTGCTCAGTCCAACTGTCCGGCAGCCTATACAAGCGCGGGCTTGTGGGGTTGCCAACTATGCCGGCTGCCACCAAGGTTAGTTGCCGGACTTCCCTCGACGCCGAGTACGAGATCATGAGCATCAGGAAGGCGGCCGTCAGCAGCAATACCATGAATTGCCGCTTGTTCATGCCAGTGGAGCCTACCCGGTTGCTCCACATGTAGATCAAGCCAGGGCCCATTGAAATGAGGAAGGCGATCAGTAGCGGCAGCGCCGTCCGCCCCCAACTTGGCAGCAGCCCGGTGGCGTGGTCATCGGCCAAGTGCTTGAGGGGAATTACCAATAGCAGGAATGCCAGAAGTCCACAGACACCGTTTCCGATACCCAGGACCAGAGGATTTTTCAGAAGGGCAGTGACTGTAGTTGATGTCGTGCGCCGACTATTGGCGCGTGGATAGGCCGCACAGACGTTCCATGCCCCAATGAGCGCACCAGCGGCTAGATGCGCGGGCCAAAACATGAAGGCCGACTCAAAGCTTGGTTTCAATGCGGAGATGAACCAGACGACCACGAGTAAGCCGCCGCTGGTCGCCCAGGCGGCGGCTGTCGCCTCCGGGATACGGCCACGCCCGTGTTGGGCAGCTGCCAGCGCGATGATCACCGATGGCAGGGCCACGGACAAGAGCGAGTACGTAAGCATCATCAGCCCCACGAGCAGCACGATTCCTAAACTGGCGGCTCCTACTGACGAAATCGATACGATTTCCAGATAATGCAGTTCGCTCAGGTGAAACCACACCAGCAATAGGGCAGGGATCAAGGCCAGGGACATAAAGAGCGGCAATAAGCCGAGCAGGCTAGCGCTTTTATCCGAGGCTACGCGCCGCGTATGGGCAGCGCGAAGAAAGCGTCGGTGCGGTAGCGATTGCGGGTGGCTAGCGTCAGCTGGGAGCGCGTGAGGAGGGCGTGGCATGGCAAACTCGCGTACGTCCGCCAGGCAAGAGCTGGCCGTCGGGCTGCTACTCCTGATTGCGATGGGGAGCTCGCAATGGCGGGCCGGAAGGGAATCGACTCAGAAAAGCACAAGCCGGCAGGTGCCGGCTTGTGTGGAGGGCCGGAATAATTCCGGCTTTGTGTGTTGCAGGGCGGGCCGATCAGGCCCGCACCTGCACTACCGTCAGGTATAGCGGCGTGATTAACGCAGCAGCGACAGGACGGATTGCGGGACTTGGTTGGCTTGTGCCAGAACCGAGGTGCCAGCCTGTTGCAGGATCTGAGCCTTGGTCATGTTCGACACTTCCGTAGCGTAGTCGGCGTCTTCGATACGCGAACGAGCGGCGGACAGGTTGCTCACCGTGTTGTTCAGGTTGGCGATGGTCGACTCGAAACGGTTTTGCACGGCGCCCAACTGGCTGCGCAGCGCGTCAACCTTCGACAGGGCCGAGTCCAGCGTCTTCAGCGGGTCGGTCGTCGATTGTTCCAGCTTGGCTTGATCTTCGTTGATCAGGGTCTTGTTGCCGGCAGCGGTTTGCGACATGTACATGACCTTACCGGTGGAGTCCAATGTGACTTCACCGTTGGTATCAACGTTGTATTGAGCACCGTTGATGTGGAGCGTGCTGCCAGCAGCTTTGGCGCCCGACAGGTCCAAGTCCGTTTGCGTCGCAGCTTTGTTGGCTTCGGCATCCTTCGTCGTCAGCTTTCCGCTCACCGAGGAAGTGTAGAGATCCTTGCTCGTGCCGAGCGTCGCGGTGGTGGCGGCAGCGGCGATGGTGAAATCTACGTCGGTGCCGTCGACCTTGGCGGTGAAGACGCCATTGCCATCAGCATCAGCGCCGCTCTTGATCGTGAACTCGAAGCCGTCAGAGGTGAAGGTATCGCCCACGCCTTTGCCTGCTGCGTTGGCGGCCTTTGCTGCTGCGGCGATGCTGGTCGCAGTAGTGCCGGCAGCAGCCGTGCTGGTATGAACGGCTGTGCCGTTGGTGCGGGTGGCGTCTGTAACCAAAGCGCCAGTCCCGGCTTCGGCGTAAACGGCGGCCTTGGCAGCACCGGTGCCGGTCGTGACGGCGCCGTTGGAGATGTCGACGTTGTACTCGGTGGTCGTGCCGCCGGACGTGACGTTAAAGTTCTTCGTACCCGTAGCACTGAAATTCGAAATCAGATCGCCAGCGGTGGCCTTTTGGGCACCGTTCACGTTGAAGCCGCTCAGGCCCAGACTTTGGGCATCGATCTTTTGCAGGTCGATGCTGATGGTTTCGTTGTCGTTTGCGCCAACTTGAATCTTCAGCGTGTTGTCGCCGGCGAGCACCTTGACGCCGTTGAATTGGGTCTGACCCGACACACGGTCGATTTCACCCAGGCGTTGTTGGATTTCGTCCTGGATCGACTTCAGGTCGGACGACGAGTTCGTGCCGTTCACTGCCTGGTTGGTCAGTTGGCGAACGCGTTGCAGGTTGTTGTTGATTTCGTTCAGCGCGCCTTCGGTCGTTTGAGCCAGCGAGATGCCGTCGTTGGCGTTACGGGCGGCTTGCGTCAGGCCATTGACGTTGGCGGTGAAGCGGTTGGCGATGGCTTGGCCAGCGGCGTCGTCCTTGGCGCTGTTGATGCGCAGGCCCGACGACAGACGCTCGATGGCGCTGCCCAGGGTCGATTGCGACTTGTTCAGGTTGTTTTGAGCAACCAGCGAAAGGTAGTTGGTATTGATAACGGCAGCCATGTTGGTGCTCCCAAGAGAGAAAGGCTTCTTCAAACCGGGCAGCAACGCCGCCCACTGGTGTTAACGGGAAAGTTCGTCGACTTCTTGTCTAGGAATCTCTCCGTTGCAAGGATTACGGCAGTCCCAAATCATTCTTTAGCCCTATTTCGCGAAAGTCGTATTTATTGTTGTATCAGCCGGGAAGGCCTGGGCGGCAGGCGCGACGGGTGGGCAGGGGGGCGTTGTGGCTGCCGCGAAAATGGAAACGGGCGCCTCAGGCGCCCGTTCGTATTGCAGTATCTGGTTTTGCAAGCGCGGCGTTCTACTTATATATAGAAGCGCGCTTGACCGGCACCTAGATGATTTGCGCGATCTGCCCTTCCTGGGGCAATTCCTGCCAGGCCTGGTCTTTCAGCTTGGCGCGAATGCGAGCCGTGGCCTGCGAGCGCAACTGGCACACCCGCGCTTCGGTGACATTCATGATCGCGCCGATTTCCTTCAGGTTCAGCCCTTGCTCGTAACAGAGCGACAGCAACAATTTTTCGCGGTCGGGCAGGGAGTCGATGGCGTGGATCAGCGCCTGGCGGAAATCTCCCGCAAGCAGGGCGTCCAGCGGATTGCCGCCGGCCGAGCCGTGGTTGAGCGTCGCCGTCCAGTCCGATTGGCCGGAGGCCGAGTCGGGTTCCACCGTGAAATCTTCGTAGTGCACGATCTGCACGCCCTGGGCGTCGTGCAGCAGCGTCTGGTATTCGCTGATCGGCATTTCCAGCTGATGGGCGATTTCGGCCTCGCTGGGCGCGCGCATCAGACGCTGCTCCAGTTGCTGGATGGCTTGTTCGATCTTGCGTGCCTTGGCGCGGACGCTGCGCGGAAGCCAGTCCTGGCCGCGGAGCTCGTCCAGCATCGCGCCACGGATGCGGGTCGTGGCGTAGGTCTCGAATTGGGCGTCTGCCGTTTCCTGATAGCGCCTTACGGCGTCAAGCAGGCCGATCATGCCGGCCTGTATCAAGTCGTCAAGCTCAACGCTGGCGGGTAGCCGGGCGAGCAATTGCAGGGCCAGCTTCCGCACTAGCGGGGCATATTCGACCAAGCTGTCATCTGCGTGGGGCATTGCGGGAATGTCAGGCGGTGTCCATCGTGACGCATTGTCTGACGTTGTCAATTTGCGACATTGTCGACAAACGCGCGGCTGCGCTAAAGCTACAAATTAAGTGATCGGCAAGGTGTCATTGTCGGAACTCCACAACATTTCATTCCTCGAAGTACGCAATGTTTTGAATGCTTATTTGCCAAATTGACGTAAATTCGTGTCGAACATCTATGTCAAGGTGTATCTATTTTCGCAAGTTGCGCAATATCAACAAAGATTTGTCATATAAGTCATAGAAAATGACATCACCTGTGGTAAATTTTACTTAAATTGCGAACAAATGATACATTTCGCATTAAAACAGGATGCAGCAAGCCGCCAGGCAGTTCAAATTGCCGGCGCTTTTAGTTATCGAGCCCCTTGGGTGGGATAGGGATAGGGAGTAGGGCGTGCAACAAGTCGAAAATTCATTGCTGGCAGATATTCGCGAAGTGAATCTGTCATATCTGTTACTTGCGCAACGCATGTTGCGTGATGACTATGCTGCATCGATGTTCCGTCTGGGGTTCAGCAACGAAGTTGCCGACATCCTGATGCGTCTGTCGCCGGCGCAACTGGTGAAACTGGCTAGCTCCAGCTCGCTCCTGTGCCGATTCCGTTTTGACGATTACAGCCTGTTGTCCGCGCTGACCCACGACGTTCTGGGTGGTGCGTTGCAACAAGCGCATGCAACCATCCTGCTGGCCAAGCAACCTGTAGAAGAACTGGCCTGAAGGCCGTTCGGAACCCAATCGGACTCTCGCGCAATGGCCTCGAAAAGCGTTTCTCAGGAAGCGGACGACATCCTGCTTGCCAGCTCCATGATCACGCTGGGAGCGCGGCTTCAGGTGCTGGAGGCTGAAACCAGCCTCAGCCACGACCGTCTGGCGCGCTTGTATCGCGAAATCCGCGGCTGCTCGCCACCCAAGGGCATGCTGCCTTTTTCGGTCGATTGGTTTATGACCTGGCTGCCGAATATTCATTCGTCGCTGTTCTACAACGTGTATTCGTTCCTGAACTCGCGCACCAGCAGCAAGGGCATACGCGCCACCATCGATGCGTACCGCCTGTATCTGGAGAACGCGGGGCTGGATGCTGCGGAAAACGCCGAACCCGTCCTGAGCTTCACCCGGGCCTGGATGCTGGTGCGTTTCTTTGATAGCGGCATGTTGCAACTGTCCGCCTGCCGCCAGTGCGGCGGCCATTTCATTGCCCACGCCCACGATCCGCAATCGGATTTCGTATGCGCGATCTGCCGGCCGCCACCTCGCGCCGGCAAGACGCGCGCGGCGGCCAAGGCGCGCGCCGGCAGCCGTCCGGCGCCTGCGGTCGACGCCGCCCGGCCTTGACTGCCCGCACCCGGAT
>CAUSDE010000079.1:0-24661 GCA_963530045.1 uncultured Achromobacter sp.
CGAGGCCTCGCCGCCTGCTACCAGCGATACGTCGAACGACGTGCCGCCCATGTCCCCGGTGACGACATCGGGAAAGCCCGACGCGCGCGCGATGGCGGCGCAGGCGATCACGCCGGCAGCGGGGCCCGACAGCGCGGTGCGCACTGGGACGTCGCACGCCGTCTGGCGCGACATCACGCCGCCGTTGCTCTGCACGACCAGCAGTTCGCCCTTGAAGCCCTGCTCTCTGAGGTCGGACTCCAGGCGGGTCAGATAGCTGCCCACCACCGGCTGCAGTGCGGCGTTGAGCACGGCAGTCGAACAGCGCTCGAATTCGCGGATTTCGGGCAGCACTTCGGTCGCCGCCGTCACATTGCCATTGGGCCAGACTGCACGCACGCGAGCCGCGGCCTGCGCTTCATTGGCCGGATTCGCATAGGCGTTGACGAAGAAAACGCAAACTGCCTCACAACCCTGCGCAAGCAGCGCCCGAGCCGCCGACTCCACTTGGCCCAGGTCCACGGGCGTATGCACCGTGCCGTCCGCCAATACGCGTTCGTTGACCTCCATGCGCAGGTCACGCGGGACGACCGGCTCGTAGTTGCCGCGCAGCCCCCAGGTCTGAGGACGATCGCGCCGACGCATTTCCAGTACGTCACGGAACCCGGCCGTCGTGATGATGCCGGTGCGCGCCACTTTGCGCTCCAGCAACGCGTTGGTGCCCACGGTGGTGCCGTGCACGATGGTGGCAAGGGCGTCCGCGCCGTCGGCCACCCGAGCGATGCCGTCCATGAAACCGCGCGCTTCCTCGCCGCGCGTCGATGGCACTTTGACCACACGTGCGGCCCCTCCTGCCTCGTCCAGAACGAACAGGTCCGTGAATGTGCCGCCCACGTCCACGCCGACGACCACCCCCTGTGTGCCGCTCATTCTGTGTGCCGTGCTCATGCCGACTGCTCCTTGTTGTCGCCTACATAGCCCATCTTGCGGTCGTGTTCGCGCGCCGCGGCCGAACGCCCGGCCGGTTCGCCGTACCCTCCCCCGCCAGGTGTTTCCAGACGCACGCGGTCGCCTCGTTGCAGCAGGATGCCCATCATCTTGGAACTCATGGGCGGAGTGCGCCATTGCCCGTCCTGCTGATATCGAAACACGTTCAACGCGGCCTGGCCGCCGCCGGCGATGCCCTTAGGGGCGCTACGCCCCCGCTCACCGAAGATGAACGCTTCGGCGCTGTCTTCCAGTAGCTCGATTTCATAGATGGCGCCAAGACCGCCGCGATGCGCGCCGTCGCCCGCCGAGTCCGGGCGCAACGCCCACTGCGTGAAGCGCACGGGATAGGCAGCCTCCAGGATCTCGAGCGGCGGAATGGTGGCGGTGGAGATCGGCGCGTTGCCGTGACTCAGGCCATCACCGTCGGAATGCCCGCCATGGCCGCCGCCGAAGAAGCTGAACATTACCCAGCGCTGGCCCTTGCGCGCCGTGTCGCTGCGGTAGCCGGCGATGGACAGCGCGTTGATCGTGCCGTAGGCCTGCGCCATGGCGCGCTCAGGCGCGGCTTGCGCCATCGCGCAGAAGATCACGTCGATCATGCGCAAAATGGTCTCCGTGTAGCCACCCACGGGCCGCGGGCGGTCGGCCGAGATGACCAGGCCGTCGGGCAGCACCACGTCCACCGCGTCCAGCACGCCTGCATTCGCCGGCACGTCGGGGAAAAGGTGCTTGAGCGCCACATAGCAGGCCGCGATGGCGGTAGCGCGGGAAATGTTGACGGGGCCGGCGCAGGCGGGCGAGGTGCCGCTGAAGTCCAACGCCAGCCGGTCCCCGTCGATCTTCAGTTTCAGGGCGATGCGCAGAGCCACGTCGCGCACGCCGTCGTTGTCCAGCATGTCCTCGAAGGCGTATTCGCCGTCCGGCAGGCGCGCGATATGGTCGCGCATCAGGCGGCGCGCCCGTTCGCGCAGGGTCTCCAGGGAAGCCAGCACAGTGGCGTCGCCGTATTCGTCCAGCAGTCCATCCAGCCGGCCCGCGCCCAGCTCCAGCGCCGCCAGTTGGCCGTTCAAATCGCCCCACAGGCTGTCGGGCAGGCGGGTGTTGGCCTTCAGGATGGCCAGCACGTCCAGATCCAGCACGCCAGCGCGCACGATGCGCACTGGGGGGATCTGCACAGCTTCCTGCCAGCACTCGGTAGCCGCCGGATTGTAGTTGCCGGGGACCGCTCCACCCACATCATGCCAATGCGCGGCCGACGCCAAAAAGCAGAACAGCCGCCCGCCCCTGAACACCGGGCGCACCAGCTTGAAATCGTTCGCGTGCGTGCCGCCTTCGTACGGGTCGTTGAACAACCAGACGTCGCCCTCGACCATGCCGCCGCGCTCGGCGGCCGCCCTGGCCGCCGCTTTGACGGCGAAGGCCATCGCGCCCACGAAGACGGGCAGCCCGGACTTGCCCTGGATCAGGGTGGCGCCGGTGGCCGCGTCGTACATGCCGTGGCAGGCATCGTGGGCCTCGGCGATGATGGGGTTGAAGGCGCTGCGGTATAGCGTCGCATCCATCTCATCGGCAATCTGTTCCAGACGGCCCTTCAGGACCGCCAGTGTGACGGGATCAAGCATCGTGTTCTTCCCAAGAGGTTTGACGCTGTTTCAGCAGATTCAGCAATCCGCCGGCCCTCACCATGTCCATCAGGAAGGCTGGAACGGTCTCGCAGAGCATTTCAGAAGGGTCGGCGCCGTCCGCGCGGCGAATACGTCCGGCGCCGGGGTCGAGGGTGATGCGCTCGCCCTCGGTCAGCGCGTCCGCTTGCGCGCAGGTCAACAAAAGCAATCCAACATTGAAGGCATTGCGGAAGTACAGGCCATTGAAGGACGGCGCGATCACTGCGGCCACGCCCAGGCGCACGAGCGCGGCCGCGGCCTGTTCGCGGGATGAGCCGATGCCGAAATTCGGCCCGGCGGCCAGCACGTCGCCCGGCTGCACCTGGCCTGCGAACTCCGGCCGGACCCGTTGGAGGCAATGGCGCGCGATCTCGTCGATGCCAAACTTCATATAGGCGCCCGGGGCAAGCGCATCGGTGTCGATGTCCGCCCCCACGCGCCAGACTCGGTGCGTCCCAGTGTGGTCTGTCATCCCATGAACTCCCGCGGATCGGCGATGCGCCCGGCCACCGCCGACGCTGCCACGGTATAGGGCGAGGCCAGATAGACCTGCGCAGTCTCGGATCCCATGCGCCCTTTGAAGTTGCGTGCGGTGGTCGAGATAACGCTCGCGTGGTCAGGGATGGATCCGCCATAGCCAGCACAGGCGCCGCAAGACGTGGGCAACACCTGCGCGCCGGCCTCGCGCAACACCTGCATCACCCCTTCCTGATCTGCCTGCCGCTGGTCCCGGCTGCTGGCCGGCGCCACCATCAATCGCATGCCGTCCGCCAGCCTGCGCCCGCGCAATATGTGGGCGGCGGCGCGCAAGTCTTCCAGCTTGGCGCCCGTGCAGGCGCCGATATAAGCCACTTGCACGGGCACGTCGCGATACTGGTCCACGTCACGCGCATTGGCCGGACTGTGCGGCGCGGCCACCTGAGGCGCCAGCAAGGCGGCGTCGAAGTCGTGCCATTCGGCGTCCGCGCCCGCATCGCTTTGCCATCGATCCAGTTCCAGGTCCTGCGCCACGCCCGCCTCTCGCAGGTAGGCAACGGTGGTCTCGTCGGGCGCCACCAGCCCCACCTGCGAGCCCAGCTCGGCGCTCATGTTGGACAGGGTCATGCGCTCCTGCATGGACAGCGCTCGCACGGTCTCTCCGCAGAATTCCACCGCCTGATAGCGCCCGCCGTTCATGCCGTAACGGCCAATCATGCGCAGCATCATGTCCTTGGCGGTGACGCCCGCGCCTAGCCGTCCGCTCCATCGCATCATCAATGTCCTGGGCACCTTGACCCAAATCTGGCCGGTGACGGCCACCCCCAGCATCTCAGTGCTGCCGATTCCGAACATGTAGGCGCCGAAGGCGCCGCCCGTTGGCGAGTGGGAATCCCCGCCGACACAGAACATTCCCGGACGGATATGGCCGTGCTGCGGCACGACCACATGGCAGATGCCGACGGAGTCGTATACGTTGGGCAGCCGCTGTCCTGCCGCCCAATCGCGCGCGATGCGCACGATACGGCGCGATTCGTCGTCGGATTCGGGCACATAGTGGTCGATGACCAGCACGATCTTGGCGGGGTCCCACAACGTGGCGCCCAGCTCCTCCAACATGGGCTGCAGGCGCCGCGGGCCGCTGGAATCATGGAACATTGCCAAATCCACCGCACAAGTGACGATTTCGCCCTCCTCGACGGCAGAGCGACCACAAGCAGCGGCGATCAGCTTCTGGGCGAGGGTTTGGGGCCGAGGGAGTGGAGGAAAAGGCATCGCTACATCCCCATATAGGCGCGGCGAACGTCGTCGCTGGCCATCAGTTCCGCGCACGTTCCGCTATGGCGCACGGCGCCGTTTTCCAGCACATAGGCGCGCTGCCCGGTTTCCAAGGACAGGCCCACGTTCTGCTCGACCAGCAAAATCGCCAGCCCGTCGGTGTGCAGGCGGCGGATCAGGCCGAACAACTCTTCGACCATCAACGGCGACAGGCCCAGCGACGGCTCATCCAGGATCAGCAGCCGGGGCTCGGCCATCAGGCCGCGGCCGATCGCCAGCATCTGCTGCTCGCCGCCCGACATGGTGCCGGCCAACTGCGTCAGTCGCTCGCGCAGCCGCGGGAATATCTCCAGCACCTTATCCAGATTGGCTACGCGATGGCTGCGCGCCCGAGTGAACGAACCCAGTTCCAGGTTCTCGCGTACGCTCAGGTTCGGAAAGATGCGCCGACCTTCGGGCACCTGGATCAGACCGGCCTTGACCACGTCGCGGTAATGACTGCCCGTCAGGTCCCTGTCTCCGAAACGGACCGTTCCGCCCCAAGGCCTGCACAGCCCGGAGACCGTGTTGTTCAACGTGGATTTGCCGGTACCGTTGCTGCCCAGCAAGACCACGATCTCGCCCTCGCCCACCGTCAGGTCAACGCCACGCAGCACCTCCATGCGCCCGTAGCCCGCCCGCAAGCCGGTGACTTCCAGCAGCGCGCTCATGCCGGCGTCCCCTGCGCGGCCAGCCGGGCCGCCGCGCCGTGCCCCAGATAGGCTTCCACCACCGTCGGATCGCGCGTGACCTCGCCCGGCGTGCCCGCCGCGATCAGCCGGCCCTGGGCCAGCACCCACACATGCTCAGCCAGGCTCATCACCGCCCGCATCACGTGTTCAATCATCAACACGGTGACGCCATCGTCCACCAGCTTTTTCACCACCGGAATCATTTCGTCGATCTCGCTCGGATTCAGCCCGGCCAACACCTCGTCTAGCAGCAGCAGGCGTGGGCGCGTGGCCAGCGCACGCGCCAGTTCCAGACGTTTGCGCGCCGCCACGGTCAGGTCGGCTGCGGGCTTGTCCAGTGCCCCTTGCAGGTTGACGCGCGCGGCAACCTCTTCAGCCGCAGCCAGCGCTGCCCGCCGATCCCGCAGGCGCAAATGCGCGCCCACCGCTATGTTCTGGCGGACGGTTTGCGCGCCAAAAGGCTGCACGATCTGGAAGGTGCGGGTCAGGCCCAATCGCGCGGACTCGTGCGGGGCGCGGCCCGTGATGTCTTTTCCGCCAAAATGCACCGAACCGGCGCTGGGTTTCAGGAACCCGGACAGCAGTGCGAATAGCGTAGTCTTGCCCGCGCCGTTAGGGCCGACCAGCGCCGTCAACGAACCTTGGGGCACAGCAAGGTCGACGTCTTGGACCGCCTTCAGTCCACCGAAGGCGATAGACAGATTGCGGGCTTGCAGCAGGATGTCAGGCACGGGCGCGCTCCTTGCCAAACAGCCGCAGTCGGCCCAGCGATTGGCCGCCGCCGTTGATGCCTCGCGGCATGAACATTACGATCAGAATCAGGACCACACCGTAGATCACCATGCTGATACCCGGCAGTTCGCCGAACAGGTTGCGGGTCAGGTCGGCGAGCCCGTGCAAGACAACCGCACCCAGCACCGGTCCCCACAACGTACCCATGCCCCCTACGATCGCACCCACCAGGGCCTCCACCGACACGGCCGAACCGAAAGCGATGCCCGGATCGATGTATTGGAATACCTGCACATAGAAGGCGCCCGCCGCGCTCATGAACGCCGCCGACAACGCGATGCCTCCTAACTTGACGCGCAGCGGGTTCACGCCGATGGCGCGAGCGGCGTCTTCGTTATCGCGCACCGCCTGCAGGTATGCGCCGAAACGTGAATGGCGCAGCCAGGCGGTGACGGCCAGCGCCAACAGCACCAAGCCCAGCAGCAGATAGATATAGCCACGGCGCGAAGCGAACTGCATGTTGGCTGCCCCTTCCTGCAACGGCACCATCAGCCCCACCCCGCCGCCAGAGAAAGACGCGGACAACGCCAAAATGCGGAACACCTCGGCGAACGCCAACGTCACCAGCGCAAAGTAGGAGCCCTTCAATCCGTAGCGGAACGTCAAACCGCCCACGGCCAGACCCGCCACCGCCCCAAGCGCAATGGCCATAGGCAGCGCCAGCCAGGGATTGAGCCCCAGGGTCAGTTGGCCTAGCGCCTGGGCATAGGCGCCCACGCCAAAGAACAGCGCGTGGCCGAAAGACAGCTGGCCACCGTAGCCGCCCAGAATGTTCCATGCCTGCGACAACAGCGCCGCATAAAGCGACATCATCACGAAGGTCAGCAAGACGCCCGATTGGGCGAACGCCGCCAAGGCGGCCAGCGTCACCCCGAACAGCGCAATTGCGCAAAGATCCCTGTTCATGCTCAGCCTCTCGTCCCGAAAAGCCCCTGCGGGCGAAACAGCAGCACCGCGATGAAGATCGCGAAAATGCCCATCTGGCCAAGCGAGTCACCCAAGAACAGGCCCCCTATGGACTCCACCACGCCAATCAGCAGTCCGCCCGCCAGCGCACCCACGAAACTGCCCATGCCGCCCAACACCACAATGGTGAAGGCCACCAGCACAAACCCGCTGCCCACCTGCGGATTGACGTAATACGCCGGCAGCAGGAAACAGGCGGCGGCGCCCAGGCAGGCCATGCCGATGCCGAACGACAGCGCATAGACCTTTTCCACGTCGATGCCCATCAGGCGGGCGCCCTGCTTTTCCCTTGCCACGGCGCGGATCGCCCGGCCCAGGTCGGTGCTGCGGAGAATCCAGAACAACGCCGCTGCCACCGCCAGCGCCCCGAAAAAGGCAATGACCTTGGGCAGCGCGATCATTGCGGGGCCGATCTCAACGGTGGACAAGGTGTAAGCCGTGTCGATGCTGCGCGTGTCCGACTTGAACCACACCAGCGCCAGGTTCTCCAGCACGATGGCCAGGCCCAGCGTGACCAACAGGATGTTTTCGTCCTTGCCGTGACTGGCGCGGTTGATCACGAAACGCTGCAGGGCGTACCCCAGCGCAAACATGCCCGCCACCACAAGCGGCAGGGCCGCGTAGGGGTCGATGCCTAACCGGTCTTTCAACAGATAGACCGCGTACAGCGCCACCATCAGGGCCGCACCGTGGGCGAAATTGATGATGTGCAGCACCCCGTAGATCAGGGTTAGCCCCAAGGCAATCAGCGCATACACCGCGCCGGTTGTCAGACCGTTGAGCAGCGACGAAAAGAGGATGGCAGGGTCCAGCATGCTTGCGCTCAGGCCTTCAACGGAAAAATGGCGTCGGCCTGACGGTATTGCGCCGGAATGATGACCTTGATGTCGCCGCCGATCACCTGAGTCAAGAGCGGCTGCGCGCCCGTGTTCTGACCGTTCACGAACTTGGTCGGGCCATACGGCATCAGGTTGTCATGGAAGGTGCTGGAGGCCAGCGCCTCGGTGATGGCGGCGCGGTCGGCAGAACGGGCGCGCTCGATGGCGTCGGCCAGCAGTTGCACCGCGACGTAGGTCATGAAGACTTCATAGCTGAAGTACGCGCCCTTTTCCTCGACTCGGGCCTTCAACGGCGCCACGCGCGGATCCTGGGGGTTGAACCAGTGGTTGCAGTCGATGATGCCGTTGGCGATGTCCGGAAATTCCTTCAGAAACTTGTAGCTGGACGCCGCCCCCCCCAACACCGAATAGATGGCTTTCGGTTGCACCTTCTGCTGCTTCATGGCGCGTAGCAGCAGCGCGTATTCGTTGTAGTAATTGGCCGGGATGACGACGTCCGGGTTCACGGACCTCATGCGCAGCACGATGTTGTTGAAGTCGCGGGTCGGGTTGGGGTGCTTCACCACCTCCTTAACCTCGAAGCCGTGCTGCGGCAGCGACTTGGACAAGAGCGCCGCCGTGCCGGTACCGAACAGCGAATCCTCGTGCACGATCATGACGGTCTTGGCCGGCTTGCCGGCGGCGTCGTTCAACGCGGCCAGATCACTGATGGCGCGCTCGCTACAGGCGCGGTAGCCAGGCCCGAAGCGGAAGGTGTTTTTCAGGCCGCGTTCCACGATCTGGTCGGCCACGCCCACGTCCACCACATGCGGCAGGTTGTACTTGGCGGCGGTCTGCGTCGTGGCCAGGCAGATCGCGGAAGCATAGGCTCCGACGATGGCCGACACACCCGCTTCGTTCATCTTCTCCACTTCCGCGGAGCCGGCCTCGGGGCGGGACTGCGCATCACCCAGCACGGCCGACAGGGGCGCGCCGCCCAACGACTTTATGCCGCCCGCCTTGTTGATGTCTTCAATCGCCAGCAACGCGCCCAATCGGCATTGCTGGCCCGAGTACGCGAGCGCCCCGGTCACAGGATGCAGCACGCCGATCTTCACGGGCGCGGCTCCCTGGGCGCGCGCCACCCAGGGCGTGGACACAAGGGCCGCAGCGGCGGCGGATCGATAGAGAAAAGTGCGGCGCGAATTCATGGGAGATCTCCGAAGGGTTCAATGAAATTGGGCCGACAGCTCTTCGCTGACCCAGACCTTGGCGTCGATGCTGCCGACGCGCGACAGCTGCAATTGGTACTGATAGCGGTCGGGCCGATACAGGCCCTGCAACAACTGGACAGGGCGATCGTTCACGTCCCGCACGACGCGGGTGACCGCCAGCAACGCCGACCCTACAGACACGTCCAGATGGCGCGCCACCTGCGCATCGGCCAACTTCGCCGAAATCGTCTGGGTCGCGCCGCCGAACTCCACGCCGGCGGCCTCCAGCAGCATCAACAAGGGTTCGCGCTCCAGGTCTTCGCGCGTGAAGTCGGCCACGGCCTGCGGCACATACGTCGTAATGTAGGAAAGCGGCCCAGCCTCGGTGCTGCGCACGCGCAGGCTCTTATGAACCGGCGTACCGGACGGAATGCGCAGCGACTCGGCCACGGCGGGCGGCGCTGACACCAGCGTGCTGTCCAGCACCCGCACCGAAGTACGCAACCCCATATTGACGATGTTCTCTAGCAGCCCGGTCAGATGCGCCTTCTGCGCAGCGTTGGCCGCGGGCGCAGCGTCGGGGCTGCAAGCCGGGCGCAACGGCCACGTCCCCAACCCGGGACGACGCGACACCAGCCCGTCGGCCACCAGCATCTCCATCGCCTTGCGGATCGTGATGCGCGCCACCTCGAACTGGTCGGCCAGCGCATGCTCGCCCGGCAGCCCTTCCTGATCGAAGCGCCCCTCCTGCAACTGCTCGCGCAGCACGAGGTAGATCTGGTGATATTTCGGCAGAGGTAGTGAGGTTCCCATGGCGGGAACTCTAGGGGTGTCCTAATGTACCGTCAATGGAACAAATAGCGTTGCGGGCTGTTCCATCGGGAAAACACTGATCCAGCTTATCGATGAAAGGCCCGCAAGAATATGACGGCCAGCAAGCTGCAATCGAAAAAAAAGGCCGCGCAATGCGGCCTTGTCGGTCCCGGTTATGAACCGGATCCGGCCCCCGCCGGCGCAGTCTGCGCGGCCGTGGCCGTACGCTCGGTCCAGCCGCCGCCCAGCACCTTGTACAGGGTCACCAGGTTGGACAGCCGCGCCAGGCGCGTGTCGACCAACGCTTGCTGCGAGGAATACAGCGAACGTTGCGAATCCAGCACGCTCAGGTAGTCGTCGATGCCTTGGCGGAAGCGCTGGTCGGACACGTCGTAGGCGCGCTGGTTGGCGTCAACCAGCAGGCGTTGCGCCTGGATCTGGTCGTCCAGCGTGCCGCGGCCAGCCAGGGCGTCCGCCACTTCGCGAAAGCCTGTCTGGATGGACTTTTCGTACTGCGCGACCTGGATGTTCTTCTGCACCTTCGCCAAGTCCAGCCCCGCCAGCAGCGAGCCGCCCGCGAAGATCGGCACCGTGATCTGGGGCACGAAGCTCCAGGCGCCCGAACCGCCTTCGAACAGGCCGCCCAGGCTGGCGCTGGCGGTGCCCGCCTGGCCCGTCAGGCTGATCGTCGGGAAGAACGCGGCACGCGCCGCGCCGATGTTGGCGTTGGCGCCCTTCAACTGGTGCTCGGCGGCGCGGATGTCCGGGCGGCGGGCCAAGAGGTCTGACGGCAGGCCGGCAGGCAAGGTGGTCGGCAGCATGCTGTCGTCCAGCCTGGTGGCCTGATCCAGCGCGGCCGTGATCTCGGGCGACATGGGCTGGCCCACCAGCAGGGTCAGCGCATTACGGTCCTGCGCGGCCTGGCGCGTATATTGCGACAGGTTGCGCTGGGCCGTGCGCAGCGACACTTCGGCCTGGCTCAGGTCCAGTGCGGTCGACAAACCCTGGTCATAGCTCTGCTGGGTGAGCTTGAAGGAATCTTCCTGGCTCTTCAACGTGTCGCGCGTCAGGCTCAGCAGCTCCTGGTCGGCGCGCAGCGTCAGATAGGCATTGGCCACCTCGGCGATCAGCGTCAGCTGGGTCGCCGTGCGGGTTTCGTCCAGCGCCAGATAGGATTCCAGCGCCTTGTCGCTCAGGCTGCGGATGCGGCCGAACAGGTCCAGTTCCCAGGCGGACATGGCGGCGCCCACCTGATAACTGTGGCTGGTCGTGGCCCGGCCGCTGGCGGACAGGTCCGCCGGCGTGCGCTGCGCCGATTCCTGGCCGGCGATGCCTACGCTGGGCATCAGGTCGGCACGCTGGATGCGGTACTGCGCACGCGCGGCTTCCACGTTCAGGGCCGCCACGCGCAGGTCGCGGTTGTTGGCCAGCGACAGGTCGATCAGCTGTTGCAGGAGCGGGTCGCCGAAGAAGTCGCGCCAGCCGATGTCGGCCGTGGACATCCCTTGCGCCGCTTGCGAACCGTCCGCCTTGTAGGCCGGGCCGGTGGGATAGGCGGCGTCGACCGGCGCGTCGGGCCGTTCGTACGTCGGGGCCAGCGAGCAGCCCGCCAGGGCCGCCGCCAGGGAAACAGACAATAAGGTTCTCATCTGAAGTTTCATTACGGTTGTCCTTCGGCGGACACTTCCTGCGGGCCGTTGGCGCTGGTGTCGTGCTTGTCGCGGTTCTCGCTCATGCGCTTGACCTTGAACATGCGCAGCATGATCACGAAGAACGCGGGGACAAAGAAAATGGCCAGGAACGTGCCGGTCAGCATGCCGCCGATCACGCCCGTGCCGATGGCGTTCTGGCTGCCGGAACCGGCGCCCGACGAGATCGCCAGCGGCGTCACGCCCAGGATGAACGCCAGGGACGTCATCAGGATCGGACGCAGGCGCTGGCGGGCGGCGTGGATGGCCGATTCCGTCAGGCTCGCACCCGCCTCGAAGTGCTCTTTGGCGAACTCCACGATCAGGATGGCGTTTTTGGCCGCCAGCCCCACTGTGGTGAGCAGCCCCACCTGGAAGTACACGTCGTTGGACAAGCCCCGCATCAAGGTCGCCAGCAGCACGCCGATGATCCCCAACGGCACCACCAGCATGACCGCGGTGGGGATGGACCAGCTTTCATACAGCGCCGCCAGGCACAGGAACACTACGATCAGCGAAATGGCGTAGAGCGCCGGCGCTTGCGAACCCGACAGGCGTTCTTCGAAGGACAGGCCCGTCCATTCGAAACCCACGCCGACCGGGAGTTTCGCCGCCAGCCGCTCCATTTCGTCCATGGCCGCGCCCGAGCTGTAGCCCGGCGCCGCCTGGCCCTGGAGGTTGTAGGACGGCACGCCGTTGTAGCGGTTCAGCTTCTGCGGGCCGAAGCTCCACGTCGCTTTCGAGAACGCCGAGAACGGCACCATGTCGCCCGCGTTGTTGCGCACATACCATTTGTTCAGGTCTTCCGGCAGCATGCGCGACGAGGCCTCGCCCTGCGCGAACACCTTCTTCACGCGGCCGCGGTCGATGAAGTCGTTGACATACGACGACCCCCACGCGGTGGCCAGCGTGCTGTTGATGTCCGACACGGCCACGCCGAGCGCGCGCGCCTTCTCGCGGTCGATGTCCAGCTGGTACTGCGGCGCATCTTCGATGCCGTTGGGACGCACGCCGATCAGCACCGGGCTTTTTGCGGCCTCGCCCAGCAGCTGGTTGCGCGCGGCAAGCAGCTTTTCATGGCCCACGCCAGCGCGGTCCATCAGCTGGAAGTCGAAACCGGTCACGTTGCCCAGTTCCATCACGGACGGCGGCGGCACCACGAACAGTTGCGCGCGGCGCTCGGTCTTTTTGAAGTGATCGTTGGCGCGTGCCGCCACGGCGCCGGCCTTCAGGCTGGCATCGCCGCGTTCTTCCCAGTCGCGCAGCTTGATGAACAGGATGGACGCGTTCTGGCCGCGGCCGCCGAAGTTGAAGCCGTTGACGGCGAACACCGAGGTCACGGCGTCCTTTTCTTCGGTCAACAGATACTTCGTGGCGTCGTCGATAACCGCCTTGGTGGCTTCCGCGGTGGCGCCGGCGGGCGTCTGGATCTGGGCGAACAGGATGCCCTGATCCTCGGCCGGCAGGAACGCCGTCGGGATGCGCGTGAACAGCCAGCCCATGGCGATGACCAGCGCCAGGTACACCACCATCAGGCGCTTGGTGCGGTTCAGGCCGCGCGCCACGCTGTTGGCATAGCCGTTGCTGCTGCGTTCGAACGTGCGGTTGAACCAGCCGAAGAAGCCCTTCTTCGTGCCGTGATGGCCCTTCGGGATGGGCTTGAGCAAGGTCGCGCACAAGGCCGGCGTGAAGACGATGGCCACCAGCACCGACAGCACCATCGAGGACACGATCGTGATCGAGAACTGGCGGTAGATCACGCCCGTGGAGCCGCCGAAGAACGCCATCGGGATGAACACGGCGGCCAGCACCATGGCGATGCCGATCAGCGCGCCGGTGATCTGGCCCATGGACTTGCGGGTGGCCTGCTTGGGAGTCAGGCCCTCTTCGGCCATCACCCGCTCGACGTTCTCGACCACCACGATGGCGTCGTCTACCAGCAGGCCGATGGCCAGCACCATGCCGAACATCGTCAAGGTGTTGATGGAATAGCCGAACGCGGCCAGCACGCCGAACGTGCCCAGCAGCACCACCGGCACGGCCAACGTGGGGATGATGGTGGCGCGGAAGTTCTGCAGGAACAGGTACATCACCAGGAAGACCAGGATGATGGCTTCCACCAGCGTCTTGAACACTTCATGGATCGACAGGCTGACGAACGGCGTCGTGTCGTACGGATAGACGACGTCCATGCCCGGCGGGAAATACGGCTTCAGGTTGTTGATGGTGTCGCGCACCGCCTGCGCCGTATCCAGCGCGTTGGCGCCCGGCGCCAGCTTGATCGCCAGGCCCGAGGCGGGCTTGCCGTTGTAGAAGCTGTCGATGGCGTAGGTCTGGCCGCCGAGTTCGATGCGCGAGACATCGCCAAGGCGCACTTGCGAACCGTCGGCATTGACCTTCAGGAGGATACGGCCGAAGTCTTCGGCCTTCTCCAGGCGCGACGGCCCGATGATGGTCGCGTTCAGCTGCTGCCCGCGCACGGACGGCAGGCCGCCCAACTGGCCGGACGACACCTGCACGTTCTGTTCCTTGATCGCCGCCACCACGTCGACCGTGGTCAGCCCGTAGTTCACGAGCTTGGCGGGGTCCAGCCAGATGCGCATCGCGTACTGCGAGCCGAACAGCTGGAAGTCGCCCACGCCCTGCGTGCGGCTGATGGGATCCTGGACGTATGACGCGACGTAGTCGGCCAGGTCGTCTTTGGTCATCGTGCCGTCGGTGGACACGAAGCCCGCCACGATCAGGAAGTTCTTCGTGGCCTTGGTGACGCGGATGCCCTGCTGCTGCACTTCCTGCGGCAAGAGCGGCTGCGCCAGCGCCAGCTTGTTCTGCACCTGCACCTGCGCCGTGTCCGGATTGGTGCCTTGCTTGAAGGTCAGCGTGATGGACATGCTGCCGTCGGAGTTGCTTTCCGACGAGATGTACTGCAGGCCGTCCAGCCCGTTCATCTGCTGCTCGATCACCTGGACCACGGTGTCCTGCACCGTCTGCGCGGACGCGCCCGGGTAGGTCACCGCGATGCCGATGGCCGGCGGCGCGATGTTGGGATATTGGGAGACCGGCAATTGCAGGATGGACAGCGCGCCGGCCATCATCAGCACGATCGCGATCACCCAGGCGAAAACCGGCCTATCGATAAAAAACTTTGCCATGCATGGCTCCCTGATTACTGCTTGGCGGCCGCGGCGTTCGCTGCCTGCGGCTGCTGCGCATTGGCGCCGGCTTCGGTGGCGACGACTTCGACGCCCGGCCGGACCATTTGCAGACCTTCCACGATGACCTTGTCGCCGGCGGCCAGGCCGTCGGTCACCAGCCACTTGTCGCCAATGGCGCGGTCGGTCTTCAATTCACGCAATTCGACTTGGTTCTTGGCATTGACCACCAGCGCCGTGGGCAGGCCGCGCTGATTGCGCGTCACGCCGCGTTGCGGCACCAGCAGGCCGTCGGCGGCCACGCCATCGGCCAGGCGGGCGCGCACGAACATGCCCGGCAGCAGGCGGCGGTCCGGGTTCGGGAACACCGCGCGCAGCGTGATCGAGCCCGTGCCCTGGTCCACCGTCACTTCCGAGAACTGGAGCTTGCCGGTCTGCTTGTATTGCGAGCCGTCTTCCAGCGTCAGCGTCACCAGCGCAGCCTGTTCGCCATCGGCCTTTTTCAGCTGGCCGCTGGCCAGCGCGTCCTGCAAACGCAGCAGCTGCACGCTGGACTGGGTCACGTCGACGTAGATCGGGTCGATTTGCTGCACTGCAGCCAACGCGCCGGTCTGGTTGGCCGTAACCAGCGCCCCTTCGGTCACGGACGACCGGCCGATGATGCCGTCGATCGGGGACAACACCTTGGTGTAGACAAGGTTGATGCGCGCCGTGTCCAGCGCGGCCTTGGCCGACATCACGTCGGCGGCGGCCTGATCGCGCGAAGCGACGGCGTTGTCGTAGGTCTGTTGGCTGACGGCGCGCGTGGCCACCAGCGGCTTGTAGCGTTCGGCCAGCAAGGCGGCGGTCTTCTGCTGCGCCTGGGCGCGGGCAAGCGCGGCCTTCTGGCTGTCGACGCTGGCCTGGTAGAGCGCGGGGTCGATCTGATAGAGCTGTTCGCCCGCCTTGACCTCACCGCCTTCGGTGAACAGGCGCTTCTGGACGATGCCGTTGACCTGGGGCCGGACTTCGGCGACGCGGAATGCGGACGTGCGGCCCGGCAATTCCGTGGTCAGGGAAACGGGCTGCGTGGTCAGGGTGACGACCGAGACTTGCGGCTTGCCCGCCTGCGGCGCGTCCTGCTTCTTGCCGCAAGCGGCCAGGGTGAGAGCCGATGCTGTCAGCGTGACGATCGCCGCGCCGCGCCACATAGCGCTTTTCTTGTTCATAGATTGCATTCCAAAAAATATGAGGCCCCACGCTGCTCTCGCTTTCGCGGGCTTGCCGCCCCCGAGGGGGCTTTCTTGCCTTGGGACGACCCGAATCTGGCAAGGCAGTGCATCAACTGGGTGGATTCGCGTTGAATACGCAAGGTGGGCTTTATCGCATTGCTGCATTGCGGAACTCGCATTCTGCGTTATCCCGCCCTGGAAACAAAGGGGCGCATTAAGAAACCATCATTCCATTTATGGGACAATTCCAAGACCCTTGCATGTGACAGAATCTCGCCATGAAACGCTTACAAGGCATGGAACTCTTCGTAGAGGTGGCCAAGACGCACAGTTTTAGCCGCGCGGCGGCGACGCTGGGTGTCCCCAAGTCGACCTTGTCTCGCCAGGTGGCCGAACTGGAACGGTCCGTTGGCCTGCGGCTGCTCAGCCGCACGACGCGCAAAGTAGAGCTGACCGACGCCGGACGGCTGTACTTCGAGCGCTGCCAGCGCATCGTGGCCGAAGCGCAGATCGCCCACGAAGAACTGCAGAAGCTGGTCGATACGCCAGCCGGGCCGCTGCGGGTGAACATGCCCGCGGATTTCGGCACGGACTTCCTGGCTGAGTCGTTCATGGAGTTCTCCCGCCGCTATCCCGACGTCACGTTTTTCCTGGATCTGGCCAATCCGGACCACGCGTCCCGCGTGTTCCAGACCTGCGACATTTCCATCGAAATCGGCGACCTGCCCGACTCGACGCAAATCGCAAGGCTGCTGGGCATGCTGCCGGCCCACCTCTATGCCTCGCACGACTACCTGGACAAGCACGGCGAACCCCGGCACCCCAGCGACTTGACCCGCCACGAGTGCATCGAGTTCCGCGCCGAAGGCGCGGGCCGCGTGACCCGCTGGCCGCTGTCCAACGGCGACCAGCACATCGAATTCACCCCGGGCAACCGGTTTTCGGTCAATGGCGTGGCCATGGCGCGCCGGCTGGCCATGCTGGGCGCGGGCATCGCGGTGCTGGTCGGCGGCCAGACGGCGGAACAGCAGTCCGGCCAGTTACGGCGGGTGCTGCCGGATTGGCAACTGGGGCCCTTCCCTGTCTACGCGGTCACCGAAACCCGGCTCCTGCCCGCCAAGACCCGGATCTTCATCGAATTCCTGATGGAGCGCCTGGGCAGCGACGGGCAAGCGAAGGATACCCCCGCTTTCATGAAATAGCGGTGTCGCGGAAACAGATTGAAAAATCTGCCGTCCGCCGATATGGTCTTCCGGCCGCGATGGCCGCAGGTCGAGAAAAAACGGGGTCAGAAACCTTCGTCCTCGCGCAGATAGCGCCACTGGCCCAGGGGCAGGTCGCCCAGCGACACGCGGCCGATGCGCACGCGCTTCAAGCCCACGACCTTCAGGCCCACCAGTTCGCACATGCGGCGGATCTGTCGCTTCTTGCCTTCGCGCAACACGAATCGCAGCTGGTCATGGTTCTGCCAGCGCACGTGGGCGGGCTTGAGCGCCCGGCCGTCCAGCGACAGGCCGTGGTTCAGCAGTTCCAGGCCGTGGTCCGTCAGGTCGCCCTGCACGCGCACCAGGTATTCCTTGTCGACGCTGGAGTCCTCGCCGATCAAGTGCTTGGCGATGCGGCCGTCCTGCGTCAGCACCAGCAGGCCTTGGGAATCGATGTCCAACCGGCCGGCCACGGCCAGCCCGTCCAGATGGGCGCGTTCGAAACGCTGCGGCGAGCGGTCGCCGGCGAAGCGCGAGCGCGAATCGATCAGCGCCACGGCGGGCGTGTAGCCCTTTTCGGCCTGGCCGGACACGTAACCCACCGGCTTGTTGATCAGAATGGTCACGCGCGAGGTCTGGCGCGCCTGCGCGGCGCGCTCAAGCGTGATCACCTGGTCGGGATAGGCCCGGGCGCCCAGTTCGGACACCACGGCGCCGTCCACGCGGACCCAGCCGCGTTCGATATAGCTGTCGGCCTCGCGGCGCGAGCAGAGTCCGCGCTCGGACATGAGCTTGGAGATGCGTACTTTTTCCATGGCCGGTATTGTATGCGGACGCCAACCGGCCTGCCGCTCAAGCCGCCGGATCGTAATCGGACGGCGCCATGGGTTCCAGCGGATACAGCGGACGGCGCCGGCGTTCGTAGGGGAATAGCGAGAAGTCCGAACTGGTGACGCCCGCGCTGGCGCATTCCACGAGCGCCTGCGAAATCGGTTCAAAGACCGGCCGGCAGTACATCCGGGACTTCACCAGCACGAAGCGGGCCTGCCGCGGGTCCAGCCCCATGCTTTCGAATACGCCCAGGTCCCAGGGTTCGTGCGTGCGCTCCGTGATCACCAATTGCGCGGCGCCGATGTCCAGCACCGCGCTGCGGCCCATGCAAGCGGTCTGGCCGGTATAGGTTGGCCCCGTGATGACGTACTGGCCGTCGGTCACCGCCCCCACCACGCCGCGCAGAAGAACCGGCGCCGCCGGGCGGCCGATCGCCGGGATGGGCCGCTTGTTGCCCACCAGGATCTCGACCCTCGCGCCCTCGCCGGCCGCGGTCAGCGCCGCCACGGCCTCGGGATCGCAATACAGCCCGGCCACGATGCCCGTCAACCCGGCATCGACCGCGGCCATCAGGACCTCCATCGTGTCGCACGTGCCGCCGGACATGCAGTTGTCGCCGTGGTCCAGCAACAGCACTGGCTTGCCGGCGCCGCACGCCAATTCGACGGCCCGGGCCAGGGAATCGGCCAATGGCTCGCTGTCGTAGAAAAAGCCGTCGCGCGCCGCCCAGATGCCCTCTGCCATCCCGGCGGCAGCCCGCTCGGCCTGCACCGGCTCGCCGCCCCCCACCACCACGACGCTCAGGCAAGGGTCCGGAATGTCCGCCAGGGCGAACCCTGCCAGCACCGACACGGCCAGCATGCCGTCGGACTCGGCGCGCCGGGCCGCCTGCACGGCATCGCGCATGGCGCCCTGTGCAGTGGCGCTGCGCAGGGTGTGCGTCATCAATGGCAGGCGGCGCCACGCCATCACCGGACGCGGCCCGCCGTTGAGCCAGTCGAACAGGATACGGCCGGCGTGCTCGCCGGTTTCGTACATGTCCACGTGCGGATAGGTCTTGAAACTCACGATCACGTCGGCATTGGCCATCATCTTGGGCGTGACGTTGCCATGCAAGTCCAGCGCCACCGCGATCGGCACGTCGGGCGTCTGCTGGCGCAGGCGCTCCAGCAGGTCGCCTTCGCCGTCGTCGGTGCTTTCGACCGCCATGGCGCCGTGCAGGTCCAGCAGGATCGCGCCGCACCCTCGCGCGCCGGCCACGATCGCGTCGCAAAGGGTGCGATAGGCGGCTGCGTCCACCCGGCCGCTGGGATAGGCGGTGGCCGATACCGGCGTGACCAGCGACGCCCCGTTCGCCTCCGCCAGGTCGATGAACGCCGACATGGCCGTGCGCTTGCCCTTGTTGTCGTCATAGGCCTGCGCGCCGAATGCGGGGCCGTCGTTGCCGAACGCGGCCAGCGGCGTGGGCACGGGCGAGAACGTATTGGTCTCGTGGTTCAGGCGGGCGATCATGATTTTCATTGTTTTCCTCTTTGCTGGCAGGCACTTAGCCGTTTTGCCCCGACCCCGGGCGCGAGCCGCCCAGGCCAAGCTTTTCCATGGCCTCGCTGGCCTCGATGATCATTGCAGCGACTTCGGCCACGCTGACGCGCAGGCCCGTGGCTCGGGTCCGCATGTGTTCGTAAGCCGCGCGTTCATCCAGCCGCTGATGGTCCATCAGCACGCGGATCGCCTTTTCGATGACGCGCCGCGCCTTGATGGTGTTTTCCAACTTGTCGATCTTGACCTGCTGGCGGCTTTGGAACTGCTTGGCAGAACGCGCCAGCACCAGCGTGCTGAGAATGCCGGCGGACCGGAACGGCCGCGTCAGCACGCCATGCGCGTTGGTCTTGAGCAATTGCTTGAGCGTGGTGGGGGTCTCGTATTCGGACAGCGCGATCAAGGTGGCCTCGACTTCGCTGGCCGACCAGGCCGAGCTGTTCTGCACGCACTGCGACACCTGGAAGAAGATGACGTCCGCGCCGGCGGGCGCGGCATCCGGGAACGGCCAATGCAAATGGATGCGGCAACCGATGCGCTTGAGTTGCTCGACCAGCACGTCGCGGTCTTCGCCGGGCGGATACACCACCGCGACGGCCACACTGCGCAGGTCCTCATAGAGGCGGCGTAGGCTATGGTCCATGCTCATTTCAACCAGAATTCGTCCAGACCGAACGCCGTCAGATAGGGGTCCGGCTTCACCGGCTGGTCGCTTTCCCAGACGATGTCGAACCGCCCGTCCGCCCGGCACACGCCAATGCGCGGCGTCAGCACGCAGTGGTTGTTTTCCGCCAGGATGGACATCTGCCCGTCCGGCGCGTCGAACTGGACCTGATGCACCGCCCGCACCAGTTTGCGCGTGTCCATGCTGCCTACCCGCTGCAGCGCGCGCGCGAACAAGTGCACCTGGCTGTAGCAGGTCTCCGCATAGACGCTGGCCGGCTGCTCGCCGAAGCGCTCGCGCCAACGCGCCAGGAAATGCTGGTTGGCGGGCGTGTCGACCGTATTGAAATAGGTGGCGGCGGTGATGTGCCCCACGCAGCGTTGCGGCCCGATCTCGGCAACCTCGGACTCCGCCATGGTCAGGCTGGCGATGGGAATGTGGGCCGTCTGCGCCCCCGCTTGCTGGCAGGCCTCGTGGTAGCGCTGGTAGAAGCGCTGCGCATCCGCGCCGATCAGCGTGGAGAACACCACGTCCGGCTGGATGCGCCGGATGTCGGCCACGACGTCGATGATGTCGCTTTCGTCGCAGCCCAAAGGCAGATAGGTCTCGTCCAGGATCTCGCCGCCGTGCTCCTCCACGGTCTCGCGCATGATGCGGTTCGTTTCGCGCGGGTAGATGTAGTCCGCCCCCACCAGGAAAATGCGCGAGCCGCAGTTCTGGATCAGGTAGGCGGCCAACTGCATGCTGCCCTGATTGGGCGCCGCGCCCGTATAGATGACGTTGGGCGAATACTCGAACCCTTCATACACCGAGCCGTACCACAGCAGGGAATTGGTGCGCTCCACGACGGGCAGCATCGCTTTGCGGCAATGCGAGGTGCAGCCGCCGAAAATGACGCTGACTTCGTCGTCCAGCAGCAAGCGGGCGGCCAGGCGCCGATACTCCTCGGCGTCGCTGCGCGGGTCGTACACCACGGGCTCCAGCGGCCGGCCCAGCACGCCGCCCAAGGCGTTGATCTCTTCCACGGCCAGCACCGTCCCGAAGAAATGCTGCGATTCCGTCGTGCCCGTGACGCCGCTTCGCGAATACAGCACGCCGATGCGCCAGCCGGGCCGTTCTGCGTCCTTGTCCTGGAGCGAGGTCATGATGACGTCCTTAAGCGTGAATCCAGCGTGCCGGCCAGGGCGGAAACCGAATGGGCGGCGTTCATACCTTGAGATGGTCAATGATATTGCCGATGGCCTGGGGCGCACCAGCATCGCCCTGGTCCACGATGGCGCCCTGCTTGAGCACCAGATAGCGGTCGGCCACGTCCAGCGCGAAAGCCACATTCTGCTCGACGATGAACAGGGTCGTGCCGCGCCGTTCGCGTTCCCAATTCAGGGCGCGGCCCAGCCGTTCGATCACCGACGGTTGCAACCCCTCGGTGATTTCATCCAGCAGCAGCAGTTCGGGCCGTTGCATCAGTCCGCGCGCCACCAGCAGCATCTTCTGTTCCCCTCCCGACAAGGTGCCGGCGTGCTGGCGCAGCCGCGTCGCGAACACCGGGAACAGCTCGGTGATGTCGGCGAAACGCTCGTCGAAGAGTTTCTCGCTGGGCAGGCCCAGCCGCAGGTTGTCGCGGATGCTCAAGTCGGGAAACAGGGGCTGCTCCTGCGCCGCGTACGCGACGCCGCAGCGCGCCACTTCGTGCGGGCGCAAGCGCGTGGCGTCCACGCCGCCCACGCTGACCTGCCCCCGCAACTTGGGCAGGTAGCCCATGATGGTCTTGAGCAGCGTAGTTTTGCCCATGCCGTTCTTGCCCAGCAGCGCCACGCACGCGCCGCGCTCGACCGACAGGGAAACATCGTTCAGCACCACCGAGCCCTTGTAGCCGCTGGACACGCCGTCCAGGCGCAATGCCGGCGCAGTACTCGTCATTGCCCTGCTCCTTGCGCGGCCTGCGCGCTACCCGCGTAGATGGTACGCACCAGTTCGGATTCCACGACGTCGCGAAAGCTCCCGTCCATGACAATCCGGCCCTGATGCAAGACGACGATCCGCGTCGCCACTTCCTTCACGAAGTCCAGGTCATGCTCCACCAGCAGGCAGCACAGGCCGTACTTGTGCGCCAGCGATGACAGCATCTGGCCGATTTGCGCCCGCTCGGCCTTGGAGAGGCCCGCCGTGGGTTCGTCCAGCAGCACGATGCGCGGCTCCAGCGCCAGCACCATCGCCAGTTCCAGCGCCTGTTGCTGCCCGTGCGACAGGTCGCGGGCCACGCGGCCCAGGCATTGGTCCAGCCCCGTCACGCGCAGCACTTCCAGCGCGTAGGGCGGCAGATCCAACGTGGACGCGCGGCGCCACCATGATGGCTGCTCGCGCAGCGTCGTGGCGATGCGCAGGCTTTCCGCCACCGTCATCGTGTCAAACACGTTGGCATTCTGGAACTTGCGCCCCAAGCCGTAGCGCACGCATTGCTCCGGGCCGTCCCGCAGTACCCGGTGGCCGTAAAGCTCCAGTTCGCCCTCGGACCGTTCGGCGCCGTCGGCGATGCAGCGCATCAGCGTGGTCTTGCCTGCGCCGTTGGGGCCGATCAGACCTACCAATTCACCGCCCCTGGCCCGCAGGTCGATGCCTTCCAGCACCTTCAGGCTGCCGAAGCGCTTGGCCACGCCGGACAGGTTCAGCGCCCATGACGCCGCGCTGGCCGGTTGCGGCCGCCCCGCGCGCACGCCCAGCGCCGGCACCGGCGCTGTCGCGCCACGCCGCAAGACCGGCGTCGTCAGCAGCGGCAGCAGCCCCCGAGGCAACAGCAGGATCACCAGGATGAAGGTCACGCCCAGCAGCAATTGCCACAGGAACGGCATATTCCCGCTCAGGTAGGAACCGGCCACGTTGATGAGGATGGCGCCCAGCACCGGCCCCCAGATGGTGCCCCGCCCGCCCAGCGCTACCCAGATGATCAACTCGGTGCCGAACACGAACCCCGTGAGCTCCGGCGCCACCACCCCGCTGAACGCGCCATAGCCGAACCCTGCCAGGCTGGCCACGGCACCGCACACCACCAGCAGCACGATGCGCCAGTGGGCGGTGTTCAGGCCCAGGTAGCTGCAGCGCGATTCGTTGTCGCGCAGCGCCACCAGGATGCGCCCGCCGTCGCTGCGCATCACGACCCACGCCAGCAAGGCCACCACCGACAGGGTTCCCGCCGCGATCACATACCAAGCCTCAAGAGACAGGTCGAACGTCTCGTAGCCCGTCAGGCCGGACGACGAGCCGGTATAGGTGCCGCCAGCCAGCACCAGCTGCATCAACACGATCGGCAGCACCAGCGAGATGACCGTCGCGAAAAAAGGCGACGCCCCCCGATAGAACGACAGCCACCCCGTCACCAGCGCCAGCAGCGCCGCGGCGCCCACCGCCACCAACGCGGCCAGCGCGGCGGTGGCGGGCGAAAACCCGTAATGCGTGAAGGCCAGGCCGGCGGCATAGGCTCCCACGCCGAAAAAGGCGGACTGGCCGAACGTCAGATGGCCGGTGTAGCCCCACAGCACGTCCACGGTCACGGCCGCCATCGCGAAAAACAACGCCTTGATCAGCACGTTGAGCAAGTAGGTGTCGAAGATCCAGGGGCCGGCCACGGTCAGGACCAGGCACATGGCAGCCAGCCACGGCAGCGCGTGGCCGCGCGGCGCGCGCGAGGCAGGGGCAGCGGCCGCCTGCGCGCCTTGTGCAAGCGAATGGTCAGTCATGGGCGAATCCTTGAGGACGCAGGCGCAGCGTCAGTGCGGCCAGGACGGCGATGGTGACGCCGCCCAGGATCGGGCTGACGAAGATGCTCACCAGCACCTGGCAGGCGCCATAGACCAGGCAGGTCAGGAACAGCGCGGTGATCGAATGGCCCGACACCATGACCAGCATGAAGGCGCTGACCAGCCACGGCAGGCCCATGTTCGGGTCCACGCTGGACAACGGCGTGATCAGCGCGCCGGCAAGCGCCCCCAGCCCGGCCCCCAGGCCGAACGTGGTGAAGCGTATGCGCTCGGCGTTGATGCCCAGGCCGCGCGCCAGGTCCTCGTTCATGATCACGGCGCGGGTCCGCACGCCGAAACGGGTGCCGTTGAGCAAGAGGGTCATGGCGGCGTAGATCAGCAACGCCCCCGGCACCAGGAACAGGCGGTACGCCGAATACTCCGTGCCCAGAAAAGCCACGGCGCCCTGGATCGGCGAATCCACGAACTGCACTTCCCGCCCGAACGCCACGGTGATGAGCTGGCCGATCACGATGCCCAGTCCCCACGTGGCCAGGATCGCGTCCAGCGGCCGCTTGTACAGCGGCTGCACGATCAGGCGCTCAACCCCCATGCCCACCAGCACGCCGACCGCCAGCGCGAATGGCAGGGCCGCCCAGGGGTTCAGGCCCAACTGCGTCACGACGAGGCTGGCATAGCTTCCCAGCGTAAGAATCGCCCCGTGCGCGAAATTGACGATCTTCATCACGCCGAAGATGATCATCAGCCCCGACGTCACGATGAAGAGCATGGCGGCCGTGCTCAAGATGTCCAGCAGCAAACCCATATCGGTCTCCGGCGCCGCCGGACGAGCCGGCGGCGCGCATCACGTTACTGCGGCGTCATTTCAGATCCGGGCATTGCGCACCCGGATCC
>CAUSDE010000080.1:0-24588 GCA_963530045.1 uncultured Achromobacter sp.
GCTCAAACAAAATCGCAATGGCGTTGAGAGAGGGCAACTGCACCCCATCGTAAAAGACGGTGGCATCCAGATCAAGCCCCTGCTCGCGCGAAAACTGCTGTAACCGCTGATAGGTTTTTTCACCGTACAACGCAATGCTGTCATCTTGGATGCGTTGAAGATCGGAATCAGCAGGTTGGCACTTGCGGGCTACGGTAAGAAATTCTGACATCAGCGCAAAAATGCGCTTCCAAAAGAACACGGGGTTTCGTCCATGCACAAAGATCTCGTTCAAAGGTGTGCACGGAAGATATTCGAGTACGTAGTAAGGCTGCTTGGTCTGCTCGTCTTCGCCTGTTTGAATGAGCTGTGGAACATAACGGCGCAGAGGGGAGGGCAAATGAGTGAACCAAGCGCTTTCCGCAAGAATTTTCTCGCTATTTTCTCCGGATTTGTGAACGACTCCATCTGAAATTTTCAGCGAGTTGAAAACTCGCTGCGTCGTAATTTTGGAGCGTGATGCAAAATACGTGTTCACGTGCCCAAGGTCGTGCCAGCCGTCGATATGCATGCGAGACATGCCCTCTGAATCAGCATACTGTCTGACAGCTCGAACAAAATCGCCATTCGATAATGCCAGTGCTCGCGTGAATTTCCGTCGGTGCTCAAATGAGAAATAGCCGCACCAAACAAGTTCGCTGTCTGTGCCGGTCGACTCGGTTTCCCATACGTAATCATCTTGGCTTGCCGCGACTGCGATGATGTTGTCGCCTTTAGGCAAGTCTTCAATGTATGTGTCGCCATGCAGCATGCGCACGTTCGAATCGGGGTTCTCTATCACGTTCAAAACATAGAGAAGTGCCTCTGCTAGAGACAGACCATCGGGAACGGGTATATGTTCGACGCCCATGCTTTTGAGCAGCGTCTGTTCGTCAAACGAAAGCTCGTAACTCTCTGGGAGAGATGCGATGATTCGTTCATCGAATACTTGCCGAAGCGCAGGTACTTGAAATTCTATGAGCTTCTTATTTCCCAGTGGGATCAGGCAAGGCGGGATTTTGCCGAACTCTGTGCGGAACTCCGGTACAACATATGCGGCCGAATTGATCAAGATCACTATTCTATTCCAGTCAGTTTTCGGACTTCGCCGTACGAAAGGCGGGCGAATTCATCTGGTCTGATTGCGCGGTCGTCGACGTAGAAGCCTTCTGTTCCGCACCACGGTTTGCCTGAATAAATTTCGTCATAAGGCACCCCATGGCGGTCTAGCCACTCGATTATTATCGGCAGGGTGTTGGCGTTGATTTTGCCCAAATTCCCGCCGTAAGTACGCATGTTCCGGCTTGTGCTGATTGCTATTTCAAAGCCCAGTTCCTTGTATTTACGCATTTGGATGACGACCTCGTCTATCGGGGTTGCGTTGCGGTAATCACCGTTAACGGTTCTGCAAATAGTGTCATCCAAATCCATAATGATCCGTTTCACTGTTCCGCTCCGGAGATGATTTGGATAGATGCTCCGGTTTTTGACAAAAGTGCCGAATACTCGTCCGGTGTTCCGCAGAAATCTATGTCTTTGATGTCTACAACCATGTAACGCACATCTCCGCCGTCTGCGATGAGATTGTTATAGAGTGGAGCAACGTAGAACTCCCCTCTTGTCCGCTCGTCGTTGGCGCGCGCCTTGCTGAATATTTTTTTAAATAGGTTGTTTTTACTACCGTTCCATCCTTGCCAGGTGCAACGAAAGACCAATTTTCGCCGTCTCCGTGAAAAACCTCTAAATAGCCGTCGCACGCCTCGGCGAATTCGGGTTTTTCAAACCCGTGTCGGAATGTGTCGATGTTGAAGATATAAAGTGGCTCATCGCCTTGAATTTGCTCTAACGCTAGAAATGCGGTTTCCGCTTGCCCTCGCGTTTCTTCGCTCAGCGTGACTATCTCGTATTGGCGAATCCCTATACGTTCACATTCGGCACGCACGAACTTCGGTGTGTCGAAAATTGCCCGGACGACGAAGACAAACTTGTCCGTTGAAAAGTAGCGTTCGAACGATCGGACTGATAGCTCGAATACAGTGGCTTGACCAATTTTAAGTTGGTACTTGGGCACTGCGTATCCGGCCGAAAAAAATCGGCTGCTTAGTCCCGCCATTGTTACTAGAAACATATGAAAACCCTATATTTTTGTGGACCCATAATTACTATGCTTGGATGCGGGAGGCGATCATACGTGGCACGCTATTAGCGACGGCTAGGCGAATGCCATCTCTGGAATAAAAGCCACCATTAACTTGCGACCTTGCGATAACCACATTGCGGAAGTTTTTGTAAAGGTGCGGGTCAGGCTTTTTTCCTTCAGTCCAAAATAGATCAAGTCCCTTTTGGAAGGTCAAACCTGGCAGGTTGTACAGCGCTTCCCCCAGTGCAATAGTGGGCTTCCCGTGAATCAAGGCGGATCCTCCTACCGTACTGTTTATGGTTACAACTCCGGCGGTACCTGTCAGTAGGGCCGGCAGATTACCGCTTTCCAGGTAAAAAACGCGGTCGGCAACTCCCAGGTGATTGGACCATCGCTTCATCAGAGAACGATAGTCGACCAAGCCCGGGTCCAGAGGATGGATCTTCGCGGCGAAACGGCTGTTTTTCGGGGCAAACTGAGCAAAGGATACTAGCGCTTGTTGTAGGGCGACAGCCATGTTCTCAAAGGGCGAGTGATGGACAATTTGAGCATCGTTGGCCAATTGAAGGGGCATGAGGAAGTAGGGGTGTGAAGCTGCATCTGCAATCAATCTGCTTTCAGTACGTCTTGATGGCAGCGAATAACATTGAACGCGGATACCGCGGCGGATGTATCCCAGATACTCGGTTAACGGTGAATATGGGACATGGCTCTTAACGCCGCGGTGCAGCAGGGGGTTGATGCCAGCCCAAAAGTTGTATCCAACATCGTAGGCAGCGCGTTTCCAAAACGGCGCCTTGAACGACAGTCCATTGTCGAAGTGGGGAACGCCTTTGGCTTGTTCTCGGTACCAATCCGGATCTCGTGGGAAGACAGAGTGGCCGTTCACGCCGCCCTGTTCAAGTGTGACCCAAAATGGACGGAAGTATCCTTCTTCGAAGACGTGGACGCGGATGTTGTGCGCCTTCGCCAGTTCGATGGCTGGCCGATGAACTGGCCGACAATCTCCAAACAAGACGACATCTGTGGTCCCATGCGAACGGAACTGTTTTGCATAGAACTCCGGCAGTCGCTCCATCGGGCCGCGGTAAGCGGTGGCCTCGCCGCGTCCCCAATACACTCGATCCCCTACCGTGAAATTGACCTTGCGCACACCGTGCCCGAGCTCGCGTAATGCATCTGCCAGCCTCGGAAAGAACGGCGAGCACACTCCTTGCAAGAACAGAAAGCGTTGCGTTGGAGATGCTGTGCCAAGGGAGGGGTGCATGCCTGTCACGGGAGGATGATATCTCTTTGGTAAATGGTGTCTGTATGGTTCAGCGAGTCACGAGGAAGCCGGCCTTCGCCCAAAGACGGAGCTTATGCAGTTGCCTTTGCAGATATGTCTTTCGCACAGAAGCCAGCCGATTCTCGGCAATCAGCCGTTCACGCGTTGAAATGATCTGCCGAATCGCCCCTTCAGCTGTTGTGAAGCCGTTTAAGGTCCAATCCCAATAGGTCGCGTAGTGCAGCATCGCGCCGGCAACCAGGTCGTCAAGCGTGAGTCGTCGGTCGCGCCTGGCGACAATTTGGCGATCTTCGGTTAATCCCCATCCGGCATAGAAAGGGCTTCCGTACACCACGACATGCTTGCCGCGTAGCAACGCGTCGAATCCGCTCAAGGAGGTCATGGTATGGATTTCGTCCGCCGCGTCGATGCAGTTCACGATCGAGACGTCCGTTTCAATGGCGTCTGCATAGCGCAGAGCATCAATTCTGTGAACGCGTCCAGTCCGGTTGCGAACCATGACGTCCGGATGGGGCTTATAGACGACGAATGCATCGGGGCATGCTTGCCGTGCAGCCTTCAGCAATGAGAGGTTGTCGCGTATGCCTGTGCACCCAAACTTGATCGATGCGTCATCCTCAACTTGTCCGGGCACGAGCACTACGCGGCGTCCTGACCTTTGCCATGACGGCTGCGCGGTAGGCTCGATGTTGTACTTTGTCAGCGAGTTACTCACGATCAATTCACGGACGAACGTAGCCCGTTGGCGATCATCATCCGTGAATGCATGGGTATTGAGTATTTGCTCAAGATCGCTCGGTTTCCGGGCGTCGAAGTACAGCCCTTGCTTGTCTATAACCAGGGAGTGGGGGGGGACAAAGTCGGATCCCAATCCTACTGATCTGATGAAGCCATCTTCCATGCGCATGAGGGTGGCGCCGGATTTTTGCGCAAGCGACGCTACGGCTTCGTTGGGCGTTGCTCCCCAAACGACCAATCGGTCGTTGGGCAGCGGGGTCAGCTTTGCTGCTGCTTCGGCGTGGCGGACGAAAAGCACAGGCCGATTGGGATGCCCCAAAAAGGCTTTTACGTTCTCTGCCTTCCATCGCCGGTAGCCGATCGCGATCGTTCTGCCCGCACAGCGCTGATGCATTCGCCGCTGATGACTTAGCCAGTCGATTACGTCGAAAATTGTGCCGCGTTCGTGGGTTTCCGGATTCAGGTATCGCGTGTAATGAAGGTACGCTGCGGCAAAAAGCTCATCGACGGACCTGGCACGGGTACGTCGATGACATGTGATGCGGTCATCAGTGCATCCCCAGCCGGCATACCACGGCATACCGAAGCAGGTGACGGGGATCCCGTGGAGCAGGGCCTCGAAGCCCATATGTGATGTGACCACGTACACGCGGTCCATATGTCGCAGGACGCTTGCCGGACTTGCATGCTGCCGAAGCAGGACTGTTCGTTCGTCCTCAAGGACGTCGGACAGATAGCCGCGCTTCACACCTCGGCTGACCTCCGGATGCGTCTTGATGTAGATCGTCGAGTCAGGATGCTCTCGGCGTGCGGCAGCCAACATGGCGGTAAAAGAAGCGGCGCTGGCCAATCCATGTTCCACGCTCGCATCACCGGCGGTTTGATCGACAATCAGTATGCGTGGACCATCGCGTAGAAAGGAGCCGGGCTCCAGATCGGGGGCGAGGTTGTATTTGCTCAGGCCTTCCGACACGATACGTTGGCGAGCGCGTGCATACGTGGCACCGACCCCCGTAAGTACGTTGGCCTGGGATGCTAGAAGTGTTTCGAGCGCGGAGGGTTGGGTGGCGGCGTAGTAAATGCCTTCCGGGTCGACCACGACAGAAAGGGCGGGATGATCCCGTCCGGTTCCGTACGATCGTAGAAATCCGTCCTCAAGCCCGATAAAGGGGAGGCCGTGCTTTGCGGCCAGAGCACGCGGCCCGCGTGTCGAAGGGCGGAAGCCCCAGCCTGCGAGCTTGAGCCCCGGCTGTTGAAGAGCCTCATTCGCCGAACGTAATGGGGCTACTGGCTCGCCCAACAAGGCGGCCAGCCCAGGGAGTTCAGCAATGGGGCGGGAGAAAGTTCCGATCGACACAGTGACTGGCGGCGCTGATTACTGATCGGATTCGGTCTGGTCGACGTCGAAAATCTGCAGCACACCGGTGACTTGCTGACTGTCATTCACAACGATCAGCTCCTTGATTTTCTCTTCATGCATCAATTCCTCTGCCACAACGAGGCGTTCCGACTGATTGATCGTCTTGGGCGTCTTCGTCATGATTACCGAAGCCGTCAGCGAAGCGCTGGCGCTTTCCTTCTCGAAGGCGCGGCGGATATCGCCGTCGGTGATGACGCCGCATAATTTGCCGCTATCCATGACGATGGCAAGCCCGAGACGCCCACGCGTAATGGTTTGAATGACTTCACGAAAACTGGCGTCGTGCGCGCAGAACGGCAGTGCTCGAGAGTGCATCACGTCGGAAATGCGCGTCAGCAACTTGCGCCCCAGACTGCCACCGGGGTGAAAGCGAGCAAAGTCCTCAGGCTGAAAGCCCCGAGCCGTGGAGAGCACAACAGCAAGGGCGTCACCCATCGCGATGGTCGCAGTAGTGGAACTAGTAGGCGCGAGGTTGTTGTTGCAAGCTTCGTGAGGCACCGAGATGTCGAGGGTGACGTCAGCGTTTCGCGCTAGCGTTGACTCCGTATTACCGGTCATCGCGATCACGAGATTCTTTTGATACTGCATGAATGGCAGCAGGCGAATAAGTTCTTCGGTTTCGCCGCTGTTGGAGATCATCAGCGCTACGTCGATTGGCCGGATCATTCCAAGGTCACCATGAAAGGCTTCGCCAGGGTGTACGGAAAATGACGGCGTACCTGTGGATGCCAAGGTGGCAGCGATCTTCTTTCCCACGATGCCCGACTTCCCCATCCCGACGACCACCACGCGGCCCTGCATTGTGAGGATGCTGTCGATCGCCTTCTTGAAATCGCCATTAAGCCGATTGCTCATCTGTTGGAGCGCTTCAATCTCGGTGGCGATCACGCCTCGTGCGGTATCAAGATAATCCATAGTCCATTTATTCCATTCAGTGTTCGGTATATCGGAGACTGCGCGGCCTATTGGCGCATTTTTGCCATGACTGCTTGGTATCCCGCAGCTTCGCGAAATACCGAACCATTGCCCTGAGCGTCCAGGATCCGGTCCGCAAGTTCACGGAAGGCGCCATGGCCGCCTGCCGCTTTCAGGGTTTCAGTTGCTCGAGCTTGGATGTATGCCGGCGCGTCCGCTACGGCAAACGAGAGGCCGCAAGCGGCAAAGGCCGGCAGGTCGATACTGTCGTCCCCGATGCAAACGGTCTGCGCCGCGGTCGTGCCGGCCTGTTCCATTAACTGCAGGCAAGCGGCGTGCTTGTCCTTGACACCAAAGGCGCTGAGAGTAATGCCAAGGTCCTGCACGCGTTTGGTCAGGGCGGCGGAGCTTCTGCCGGAGAGGACCGCCACGCGCACGCCGGATTCTTCCAGCAAACGCATGCCCAGGCCGTCACGGACATGGAAAGTCTTAAGCGCTTCACCCTTGCCGTCGTAATGCAGTTGACCGGTGGTGAGCACGCCATCCACGTCGGTAATGACCAGACGAACGTCAGCCAGCGAAGGTGCTGTCTCGACAGGCTTGCCGCTTATCAGAGCGCGAACTCGCTCCAGACATGCTGGCGTGTCCACGCCAGGCCCGGTCGGCTCGACGCGAAACGCGCGTATTCGCATGCCTGCGGCGAGCAGCCGCAGTTGTTCAAGTTTCTCGGCGCGCTCCATCATCGGCTGAGGCAGGGCGCCATACTGAGACACCACTTCGCGGCGGTAGGCGTAGACGCCAACATGTTTGAGGTAATCCGCACTTTCGTCTTCATCGCGCGGGTAGGGGATCGGCGCGCGGCTGAAATACAGCGCGTCGCCGTTGTCGGCCAAGACAGCCTTGACCGTATTGGGGTCTAGGGCCTCGCGGGCGTCGATGTCGTGGCAAAGCGTTCCAACATGGACCGAAGGGTCGGCGAGCATGCCCTGAATGAGCAGATCAATGTCAGCTGGGCGCACGAGCGGTTCGTCACCTTGCAGGTTTACATAGATGTCCGCATGTACCGACTGCATGACTTCGCCAAGCCGATCCGTTCCGGATAAGTGGCTGGGGGAAGTCATAATGACCGTTCCGCCGAAAGTGCGTACAGCGTTGGCCACGCGTTCGTCGTCCGTGGCCACTACGACGATATGTGCGGAAGCGACTTCACTGGCGCGTTCATGAACGTGCTGGACCATGGGCTTGCCAGCGATGTCGGCCAACGGCTTGCCCGGCAATCGGCTGGACGCGTAGCGTGATGGGATGACAATCGCGACGCGAGTGCCTTGGGTCGACATAACCATGCCGATCACGCAATGACAAGTGCAGGGAACGACTTCACCAAATCATCCACCGCCTTGATCTGAGTCAGGTAAGCCTCGAGGTGTTCCAAAGGCAGTGCACTCGGGCCATCACATTTCGCTTGGTCGGGGTTCGGATGTGCTTCGAGAAACAACCCGGCCAGATTCAACGCCATCGCAGAGCGGGCGAGCTCGGCGCTCTGGGCTCGACGGCCGCCCGAAGCCGCACCACCGGGATCCCGCTGCTGCAGGGCGTGGGTCACATCAAAAATGATGGGGAGATTGCCACTGGTCTGCTTCATGACGCCGAAGCCCAGCATGTCCACGACCAGGTTGTCATACCCGAAGCAGGAACCGCGGTCACAAAGAATGAGCTTGTCGTTGCCGGCTTCGCGGAATTTCTCCACGATATGGCTCATTTGTGACGGGCTCAGGAATTGGGGTTTCTTGATGTTGATGATCTTGCCGGTTTTGGCCAAGGCTACGACAAGGTCGGTCTGTCGTGCGAGGAACGCAGGCAGCTGCAGTACATCGGCAACTTCGGCAACCGCGGCGGCCTGCCAGGGCTCGTGTACGTCCGTGATCACGGGTACATCAAATTCAGCTTTTACCGCCTCGAAGATTCGCATGCCTTCTTCCAGGCCTGGTCCGCGATAGGAGTGAATCGATGAACGGTTGGCCTTGTCAAAGCTGGCCTTGAAGACATACGGAATTTTCAGCTTTTGCGTCACGCGCACATATTCAGCGCAGGCTCGCAGAGCGAGATCCTTGGATTCCAGGACGTTAATGCCGCCGAAGAGGACAAAAGGCGAATCGTTGCTGACCTGGATGTTGTCGCGAATAGTGATCACGTGCGCGCTCATTGGATACTCCGTAGTTATTCTGTTGATGCGGGCCCGCCTTGAAACTTGTTTCGATGTGGCATCAGCCCGCGTGGGCAGGTGTTAAGCCGATTCGCCCAGGATTTTCACCGTGGCTCGGATCTGCGCTTCTGTATGCATGCAGGAAATAAAAAACCGCAATCTGGCCGACTTCTCCGGCACCGCCGGATAAAGGATCGGCTGCACGTTGATTCCTTGCTTGAACAACGCGGCCGATAGGCGCGTGGCTTTCAACGAGCTTCCGGTAATTGCGGGCACGACTGCAAATCCAGTGCTCGTCCCGGTATCAATCCCCGCGGCCTTCGCCTGCTCCAGGAAGTATTTCCCGCGCGCCTGCAGGGTCGCCACGCGATCCGGCAGTTCCTTCATCCGGCGCAGCGCCGCCAACGATGCGGCGGCGACGCTCGGCGGCATCCCGACGCTATACAGAAACCCCGGCGCCAGGAACTTCAAATGTTCCACCAGCGCCGTCTCTCCCGCGATATATCCCCCGCAGCCCGCCAGCGTCTTGCTCAGCGTGCCCATCCAGATATCCACGTCCTCGCCATCCACGCCGAAGTGTTCGCGGATGCCATAGCCACGCGCACCCATCACGCCTAGCGAATGCGCTTCATCGACCATCAGGAACGCACGATGGCGTTGCTTGATTTCAATGAAACGCGGCAGGTCGGGATAATCGCCGTCCATGCTGTAAATGCCTTCCAGGACGATCAGCACGCGTTCGAACTGGTGGCGCTGTTCGTTCAGGATGGTGTCCAGCGCTTCCCAGTCGTTATGGGGGAAGGGCAGGCGGCGGGCGCCGGACAACTGGATGCCTTGCAGGACGCTGTTGTGGATCAGTTCGTCATGCAGGACCAGGTCGCGGGGACCGAACAGGTAGCCGATGGTCGAGACGTTGGTGGCGTGGCCGCTGACGAAAGTGATCGCGTCGTCCACGCCGTACAGCGCGGCGATTTCCACTTCCAGCTCTCGGTGCACGGGACGTTCGCCCGAGACCAGGCGGCTGGCGGATACCGACGTGCCGTAGCGGTCGATCGCGGCCTTGGCGGCCGCTGTGACCGCTGGGTCGCCCGACATGTTCAGGTAGTTGTAGCTGGCGTAATTGATGAACTCGCGGCCGCCGATCTGCGTGTCCGCGCCGGCGGTGCCTTCGTGCAGCTTGAAGAAAGGGTTCTTCACACCGAGCCGCTTGGCGCCATCGTTGATGATGCGCAATTGCTGATAGCCGGGATGCAGGTGGAACCGGTAGTGTTCCTCGGGGACCTCGGCTTTCTTTTCGGTGGGACGCGCGGGCGCCAGGCCGCCGGGTGAGGCGGCCTGGCGCAGCTTGCGCTCCAAGGCTTGCTGGATCAGCTTGTCTTTGATGCCGGCCGCAAGGCCCGGCAACTTCTTCATGGTGCTCAATTAATTCCGACCTACTGGATCATGCGTTGCATGGGAAGGCTGCCGTTCATCTTGATCTCTTCAACGAAATCCGACACGGAGCTGGACCCGACTTCTGCGGCGTGGCTTGCGACGACCTGTTGAACGCTCGCGGTAACGGCATCGCCTTGCTCATCGTGTTCGTCACGCATCAACAACACCAGACGTTCGGCCAGCTTGGCAGGGGTGGGGCTTTCGCTAAGCGCCATCACCGGCAGGCGGATGCCGAAGCGGTTCTCCAGCGCCACCACCAATTCAACACCCATCAGCGAGTCCAGGCCCATGTCATAGACCGAGCGGGTCGCTTCAATCTTGTCGGGAGACACGCGCAGGATTTCGCCGATCTCGGCCTTGAGCATCTCAGTGAAGCGTTCATTCAGCGCGGCATCGTCCAGCGTGGCGATCAGGTGCGCAATGTCGTTCGCGCCACCGTCGTCATCGCCGGTGTCGCCAGCCTGGCGAGCGATTTCCGAGAACTTGGGAAGATTCGCGGAGGGCAGGAAGCGGCTGAGTGCGCGCCAATCCAGTTCCAGGACACCGAGTCCTGAAACATCGGCGACCAGCATGTCTTCCAGTGCGTCCAGGGCGACTTGCGAGGCCAGCGCGCCACCACCCATGCGGCCTTGCAGCGCGTCCTTGATTTTTTGGTTGCGGGCCAGGAAACCAACGTCGTCGATGGCGCCCCAGCGCACGCACGTGGCGGGCAGGCCTTCCGCGCGGCGTTGCGCAGCCAGGCACTCGAGCCAGGCGTTGGCGGCCACGTAGTTGCTTTGGCCGGGGTTGCCGAACAAGGTCGTGGCCGACGAATAGAAAATGAAGAGATCCAGCGGCAGGGCGCGGGTCAACTCGTGCAGGTGCTGGGCGCCCAGCACCTTGGCGGCAAGCGTCCGTTCGATCTGCTCGGGGGTGGCGCTGCGCGCCAGGCCGTCGTCGATGACGACTGCAGCATGGACGATGCCCTTCAGGGGTGGCATCGTGCCCGCAGTTTCGGCAAGCAGACGGGCCAACGCGGCGCGGTCCGTTACGTCGCAGGCAGCCGCGTGGACGCGCACGCCTTGCGCTTCGAAGGCCGATAGCGCGGCTTGCGCAGCGTCGCTTGAGGGGCCGCTACGGCTGATCAGGATCAGGTTGCGGGCACCCTTGTCGGCCAGCCACTGGGCCGTGCGCAGACCGAATCCGCCCAATCCACCGGTGACCAGGTAGGTCGCGTCGGCGGGCAGCGTCAGGCCGGGTGCCGTGTGGGCAGCCGGCGCATGCACGCCGCTGATGCCGTTGCGGTACGTGACGACGATCTTGCCGATCTGGCGAGCCTGCTGCATGTAGCGGAAGGCGTCGACGATGTCGTTCGCGTCGAAGACGGAATAGGGCAGCGGGTGAAGCGCGCCTTGGCGGAACAGCGCCATCATCTGGCCGAACAGGCGTTGGGTCAGGTCCGGGCGCTCGTTCATCAATTGATCGGCGTCGATGCCGAAGTAGCTGATGTTGTTGCGGAACGGACGCAGGCCGATGCGGGTATTTTCGTAGAAGTCGCGCTTGCCCAATTCGAGGAAGCGGCCGAACGGCTTGAGCACGCGCAGATTGCGGTTGATGGCTTCGCCGGCCAGCGAGTTCAGCACGACGTCGACGCCGCGGCCGCCGGTGTCTGCCAGGATGTCGTCGGCGTAGGACAACGAGCGCGAATCATAGATATGGCGCACGCCCAGCAGGCGCAGCAAGTCGCGCTTTTCGTCGGAACCGGCCGTGGCATAGATGTCCGCGCCCAGCCATTGCGCGAACTGGATGGCGGCGATGCCGACGCCGCCGGCGGCGCCGTGGATCAGGATCTTCTCGCCTTCCTCCAGGCGCGCCAGATGGTGCAGCGCGTAGTAGACCGTGAAGAAGGTGCTGGGGATGGTTGCGGCGGCTTCGAACGAGAAACCGTCGGGGATGTGCGAAATGGCGCTGGGCTTGGTCAGTACGCGGTTGCCGAAGCTGGCAGGTCCGAAGCCCACGACGGCATCGCCTACGGCGTAGCCATCCACGTCCGACCCGACCCGGATCACCGTGCCCGAGAATTCCAGGCCTAGCGTCGGGCCGGCAAAGCCGTTCTCGATCGCCTCGTCGGACAGCAGGCCAAGCGCGTACATGACGTCGCGGAAGTTCAGGCCGGTGGCTTCAATGCGGACTTCCAGCTCGTCGTCGGCCGGCGTGGGTGCCGGGCACGACTCCCAACGCAGGTTGCGCAGTTGGCCGGGGAATTCGAACCCCAGGCGCACCGCTTGCGACGCGCTGATGTCAGCCGAAGTCGGCGCGGGGCGAGGGGCGTGGCGCAAGCGCGGCGCATAGCGCGCGCCGTTTTCGTCGAGGATGATTTCGTCTTCGCCATCCACGCAGGTCAATTCGCGGATCAGCGCGTCGGCCAGCGCGCCGGCGTGAGCCAGCGGCAAGTCAACCATGCGGATGCGGAAATTGGAGGCCTCATTGGCAAGCGTGCGGCCGTAACCCCACAGGGCGGCGTCGTTCAGCGCGTGCATCCCTGCAGGCGCCTGAGGCGCCGGACGCAGGTACTGCACCGCGTCGGCGGTGACCAGCCAGACGGTCGCGGCCGTCTGCGTGCGTTCGCAGGCCTGGATGACCGCGGCTGCCGTTGCGCAGCGCCGGGTTTGCAAGGCGAGCAATTCCTCAGGCGTCTGGTGTGCATCCGCCCACGCCAAGCCGTCCAGATGGACGACGTGGTTGACGGGGCCGGTGGCGCCGTTGCGCAGCAAGCCGTCCAGTTCTTCCGGACCCGTCTGGATTGCCAGGCGAGCGTGGTGGCCAGCGGCTTTCAGCTTGGCTTCCAGCGATTGCGCCAATCCTGCGCCGTGCTCGGGATTACGATCGGCCAGGATCAGCCAGTTCGCCGGGGTGCTGGCGGCGTCCGCATCGGGCATGGCGTCCGTGCCTTGCACGCCGTCCAGTCGGGCGGTCAGCAGATAGGCGCCGCTGGCGAACGATTCGGAAAATTCAAGCGGACTGTCGCACAGGAATCCCAGCGACTGGAGCTCATCCTGCCAGAAGCCGACGGGTTGTTGGGTGGACAGCTGTTCGCCGCCTTCGCTGGTTTGCCACCATTTCTGGCGACCACCAAAAACGAAGTCGCCCCAGGCGGCGGGGTGCGCACCGCAGACCAGCAAGACGCCGTCCGCCCTCAGGCTGGCTCGCGCATGGCGCAAGGCCGCGCGGGCCGCTTCCAGGGTGTCGAATTCGCAGTGGAAGATCGCCAGGTCGCATAAGGCCGTCGGCGCCACACCGCCTTCGCCGATGAGTTCGGTGCGGGCGTTCGGATAACGTTCGGCCTGTTGATGAATGACGTGGTCCAGCACATCCGGATCGCTCGACGCGTAACAGTAGTCCGCCACGTTGAAGTCCAGCGCGTCGCAGCAGCTGAATGCGAACAGCGGCGCGGCTTGGCCCACTTCCATGATCGCCAGGCGTTGCCCGGGGAGGCGCATGGCTTGTGCTTGTGCCAGCACCGCCCGCAAGGCGGTTCCCAGGCGTTGGCCGCTGGCGGCGCCCAGGGCGCTGCGGCCGATGGAGGCCGGCGTGCTCGCGCGCGGGCAGACCGCGTCCAGCGTCGCTTCGCCGCGCAGCAAGGCGGGCAGGTGCAGGCCGACGCGGCCCACCGCATGGACGATCTGGGCGTAGTCCGGATACTCGCGCAGCAACGTGTTCCAGATGTCCGTAGTGCCGCTGTCGTTGTCGTCCGGAGCGGGGACATGGACGCCCGCTGGGGTGGCTTCGGCGTAGCCCGCAGCCGTCACGCGTGCGATGGTGTGTTGCAGCAGCAGCGCGGAGTCGGGCGCATAGCGGCACAGTTCGAGGATCAGGGCGTGCGGTACGAGCCGGCCGTCCGGCGCAAGCTGGCGCAGGGCGTCCAGCGAAAAGCCGTCGCAAAGGCTTTCCAGCAGCGGATCGACCTCCGCGGCATAGCGCGCGTGGGCGCCATCTGCGACGCAATCCGCGACGGCTTCCGCCAAGGCGGCGCGCAAGGCGGCGAGGTCCAGGGCTGAGGGGCCAAACGGCGTGTGCGGACGCGGCGTCGCGGCGACATCCAGGAAATTGAGGTGGTCCGCGGCTGGTTTGCGCAGCCGGATGCTGCGGAACCGCGCCTGTTCGACAGCGGCGATCTGCTCGCCGGCGGCGTTGTAGAGTTCGAAACTGGCGGTCAGCGAGTGCGGCGCGCGGCGTTCCAGCCGCACGCGCGCGGCGGCGGGCTGGCCAGCATGCGCCCGCAGGCTCAAGCGTCCGATCTTGGCGGGCACGAAAGCGATACCCTGACCCATGGCTGGGTCATTGCGCAGCAGTTGGATGATCAGCTGGAAGGCGCAATCCAGCAGGGCGGGATGCAGATGCGTGGCGCCAAGTTCGCTTTCAATGCACGGGTCGGCTTGCAAGACGGCCAAGACGCTCGTGTCCGATTCCATCCAACCGTGCGACACCGCTTGGAATGCGGGCCCGTAGTCCAGGCCCACCGCACGCGTCAGGGCGTTGTGGGTGTCGCCGGTGAAGTCGGGGGCACGGTCCGGCAGGGACAGGTTGGCTTGAGTCAAGCGCACCGGACGGGCTTCGCGCAGCAGACGGCCGCTGGCGTGTTTGACCCACGGCTCGGTGCTGTTGCTATCGCGGGCGGTGATGCGGAACCGGCCGTCGGCGTCATCCAGCAGCAGGCGCGTCAGCTTGCTGGGCGCCGCGTTCAGCAGCAACGGGGCGTGGATTTCCAGCTCTTCCAGCTCGGCGCAATCGCCATCCTGCCATTGCAGCGCCGCGGCCAGGGCGATCTCGGCGAAGCCTGTGCCGGGAAAAACCACTGCGTCGCCGACGACGTGATCGGCCAGCGAGGGGTGGGACTGGGTGTCCAGCTGGTTTTGCCAGGTGTTTTCATGCTGCTGCAGGGCATAACCCAGCAGCGGGTGAACATGGCGGCGCGACAGCAGGCCAAGCGATTCAGGCGTGGTGGGATGCCAATGGCGTTCGCGCTGCCAGGGATACGTCGGCAGGTCGACCGCCGTTCCTTCCCAGGGGAAGAGCGATTGCAGGTCGAGGTGGCCGCCGCTGGCAATGACTTGTCCAGCCGCGGTCCAGATCTTTTCGGGATCGTCTCCGCCGCGCGTGGCGGTGCTGAGCACACGGCCGTGCATGTCTGCGGTCTTGAGCGTGTCGTTCAAGTACGAACGCAGCAACGGGTGCGGGCCGATCTCGACAAAAATGTTGTTGCCTTCGGCCGCCAGCCGGTTGGCGGCTTGTTCGAAGCGCACCGGTTCGCGCACGTTGCGCCACCAGTAGTCGGCGGTCAGCGCAGTGCCGTCCAACGGCGCGCCGGTGACGGTGGAATAGAAGGGGACGTGGGTCGTGCCCGGCTGAATGCCGGCCAGCGCTTCGCGGATGCCCGATTCGATGGGATCCATTGCGGGGCTGTGGAAGGCATAGTCCAGATCCAGGCGCCGGAAGAAAAGCGCTTGTTCGGCCAGTGCCGCCTCAAGCACGCTCAGGGCGTCCGGCGAGCCCGCCACGGTCGCGCCGCGGCTACTGTTGAAGCCGGCTACGCAAACCCGGTCGCCCAGATGGTGTTCGGCGATCAGCGCCAGCGCTTCTTCTCCGCTGATGCCGACAGCCGTCATGCGCCCCTGACCCTTGGTTTCGCCTTGCAGGCGGCTGCGCTGGAATATGACGCAGACCGCGTCCGGCAGACTCAGGGCGCCGCAGGCCCAGGCGGCGGCCACTTCGCCGACGCTGTGCCCGATCACGGCTGTGGGCACGACGCCGCGTTGCGCCAGCATGCGCGTGATGCCGACTTGCAGCGCGAACAGCGCGGGCTGGCCGATTTCGGTGCGTTCGTAGCGGTCGTCGCCGTTTTCGCCGGCCAATTCCTTGTGCAGCGAGAAGTCGGCGTACTGCGAGAACAGGGCGTCGACTTCGTCGATGGCGGTGGCGAAAACCGGGTCGGCCAAGAGGCGGCGGCCCATATTGGCCCATTGCGAGCCATTGCCCGAATAGACCATGACGGGCCCGCAAGCGTGGTTCAACGCCGTGCCGACGGTCACGTCCGGTTTGGATTCGGCCTCGTCGGCGAACTGCTGGAGCTGGTCGGCGATGGTATTGCAATGGGTGCCGAAGACGACGGCGCGTTCCGTGTGCCAGTCGCGCCGCATCGCGGCATGATAGGCCGCGTTGTACAGGAATTTGGCGGGTTGCCCGCGCAGGACTTCCGCCATCTGGCGTGCCGCGGCTTTCAGGGCCTGGGGCGTCTTGCCCGACACCAGCACCGGGATCGGCGCGGTCTTGGCCATCTTGCCTTCGGCGGCGGGGCTGCGCGGCGGGGCGCTCTCCAGGATCACGTGGGCATTGGCCCCGCCGAAACCGAACGAGTTCACACCCACGACGAGCTTGCCCGTCTGGCGCAATTTGCGGTTCTGGGTGACGACGTCCAGGTTCCAGTTCTGGAATTCGATCTTGGGATTGAGCGTCTTGATGCCGATGGTGGCCGGCACCACCCGATGGCGCAGCACATACATCGCCTTGACCAGGCCCGCCACGCCGGACGCGGCTTCCAGGTGGCCCAGGTTGCTCTTGACCGACCCGATGGGCAACGGCGCGTCTTTGCCGCGCTGCTGCGCCAGGGCGGCGCCGATGGCGCGCGTCTCGATGGGGTCGCCGACGGCGGTGCCCGTGCCGTGCGCTTCCAGGTAATCGATATCGGCGGGCGAAATGCCTGCCTGTTCATAGGCCTGGCGCATCAGCGTGGCTTGCGCGTCGGCGCTGGGCACCGTCAGGCCCGACTTGCGGCCGTCGGTGTTGACGGCCGATCCGGCCACGACGGCCAGGATGTTGTCGCCGTCGGCAACGGCCTGGTCATAATCCTTCAGCAGGAAAATGCCGCCGCCTTCCGAGCGGACGTAGCCGTCGCCCGCGGCGTCAAAGACATTGCAGCGGCCGCGCGGCGACAGCATCGATGCCTTGGAGAATGTAATGAAACCGTAAGGGTGCAGATGCAGACTCACGCCTCCTGCGAGGGCTTGGCTGCACTCGCCGGAGATGATGCTGCGGCAAGCCTGGTGGAATGCGACCAGCGATGACGAGCACGCGGTATCCATGGCGATGCTCGGCCCGCGCAGGTCGAAAAAGTACGACAGGCGGTTCGCGGCGATGCTGGCGGTATTGCCCGTCGCCATCGATGCGTCGACGGCGTTCAGGTCTTCGGCCAGGCGATAGACATAGTCGGAACTGGCGATACCTATATATACGCCGCAATCGGTGCCGCGCAGGGCAGAGGGGCGCACGCCCGCTTGCTCCATGGCCTCCCAGCTCATTTCCAGCAGCAGGCGTTGCTGGGGGTCCATGAGGGCGGCTTCGCGCGGGGAAATGCCGAAGAAGCCGGCGTCGAAACCGGCGATGTCACCGATGGAGCCGGCGGCGAAGGTATACGCCGTGCCTGGGTGGTCCTTGGCCGGGTGCAGGTAAGTGTCGGCGGACCAGCGGTCTTCGGCAACGCGGGACACAAGGTCGCGGCCTTCCAGCAGCGCTGGCCAGTAGCCGTCTACAGTGGTGCTGGGGAATCGGAACGATAGTCCGATGACGGCAACGCGCTTAGCCATGCAGTGTCCTTCTAGCCCCGTCGAGTCGCGACGTGGTGTATGAGAATGCGGTCAAACCGCAGGGGGAATAGGGCCTGTAACGGCCTTGTGCCGGTATGTCCGGACGCCTCGTGATCACATCAGCGCGAATCCGCGCCCGACGATCAAGTGCGGCCGATACGGCCCGATGTGGTGGTTCTCCCTGTCGCTGCCATCGCCGGGATGGCCCCCTTGACCTGTACGCTGCATTGGCGCTGCTGCCGGCGCGCCCTGTAAATTTTTGTTAAGCCCATTACTTGATTGTTCTGTTATCCGGTGTACCGACGCGTTCTCGACCTCATCCGCGGATGAAGGGGCGCCTTTGGGGTACGTTTGCCGAAACAAATTGATTTAAAACTTGCCGATTTTACCGTATGCCCGATCGTTAGCCGAATTGACGCGCAAGGGCGTAACCACCCTTAGCCCGCGAAACACCGGCCTCCGTGCTTTCATTTTGCTGTCTTCAGCATCTGGGGCCGTAGGATATCAACCAGATGTAACTAAGGTTGGGCAATATTAATCAAAACAATTCAAGCACGACGAAAATCGCGGCCTTTCCTGTTGTGCCCTGCAAAACTTGCAAGAATCAGATAATAAGCACCCAAAAATCTGACTAAACCCAGTCTGAATGCCCGCCCGATGTGGCGAAAAAAAAGCGCACCGGATGGTGCGCGGGATTGTGCGGCAAGCTTATCGGGGGATCAGGACACGCCGCAGGCCGGCACGGGCGGAATCCGCTTGGCCGGGGTGGGGATGCGCCACGACGCGCGACGGCGCAATGCGCCGAATATCTTCAGCCCTTGCGGCCAGTCGGCCAAGCCGCTTTCGGCGTTGATGTGGCCGGCGCCGGGAAGCACGACGACGCGGCTGCCCCAGTCCTGCGCGAAGGCCCGCGCACGCTCAAGGCGGCAGTAAGGATCGTTGTCGCTGGCGATGACCACGCTTTGGAACGGCAAAGGTTGGCGCGGAATCGGGGCGAAGCCGCGCAAGCAATCGGGCGCATCGGGGCGTTCCACATCGGCGGGCGCGACAAGCAGTGCCCCGGCGACCTTGGCCCGCAGGGGGACGGGCAGGGCCGCGCTGATCAGGCAGCCCAGGCTGTGGGCGATCAGCAGCACCGGGCTGCGGGCCTGGTCGACTTCGGCGGCCAGCGTGGAAATCCATTCAGGCGCGGCCGGGTTTTCCCAGTCGCGCTGCTGGATACGCACGGCATGGGGCAGCAGGGTCGCCCAGCGTGATTGCCAGTGGTCCGGTCCGGAGTTTTTCCATCCGGGGACGATGATCGGTTGGAGTCTCATGGCGGCCATGATGCCGCGCCCCCCTAGTAACTCAAACGAATAAATCGTCTATTGCATATATGGTGCGGGGTATAAAGCGGCGCCTGCGCGGGATGCGGCACCCAGGTGCCCGCGGCGCACCGGAAGTCGGGCCGGATGGGCTCCAAAAGCGGGGTTTTTTCAGTGTATGCTTGCCGTGCACATGCACAGTAACGGGGCGTGACCACATCGGTATCCGGCGTCCGCCCGGTTCAAAAACCAACGATTACAAGCGATTAGAGGAGTCCACTCATGAAGCCAGTATTTCGTCTGACCCCGGTCATCGCGGCGCTGGGAGTCGCCGCTGGCCTGACGTTTGCAGCGGGAGCGCAAGCGCAAGCGCAAACGATCAAGATCGGCGTTGTCGGCCCCACCACCGGCGCCGTCACCCAGTATGGCGACATGGTCCGTGAAGGCGTCGACACCGCTGTCGAACGCATCAACGCCGCTGGCGGCGTGAACGGCAAGAAGCTCGAAACCGTGGTCATCGACGACGGCTGCGAACCCAAGCAGGGTCCGGTTGCCGCCAACCGCGTCGTCAACAGCAAGATCGGATTCGTGGTGGGCCACGTCTGCTCGGGCGCCACCATCGCCGCCGCGGACATCTACAACAATGAAGGCGTCGTCATGGTGACGCCGTCGGCCACGGCCCCCGCGCTGACGGACGGCAAGAACTACGAGTTCATCTTCCGCACGATCGGCCGCGACGACCAGCAAGGCCCCGCCGCCGCCAAGTTCGTGCTCGAGAAGATCAAGCCGAAGAAGGCGGCCGTGCTGCACGACAAGCAGTCGTATGGCCAGGGCATCGCCACGGCCGTCAAGAACGATCTGGAAAAGGGCGGCGTGCCGGTCGCGGTGTTCGAAGGCATCAATGCCGGCGACAGCGATTATTCGGCCGTGATCACCAAGCTGAAGAGCCAAGGCGTCGATTTCGTCTACTACGGCGGCTACCACCCCGAAATGGGCTTGCTGCTGCGCCAGGCCGCCGAGCAAGGCGTGAAGGCCAAGTGGATGGGTCCGGAAGGCGCGGGTAACCCCGACATCAACGCCATCGCCGGCGACGCCGTCGAAGGCATGTTGGTGACGCTGCCCGCCGATTTCACCCAGAACGCCGCCAACGCCGACATCGTCAAGGCGTTCGAAGCCAAGAAGCGCAACGCCGGTGGCGCCTTCCAGATGACGGCCTACACGGCCACCCAGGTCATCGCGGACGGCATCAAGGGCGCGGGCTCGGACGACCCGACCAAGGTCGCCAAGTATCTGCACGCCAATTCCTTCGATACGCCGATCGGCAAGGTGTCGTGGAACAAGCAAGGCGACCTGACGAACTTCTCGTTCGACGTGTTCACCTGGCACAAGGTTCCAAGACCGTCTATAAGTGATGCACGAGCGGGCCTGGGGTCGTCGGCCCTATCGCCCGCGGCATCGGATGCGGACCTGCAAGCGTCCGCATGACCACCGGGCCGGAAGCCACAGACTTCCGGCCCGGTTTTTGCATTTGAGCGCCACCCGCCGGGAACCGGACCGCCACCGCGGTGTCGAACGGCCGGACCACCGCCCGCGAACACGCGGCGGCCCCCTAGACCTACTCTTGTCCGCACATTATGACCAAGGCCCTACTAGTTGAAGACGATCCCAAGCTGTCGCGCCTGATCGCGCAGTTCCTGGAGCAACACGGGTTCAACGTCGCCCAGGCCTACCGCGGCGACCACGCGGTGGAAGCGTTCCGTCGCCACGATCCGGCGATCACCATCCTGGACCTGATGCTGCCGGGCCGGGATGGCCTGCAGGTGTGCCGCGACCTGCGTGCGTTCTCGTCCGCACCCATTCTGATGCTGACCGCGCGCGAGGACGATCTGGATCAGATCCTGGGACTGGAGTCCGGCGCCGACGATTACGTCATCAAGCCCGTCGAGCCCCGCGTGCTGCTGGCGCGGATCCGCGCGCTGATGCGCCGCCACAACCAGCTGGACGAGCCGCCGGAGCATCTGGAGTTCGGGCCGCTGACCATCGACCGGCGCACGCGCGCCGTCGTCCACGCCGGCGTCGAAGTCGATTTGACGACGATGGAATTTGAAATGCTCTGGGCGCTGGCCAGCCAGGCCGGCCAGGTGCTGACGCGCGACGACCTGTTGAATGCCGTGCGCGGCATTGAATTCAACGGGTTGGACCGCAGCGTGGACGTCTGCGTCAGCAAGCTGCGCCGCAAGCTGGACGACGATCCGCGCGATCCCGCGCGCATCAAGACCGTGTGGGGCAAGGGCTATCTGTTCTCGCCCAAGGCGCACGAGGGCGGCGATGCTTAAGTTCGTCCTGCGGCTCTTCGTGGTGATGGCGATCGGTTTCGTCATCTCCAACGAAGTGGTGGATCGGACCGCGAATTACTTCTTCGAGCCGGTCAATGCGGCGTATGCGCGCGAAGCCGTTCGGGGGCAACTCCACAGCCTGACCCAGGAAGTGGGGCGGGTCGAGCCCGGGGCGCGCGCCGATTATGTGCGCGACGCGCTGGCCCCGCATTACGGCCTGGGACTGAAAGTGCTGGATCCCGCTGACTACGAGGCCGCCGCCTATCAACTGACGGACGAAGAGCGCAAGACCATCGCGGAAGGCGGGTTTTTCCTGCGCGACAAGCTGATGACGTTCGTGACCGCCATTCCGGGACCGGGGGCGCAATGGATTGAAGTGAAGCTGCCTCCGGAGCCGCCGATCGGCCCCTGGGTGATCGCCAGCATCTACTCCGCGCTGGGGCTTTTGCTGTGCGCGTTCATGCTGGTGTGGGCGCTGCCGATCTGGCGCGACCTCGAAGCGCTGACGACCGCCGCGCAGCGCATGGGGCAGGGCGACTTGCAGGCAAGGGCGCGGTTGTCGCGCCATTCCAGCATCCGTAACCTGGGCGACACCTTCAACCAGATGTCCGACCGCATCGGCGCGCTGATCAGCAACCAGCGCGACCTGACCAATGCCGTGTCGCACGAACTGCGCACACCGATCGCCCGCTTGTCCTTTGAGTTGGACATGATCGATCGCGAACCTGACCCCGAAGCGCGCAAGCGGCTGGTCGAAGAAATGAAAAGCGACGTGGCGGAACTGGACAGCATGGCGTCCGAACTGCTGATGTACGCCCGCCTGGAACACAAGAGCGATGACGTCGCGCTGCGGACGCAGGATGCCCGCGGCTGGCTGGATTCCGTCGTCCAGCACGCGGCGTACGAGGCCGGCGTCTCGGGCGTGCATTGCGTCGTGTCGCAGTGCGACGTGGCCGAAGTGCGGCTGCACCAGCGCTACATGACGCGCGCGCTGCTGAATCTGCTGCAGAACGCCATCCGTCATGCGGGAGGCCGCGTCCAGGTCGGGCTGACCAGTCCGGCGCCGCAAGAATATGTGCTGACGGTGGACGACGATGGTCCGGGCGTGCCGCCTGCGGACCGCGAACGCATCTTCGAGCCTTTCATCCGCCTGGATGAAAGCCGCGACCGCGGCACGGGCGGCACCGGGCTGGGGCTGGCCATCGTGAGCCGGGTCGCGCGGTGGCATAACGGCACGGCGCTGGCCACCGACAGCCCCTTGGGGGGCGCGCGTTTCGTGGTCAGTTGGAAGGCCGTCTGACGCGGCGTTGGCGCCAAGCGTAAAGAAACTTCACAAAGCGCGCTTCCAATCTTCACAAACTCCATACAAAGCGGGAAAGATCGGGCGCTGGTACGTCGATAGCATGGCGGCATTCTCCTGTCAGAGGGTTTGCCGCGAACCATGTTTTCCCTTAGCCGCCTCGTCGCCATCGGGTCGTTGCTGGCCGCTGCCGGCGGCTGCCAGCATCTGCCGCCGGCGGCTCCGCCCACCGTCGCAAAAGGCGACTACGCAGCGGTCCTGGGGTATCTGGAAGAACGCATCCCTTACGACATGGGCAGGCATAACGTGCCAGGCCTGTCGATCGCCATCGTGGACGACCAGCGCGTCGTCTGGAGCACGGGCTTCGGCTATGCGGACCCCGTACGGCATCGCACCGCGACCAGCGATACGCTGTACCGGGTAGGCGCCATCAGCAAGATCATGACGGCGGCAGGCGTCTTGCGCGCGGCCGACGACGGCCGCCTGCCGCTGGATGCGCCAGCCGGGCAGTCCTTGCCTGACTGGCATGTCCAGCCGCGCGGCAACGCCATGCAGTGGATGGGGGCCGATCCCTACACCGCGCGCAACCTGTTGACCCTGCATCCGTCCACGCTGGAAGACACGATGGGCCGCGCCCGCGCCGACATGGCCTATGCCTTGCTGGGCGACATGGTGTCGCATGTCGCCCGCGAGCCGCTGGACGACTATGTGCGGCGCACGATCCTGCAGCCGCTGAACATGCCGCGCGCCGGGTACCGGGCGGATCCCCGGATGCTCGAGTTGCGGGCGGCAGGATATCGGCGTGGCGTTCCCTGGATCGAAGGCCCGCAGCCCAACGAGGCGGCCGACGGCCTGTGGATGAGCACCTCGGAAATGGCGCGATTCTCCAGCATGTTGTTCGCCGGTGGCATGTATCGGGGCGCGCGGGTGCTGAAGGACGAATCCGCAGCAGCCATCCTGAACCTGGAAACGGTGTCCGGCGCCAGCCTGGACCTGAGTTGCCGGCTGGCGCTGTCCTGGCTGGCCGCGCCCTGCGGCGAGGATATCGTCGGCCGGGCGCCGCTGCACGAGCACAGCGGCGCCACAGAAGCCTTTCACGCCCGTTATCTGCTGGCCCCGCAAGAAAAGCTTGCCGTGCTGGTCATGAGCAATGCCGATACGGGCGAGCCTCTGGTGGCGTCGGTATCGACGCTGGCCATGCACCTGATGCGGCAGGCCAAGCAAGGCGCGGACGCCGACTAGGGCCTGAGAACACCCAATAATTTGCGCCCCGCAGGCGCGCGGAGCCTGCACCGTTCATCAACCTCGTTTCCTGGATGCATTATGAAGCGATTTTCCCCTTTTTCGTTCTTCCCGCGCTCTGCCGCCGCGATGGCTTTGCTTGCCGCGCTCCCTGCGCTTTCCGCCGTTGCCTCCGAGGTATCGGTCTCGGATGCCAGTTCGGTTTATGGGCAGCGGGGGGCAAGTTCCCGGGGCTTGACGGTGGCGACCGGTGACGAGCGCCCGGAAGGCCAATGGACGTTCTACGGTACGGCGGGCGTGGGTTACGCGCCGCGGTACAGCGGCAGCGACGAGAGTTCCGTCGTGCCGATCGTCGGTTTCGGCGTGCGTAGCCCCAATGGTTTCTTCCTGGGTACGGACCACGGCCTGGGCTGGGAGACGCAGGCGTTGGACAGCACTTTCCGCTTCTATGTGTCGCCCAGCGCTTCGCGCAAGGACCACAAGAAGGGCTTCCAGGGTTCGGACAAGCTGCGCGGCATGGGCGACATCAAGAGCCGCGCGCAGATCGGCATGGACGCCGAGACCGCGTTGGGGCCTGTCGTGCTGTCGGCGACCGTGGCGCACGCGTTCAAGAAGGGCGACGACCGTGATG
>CAUSDE010000081.1:0-24051 GCA_963530045.1 uncultured Achromobacter sp.
GCCGACACCCGCTTCACCGTGAACCTGTCCGTGCCGATCTTCCAGAGCGGCTACACGTACGGCATGAGCCATGCGGCGGCCAGCCGCCTGAGCGCGGCCTCGTCTGACCTGAGCCTGACGCGCCGCAAGGTGCAGCGCCAGCTGTTCTCGTCGTTCCAGAACATTGTGATCGGCATTGACCGGATCAAGGCGCTGAACAGCTCGGTGGAATCCTTCGAGTTGGCGTTGAAGCTGAAGGAAGAAGGCTTTCAGGCCGGGCTGAACGACATCGTCAGCGTGCTGGATGCCACGCGCAATCTGTACAACGCGAAGCGCCAGCAGGCCGAAGCTGGATACAACTTTTTGCTGGATGGCCTGAAGCTGAAGCAGGCCGCCGGCACGCTGAGCGCGGCGGATATCGCGGTGATCAGCCAGCAGATGCTGTAGCGGCAGGGCGGCAAGGGGGGCGCGGCAGTTCGCGCGCCCTTGCCATAGGACGCAAGAGCAAGGCCACGTAAAAGCAGGGCCATCCGGGGGTGTACCGGATGGCTCCGAATCGTTTAATTCAGGGCGTTTCAGGCGCCCGCCAAAAAAGTGTCGAGCGACGATATGAGCATGAAGAAACTGGCGCGCAAACTCTGGACCGGCCGTTCCTCCCGCGAGGTGCAGCAATCCTTGTTCCGCAGGCGGCCGCTCTTCGAGGCGCTGGAGCGCCGTTATCTCATGTCGGCCGAGCTGCTGGTTCCGCCGCCACCGCCCGCAAGCGACCAGGCCCCGATCGTTGCGCCGGCCAATCCCGGCGCCGCCGCCGCGACCAGCGCCCAGGGCAAGAAGCCCAGCGCGCCCGGCTCGCATCCTTACCTTGTGGAACGCGCGGCCTTCAAGGCCGCCACCCAGCACAGCGAGATGCTGACGCTGGACCAATACGCCAAGGCCAACGCCACGCGCCAGGGCGACGCCAAGGCATGGCTGCCCGGGCAGGAAGCCAGCCAGGCCAAGCCGTCAGCGATGGCTGCCAACATCCCCGGCTACACCACGCAGTCGGACCAGACGCCGGTGCGCCAGATCATCTTCGTGGACCCGGCCGTCGATAACGCCGAGCAGATCGTGCAAGGCCTGTACGGCCTGATCAGCGGCAAGACCGAAGGCCTGGACGGGCTCTTGACCAAACCCAGCGGCGACGGCCCGCAAGTGCAGGTGCTGCGCGCGCACGACACCGAGATCATCGTGCTGGACGGCCGCTATGACGGCGTGGACCAGATCACGCAGATCCTGGGCCAGCACAAGGATCTGGCCGCCGTCCAGATCATGAGCCACGGCAGCGCCGGGTCGCTCACGCTGGGCACCGCCACGCTGGGCGAAGGGCAGCTGGACACCTACAAGGAACAGCTGCGCGCCTGGGGCGACGCCTTGTCGGAAGACGGCGACCTGCTGCTGTACGGCTGCAACGTCGCCGCCGGCAAGGGCGGCATCGCGTTCGTGGACAGTCTGTCCGCCATCACGCGCGCGGACGTGGCCGCGGCCACGCACACCGTGGGCAGCGCCGCGCTGGGCGGCGACTGGGTGCTGGACTACCGCAATGGCGTCATCGACACCAATACGATCACGGTCGCCAGCTGGAATGGCGTGATGGCCAGCGCCACCGGCCTGCAATCGGGCGGGTCCACCTTGCAAGGCGTGGCCACCAATGACCACCTGATCGGCTACGGCAGCAATAACACGTTCGTGTTCGACAACAGCTCCACCGCCGCCGTCACGACGATCGAAGTGCGCCAGGGCATGAAGCAGGAAAACGGCGTCTGGGTCCGCAACGAGGACGACGAGAACAGCAACAACACGCTGGACTTCTCGGCCATCAAGGGCAACGTCACCGCCATCATCAGCAACAACGACGCCTACCAGATCCGGTATTCGACGGTGGACGCCGCCAACGTCTGGACGCAGCACACCATCAACGTGGTGTTCAAGTCGGCCGACGGCACGCAAAGCCTGAAGATCGGCGACAAGACCTTCAACCTGATCGGCACCGCGCTGGACGGCAAGACCTTGCTGGATTACAGCGGGTACGCCACCGGCATCACGGTTGACCTGTCCGGCCCCACGGCCGACGCCAATGGCGAAGACGTCCCGCCGCCGCCGCCGACCGGATTCGGCTATGTGCGAGCGATCAGCGGCGTCAAGGGTTCCACGCAGGGCGGCAACAAGATCACGGTCGTAGGCGACACCACCGTCACGATCAACCACTCGCAAGACATCATCAGCGGCAGCGGCGGCGGCAATACCTACATCGTCACCGGCGGCGCCATCGGTTTCACCCTGACCCAGCAGGCTGGCCAAAGCGGCAACACCCTGGACCTCTCCCAGTATGGCGTCGACGTAACGGCCCGCGTGCAGACGGACGGCGGCATCTCCGTGTACCTGGGCGCGGGGGTCGCGGCAGACGGCAGCATCAACAGCCTGAGCGGCGCCACCGCGCTGGTCAGCAATCTTGACGTGCAGATGTTCTTCGGCGTGGCCGGCAAGACCACGCTGGACTACTCCGCCTACGAAGACAACGTCACCGTCAACCTGAACTTCCAGGACGGCAACACCGGCCTGTACGACGCCAGCGGCATGGCCGGCGTGCTGAACATCAGCAACGTCATCGGCGCGGGCGGCACCTATGGCAACGACATCGTCGGCAGCCTGGGCGACAACATCATTACCGTGGCCAACAGCCGCGGCCAAAACCGCATCAGCGGCGGCGGCGGCAACGATCTGGTGATCGGCAACCTGGCCACCGGCGGCGCAACGGAATACATCGCGGGCGTGGACAGCAACGCCACGTTGAGCGGCGACAAGACCTCGGCCACGTTGACGAACACGCCTTCCGGCGCGGGTCCCACCACCACGGTGACCCTGCGCGGCGTGAACGCCGTGACCTTGCAGGACTATCGCACCATCGACCCCACGGCGGCCGTGGGCACGACGAATCACGCCGGCACCAGCGTCACGCTGGACGGCACGAACTATCGCGGCGATCTCACCCTGATCGGCAGCGCGGGCGCCAACGTCCTGAAGGGCGGCTTGGGCCACAACACGTTTACCGGCTATCAAGGCAGCAACGAGCTCTGGGCGCAGACAGGCTCGCTTAGCAATACGCTGGACGAAAACGGCGAATGGAACTTCACGCTGACGAACACCGGCTTGACGGCCACGTACCAAACCGACGGCACGGCGCTGGCGGCAGGGCAGGCTGCGCCCACGCTGGCCAACACGCTGCATGGCGTGTTCAGCGACGCGCGCCTGAACGGCGGCCTGGGCTCCACGCTGATCGACGCGTCCGCCTTCTCCGGCAACACGGTGTTGGTCAGCGGCTTGATGGCGGGCGGCGTCCTAAAGTCGGGCTCCGGCGCGAACACCAAGCACCAGATCATGCTGCTGGGCGGGCGCTACGCCATCACGGGCGGCACGGGCGCCAACGCCACCACCGAGCTGGTGGTGGCCGCCGACGGCCTGACGGGCATCGACGGCGCGGGCTACGAAGCGCAGATGGCCGCGACGGGCGGCGTGGGCTATGTGTCGTTCGAGCAAAACGGCGGCACGACCTGGATCAAGCGCGCGGCGGGCGAAACGCAGGCCACCGCGTCCACCTACGCCAATATCACCAGCGCCCGCATCATCAGCGGCGAATACGGCAACTGGATCGACACCTCGCGCTTTGCGGGCGCGGCCGTGCTGGACGGCTCGGCGGGCCTGGCCAACACCTTCATCATCAGCAACGCCTACGCCACGCAGGTGATCGGGTCGGCCGGCGTCAACACCATCGAGCTGTCGACAGGCGGCAAGAACGTGGCGCTGAACAACACCCAGCTCACGATCGGCACGGGCGGCGGCGCCATCAACAGCGCCTTCACGAACGTCAACGACTTCCGCTTCGTGGTGCAGGGCGTGGGTGTGAACACGGTGGACACCACCGCGTTCACGGGAGTCACGTCGCAAACCTATCTGTCGGACCTGACCTCGGGCTACACGCCCGCCGAAGGCCCGGCGCTGGCCTTCCTGTTCCCCAACCATGCCAACGCCCGGGTCGATGTCGGCCTGGAAGGCGTGCGCACGGTGCAAGACCTGCTGGACGCCATCGGCGCCGGCATCATGGTGAACGCGGCGGGCGAACCGTTGCGCGTGGCCGTCAACGGCCCGAACGCGGGCAAGCTGATTCCCGCCTCCGACACCACCACGGAATGGGACTACCTGTACGCGCTCACGGCCAGCCTGGACGCGCAGGGCCGCTTGCAGATCGCCTACAGCCAGGACGCCATCGCGGCGGGCTTCTCGGGCGTGTTCACGCTGGCCCCCGGCATGCAGGCAGCGCTGAACGCGGACGGCACGGTGTCAAATTCCACCGTCAGCCTGTCGGACGCAGCGTATAAGCTGGGCCTGATTGCAACGGGCCAAGTGCAAACCAGCTCGACCGGCGCGGGCGTGCTGACCGGCGCGGCGCTGGCCATCGGCCATCAGACGCAGTTTGTGCTGGCGGGCACCAATTCCACCATCCGTTCGGGTGGGGGCGACAACACCTTCGTCGTCAATTACGGCCAGTCGGCGAACAACACGGGAGCCGGCAACAACATCATCACGCTGGCGACGGCCACGGGCAATCACCTGGTGGTCAATACCAGCGTCGGTGCCGTGTTGACGGCCTCCAACGTGCATTACGTCAATGCCGGGACGGGCACGGCTTTTGTCAATTACGGCGGCAACGCGTTCACCGACGCCACCGTCATCGCCACCAACACCACGGGCGCGACCACGCTGGACGCCACTGCCTGGACGGCGCCCGTCACGCTGGCCACCAGCGGCGGCTACGACACGCTGAAGGGCAACACGAACAACGTGTCCTTCGTCGTGACGCAGCCGGCCGACACCACGAACGGCACCGTCACGGTGTCGCTGGCGTCGAACGCGGGGTCGGGCAACAGCTTGCAAGTAATGGCGCTGGGCGCGGGCACGGCCTTGTCGACCCTGATCTCGGAGACCGGCGCTATCGTCGGCGTGACGCTGGGCGCCAACACCGACAAGCTCGACTACGTGCTGGACATCGGCAATGGCATCGTCGACACGGGGCTTGTCGTGACCGGCCGCAACGTCATCATCCGCGGCCAATCGTTCTCGGTAAACACCAACATCAAGCTGGACGCTGCCCATACCCTGCGGCTGGAAGGCGAGAAGATCACGGTTGGCGCCACGACGGGCGCAAACATCGTGCTGGAGGCGGGCGTCATCGAACTGGCGGCGCAACGCTACCGCCCGTGGCGCAGCGGTTTTGCCCAGATCTACACGCTGGAAACCAGCATCACGATCAATAACGCCACCTTGTGGGCGCAGAATGCGTCGGGCGCGGGCGTCAGCCTGACGACCAAGATCGATAGCAAGGACTACGATCTGGACCCGCTGATCAAGAACGCCGCGAACCAGAGCGGTGTGCTGGGCACGCTGGCGGGCGGGGTGAATTCCGCGTTTGATGCGCTGATGAAGTTCCTGGACGGCGCCAGCGCCATGGCGTCGTGGGCGGGCATCACCTACAAGTCGTCCATCAATGTGGGCGCGCAGGCGCGGCTGGTGTCCAACAGCGACGTCACCATCACGTCGACCTCGTCGGCCACGGTGGCGCTGAGCCCCTTGGTGTCCAAGGTGGCCAGCATTGGCGTGGGCGTGTTGCAGAACTATTCGCACATCGACGTGCAAGGCACGGTGATCGCCTCCAAGGCCATCACCATCAAGTCCGAGGTCACGAACGATATCTCCGTGACCCTGCTGCCGGGGCAGCTGGGCGCCGTGCCCGCCGTGATCGGCGTGGGCGTGGCCGTGGTGCTGAGCGAATCCACGGTGCACATCGGCACCGGCGCGCGTCTGGAAACGGGCCTGCAACACACGGCCGACCCGACGACGGGCACGGTCAGCAATGTGGGCGGCGACGTCACCATCCAGGCCATCACCATCCACAAGAGCACGATCTCAATCACCGCCAAGGGCGCGATGGCCGAAAGCGACGACACCAAGCCGGTGACGGGCGCTGATGGCAAGATCGATCCGTCCAAGGAAACCGGCAAGTACAAGGCCAGCGTGGCCAAGGTGGGCGTGGCGGTGGGCTTTGCCTATAACCAGCTCAAAACCGAAGCCTTCATGGACGGCACGGTGGTGACGCGCAACGCGGGCAAGGTCACGGTCGAAGCCAAAGCGCTGGACAAGGGCAGCGCGATTTCGGTGAAGACGATTCTGGGCGGACGCGCGGCGACGGGCAGCGACTATCTGTCGTCGGCACAGACGGAGGCCAAGAGCGCGGCCATCTCCAAGACGGTGACGCCAGTGGTGGGTGGCGCCTTGAGCGGCCTGGGCACCGGCACGCAGTACGTGAAGAGCTTCTTCAGCGGGCTGGTGTCGGATAGCCGGGGAGGCAAGTTCGGCGACAAGGTCAAGGAAATCAAGCAGGAAAAGGACGCCGAAGACCGCGCCAAGTACGACTCCGACATCCAGAAGGAAATCGACAACCCGTCCACCGAGTTCCAGGTGGGCGCGGCGCTGGGCATGTCGATGAGCAACATCACGACCACGGCGCGCATTGGCAATGGCATCAACACGGCCACGGTCAACACGGCAGGCGGTGACGTCACGGTGAATGCCGTCACGCAGTACAACACCAAGCTGACGGTCATGAGCGGGGTGGACGACCAGGCCATTGCCGACAAGCAAGACTTCCTGAAGAAGAAAAACGACCTGACGACCAACCAGCCGGAACGCGCGACGGGGCCGGACGGGTCGGACTTTGGCGCGGCGGCCGCGGTGGTCATCGGCATTGAAGACGTCAAGACGCAGGCCAGCCTTTCGAAGAACGCCAGCATCAGCACGACGGGCGGCGACGTGGCCGTGACGGCCAGCACGCTGAACCAGATCGACCCGAACAAGCTGTGGTTGGTGAACCTGTATGCGCCCTTCGATGGCATCCAGGGCAAGTGGAACGCGGCCGACGGCACCTCGGCCAAGATGACGGTGGCGAGCGACGCCGCCAAGAGCTTCCTGAACAATCTGCAGGCCACGCTGACCAGCACGGGCGGCATTTCGTCCAGCTTCAGCACCTGGGCCAGCGCCACGGCCAAGAGCAAGAAGCTGGCCCTGTCGGGCGCCTTCACCGTGCTGGTGCAAGACACCAAGACGCAGGCCAATGTGGCGGGCGCGATCGATACCCGCATCGCGGGCGGCGCGGCCGGCGACGTCACGGTTGACGCCAAAAACTCCTCGCAGCGCTTGAATCTGGTCGGCAACATCATCCTGCCATCGGTGTCGATCGGCGGCGACAAGTCGCTGAAAAAGGCAGAGCCCAAGGCCGACGGCCAAAGCCGCCTGAGCTATGGCAAGGATTTGACCAAGGGCTTCCTGACTCCGAAATACCAGGGTTTCGATTACGGCAGCAGCTCGAAGGAAGGCTCGGCCATTGGCGTGTCGGTGTATGTGAACGCGGCCAAGCACGACACGCGCGCGGTCGTCAGCGACACGGCGGTGATCAACACCGGCAAGCTCACAGTCAATGCCGACAATGAGCTGATTTCGGTCACGCTGGGGGCCTCGGGCGGCCAGGCCAAGACGCTGGCGCTCAATGGCGTGGTGCTGGTGAATTCCACCAGCGCGACGACGCTGGCCCAAGTGGGCCGCGCCGCAACGGTGAACGCCAGCGGCGCGGCGGCTATCCAGGCTACCGACGCCACCTGGGTCGGCACGATTGCCGGCGCCGCCGCCAGTTCGCAGGCGGCGGGCGTGGGCATGAGCGTATCCATCAACGACGTCAACCGCTGGACGCAGGCGCTGATCGGCGACACCTTGCGCGTGTCCGATGGCGCGCCCACGGCCTTGGCGGCCGGCTCGTTCTCGGCGGCCTCGCTGACGGTGCGGGCGGAAAACAAGGGTTTTGTCGGCAACTTCGCCGTGGCCGGTTCGCGCGTGTCCAGCCCGGTGGCGGGCGCGGGCGGCGGCACGGGCGCGGGGGCGGGCGGCACGGGTGGCGCAGGCGGCACCGGCACCGACACGTCGGCCATCAAGCTGCCGGGCAGCCAGGGCAACGCTACGCCCGGCACCAGCACTCCGACCTTGCCCAGCACCGATGTGAGCAGCGTGCTGGACTCGCTCAGCGGCCAGGTCGGCCAGCTGACCCAGGACGCGGGCGCTCCGGCAGCCGGCGCGGGCGGCTCGGCCGCCAGCAGCCAGCCGTCCAAGGCCGGCGTGGCGATTTCGGGCGCGGTGGCTGTCAACATGGTCAGCGACTTTGCCCAGGCCTATGTCAACGCGGCGGGCATGGTCATCAAGATTGGCGGTGATGCATCGATTACCGCGTTGAACAACACCCACGCGCTGGCGCTGTCGGGTTCGGCGGCGTTGGCGCAGTCGGACACGGCCAAGTCCAACGTGGGCGTGGCCGGCGCCTACAGCATGAACATGCTGGGCGGCGAAGCCCGCGCCGAGGTGATGGCGGTGGGTGAACTGGCCGTTACCGCCAACCTGGCGCTGGCGGCTCGCCGGACCGGCGTCGCGGTGACGATTGCCGCCGGCATGGCCGGGGCCAAGGGGCAGAAGGGCGTGGCGGTGGCAGGGTCGGCCGCCGTGGGCGTGGCGGACTACGCCAACATCGCGGTGCTGAGCAACGCCGCCAAGGTGTCGGCGCGCGACATCACGATCCAGGCGCGCGACCTGAGCGTGCTGGCCACCGTGGCGGGTGCGGCCGCCAGCTCGGACGGCAAGGCGGGCGTGGGCGCGGCGATTGCCGTCAACGTCAGCACCAGCAACGTCGAGGCGGGCATCCGCCAGGTGACCGACCTGCTGTACACGGGCCGCGTGGACGTGTCGGCGGAATCGACCCAGGTGGTCGTGGGCTTTGCGGGTGCCTTCGGCATGGCGCGCGATGGCGCGGGCGTGGGCGGCTCGGTGGCCGTCAACGTGGTGTCCAACCGCATTGAAAGCTATCTGATCAACAGCAAGGTCACGCACAGCGGCGCGGCCACCGGCAACCACGACGTGAACGTCAGCGCGTCGGACAAGACCACGCTGGTCGCCATCACCGGCGCGGCCGGCGCGGGCAAGAAGGCGGGCGTGGGCATCGCCGTCAGCTACAACGAAATCGGTAACGCGGTCATGGCCGGCATCCAGGGTTCGACCGTGGATACCAAGGGCCATGGCGCGGTGAACATCAGCGCCGAAGACACCTCGTCGCTGGGCGGTGGCGCGGTCGGCGTGGGCGTGGGCATGGGCCAGGCCAAGTTCGCGGCCGCGGGCTCGGTGCAGGTCAACCGGGTCAGCTCGGCCGTGGCGGCTTATGTGCTGCCCAGCTACGCCGGCAATGGCGCGGTGGCGGCGCGCAGCACCATCAACGCCACGGCGCTGACGGTGAAGGCGACCGAGAACAATACGCTCGTCGCCGTGACCGGCGGCGTGGCGGTGGCGGCGGGCGGTACAGTCGCCGTGGGTGCCTCGGTCAGCGTCAACGAGATGAGCTCGCGCACCAGCGCGCTGATCGACAACGCCGACGTGAACGTCAGCGGCAAGGTGGACGTGTCGGCGCATTCGTCCCCGTTGCTGGTGTCAGTGGGCGCGGCAGGCGCCTTGTCGAAGAATTTCGCGTTGGCCGGCGCGGTCAACGTCAACATGATGCGCGGCGCAACCGAAGCGCGCATCAGCAACAGCACGATCAAGGCAGGCAGCCAGACGGGGTTTTCGGGCGACGCCGTGCGGGTGAACGCGTCGGACGCATCCGCGCTGTACGCCATCACCGTGGCCGGTGCCATCGCCACGCAGGGCGCGGCGGTGGGCCTGGCCGTGGCGGTCAACATCATGGGCGGCAACACCGCCTTTGACCGCAACCTGCTCAGCTTCAACAACGGCACGCTGGCCGATTCCGGCGCGGCGGTCACGACCGTGGGTGTAGCCGACAATGCCGGCACGACGGCCAACCCGAAGGTGACGGCGGCCATTCAGCGCAGCGATGTGCACGCGGTGGCCGGCAGCGTCAACGTGTTCGCCGGCCTGGTGGACCCGATGGCGGCGGGCGGCAACGCGCAGCTGAACGGCGGCGACCAGTTGTCGGTGGGGGGCAACGACATCAAGGTGGACCAGGGCGGCAGCACGCTGACCTTCACCGGCAACGCGGCGGCCGTCATCAACGGCACGGCCGATAGCAGCGGCAACGGCGGCATGCCGGGGCAGGGCGGTACGACGGGCGGGGAGTTCTCGGGCTGGCAGACGGGCGACGGCATCTACGTGAGCGCGGGCGCGTCCAACATCAAGCTGGCCGATGGCTCCAGCCTGCGCAACGACCGCGTGTACTACGTGATCCGCCGCGAGGCCGCCAATGGCGAGGCCGTGATCCAGCTGGCCGACACGCAGGAAGACGCGCTGCGCGGCAAGGCGCTGCAATTCAGCAGCGTGGGCAATCTTGCCGCCGTGGGCTTTGCCCATGTGCGCATGCAGAATTCCACCAGCGTCAATCTTCAGCCCTTCCACGGTGTGGACGCGGGCGTGACGCTGAACCCGGCCACCAACACGCTGACCCTGAGCACGCCGTTTGCCGGCGTGCAGGAAGGCTCGGCCATCGTGTACAGCGGCTCGGTGGGCAGCAACGGCCAGATCGACGACGTGCTGGCCAACCGCATCCTTGCCCAGGGCAAGGATGTGCTGAAGGTGGGCGTGACCTATTACGTGGTCAACCTCAGCGCCGACCAGACCTCGTTCCAGTTGCGCGACGGCCAGGGCAACCTGGTGGATTTCAGCGGCGCATCGGTCAGTGCTGCGCCGCAACGCTTCAGCGTCAACAACCCCGCGGGCGCGGTGCTGAACGCCGATGGCAGCCTGACGCTGCCCAAGGCGCATGGCCTGGCCACCGGCGACAAGGTGGTCGTCAGCGTGGCCGCCAACGGCGTGCTGACGGGCCTGACGAACGATCACGTATACGTGGTTGAGGTGGTGGACAGCACCACGTTGCGCTTCAAAGATGTGAACGGCGCCGCCGTCACGCTGGCGGCGCTGGGCTATGTGGCGGAATTCAATGCCGGCACCAAGCGCTATGACTACTTCCTGACGGATGCCGCCGGCAACAAGCTGCTGGACGCGCAGAACCAGCCGCTGACGGTCAACCCGGACGCGATGATCGCGTTCACGCAGGTCGAGCTGCAACGCCAGACCTCGCAGACGACGACCACCACCGGCAGCGACGGCACCGAAAACACCAGCATCACGCAGGGCACGCCGACGGACGCCACGCTGTCAGCCAGCAGCGGCAAGTCGCAGGTGGCGGGCGAGAACAGCTTCACCTTCGCGACCGATGCGGGGCTGGCCACGGGCGACACCGTGATCTACCGCAGCCAGGGCACGCAGATTGCGGGTCTGGTCGATGGTCAGCGTTACTACGTCATCAACGCGTCGCAAGGCGGCGCGTTCCGCTACCAGCTGGCCACGTCCTTGGACAATGCCCGCGATGGCATCGCCATGCAGCTGGGCGCCATGACGGGCACGGGCGGCATCAGCCTGCAGAAGGCCGTGGACCGCATCACCTCGGGCGGCCTGATCGCGCTGGACATCGGTTCGCTGACGCAAGGCCATGGCCTGACCAACAGCATGCTGAGCATCACGGTGGCCGGCGCCGGGGGCAAGTCCCTGGGCGGCGCGGGCGCCATCGGCGTGAACCTGTCGCGGGCGGATGTGTCCGCCCTCATCGACAACACGGGCGCGGCAGCGGGCACCAAGGTGTTGGCCGAGGCCGGCGCGGTGTCGGTATCGGCGCAGGATGCCAGCCGCATCGTCACGGCAACGGGCGCGCTGGGCATTTCGCTGACGCAAGGTGCGTCGGCGGCGATTGGCGCATCGGTCAGCGTGGCGGACATGCGCAATGATGTGCGCGCCGCCATCGCGGGGGCCACGGTCACGGCCGAGTCCGTGCAGGTGCGCGCGGAAGAACGCGCCAGCATCTACAACGTGTCGGTGGGCCTGGCGGGCGGTGCGGGTGTGGCCGTGAGCGGCTCGGTGGCCGTCAACACGATCCAGAATACGGTGCATGCACAGATCCGCGATGCGTCCGTGACGGCGACGGCGGGCGATATCCGCATTGCCGCGCGCGACATGGCCAGCATTGCGGCGCTGGCGGGCAATGTGTCCGTCTCCGTGGGCGGCCGCGTGGCGGCCGGCATGGCCTTTGCCGTCAACCAGATTTTCGACACGGTGTACGCGGGCGCGGTGCGCTCGTCCTTGTCGGCGGCGGGCGATATCGTGGTGCTGTCCACGTTTGCCAAGCCTGATGATTTGTCGCCGGGCCTGAACGCGCAGATTTCCGCCATGGCGGTCAGCGGCGCGGTGGCGGCCGGGGGCTCCGGCGCCAACGTGGGCTTTGGCGGGTCGGCGGTGCTGAACTGGATCGCCAACACCATTACCGCCGAGATCGGCGACACGGTCAGCGGCCAGGACGTGGTGGCGGACGGCGACATCGTCGTGCAGGCTTCCGACGAATCCACCATCAACAGCCTGGCCGGCGCGGTGGCGCTGGGCCTGGGCTCGCAAGGCGCGAGCGTGGCGGTGGGCGCCAGCCTGTCCTACAACTACCTGGGTGGCGCGCCCGCGGGCAATGCGCGCGAGCACTCGGTGTCGGCCTTGATCCGCGACACGCAGGGCGCCGTACGCGGCGCGCATGTGCAGGTGGCCTCGCTGTTCACCGGCCAGATTCACAACGTGACCGTGGCGGGCAGCGTGGCCGTAGGCACGGCGGCGGTGTCGGTGGGCGGGGCCGTGTCGGTCAACCGCGTCAACAGCAAGAACGAAGCCGGCATCCGCAATGCGCGTCTGGTCGAGGCCCTGTCCTCGGGCGGCGCGCCGGGCGTGGCCGTGCAGGCGCGCGACGACGGCTATGTGCTGGCCGTGGCGGGCGGCTTGGGCGTGGCGGTGTCGCCGGGCAGCGGCGCGGGCATCGCGGCCGGCGTGTCGGCCACCGACAACACGGTCAGGAACAACACCCTGGCGTACATCGACGGCAGCTCGGTCAGCGACGCGAATGCGCGCACGCAGATCGGCTCGGCCAACGGCATCGCGGTGGACGCGATCAACGAATCGCGCATCGTGTCCACGTCCATTGGCGTGGCGGCGGCGGTGGCGGTGGGGCAGGGCTTTGCGGGCGCGGGTGCAGGCGCGGGCAGCGGCAACACCATCGGCGGTTCGGTTCAGGCCACGCTGCGCAATGTGGACCCCAAGAACAACGGAACGATCGACGGCGACGTGCGCGTCAACGCCGAGAACACCGGCAGCATCGTCACCGTGGCCGGCGCGCTGGCCGTGGCGGTGTCCGCAGGCGGCATGGGTGCGGGCGCGTCCGTGGGCGTGTCGGTGGCCATCAGCGACATCACCACCGTCGTCAAGGCGTTGGTGGACAGCGCCGTGATCCGCACGCGCGCCGGCAGCCAGGGCGTGACGGTGTCGGCCAGCGACACGGCGGCCATCACCGCCGTCGCCGTGGGCGGCGCGGTCAGCGTGCAGGCGGGCAGCGCGGGCGTGGCCATTGCGGTGGGCACGAGCGTGGCGGTCAACAAGGTGTTCAACACGGTGCACGCCCAGATCCAGGGCGGCCGCATTGAAACGGGCGGCGCGGCGCTGACGGTCAGCGCCACGCAGCAGGCCGACATCACGTCGGTAGTGCTGGGCGCGTCCGTCGCGGTGTCGGTGGGCGATAGCGCCAATGCCGCCATCGGCGGCGGCGGGGCGCTGGCGCGCAACGTCATTTCCGCCAGCGTGCAGGCGGTGGTGTCGGATGCGGTCATCGACACCTCGGGCGCGGGCAACACGTTCGGCGCGCTGGACGTGCTGGCGCTCGGCCTGTCGCAGATCAACGCGGTGGTGCTGGGCATGTCGGCCTCGGTGTCGGTCAGCCACTACGCGGCGGCGTCTGCGTCCGTGGGCGTGGCCATGGCCGAGAACGTCATCGGCTACGACGTCAACAGCGCCGGCCAGGTGGTGGCGCTGGGCGCGGGCCGTCCGGTCAATGAAATCGTGGCCGGCATCGACGGCAGCACGGTGACGGCGGGCGCGGTGCGTGTCAACGCCAGCAACGCCACCTTCAAGGCCGACGGCAGCGTCGACCAGCAGCAAAGCATCGACGCCGTCGTGGTGGCGGGCGCGGTCGCGGTGTCGGTGGCCTATGCGCCGCCCATCGTGGACGGCGCCAGCCTGGCGGTGTCGGGGGCCGGCGCGGGCGCGCGGGCCGTCAACAAGATCAAGACGGGCATCACCGCTCGCATCACCGACCAGAACCAGGCGCATGCGTGGAACGCGGCCACGGTCTCGGTGGTGGCGATGGACGCGGCCCGCATCGACAGCACGATTGCCGCGGTGGCGATCTCGGTGGCGGTGTCGCTGGGCGCGACCGCGTCCCTGTCGGTCGCGGCCTCGCTGGCGCAGAACGACGTGGGCAACGCGGCGCTGGCCAAGGTCGATGGCGTGAACTTCGTCAACGCCCCGGCCATCACCGTCAAGGCGGACAGCAAGGCCAGCATCCATACCGTGTCGGTGGCGGCGTCGGTCGCCGTGGGCGTGGGCCTGGGCGGCATATCGCTGGCGGGCGGCGGCGCCGATGCGCGCAATGTGATCAGTTCGTCCGCCACGGCGTTGATGAACGGCTCGCGCATCAGCGGTAACGGCGCCAATACCTTGACCGTGGACGCCGACATGCGCGGCACGATCAAGTCCACCGTCGTGGTCGCCAGCGTGGCCTTCACGGCGGCGGGCGGCTCGCTTGCCATCGGCGCCTCGGTGGCCGAGAACGACATCACGCAGGAGGCGGGCGCACGCGCCACGCTGTCCAACACCCAGGTGTCGAACCTGGGCGCCATCAGCGTCACGGCCGACACGATCCAGACGCTGGAAACCGTGGTGGTGGCGGGCGCGGTGGGCATTGCCTACAACGGCGTCGCGCTGGCGGCGGCGGGCTCCAACGCATCGAACAGCACGCGCGCCGTGACGCGCGCGCAGGTCGACGGCCTGACGCAGATTGACGCCAACGTGCGCGGCGCGGACAGCCTGACCGTCAAGGCCACGAACACCGCCACGCTGAAGGCCACGGCCGCAGGCGCGGCCTTGTCCGGCACGTCGCAGGGCCTGGCCTTGTCGGTCGGCGTGGCGCTGGCCAGCAATAAGGCGTTGGGCGCGGTGGATGCGTCGGTGTCCAACACCACGTTGAACGTGGGCACGGGCGCGCAGATGACGCGCGTGTCCGTCGCAGCCGAAGACACGACCACCTTGAACGCCAAGGCCATCGGCGCCTCGCTGGCGTTTGCGATGTCGGGCGGGTCCTTGGCGGTGGGCGCATCGGTGGCGAAGAACGTCGCCGCAACCAGCGTGCAGGCGTCGGTGAACGCGTCGACGCTGAACGTGTCGGATGCGGTGTCGGTGTCGGCCAAGGAAACCGCCATGCTGGACGGCGTGTCGGTGGCGGCATCGGTCGCGGCCGGCTTTTCGGGCGTGTCCGTGTCCGGTTCGGGCGCGGAAGGCACGCACATTGTGGCCAATGACGTGGGCAGTCGCATCACGGGCTCGACTCTGACGGCGGGCACGGGCGTGTCCGTCAAGGTGGACAACACGTCCACGATCTCGGCGGTGACGGGCGCGGTGTCCGTCAGCGCGACCGGCGCTGGCCTGGCGGCCAGCATCGGCGTGTCGATCGCCAACAATACCTTCGGCACGTATGCCGGCGACGGCATCAGCCGCACGAACCGCGCGCTGGCCTCGATTGAAAACAGCACCATCAACGTCGCCAAGGGCAATGTGGATGTGCTGGCGACCTCGGCGGAAACGCTCACCAGCGTCAACTTCGCGGGCAGCGTGGCGGTGGCGGGTGCGGGCGGTTCGGCCGCGGGCTCTGGCGTGCAGGTGACGAACCGCTTTGGCACCACCACGTCCGCCACCCTCCAGGGCTCGGACGTGACGGCGGGCATCACGGGCGGCGCGGGTTCGGTGACGGTGCGGGCGCAAGACACCAGCACCATCCTGAAATCGGGCGCGTACGGCGTGGCCGTGGCGGCCTCCCTGCCGGTGCCGGGCAATTTCGGCCTGAACCTGGCCCTGGCCGTGACGCTGGTGGACAGCGTGGCCGAGAACCAGGTCAGCGCCACCATCAACACCGCCAGCGGCAAGAACGTGGGCGCTTATGACGCCGTGTCGGTGCTGGCGCTGGAGACGACGAACTTCAAGGGGCTGGACGCGGTGACGGCTTCGGTCGCGGTGGGCGGCGGCATCGCCGCCTCGGGCGCCGGGGTGCGGGTCACGAACAACACGCGCAACAACGTCAGCGCCCGCGTCACGGGCGGCGGGCAGGTGGGCGCGTTCGGCAAGGTGGACATCAAGGCCGACACCAAGATCACGGCGGAGATCGACCTGACGCAAGTCAGCGTGGCGGTGGGCATGGTGGGCGCGGCAATCGGCGTGGGCATTGCCGAGAACATCTCGCGCGACACGACGACGGCCTCGGTGGACGGCGCTACCGTCTCCGCCCCGGTGGTGGACCTGAGCGCGCTCGTGGCCGTGGACTTCAGCCAGACCCAGACGGCCGGCGTGGCCGCGTCGACGGGGCTGGCCGTCAACGTCAACCGCGCGCTAGTGGACATCGGCGCGACGACGCTGGCCGAAGCCAGGAATGGCGCGGTGCTGACCGGCGTGTCGGTGACGACGCCCGGGCTGGGCGTGACCCCCGGCATGGTCAACATCAATGCGCAAGGCACCTATTACGGCCGCGCCTATTCCAAGGCGATCACGGGCGGGATCGTCGGCGTGGGCGTGATGAGCGCCGAAACGCGGCTGGGCGGCTCGCTCAAGGCGTCGGTAGACAACGCGACGGTGCAGGGCGCCATCGTGGGCATCACGGTGGGCGCCACCACCGAACGCAACGGCGAAGCCGGCCTGCTGGCCGAGGCGCGTTCGCTGGAAGTGGGCGGCGTGACGGTGTCGATCGACACCGCGTCGCTGACGACCAACCTGGACGCCCGTGTGCAGATTGGCAACAACGCCCGCGTGGACGGCACGATGCTCAGCATCTCGGCCGGGCAGGTGCAGTCGGTGGACGTGAAGATGGACGCCGGCACGATCGCGCTGGTGGCAGGCCGCCAGGGCAAGATCGACGTGGAAGTGGGCGGCAAGTCCGCCATCGACATCAGCGGCGGCGCGCAGGTCTCCGGCAACAAGCTGGACATCCGCAGCAACAACACCGTGCGCGGCACGTCCACGCTGTCGGGCTATTCCGTCCGGGTGGCGGGCGCCGACGTCAGCAAGCACACGGTGTCGATCAAGCCGGAATCCACCATCACCATCACCGGCTCGCGCCAGGCGACCGACACCATCACGTCCGCCGGCATGACGGTCGTGCAGGCGCGCGGCGACTTCGGCACGCCGGGCATGCTGGACCTGGTGACGACGAACGACATCATCTATACCCAGAAGAACAAGATCACCGGCGTGGCCGGGGTCTCGGTCACGTTGTCGACCAACCACCTGATCACCGACGGCAGCTTGTCGCAGGTGAAGGTGGATGGCGCCTTCCTGCGCAACGCCTTTGGCGACGTGGTGATGGCCGCCAACACGCGCGGCGTCACGACGACCATCAGCGACCTGCTGGTGGTGTCCGTGTCCAGCTTCAGCAAGTCGGACAGCAACAACGACCTGACGGTGCGCAACAGCATCCTGATCGACAATTCCTCGATCGAGGCCGACAGCATCCTGGCGCTGGCGGGCAACGGCAAGGCGTCCGACCCCTTGTCGACCGGCTATCTGCTGGCCAACGACAACGTGTCGTTCACGCTGGTGGGCATCGCCCAGATTCCGGATGTGGACAGCGGCGCGAAGGCGCGCCAGATCAATACGGTGCTGATCGACGGCGTGTCGTCCAGCGGTTCGCTGCTGAAGGCGCAGCGCAACGTGCGCCTGGAAACCAACCCATCGACCTTGGACCAGGCCAAGGTGAACGGCACGGTGCAGGTCATCGGCCTGAACCTGAACCCCACCGCCAAGCTGGCGGACGGGGTGGTGGATACCACCTCCAGCAAGGTCGCGACCGGCGCGGCCACGCAGATCATCGCGGGCGTGAACAACGCGGCGAACCTGTTCGTGATCCCGGCCGAACTGCTGAAGGAACTGGGCTTGACCAGCCTGGGCGTGCAGGCGGCCGGCGGCGCGGTGAAGTTCGATTCGAACTCGGCCATCGTCAAGGCCATTCTGGAGAAGCTGCTGGGTGCGGGCAAGACCAGCCTGGACGGCGCGGCCGGCACGGTCAATATCGACGTGAACTATGAGCTGAAAGCGTTTACCGCCAGCGACATCAAGGTCAACGTCACGACCGGCATGATCATCACGGACGGCAATGGCAACTACTACCGTTACAACAGCCTGGACAGCCGCGACCTGAATCTGGCCGATGAGAACTACGGCAACAGCTACTGGCTGCGTCTGAATAACCCGACCCAAGCCCAGAAGGACGAGGCGCTGGGCAAGGACTTCGGCGCCACGGCGGCCGCCCAGGTGGGCAGCCTGTACTTTGTGCTGAAGACCCTGGACGTGGGCATGCCCACGCTGCGCTACGCCAGCCAGCAGAACATCATCAGCGAGCAGATCCGCACGTTGACGAAGATGCAGAACGAGCACGCGTCCGACCCGCAGGCGGTGGCGCGCTACCAGGCCAACATCGCCGCCTTGCAGCGCCAGTTGCAAAGCATCCAGATGGCGACGGTGGTGGATGGGCAAGTCCGTTACCTGGATTCGTTCTCTACGTTCTATATCGAAATTCCCGATATGTACGCGTCGGGCGGATCGGTTTACGTCAGCGCTACGGACACCAGCGGCGTGAACCGGGCGGGCATCGACGCGCGCGCCAACACACAGATCAACATCGTCAACGATTCGCCGATGCTGATGAACGTGTATGACGCCGTGGTGCTGGACGGCACTATCATCCGGCCGGGTTCCGATGGCCAGTTGAAGGTGTTCAAGACCGGCCATCTGTACATCAACGACGTGTCGGTCAAGGGCGCGTCGGGCTCCGACACGGCCGAAGTCAATATCAGCCAGGTCAAGAACGCCTGGGCCGCGGACCCGTTCGGCGGCATGCTGGACGAGATCAGGGCGGATGGCAGCCGAGACAAATCGCTGGCCAACCTGATTGCGAACGCGCCGGTGGACCTGGGCCTCTTGGGCGCGGTGGTCAACCCGCTGGGCAAGGTCTCGGTCATCAACACGCTGGGCAGTATCAACGTGTCGGGCACGATCCAGGCGGTCAGCCTGGACATCGTGGCCAAGGGCAACTTCAGCCTGCAAAGCGAAGGCTGGTTCAACACCGGCGCCGACCCCACGCTGCTCAACGACAGCTGGGCCAGCGTCGTCAACGCCTTGAAGAGCAACAGCACTAGCACCGGCATCAGCGACACGATGCAGAACGTGCTGCTGAAGTGGGGCTACCTGAAGCTGGACTCGTTCGCCCAGTACATGAACAGCAACACGGCGGCGCGCGATTCGCGCATCTTCGCGCTGGGCGCCGTGAGCATTTCGGCGCTGACGCTGAACATCGACGGCAAGATCCAAAGCGGCCTGACCGACGCCTACATCAAGATCGACAGCTCGTTCCGCGGCGACCAGGACAAGTCCCTGCAAGACGGCAACGGCTATGCGGTCAGCGGCGTGTCGTTCAGCGCGGATGGCTCCTTGAACCGCTACGGCGCCATCACGGGCCGCTTCGACTACGCCACGCAGACCATCATCCTGGACCCGATCCGGCTGGCTGGCGGCAGCATTTCGCTGACCGGGCAGATCGTGTCGGTGGGCAACGGCAACCTGATCGTGGCCAACGGCTACGCCTCGGTGCATATCGACAACCAGACCACCTACGGCCTGGTGACGGGCGACATCGACGTCAGCACCTACCGTCGCGGCCGCATCGAAATCATCGACACCGCTCGTGGCCAGAAGGATCTGTACGAGCTGCAAGGCACGAACAACGTCGTGCACACGGTGTGGAACAAGTTCGTGCAAGTGCAGCCGGCGCCGGGGGAAGTGAATCCCTTGACCTGGATCTGGGTGTACGAGAACGGCAACGGCCAGCAGAACACGGCCGGTTCCAGCAGCGCGGCGGGCACGCTGCAGGACGGCCAGACGCTGACCTTGAACTACAAGCCCCAGGCCGGCCAGATGATGGTGTGGGTCATGGGCTGGAGCTCGGGCGAAACCACCACCACCGTCTACACGACCAAGCAATTCAACCTGTTCGGCGACTTTGATCCGCTGGGCTGGCTGACCGACAAGAACACCAGCAAGTCCGGCCCCGTGACGGTGTTCGAGACGCCGCGCCCCGTGCTGGTGTCCACCGTCGTCGCCTATGACGGCGTGAATTCCGTGCCGGATGCGCTGAAGGCGCAACTGAGCGCCAGCGGCAAGCTGAACGACGCGCTGTTGCCGACCACGATCGAAGGCAGCGGGACGCAGAAGCTGGTGGAGGATGCCAACGGCACCATTGTCGGCCCCGACGGCAAGCACTACCGCCTGGAAACCACGGGCGGTACGGCGCTGGACACGTCTGTGTTCAGCGTGGCCTACCGCAAGTTCAACACCGGCGTCATCGTGCGCAATGATGGCCCGCACACGAGCGGCGGCGGCTGGCTGCGCACCAAGACCACCACGCTGACGCAGGTGGTCGAGAAGAAGCAGCAGGAACTCTTCACCTTCTACATGCCGGCCTCGCAAGAGATCACGCTGAGCTTCATGGGCTCCAGCAACGCCGACAACGCCATCTACATCCGCAGCAACGGCGATATCACGCTGGCGGGCAACCTGATCGTGGGCAACGGCAAAACGGTGCACATCGAGGCCGTGTCGGCGTCCAAGCCCACATCGATCACGATGCAGGGCGAAGTCGGCATCATGGCGCGAGATGTGAACGGGCAGATGCCCACGGGCGCCAACGCGCAGGTGAATGTGGACGCCATCGCGCTGGGCGGGGCCATCAAGCTGAACCTGATGGGCTCCAACGGCTATACCCGCGCCGAGGCGCGCAACGACATCCGCTTGAACTACTTCTCGGATGGCGGCGCGAGTTCGTGGGCGACCTTGAAGAAGGTCAACTCGTCCGCCGGCACGGTGTACATCGAGGCGCTGAACGGCATCTTCAGCCATGCGTCCAGCGGCACGGACACCGTGGTGTCGGGTAACCGCATTGAACTGAACGCGGGCTACGGCGCCATCGGCACCGCGTCCAAGGCGCTGACGATCAACGCGCGCCAGGGCTTTGCCGCGCAGGCGGGCCTGGCGGGCGGCCCCGCGGGCGTCGACAAGAGCATTTACCTGTCGCAAAACGTGCTGAACGCCGACCTGACGCTGGTCAAGCCGGTGAACTGGACGAATCCGCAGGCCTCCGTCTACGCGGAGCTGGGCAGCGTCAATATCACGCTGAATGGCGGTTCGCTGCTGGATGGCGAGCTGGCCGACACGCGCACGGCGACCGAGAAGGCGTATCCCACGGTCACGGCCAAGATCCTGGCCGACCTGAACGCACAACTGGCCCAGTACGACAGTTACTGGTCGGGCGTGCGGTCCTTGCAGACGGCCACCATCACGCTGGGCGGCGTGGGCACGTACCTGAGCACGCAGGCCGAAGGCGGCCAATACCTGGCGCTGAACCTGACGGCGGACCAGTACAACGCCGCGCTGAAGGCGGCGGTGGACGGCCAGCATCTGGTGCGCCTGGCCTATAACAACAGCTTGAACGGCAATGTGCGCACCGAGATCCTGGGCTATCTGGGGCTGGTGGCGGGCAGTGGCGTGAACAACGTCTATCAATTCACCTTCACGGTGTACGACCCGGCGAATCCGGGCGCGACCCCCGGCCCGGTGTCGCTGGCGGCCTTGGGTTACACGGCCGGCAGCCAGGGCGTGCTGTACGGCCCGTCGTACGCGTTGGCCGGCGCCACGGACCAGGCCAACGCCAATCTGCCGATCTCGTTCACGCTGCCTTCCGGCGCGTTGACCGTGCAGCAGGGCTCCAGCACGCTGCGCCTGCAACTGAGCAACGCCCAGTTGAACGCGCTGGCCAGCCAGTCAGGGCAGACGCAGGGCGACCTGTACCAGCGCGCGCTGGCGGGTTTGCGTACCTATACCTATGTGCTGGTGGATGGGCAGCAACTGGCGGTTGACCAGATTTTGCCCACTGGCGCTCAATGGTGGGGTTCGAACAGCTTCGACAGCATCCTGATCACGCTGAAGTCGCCCTATGTGGGCGACCTGAGCAACGTGGACAGCTCCGGCCACCATAATCTGAACATCGTGTTGGGCAATGCGTCCGGCACGATGGGCGCGGGCGACACCAGCGGCACCACGAACGCCACCCGGCCGACGGTGCCGGCAACGAACACGCCGGCGCCCGTGCTGGGCGCCAATGACCGGGACATGTCGGCCGACATCATTGCGGCCATCACGCAGTACAACCTGGACCATCCGCAAGCCCAGATCGCCACGGGCACTGGCTCGCTGTACGCCAACTTGACGGCGACGACGCCGGGCAGCACCTGGTCGGTCATCGAGCGCACCGTCACCGGCAACACCCTGCAACTGGCGGGCAATTCGCTGGGTTGGCAGATGCCGGGCTCGGGCACGGTGCAGCAATACAACGACTGGATGAACAGTGCGGTCAACGGGCTGATCGGCAGCACAATCACGTTCACGATCGACGGGGTGGAGTACACCCGGCGCATCGAATCGCTGAAACTGGTTCAGGCCGACGGCTCGCCCGCCACCAGCGTCAACAACGGGCAGAACCAGATCGCGATCACGTTCTCGGGCGCGGCCATCTCCATCAAGAGCTACTACGTGCGCAATGGCGCGAACGTGGTGACGTCGACGGTGCTGCCGTCGCAGCTGGTCTATGGCCTGACCGGCCTGGGCAAGGGAACGAACTCCGCCTCCGTCGCCTACACGATCCAGCGCGGCTTTGGCGCCACGGCGCTCAAGCAAGGCGTCCTGACGTCCGACACGCCGAACACCAATTGGGGCTGGTTCGGCAGTAACCTGCTGCCGTTCTACACCTATACGGAAACGTCCGGCGCCGGTTACGCCGAGTTTGTCGACATGGGCGACGGCTTCAGCTGGGACCTGAACAAGGTCAACCTCAGCGATGTGGCGCGCACGCAACTGGCCAACAGCATCAAGGCGCTGCTGCAAAGCGGGCAGTCGATCTCGCTGGCCGGGCTTGAGCTGTACATGACGAACCAGAACGGCAGCCTGCAAGGCCACGATCTGGGCGTGTACGACAACGGCACGCTGCGCATCCTGACCATCGTTGATGCCGACGGCAACCCGCTGACGGCATCCAGCCCCGACAGCGCCTGGCTGACCGGCCGCATTACGTTCTCGGGCAAGGTGTATGCGCAGAAGTCGCAGCTGGAAGACCTGAACGTCTATCAGAACACCAATGTGCACGACACGACCACGTCGGGCGGCTACACGCCGGTGCTGCAGGGCATGACGGTGAATGCCGGCATCCGCCTGGTGGACAAGGGCTTCACCCAGCAGTCGCTGACGCAGTTCGGCGTGGCCACGCTGACCCTGCCGGGCACCGACCGCCTGGTGCAAGGCCAGCGCGTGGAACTGAGCTTCGCCAATTCCACGCAGACGGCCATCTATTACATCCAGAGCGTCAACGGGCGCGTTGTGACCTTGTCCGACAGCGTCAACGGCGCCTTCAATGGCGGTGCCGCGGTCACCATCGACAAGATCTTCGGCGTGGCGGGGGCGACCCCGGGTGCGGTAACGGTGCGCTTGCTGGACGCGGCCGCCAGTGGCGCCTCGGTGTCGACGGACAACGTCATCACTTTGACCGACATGAATATCGTGCCGGTGACGGACGCCAACGGCCAGGTGACGGGCTACCGCGCCTTGCAGAACTATGACCGCGTCTATCTGAACGACGTGCGCGTGCAGATCGGCAAGACGGCCAGCCTGCAAACCAACGTGGCCTATTACGTGCTGGTGGGCGCGAACAACACCATCCAGCTG
>CAUSDE010000082.1:0-23713 GCA_963530045.1 uncultured Achromobacter sp.
CAAAAGACGCCCCCTCGGGGGGCAGCAAGCACGCAAAGCGTGCGCAGCGTGGGGGCCCTATACAGGCGATAGCCTCGGACAATTCAACCCGCCCGGCCATAAGGTTGCTTCGGCCGGCGGTTGAATTCGCCGATACACTCCCCATGTATTACGGTATATGGAGTTCACCTTGCGCCTTGCCCGCTTTGCCGCCGCGTTGCCCCCCTGTCCCGCCCGTCTTACGGAGATGTCCGCATGAGCACCCTTGCGCGCATTCCGTTTTCGGTCCTGGACCTGGCCCCTATTGTGCAGGGCCGCGATGCGGCTGATGCCTTCCGCAACACCGTGGCCGTCGCCCAGCATGTGGAGCGCCTGGGCTACAAGCGCCTCTGGCTGGCCGAGCACCACAACATCAATGGCATCGCGTCCAGCGCGACGGCCGTGCTGATCGGCCACGTGGCCGGCCACACCAGCACGCTGCGGGTGGGTTCGGGCGGCATCATGCTGCCCAACCATGCCCCGCTGATCATCGCGGAACAGTTCGGCACGCTGGAAACGCTGTATCCCGGCCGCATCGACCTGGGCCTGGGCCGCGCGCCGGGCAGTGATGGTGCAACGCAGCACGCCCTGCGCCGCGGGCCGCGCAGCGGCCTGGAGTTTCCGGCGCTGGTCGAAGAGTTGCGCGGCTTCCTGGCCGCCTCGCGCCCCAACCAGCCGGTGCGCGCCATCCCCGGCGAAGGCCTGGACATTCCGATCTGGCTGCTGGGATCCAGCGATTTCAGCGCCCGCCTGGCCGCCGAATTGGGCCTGCCGTTCTCGTTCGCGGGCCATTTTTCCCCTGAAGGAATGGCGGCAATGCGCCTGTACCGGCATCTGTTCAAGCCGTCGGCCACGCTGGCGCGCCCCTACGCCATGATCGGCGTGCCGGTGATCGCGGCCGAATCCGACGAAGCCGCGCAACGCCAGTCCACCACGCAGCAACTGAAATTCCTGTCGCTGGTGCGCGGCAACCGCCTGCAACTGCAGCCGCCCGTCGAAAGCATGGACGGTTTGTGGAACGAATGGGAGCGTGAAGCGGTCAATCAAAGACTGGGCGCCGCCATCGTGGGCGGTCCCGACACCGTCAAGCGCAGGCTGGAAGCGCTGGTGGCCGAAACCGAAGCCGACGAAGTGATGATCGTGTCCGACTTCTTCGACATCGCAGACCGCCTGCGCTCTTTCGAAATTGTCGCGTCGTTGAAGAACGATGCCGGCGTGTCTACAAAAACCGCGGCCTGAGCGCCGCTGACCGCGCTCTCCATAGCGCCAACCATTGCGACGCCGCCATCAGCGGCTCTACTATTGCCTTTAGAGCGCTTGGCACCTGAAGCGTCGCCGAATCAGGTCCGGGACAGGAACATCCCGGATCTCTGACACCGCCTTTTTGCGCCGCGCTCCGCGGCAAGGATCCAAAATGAGTATTGTTGAACTCACCAAAGACAGCTTCCAGGACGCCATCACCCCCGACGGCACCCTGATCGTCGACTTCTGGGCTCCCTGGTGTGGCCCCTGCCGTGGCTTTGCGCCCGTCTTCGAGCAAGCCGCGACCGAGCACACCGACGTCACGTTCGCCAAGGTGAACACGGACGTAGAGCAGGAATTGGCCGGCGCCCTGGGTATTCGCTCGATTCCCACGCTGATGGTCTTCCGTGAGAAGGTCCTGCTGTTCTCGCAACCCGGCGCCTTGTCGGGCGGCCAGCTGAACGAGCTGCTCGCCAAGATCAAGGAAGTGGACATGGAAAAGGTCCATCAGGAAATCGCCGCGGCGCAAGACAGCCAAAACGCGTAACCATGCAAAGGGGCCCGTTCAAGGGCCCCTTTCTCTTGCTCGCACGCCCTTCGGGCCGGGTCACGACACCAGTTCCCAGGCCGAACGTCCCCGCGTGATGTTGGCGACGGTGACCTCCAGGTCACCCACCACGGCGCGGGGCGCGACGAAGCGCAGCGCCACGCCGTCTTCATTGAAATCTTCCTGTTGGATGACCGCGCCCGCTTGCGCCAGGCGCGACTTCAGCAGTGCAAGTTCCGCAAAGCCGCAGGTGCAGGTGACGGTTGCGAGGTCCACGATTTCGGTCCGATCGCCCAGACGCAGGCAATTCGCCGCGCATCCCCCGTACGCCCGCACCAGTCCGCCGGCCCCCAGCTTGATGCCGCCGTACCAGCGCACCACCAGCACCGCCACGCGGTCCATGTCCTGCCCTTCGATCGCTTGCAGGATGGGGCGGCCCGCCGTGCCGCCGGGTTCGCCGTCATCATTGAAGCGGTATTCCTGACCGATGCGATAGGCCCAGCAGTTGTGGGTGGCCTCGGGGTCGCTGCGCTCGGCGAAGAACCGCATGGCCTCGTCCACCGTCGAGACCGGCGCGGCGTAAGCGGCAAAGCGGCTTTTCTTGATGTCTTCCTGATAGGAGCAAGGAACGGTCAACGTGTGCGTCATGCCCGGCATTGTAAGTGCTGGCGCGAAGCCGTTCTAACCGTGGCAGTCGGCCACTTCCTGGTCCAGATAGACGTCGAAAGCGACATCGCGCGCCCATTTTGCCGTCATTGCCTTCCAGGCTCCGGCACGGTCCCAGGCCCGCATCTCGTCCGCCAGCAGCGCGCGCCCAGCCGTGTCGTCGGCCGCCAGCAACCACACGCGTTCGCGTCGAGCGCCGTCCGCAGCCAGCGTGGACGAGAATTTCTTCCACTCTGGAAACCGGACCAGGGGCTCCCAGACGGCGTCATCCACCAGGCCGATATCGCAGCTGCCTTCGCGCACGGCGACCAGCGCGTCGGACGGCACGCGGTACGTGCGCACCACCGCCCCCCAGCTTTCGGCCAGGGTGCGGGCCTGCGTCGCCGCCTCGGCCACGCAGACACTGCGGCCGCGTACGTCGGCGGGCTTGCGCATCGTGGTGTCACTGCGGATCAGCGCCTTGGGACGCGCGCCGTAGCCCGTGGTTTGCACCGCAACGGTTTGCGGCTGGGCACCCGCGCCATCGGCCAACACCAGATCCACCTGGCCCGCCGCCAGCGCGGCGGCGGCTTGGTCTGCCGGCACCTGCCGCAATCGCACCGGCAAGCCCAGCCGCAGGCCGAGCTTGTCGGCCATTTGCGCATCCAGGCCATCAGGGGTGCGGATCTTGGCGCCCGCCGCGGGCGGCGGCGCCAGATACGGCACGCCCACCACCAGCTCGCCGCGCGCCTGGGCGGCGGCGAAGCCGGTGTTTTGCGCCTGCGCGAAGCCGGCAAACAGCGTGCAGGCGGTCAGGACAACAAGGCGAATCCGGCGATTCATGCAAGGCTCCGGCACTTAGACGTACTGATAGCGCAACAGGCGGTGCTTGAGGTTTTCAAGCACGAACTGGTCGATCAGCGCGGCCAGCACGGCGATGACCAGGATGTTGGTCATGACGCCGGTCATGTCGGCGATTTCGCCCGAATACGCCAGCGAACGGCCCAGGCCCTTGCCAAAACCGATCAGCATTTCCGCCGAGATCAGCGCACGCCAGGCATTGCCGAACGCCAGTTGCGCGCCCGTGATCAGTTCAGGCATCACGGCCGGCAGATACACGCGCTTGACGAGGCCCCAGCGCGTGGCGCCCATGACGCGCGCCGCGGACACGTGCACGCGCTGCACGGATTCGGTGGCGTTCATCACGCTGAGCGCGGCCGGAAAGAACGCCGACAACGCGACCACGACGATGATGGGCGTATTGCCGAAACCCATCACGATCAGGAACAGCGGCACCCAGGCGATCGAGGGGATCGACTGCAAAATGACGATGGCGCTGCGCAGCACTTCACGGAAGAAGAACAGCACCGCGGCCACCAGGCCGAAGCCGATACCCGCCGCCAGCGCCAGGCCGTAGCCTGCGCCCAAGCGGCCGAGCGTGCCCAGCAGGCTCTGATGGAACGATTGCTTGCCCAGGTCTTCGAACAGGCGCTGGACCACTGCAGGCACGCCCGGCATCAGGAAATCGGGCAGCGCGAACGCGGCCAACTGCCACAGGGCAAGAATGAACAGGACGCCCAAAACGCCCGCAAGATGCTTGCGGGCGCCGGTCACTCGGGTAGACGAGCTCAAAGTTTGCGCGCCTCTTGCCAAGACAGGTCGACGATGCTGGACACGTCATACGGCTTGCCGTCGCGCGTCTTCAGCGAACCCTGGGCCTGCAGGATGTCGGCGATTTCCTGCATGCGCGCCGTGTCCTTCTCGGTCAGCTTGGGCGTGAACACCTGCGTGCTGATCGCTTCGGTAATGACGGTTTCGCGCGGCAGTTCGCCACGGTGCAGGGTCTTGAGCGTGGGCTCGGCGATGAAGTAGGAGGCGATCAGCTTGGAGGCCTGCGCGGGCTCTTTCTGCAGCAGCGTGATGGCCTGGTTCTGCGCGTCCAGCGCCTTCCACACATCATCTTTGCGCTTGGCCAGCGTTTCACCCGAGGTGATCACGACCATGCACGGGAATGGCCAGGCCTGGCCCACTTCGTAGATCTGCTTGACCGGCGCCACCAGCTGCGCGATGCGGTCGTAAGGTTCGAACAGGAAGGCCGCGTCCACGCGCTTGCCCACCAGCGATTGAACGGCCACGGCGGGGCTCACGCCCATGACATTGACGTCGTCCGCGCCCAGGTTGCCTTGCTTGAGCACGACGCCCTTCAACACGACGTCTGCGGTGCTGCCTTCGGCCTGGGACGCCAGCGTCTTGCCCTTCAGGCCCGCGATGTCCTTGATGCCGGAATCATCGCGCACGATCAGCGAGTGATAGCCTTGCTGCGCGCCACCCACGACTTTCAGGTCCGCGCCCTTGGAGGCCCAGGCCACCGCGTTGGTGAAGCCCAGCACGCCGATATCCAATTGGCCGCCCACGATCGCCTTGATCAGGTCGGTGCCCGACTTGAATTCGATCAGCTCGGAGTCCAGGCCGGCTTTCTGATAGAAGCCGCCCTCTTGCGCCACGATCGCCTGCGCGTCGTCCATCACGCGCAGATAGCCCACGCGGAATTTCTCGGCCGCCATGGCGGGGGCCGCCGCCAGCAGTGCCGCAGCCAGCGGCAGGGTCAGCCATTGCTTCAATTTCATGAGAGGAGCTCCAGGGAATTCAAGATCGGCGGCGCCACGGCGCCACCGGAACGAAAAAGGGGGAAGATCAGGCAGCCAGCGCCAGATCGGAGTGGGCTTGCGAGCCGTCCACCGCGATGCCCAGCAGACGCAGGATCTCGCGCTTCTCGGCGGCCAGATCCGACAGGTCGTGGGTCTTCTGGCGATGAGCCAGGTTGAATTCGCGCAGCACACGCGCCGGGCGCGGGCTGAAGACGACGATGCGGTCGGCCAGGAACAGGGCCTCGTCCACATCATGCGTGACCAGCAGCACGGTCGGCTTTTCTTGCGCGATCAGCTGGCGCAGCACGTCCTGCAGGCTCAGGCGGGTCAGCGCGTCCAGCGCACCGAAAGGCTCGTCCATCAGCATCGTCTTGGGCTGCGCGATGAAGGCGCGCGCCAGCGCGGCGCGTTGGCGCATGCCGCCCGATACCTGATGCGGGTAGTAGTGTTCAAACCCGCCCAGGCTGACCCGCTCAAGCCAGTGGCGGGCGGCCTCGCGGGCGCGCTTCTTGGGCGTGTTCTGGAATTCCAGCGCCAGCGCCACGTTGTCCTCGAGCGTCAGCCATGGATAGAGCGCGTGCTCCTGGAACACCAGCGTGCGGCTGGGATGGGGGCCGCTGACCGCCTGGGCATCGGCCAGGACGCTGCCTTGCGTGGGCTTTTCCAGGCCGGCCGCCAAATGCAGCAGCGTGGATTTGCCGCAGCCCGACGGGCCGACCAGGGCGACCAGTTCGCCGGTCTTGATTTCGCTGGTAAAGCCGTCCACAACGGGCAGGTCGCCGAAGTGCTTGTGGACATGGTCGAAGGTCAGGTTCATGGACGAATCGTGGGCGCGCGTGGAGAACGAGGCCTAAATCTAACAATTCGTTATATGAATTCAAACGATCAATATTGAATGTCTTAACTGCTTTTAGTTATTAGCTGCGGTGTGAAGCCTCCGCGCGCCCTGCTACCCCATGGCCCGCTGGCGCACGGCATGGCGCTGCAAGCCGAATGCAATCACAAAGCCCGCCAGCACGGCGACCGCGGCCGACAGGAAGATGGACGGGTAGCCGTAGCCGCTGGAAATGTAGCCCGCGACCGGCCCCGTCACGCCCAGGGCCAAGTCCAGGAATGCCGAGTACGCCCCCAGCGCCGCACCACGGCTGCCCGCCGGCACGCGCGCCACCGCCTCCACCCCGATGGCGGGGAACACCAGCGCAAAACCGCAACCGGTCAGCGCCGCGCCCAGCAACGCGGCCGTGGGGTTGGGCGCCAGCCACAGCAGCAACAGCCCTGCGGCCTCGACCAGAAACGAGACCTGCGCCACGCGGAACCCGCCGAAGCGCGTGATCGTACCCGCAAGCAGCAGGCGCACGCCGATGAACGCGCAGCCGAAGGCGCTGAGCGCATGCGCCGCCCCCTCCCAGGAGAAGCTGGCGTAGTACAGCGCCACGAAGGCCGCCAGCGTGCCGAAACCGACCGAACCCAGCCCCAAGGCCATGCCGTGCGGAAAGACGCGCATCACGACGCTCTTGAACGCCATACGGTGGCCGCCCACGATCGCCACGGCGGCGCGCGATACCGCCAGGCCCAGCCCGGCCAATCCCAGCAGCAGCACCATGCCGCCCAGCGCGCCCATACTCCATTCGGTTTCCAGCTTGACGCCCAGCGGCGCGCCCAGCGCCAGGCCGCCGTAGGTGCAGATGCCGTTCCAGGAGATGACGCGGGCGGTGTGCAGCGGGCCGACCCGCGCGATCGCCCAGGTAGCCGAACCCGTGCCGACCCAGCTTTCGCCGAAACCCAGCGCCAGCCGGCTGATGATGATGGCAGTCAGGCTCAGCCATCCGCTGCGTTCGAAGGCATAGGCCAGCAGCAGGAAAACGCCGCTGGCCGCGCACGCCACCATGCCGATCACGACCGTCTGCTTCGGGCCCACCGTGTCGGCCATGCGGCCCGCGTGCGAGCGGCTGAGCAGCGTCGCCACGTACTGCACGCTGATGGCCAGGCCGGCCAGCACTGAGCCATAGCCCAGGTTTCCGTGCACGTAGCCGGGCAACACGGCCAGCGGCAAGCCGATGGCCAGATAGCAGATGAAGGTGAAGAACGCGATGGAAACGATGCGCGCGGTCAACGCGAACGTCCCGATGGGCGCGCCATCGGGCGTGGTGTGGGGTGTGGGAGACATGAATCGGAAAGGCGGGCGGGGTGCGTCGTGCACCAGGGTTTACCCGGATGATAGCGCACGCCATATTGCAGCGCGCTGAACGTCCGCAGGCCGCGCCGCCGGCGATACGGAAGTCGAATCGCTCGCGCCGAAAACGATATTGGCCGGGTGCCCCGGAAAATTACCGTGGACCCACACATGACGTGGCCCACCCCGATCGGAGCGAATCGGAAGCCAGCCCGCTGCCCCGCCGCCGATGCGGCGGGGCAGCGGCGATCAAGCCGGGATCAGGCCTCGATGCCGCGCGATTCCAGATAGTCTTCGTAGCCGCCGCGGTAGTCGATGATCTCGCCCGAGGGCAGGATTTCAATCACGCGGGTGGCCAGACCGGACACGAATTCGCGGTCGTGAGACACGAAGACCAGCGTGCCTTCGTACTTTTCCAGTGCGAATTGCAGCGACTCGATCGATTCCATGTCCAAGTGGTTGGTCGGCTCGTCCAGCAGCATGACGTTGTGCCGGCCCAGCATCAGGCGGCCGAAGGTCATGCGGTTCTTTTCGCCGCCCGACAGCACCTTGGGGGCCTTGGGCAGATCGTCCGCCGAGAACAGCAGGCGGCCCAGCACCGAGCGGATCGATTGGTCGTCGTCGCCCGGCTGGCGATGGTCGCCCATCCAGTCCAGCAGGTTGATGTCGGTTTGCAGGAACTGGTCGGACACGTCCTGCGCCATGTAGCCCAGGTCTGCGTTATCGGACCACTTCACCGAACCCGAGTCCGGCTGCAATTCGGTGGCCAACAGGCGCAGCAAGGTCGTCTTACCCACGCCGTTGGCGCCGATGATGGCGATCTTTTCGCCGGCATCGACCATGGCCGAGAACTTGGTGATCACCGGCGCATCGTAGGCCTTGGTCAGGTTCTCGATGGTGACGGCCAGGCGGTGCATGACCTTGTTCTGTTCGAACCGGATGTACGGGTTCTGGCGCGACGACGGCTTGACCACGACCTGGTCGGCCTTGATGCGGTCGATCTGCTTCAGGCGCGACGTGGCCTGGCGCGACTTGGACTTGTTGGCGGCGAAGCGGCGGACGAAGTCCTGCAGTTCGGCGACGCGTTCCTTGGCCTTGGCGTTGTTGGACACCAGGCGCTCGCGGGCCTGCGTCGAAGCCAGCATGTAGTCGTCGTAGTTGCCGGCGTAGATGCGGATCTCGCCGTAGTCCACGTCGGCCATGTGCGTGCACACCTGGTTCAGGAAGTGGCGATCGTGGCTGATGATGATCATCGTGCTCTGGTAGCTGTTGAGCACATTTTCCAACCAGCGGATGGTGTTGATATCCAGGTTGTTGGTCGGTTCGTCCAGCAGCAGGACGTCGGGGTTCGAGAACAGCGCTTGCGCCAGCAGCACGCGCAGCTTCCAGCCCGGGGCGACTTCGCGCATGGGCAGGTTGTGCTGGTCCACGGCGATTTCCAGGCCCAGCAGCAATTCGCCGGCGCGCGCTTCGGCCGTGTAGCCGTCGTACTCGGCGAACTTGGCTTCCAGGTCGGCGGCGCGCATGTAATCGTCTTCCGTCGCTTCCGGGTTCGCGTAGATCGCGTCGCGCTCGGACATGGCGCCCCACATTTCGGTGTGGCCCATCATGACGACGTCCAGCACGCGCAGGTCTTCAAACGCGAACTGGTCCTGGCGCAGCTTGCCCAGGCGCACGCCCGGCTCAAGCGACACGTTGCCGGCGGAGGCTTCTAGGTCGCCGCCGATGATCTTCATGAACGTAGACTTACCGGACCCATTGGCCCCGATCAGCCCGTACCGGTTGCCTTCCCCGAACTTGACGCTGACGTTCTCGAAAAGGGGCTTGGGACCGAACTGGATGGTGAGATTGGCTGTGGATATCACGGTGTATTTGAGTCTGAGGGCGTCCGAAGACGCATGCGAGGAAACCCGATAGTGTAGCAAATGGGGCTACGGCCCCGATTTTCAATCTCTGGACGGGACCTTCAGCCATGGCGCTGCCCTGCCCCGATCAGGCCTCGCCCTGAATGAAAACGCCCCCGGGCCCGGCCGGGGCCAGACGTCGAGGGCGCGTCGCCGATGGCGGCGCTCAGTGGTGGTGTTCGTCCAGCACCAGATGCGCCAGGCCCTTTTCAGTGGCGATGCCCACCTTCTGGCCGATCGGCAAGGTGGCCTTGGTGGCCACGTGCCCATAAGGCAGACCGGTGATGACCGGCACCTTGACCGTCTTGCGCAGCCAGGCCACGACTTCGTGCAGGTCGTAGCCCTTGTCGTGGGCAGCCAGTTTGTAGTCCGAGAAGCGGCCCAGCACGATCGCCTTCTGTTTGGCCAGCACGCCGGCCTGCCACAACTGGATCAACATGCGTTCGACGCGGTAGGGATGTTCGGCCACGTCTTCCAGGAACAGGATGCCGCCGCGGATCTTCGGAAAGTAAGGGGTGCCCAACAGCGAGGTCAGCATCGCCAGATTGCCGCCCCACAGGATGCCGCGGGCGTCGACCGGGTCGGCGTCCTGCGTTTCGAAGCTGAGGATCTCAAGTTCGCCGCGCATGACTTCGCCGAACAGCGCTTCGGTCAGGTCATCGACCTTCTTGCCGCCGAAATCCGCCACCGCGGTCGCGCCGGTGTAGCTGACGGCCCCCGTCTGCGCCAGCAGGCCAAGATTGAAGGCGGTGAAGTCGCTCATGCCGACGAAGCGCTTGCCGCTGTCGGCCATCGCCTTCCAGTCGATCTGATGCAGCAGCCGGCCCAAGCCGTAGCCGCCGCGCGTCACCATGACGATGGGCAGCTTCTGCTTGACGGCGCGCGCCAGGCTGGCCAGACGCTGCGCGTCGGTGCCGGCAAAGCGCTGGTGTTCCGCGTAGGCCGTGCGGTCCAGGGCGGTCTTGAAGCCCTGCTGTTGCAAGCGTTCGCGCGCCAGTTCCACCGTGGCCGGATCGCGCACGGCCGAAGACGGCGAGATCAGGTAGATGCCGCGGGCGTCCGGCAGCGTGTGGCTGTGCCCGTGGTCATGGCTGTGGTCGTGGCCGCAGTTGTCGTCGCACGCGGGGCCATGGCCGTGATCATGATCGTGGACGGCCGTCTTGGCCGCCGTTCTGGCCGCGGGCTTGGCGGCTGTTCTTGCGGCGGGCTTGGCGGTGCGCTTGGCGGCGGCGGCCTTCGTGCCCGCCTTGGCGGCTTTGGGGGTGCTCATGCAATGGATTCCTTGGCGCGGCGCTCCCGGAAGAACCGGCGCAGCAGGTCGCCGCAAGGTTCCGCCAGCACGCCGCCGGTGACTGAAGTGTGATGATTGAGTTTCGGGACCGACCCGACGTCCAGCACGCTGCCGCAGGCGCCGGTCTTGGGGTCGTAGGCGCCGAACACGACGCGCGCCAGCCGCGCGTGCAGCATGGCGCCGATGCACATGACGCAGGGCTCCAGCGTGACATACACGGTAATGCCCGGCAGCCGGTAGTTCTCCAGCTGGCGCGCAGCGTTGCGCAAGGCGACGATCTCGGCGTGGGCGGTGGGATCGTGGTCGATGATGGTGCGGTTGTAGCCGCGCCCCAGGATTTCACCCTTGGCGGACACGACCAGCGCCCCGACCGGCACCTCGCCGATGTCATAAGCGGCCTGGGCCTCTTCGAGCGCCAGGCGGATGTAGCGGGCGTCTTCTTCGGTCCAGGGCGTCACGGGCGTCGCGGCCGTCAGCGAACCGGCCTCAACCACGGTACACCCGGGACTTCAGCGCGATGCGGCCGGCCAGGCTGGTTACGGCCTCTTCCAGCCACTGGTAGAGTTCGGCCTGTTCGTCGTAGCGGGCCTGGTTCAGGTTGGACACCCGCCCTTCTTCGATGAAGCCCCAGGCGCGGCTGCGCTTGTCGCGGTGCTTAGGATCCCAGACGCCGAAGGCGAAACCGCCGGCGCGCCGGATCAGCGAAAAGCACGGGATGTCGGTATAGCCGTCGCCGACGAAGACCATCTGGTCGAAGGGCACGCGCAGGCGGTCTTCAGGCACCTTGCGGTTGACCTCGAAGGGCTTGTTGCGGAAGTCGCGCCCGATGATGCCTTTCTGGATATGGAACAGATAGCGCGTCTTGTCGGTGAAGCTGACGATGCGGCGCGGGAACGTGATGCCGCCGTCGTCGCCGTAGACGAATTCGGACGCCCAGATTTCCGTGAATTCATGCGCGATGGGGGTTGCGCGCACCACGTCGCCGATGCCGCTGGAGATCAGGTAGAACTCAAGCTGCACCTGCGGCTGCTCGGCGCGCACCGCCGCGCGCAGGCGCTGGAACAAGGTCGGCACGCCGTCGTGCAGTTCCAGGCGCGAGCCCCATTCCTGCAGACGCTGCTGCGTGATGCGCCCATGCGTGCCCGCCTGGGACAGCTGGATCATCTTGTACAGATAGGCGGGGACGGGATCCCAGTCCTGCTTGGACAGCAGCGGGTCGACCTCGTCTTTCCAGAACGAAGCCGTGTCCACGCCGATGCTTTCCAGGAAACCGGACGTGCTGTCCGAGGCCAGCGTGTCGTCGAAATCGAAAATCAGGGCGATGACGTCGGACATGGATGCATGAATAAAGGACGGAATAAGGGCGGGAAAAGCGCAACAGCCGCCATTTTGCCTGAATGCGGCGGCGGCTGTGCGCCCTACCCGACCCTACGCGGCCATTATTGGCGCATCGGGGCGTTCATGGTGCCCGTGCCCTGGGCGGGCGCCATGCCGGGGGCCGGCGCCGTGGTGGCGGGCGGGACCGTACCGGCCGGCACCTGGATCACCGTTTCACGCAACACCCCGCCACCCTGGACGCTGCCGCGCACATTGGTGGGCGAGCTCATCTGCGTCAGGCAATCCTGGCGCGACTCGGCAGGCAGGCGGTTGCAACGGTCGACCATGTTCTGCTGGTGCTGGTCGGTGGAGCCTTCCTTCAGATTCTGGCGATTGGCTTCATCGCGCGCGGCGCCGGCTTCGCGCATGCAGGTCGCGCGATCCTGGTTGGTATTGCCGCTCTTGCATTTCGCCACGTCCTGCTCGTACTGGGACTGGATGGCGGCGCGGCCGATCGCATCTGCCGCGTGGACCGCGCCCGCGGCCAACATCAAGCCCGCCGCGCAAAGGGTTGCTGCGAGGCGTTTGGTATGCATGGGTCGTACGTTCATGGCCAGCTCCTTGATGAGAATTGAACCGTAAGCGGTCAAGACCACCTGCCCGTCCTGCCGCTCGCTTGCATCTACTATCCCACGATGCGGCGTCGGGGACATGTCCAGCAACTTGCATTCGTAAGGTTACGTATCAAGGGCCCCCACGCCGCGCACACTATCGTGCGCTTGCTGCCCCCCGAGGGGGCGCTTTTTGTCTTGGGGCGGCCCGGCGACAAAAAGGGCCCCCGCGCTGCGCACACTGCCGTATGTTTGCTGCGGTGCAGCAAGGCATGTCGCGTTCACATGCGGTGGCGCTTGTTACCGGCGTTTAGCGGGCATCCAGGTCGGCATCGGCTTTGGTCAGCCGGTTGCGGTACGTCGCCGCGCGCATCAGCAGCATGGCGGTGACGGGCGACGACACGACCAGCAGCAGCGTGATGATCACTTCGTGGAACACGGGGCGCGCCGACAAGGCCGAAAACACCAGGATGGACGCGGCCAGCACGCAGCCGCAGCCCAGGGTGTTGCCCAGCGTGGGCGCGTGGATGCGCGCGTAGAAGGTGCGAAAGCGCAGCAGGCCGGCCGAGCCGGTCAGCGCCAGCAGGCCGCCCAGCACCAGCAGGATGCAGGCCGGGATGCCGGCCCACAGGGGGATGGCGGTTTCGATCATGGCTCGATCACCTCGCCGCGCAGCAGGAAGCGCGCCATCGCGGTGGATCCCACGAACCCGAACAGCGCGATCAGCAACGCGATATCGAAGTACAAGGACGCCCCCGACCGGATGCCGAAAACGAGCATGGTGAGCATGCCGTTGATGTACAGCGTGTCCAGCGCCAGGACGCGGTCCTGCGCCGTGGGGCCGCGCAGCAGGCGGATGGCGGCAAACACCATGCCCAGCGCAAAGCACACCAGGGCAAAGGACGCCGCCCAATACAGTGCGGTGTTCATAGTCATTCAAACATCTCCATCAACGGGCGCTCATAGCGCTCCTGCACCAGCTTGATCCAGTCGTCTTCGTTCTGAAGGTCGAGCACGTGCAGCTTCAGGCTGTGATCGGGCGTCAGGTCCACCCAGACCGTGCCCGGGGTGTAGGTGACGATGCAGGCCAGCATGGCCAGGCCGTGCGGATCGCGCATGGTCAGCGGAATCATGATGAATCCGGGCGAAAAATCGTTGCGCCGCGGATTCAGGATCAGCTTGCCCACGGCGATGTTGGACTTGATGATGTCTGCCGTGACGTGCAGGAACAGCGGCACGGCCTTCCACAGGCGGCGCGGCCGCGCGTGCAGCGGACGCAGCCGCGACGCCGCCCACGTGAACCACAGCGCCAGCGCCGCCCCCAGGGAGATCTGCCCCGCGGACAGGCTTTCGTTCAACACCAGCCACAGGACGAACAGGAAAACGGGCAGAAAAAGGAAGTACAGGCGGCGCATCAGCTTCCTCCCTTGACGCCGCGCACGGTCTGCGCGGACATGACGGCGTCGATATAGGACTTGGGCTGATCCAGCGAGCGCGCGGCCTCGTCCAGATAGGCCGACACCGGCCCCGCCCCTGCCGCCAGGCCGACGCACAGCAACAGCAGCACGGCCACCGGCCCCGCTTCGATCACGCGCAGGCGCGGCGTGCTGCGGTCGTCGCTGGCCCAGAACACGCGGATGCCGGTGCGGCCCAGGCCCACCAGGCCAGCCAGGCCCGATACCAGCACGGCGGCCACCAGGATCCAAGCGTCAAATGGCGGCGCGGATTCGGTGGCGGCCGACACCGCCGCCGACAGCAGCGAAAACTTGGCCACGAAGCCCGACAAGGGCGGCAGCCCCGTCACCAGCAGCGCGCAGCAGATGAACGCCAGGCCCAGGAAAGCCATCGCGGCGGGGATCGCCACGCCGACCACGTCGTCGGAACGGTTCACCGATGCGGGGTCGTCCAGGTCGAAGGCGTCCAGCGTCACTGCCAACACGTTGGCGCCGAAGCTGCGCGTGCGCTCGATCAGTTCAGCCAGCATGAAGAACGCGCCCGTGGTCAGTACCGAGCTGATCAGGTAGAACAGCGCGGGGCCGGTCAGGGTGACGCCGGGCATGCCCAGCGCCGTCAGCAGCGTGCCGGCCGACACGATGACGCAATAGCCCACCATCTTCTCCAGCTGCTGGGTCGCCAGGAGGCCCAGGGCGCCGAACAGCAGCGTGGCCAGACCCGCCGCGAACATCCAGTCCAGGCTGAAGGCCGCCGGCGCGCCGGAGGGCAGCAGCAGCGACCCGATGCGCAACAGCGCGTAGATGCCGACCTTGGTCATGATCGAGAACATGGCGGCGATCGGCGCACCGGCCGAGCCATAGCCCTTGACCAGCCAGAAGTTCAGCGGCCAGGCGCCCGCCTTCACCAGGAAGGCCACCCCCAGGATGGCGGCCCCGGCCTCGAACAGCATGCGTTCGGCCCCCGTCAGGTTGCCGGCGCGCAGGGCCAGGTCCGCCATGTTCAGCGTGCCGGTCACGCCATAGATCAGCGCGATGCTGATCAGCAGCAGGAACGAGGCAACCAGGTTCACGGCGATGTATTGCAGGCCCGCGCTGACCCGCGCCACCCCCGACCCGTGCAGCAGCAGGCCATAGGACGCCGCCAGCAGCACTTCGAAGAAGACGAACAGGTTGAAAAGGTCGCCCGTCAGGAAGGCGCCGTTCAAGCCCATCAGCAGGAACTGGAACAGCGAATGGAAATGCACGCCGGCGCGGTCCCAGCGGGCCAGCGCATAGATCAGCGTGGCCAGGCCCAGCACGGCAGTCAGCGTCAGCATGACGGCGGCCAGGCGGTCCACCACCAGCACGATGCCGAACGGCGCGGGCCAGTCGCCCACCAGGTAGACGCCTACGCCATCGGGCCAGACGCCGGGCACGCCACCGCCGGCCACGGCCAGAAGCGCAATCGCCGCGGCCAGCTGGGCCAGGGTGGCGACCACCGAGATCGCGCCCCGCGTGTAGCGGCTGGTATCGGCCAGCAAAAGCATCGCCGCGCCTGCAAGCAGCGGCGTAATGATGGGCAGTACAGGAAGGTGTTGCAGCCAGAAACTCAAGATTGGGACTCCCGTCCATCAACGTGGTCGGTACCCGTGAGGCCGCGCGAGGCCAGCAACACAACCAGGAAAAGCGCCGTGGTGGCGAAACCGATCACGATGGCCGTCAGCACCAGCGCCTGCGGCAGCGGGTCGGCGTACCAGGAAGGGTCATGCGCCATGGCCGGGTCCACCACCGGCGGCCGGCCGGACGTGAGGCGGCCCATGCCGAAGATGAAGAGGTTCACCGCATACGACACCAGCGACAGCCCCATGATGAACTGGAAGGTGCGCGGCCGCAGCAGCAGCCAGACCCCCGAGCCCGCCAACACGCCGATCGCGACGGCATAGATCAATTCCATCAGGCTTCCCCTGTTTGTGTGGCGGCCGCCTGGATGTCGGCGGCGGCCTTGCGTTGCGCGCGCAGCGATTGGTGGGCCAGCGCCACCAATACCAGCACGGTGGAGCCCACGACCAGCATGTACACGCCCAGGTCGAACAGCAGCACGCTGGACAGGTGCACGTGGCCGATGAGCGGCAGCGCGACGTCCCAGGCCAGCGCGGCCAGGAACGGCTTGTAGGCCAGCCACGCGGTCACCGCCGCGATGCCGGCGGCCAGCAGGCCGATCCCGATCCAGTTCTGCGGGTTGAGCCGGCTGCGCGACTCGACCCAGTACACGCCGCCCACCATGTATTGGAGGATGACGGCGGTGGCGAAGATCAGTCCGCCGACAAAACCGCCGCCCGGCTGGTTGTGGCCGCGCAGCAGGAAGTACACCGAAATCAGCGCGGCGGTGGGCAGCAACAGGCGCACCAGCACCGTCGGCACCATCATCGAGCCTTCGGGCACCAGCGACTTGATGTCGGGCGCCGCCGGCACCCCGCCGTCCTGTTCCTTCTGCTGGCGCGGCAGGTCGGCGCTTTCAGCGGCCGGACGGAAACGGCGCAGCAAGGCGTAGACCGTCAGCGCCACGATGCCAAGCACCGTGATTTCGCCGAAGGTGTCGAAGCCGCGGAAATCCACCAGGATCACGTTCACCACGTTGGTGCCCCCGCCGTCGGGCAGCGCGCGATCCACGAAATAGGAAGAAATCGTCTCGCCTTGCGGACGCACCAGCACCGCATAGGCCAGCGCCGCCATGCCGGTACCGGCGGCCGTGGCCATCAGCAGGTCGCGAAAACGGCGGCCCCGGGCGCGCAGCGTCGCCTTGAGCGTTTCCTCGTCGTCCTTCTCGATCCGGCGGGGCAGCCAGCGCAAGCCCAGAAGCAGCAGCACCACGGTGACCACTTCGACGGACAGCTGGGTCAGCGCCAGGTCGGGCGCGGAAAACCACACGAAGGTCAGGCAGGTGATCAGGCCCGCGCCGCCGGCCAGCGCCAGCGATGCCAGGCGGTGGTATTTGGCCTGATAGGCCGCGCCCAGCGCGCAAGCCCCGCCCACTAGCCACAGCAGGGCGAAAGCGGGATCGATGGGCGTCATGCGGCCCGTGCCTTCCAGCCATCCCCCCCCGCGCAACGGCAGCCAGGCCACGAACAAGGTGCCCAGCACGATCAGCAGCATCTGCACCTGCAATCGCGACGACGCCACCCAGCGCAGCAGCCAGGCAGCCGCCACGCTGGACCCGTCAAGCAGCGATTCGAAGGTGCGGCGGCCGTCCAGGCGGTAGATGAACGGCACGCGTCCCGGGTTGGCGCGCTGATGCGCGCGCAACGCCAGGTACAGGAGCACCCCGGACGCCGTGGCGACCAGGCTCATCACCAGCGGCAGGTTCAGGCCGTGCCAGACAGCCAGACTGTATTCGGGCATGTTCTCGCCCAGGATGCTTTGCGCCGCCGTCGCCAGGAACGGGCCGACCGTCAGGGCGGGCAACACGCCGACCAGCAGGCACATGAACACCAGCAAGGCGCTGGGGAACAGCATCCAGCGCGGCGGCTCATGCGGCGCGCGCGGCAGGTCGGTGGCCGGGGGGCCGAAGAACACCTGCAGGATGAAGCGCAGCGAATAGGCCACGCTGAATGCCCCCGCGATGGTGGCCATCAGCGGCAAGCCGATCTGGGTGAAGCTGTCGCCGCTGATGAAGGTGGTCTCGGCGAAGAACATTTCCTTGGACAGGAAGCCGTTGAGCAGCGGCACGCCGGCCATCGAGGCCGCCGCCACCATCGCCAGGGTAGCGGTGATGGGCATGGCCTTGTACAGGCCGGACAGGCGGCTCAGGTCGCGCGTGCCGGTCTCGTGATCCACGACCCCGGCGGCCATGAACAGCGAGGCCTTGAAGGTGGCGTGGTTGATCATGTGGAAGATGGCGGCCACCAGCGCGAGCTCGCTGTTGAGACCCAATAGCAGCGTGATCAGGCCCAGATGGCTGATGGTGGAATACGCCAGCACGCCCTTCATGTCCTGCTGGAAGATGGCGGCATACGCCCCCAATACCAGCGTGATCAGCCCTGCCCCGCCGATGATCCAGAACCATTCGTCGGTGCCGGACAGCACCGGCCAGAAGCGGGCCAGCAGGAACACGCCGGCCTTCACCATGGTGGCCGAGTGCAGGTAGGCGGACACCGGCGTGGGCGCCGCCATGGCATTGGGCAGCCAGAAATGGAACGGGAATTGCGCGCTCTTGGTCAATGCGCCAAGCGCCACCAGCACCAGCACGGCCGGATACCAGGGGTCGGCGCGCACCAGGTCGCCGGAGGCCAGCACGCGGTCCATGTCGTAACTGCCGACGATGTGCCCCAGGATCAGCACGCCCGCCAGCAGGCAGAGCCCACCCGCGCCCGTCACCGTCAGCGCCATGCGCGCGCCGCGCCGGGCGTCCAGGCGGTGGTGCCAATAGGCGATCAGCATGAACGACGCCAGGCTGGTCATTTCCCAGAACATCACCAGCTGGATCAGGTTGCCGGACAGCACCACGCCCAGCATGGCGGCCATGAAGGCCTGGAAAAACGAGAAGAAGCGCGGGACCGGGTCTTCCGGCGACATGTAATAGCGCGCGTACAGCACGACCAGCGCGCCCATGCCCGAGACGATCAGCGCGAACAGCCACGCGTAGCCGTCCATGCGCAGGGTGAACTGCAGGCCCAGGGCGGGCGCCCAGGGCATGTCGAACCGGACCACGCCGCCGTTGGCGACTTCCGGGTATAGGCTGGCAATCAGAACCACACAGGCCAGGGCGATCAAGCCGGCCAACCACGCCTCGGCATTACGGGCGTTCGAAGGCAGCAGCGCGGCGCACAGGCTGCCGGCAAACGGCAGAGCGAGGATCAGGATCAGCGACATGGCGTTCCGAGAATGTCCGGGCCCCCTCCCGCCGGCACGTGGCAGCGAGAGACGAAACAGACCGGGGATTGAAAAACGGACGGAACCCTGGCCCGGTGCGTCGCTGCACTACACGTTGCCCCGCGGGGACATCAACCAACGCCCCATTGAACGGCGCAGACAGAAACAAACGCAATAGCTTTCTTGCAAGACCGGCCAAGAATCTCATCCGAAAAATATCAGATTCTTGTAAGTAATGCAGAGATTTATGCGTGAACCCGGCTAATGACAGCACGATGACTGCGCAATGATTGCGCAATGACAGGGTTTGCGAAATCGTTCATCTCGTTGTCAGGCTTGGCTTTTTCGCCGATCTGACGCGATTTCCACACAACTATCCGTCACTGAAAAAATATTTTCGCGTAAAGACAGGGAGAATCCTGAGTTGACCGTAGGGGAATTCCTGTGTGGAATTGCGCCCACGAAGCGTCGGCTATCAGCCAGTATCCCGGCACAGCGCGCTTCACCGACGCCGGCCCAAGAAGCCGGTCGGCTCGGAACAACAAAATATGGAGAAGACTCTTGACCGTGCTGTCTCATGCCAAGGCCATCCTGGCCGCCGCCATCGCAGGCGTCTGCTTTAGTTCCGGCGCCCACGCCGCAGATCCCTACCCCAACAAACCCATCCGGCTGATCGTCCCCTTTGCCGCGGGCGGCACGACCGACATCGTCGCCCGCATCGTGGCCGAAGGGCTGGGCCGTGAACTGGGCCAGGCTGTCGTGGTGGAAAACCGCGGCGGCGGCGGCGGCTCGATCGGCGCGGACGCGCTGGTCCGTTCCGCGCCTGACGGCTACACGCTGGGCGTGGCCACCGTCAGCACCATGGCCACGAATCCGGCCACCAACCCGAAGAACCCGTACAACCCGATCAAGGACTTCACGCCCATCACCAACCTGGTGAACGTGCCGAACGTGCTCACGGTCAACCCGGCCGTGCCCGCCAAGTCGCTGGCAGAATTCATTACCTTGCTCAAGGCCAACCCCGGCAAGTACAGCTATGCCTCGTCCGGCGCGGGCGGCATCGGCCACCTGGACGGCGAACTGTTCAAGTCGCTGACCCAGACCGACATGGTCCATGTCCCCTACCGCGGTTCGGGCCCGGCCCTGAACGACGTGATCGCCGGCCAGGTGAACGCCCAGTTCGACAACCTGCCCTCGTCCATGCCCCATATCCAGGCCGGCAAGCTGCGCGCCCTGGCCGTGGCCGCCCCCAAGCGCCTGCCCGCCCTGCCGGACGTGCCGACCTTCAAGGAAGGCGGCCTGCCTGAAATGGACAACATGGCCTGGTACGGGCTGGTCGCGCCTGCCGGCACGCCGCAAGCCGTGGTCGACCGCATCCACGACGCCGCCGTCAAGGCGCTGAAGGACCCGAAGATCGTCCAGCGCCTGGCCGACGGCGGATCGCTGGTGGACGGCAATACGCCCGCCGAGTACGCCGCGCAGATCAAGCGTGAACTCGAGCTGCGCCAGCGCATCGCCAAGGAACGCAACATCGTGTCGACAAACTGATCCTGCCTGGGGAAAAGGCCGCCTCCGCCCCCAAGCGCGGCCTTTCCCACTTGACTCCGGACGCGCGGGTGTTAGCATCTGCCCCCGTGCGATCCGATTTTTCTCCCATCCCCCCCGCTGCCTGCGTCCTTTGCGCCCTGCGCTCGACTTTGTTGAGCTCGCAGGAAGTCGCCGCGCGTTCCGCTTACGCGCGCTCCAAGCCCGGCTAATCGCCCGGCTCCTCCGCTTTTCCCCCTTCCTATTCCGGCCTGTCGCCGGTGGCCCTGCACATCCGTGCGCGTTGCCGCCTGCCACGCGCCGGCGGACGCCCTGCCGCGTGGCCGGGCGTCCGCGCCTGAATCTTCGCCACCAGCCCAGACCGCTGGCGGCCGGGCCACGCACAGATCTCCCCTTTCAGCGCCATGCAACTCACCAAGAAATTCGTCAAAGCCAAGAACCCCTGCGCGGGCGGTTACAAATGGTTCATCCGCGACCACAACGGACAGGGGGACTACCAGGCCGTGCTTGACGCGCTGGTGGCCGACGGCCGCGTCAGCGACGCCTGCTGGCTGCTGGACCAGTTCGGCCCCACCGACGCCGTGCTGAAGCTGGATGCCGTGGACGCCAACGCGATCGTGTTCGCGGGCACGCTGGAAGTGCGCATGGGCATCAACGTGGACAGCGTGGTGCGCGCCGGCCGCAGCATCATCACGGGCGGCGGAATCCGGGCGGGCGAAACGATCATGGCAGGGGAAAACATCACTGCGGCGGCCAACATCGCCAGCGGCGGCAACCTGCGCGCAGGCGGAGACATTGCCACGGACTGGGGCATCGAAACCGCCACGGGCCTGGACTGCGGCGGCAATGTGCGCGCCAAGTGGGACATCTGCGCCGGCCAGGACCTGGCCGTCACGGGCCACCTGCATGCCGGCCAGGACGTGCAGACGCAAGGCGCCATCAAGTGCGGCCAGGGCATCAAGACCGGCGGCGACGTGCGCGCAGACAAGGAAATCAATGCGGCCTGCGGCATCCAGGCCGGCGGGTCCATCCATTGCGGCGACCACCTGGCGTCCGGGTGGGGCCTGATCGCCGGCGGCGACATCCGCGCAGAAGGATCGATCCGCGCCGGTGAAGGCGTGCAGGCCGAAGGCGTGATCCAGGCCGGCGACGGCCATGGCGTCTATGCCGGACTGAGCGTCCGGCTGGACGCCTGGTCCGTCTGCGCCCGCGTCTCGGCGCAGACGCGCCCTGCCCAGCTTGTCAGCGGCCACTGGGCGGGGCAGGACGCGGTCGAAGGCGGCGACGCGGCGCCGGCGGCGACGCGGCGCCGGCGGCTACGCGGTCGTCTTGGCAGGCGGCCGCTTACCCTGCGCTGGCATGACCGCGGCGGCCGGATTGCGCAGCACCAGCATCAGGCCAAGCAGGATCGCGCCCATGCCGGCCAAGCTGAGCGCAGACAGGCGGTTGCCCAGGATCAGGTAGTCCAGCGCCGCCGTGCCTGCCGGCACCAGATAGAACAGGCTGGTCACGTTGACGAGGTTGCCGGCTTGGATCATGCGGTAAAAGAGCAGCGTCGCGCCTACCGATATCACCAGCCCCATCCAGATCAGCGGCACGATAAACCCGACGCTCCAGTCCGCCCAGACAGGCTGGAACGGCACGAACAGCAGGCACAGCCCCAGACTGACCGTATATTGCAGCGGCATCACGTCCATGGGCGCCTGCTTGATGCGCTTTTGCAGGATGGCGCCGGCGGTCATGCTGGCCAGCGCGGCAAAGGCGAACGCCATGCCCGCCACCGAAAAGCGCGCCATGCCGATGCTTTGATACACCACCATGACAAGACCGCACAGCGCCAGGAACAGCCCCGTCAGCCGAGCCGGCGAATAACGGCGTTCCATCACCGCCAGGGTCAGGATGGGCTGCGCGCCCAGCAACGTGGCCAACACGCCCGGCGTGATGCCGTGGTCCAACGCCAGCAGATAGCAGATGGAATAGCTGCCGATCAGCAGCAGGCCTGTCAGCGCCACCGTCTTGCGCGTGCCGCGCTCAGGCAAGCAGCGCTTGCGCCACAGGCATATCGCCCCCAGCACCGCCAAGGCAAGGATGAAGCGCCACAGCAGGAAGCCGAACGCGGAGGCGTGCGACAACCCCCATTTGGCGAAGATCGCGCCGCCGCTCCACAGCAGCACGAACAAGGTGGTGGAGCCGTAAGCGGTCCACGTGGATCGATCGAAAGACATGAGGTTTCACCTGTCAGGGTAAGAACAGGCTCCAGCCCTGCGCGGGTGTGCCGCGACGGGCGGCAAACCTGCACGGATCAGCGGCGCTTGGGGCGCGCGATACGCGTCAACCCATCATGCGCACTGAAAACGGAAAGGGACTGGAGTGGGGAGTTTGGCGGTCAGCCGAACACAAGCGCCAAAGGCGGATGAACGCCCGAGACCACGCCGGCAGGCGGCGAGGCGGGCGGAGAGACGACCGCGGAGACGACAGGAGAAACAACGGGGGATGTTGCGGTAGCCACCGCAGAGGTAAGGCCTGCATGCCGGGACAGCCCGCGCGCGCGGCGGCCGGCTGCAGAAGCAGCGGCGGCAAAATCGGCGTAGGGCGTGAAGTCAGGCATGTGCGTAGCCTATCCGTTCAGCCCTTGCGCCGTCAAGCCGGTCAGGAAGCGCCGATGCGGCGCTGCTCGACCCCCATGTCCCGCCACGCCTCGCCGTGGCACGTGAACATCAGGATCTGGTGGCGCGTGGCCGCATCGAACAGCGCACGCTTCATGAAGTCGCGCCGCGCATCGTCGGTGTGGACCAGCGCATCATCCAGCACCAGCAAGGTCGGCCGTCCGGCTTCGCGCAGCAGGTCGGCATAGGCGAAGCGGGCCAGGATGCCCAGTTGCTCGCGCGTGCCGAAACTCAGCGCGTCCAGCAAGTCTTCGCCATCGCCGCGGCGCAGCGCGGTCGGCAGCAGCGCGTCATCCAGCCGCAGCGCGGCCTCGGGGAACAACAAGGCCAGGTAGTGGTTCAAGCGCCGCGCCAGCGGCGCCTGCAGCCGCTGTGTGGCGGCGGCGCGCTTGTCGGTCAGCAGGGTCAGCAGCAACTCCAGCGCGGCGGCGCGGCGCGCGAATTCATCGCGACGGCGCGCCAGGCGCTCACATGCGGCAGCCGCTTCGGACAGCCGTTCGCCCAGGCCCTGCGCGCCCGCCTGGTCCAGCTTGCCCTGCAGCTGCAGGATCTCGCCGTGGCGCTTGTGTTGCGCGTCGCGTTCGATGGCGGCGGATTTCTCGTAGCGCTGGACGTCTTGCTCGAGCAGGTCGGGACGATGCTCCGCCAGCGCCGCCTGCGCCTCGCGCACACGGCGGTCCAGTTCATCGTGGCCGCTGCGCACTTCGGCCAGCCGGCCCGCCCGCGCCTGCCGTTGCGCGGCGCGCTCGGCCGACAGCAGTTCGGCGCCGCGCGCCGCCGCCTGGCCTTCAAGCAATTGCGCAC
>CAUSDE010000083.1:0-23251 GCA_963530045.1 uncultured Achromobacter sp.
CCGTGAAGGCGGTCGTACCGTCGGCGCCGGCGTCGTCGCCAAGATCCTGAAGTAAGCAATACCCGGATGGGTAGAGAGGACGAAAAGTCCCTCTACCCATTTTTGCCGTAAAAGTGTTATGATGTTTGGCTCCGCGATCATTTGCGCCGAATAGCTTGAAAAAAGCGACCTTGAGCGCCCGGTCGGGGTAGTCAGTGAATGTAGTGCAAGCCAGTAGTGTTTTAGGGGCATAGCTCAATTGGCAGAGCGTCGGTCTCCAAAACCGAAGGTTGTAGGTTCGATTCCTACTGCCCCTGCCACCGCCAGGATAAACCCGCGGGAGATCATCGCGAGTTACGCATTCACGGCGGCTCGCGTCGCAATATGTCTAATACCAGCGTAGAAACCGTAACCAGTACCGCCGACCGGGTCAAGCTCGGGCTGGCGGTTCTCGTCGTTATTGCTGGCATCGTCGGGTTTTCCGTGCTCAGCGCACAACCGATGCCTGCACGTATCGGCGTATTCGTCGGCGGCCTCGTGATCGCAGCCGTGATCGCCTGGTTCAGCGAACCCGGCCGCCGCACCCTGAGCTTTGCCAGCGAGTCCTACAACGAAGTCAAGCGTGTCGCATGGCCCACCCGCAAGGAAACGACCCAGATGACGGGTATCGTTTTCGCGTTCGTGGCGGTCATGGGCATTTTCATGTGGGTGCTCGACAAGGGCATCGAATGGATTCTTTACGGCCTGCTGTTGGGCTGGAAATAAGGACGGCGAATGAGTAAGCGTTGGTATGTCGTCCATGTGTATTCCGGCATGGAAAAGAGTGTTCACAAGGCCCTGGTCGAGCGTATCGAACGTGCCGCCTTGCAAACGTCTTTCGGCCGAATCCTTGTGCCCTCCGAAGAAGTCGTCGAGGTCAAGGGTGGTCAGAAGTCGATCACTGAACGCCGCATTTTCCCCGGTTACGTCCTGGTCGAAATGGACCTGACCGACGAAACGTGGCATTTGGTCAAGAATACGAACCGCGTCACCGGCTTTTTGGGTGGCTCGGGCAACCGTCCGACCCCGATTTCCGAAAAGGAAGTTGAGAAGATCCTCTCCCAGATGGAAGAGGGTGTCGAGAAACCCCGCCCCAAGATCCTGTTCGAAGTGGGCGAGATGGTTCGGGTCAAGGAAGGTCCGTTTGCAGACTTCAACGGCAACGTCGAAGAAGTCAATTACGAAAAGAGCAAGGTGCGTGTGTCCGTCACCATTTTTGGTCGCGCCACGCCTGTCGAACTCGATTTCAGCCAGGTCGAAAAGACCTGATTTCAACCCCCGGGGAGCCCAGGCCAATAAGGTCCGGGCGATATAACCCGCAAGGAGCAAAGCATGGCGAAGAAGATCGTCGGCTTTATCAAGCTGCAAGTACCGGCTGGTAAGGCTAACCCCTCCCCCCCGATTGGCCCGGCACTGGGTCAACGCGGCCTGAACATCATGGAATTCTGCAAGGCGTTCAACGCCAAGACCCAAGGCATGGAGCCTGGTCTGCCGATTCCGGTGGTGATCACCGCTTTCGCGGACAAGAGCTTCACCTTCATCATGAAGACCCCGCCCGCGACGGTCCTCATCAAGAAGGCTGCTGGCGTGCAAAAGGGTTCGGCCAAGCCGCATACCGACAAGGTCGGCACGCTGACCCGCGCTCAAGCTGAAGAAATCGCCAAGGCCAAGGGCCCCGATCTGACCGCCGCTGATCTGGACGCCGCTGTGCGCACGATCGCTGGCAGCGCCCGCAGCATGGGCATCACGGTTGAGGGGATCTAATCATGGCAAAACTGTCCAAGCGCGCCGCCGCTATTGCACAAAAGATCGACCGTACCAAGCTGTACCCGGTCGCTGAAGCCCTGACCCTGGTCAAGGAAACCGCTGTCGCCAAGTTCAATGAATCCATTGACGTGGCTGTGCAGCTCGGCATCGACCCGAAGAAGTCGGACCAACTGGTTCGCGGTTCGGTCGTTCTGCCCGCCGGCACCGGCAAGTCGGTCCGCGTGGCCGTGTTCGCCCAAGGCGAAAAGGCTGAGGCCGCCAAGGCCGCCGGCGCCGACATCGTCGGTCTGGACGACCTGGCTGACCAGATCAAGGCCGGTCAAATGGACTTTGACGTCGTCATCGCTTCGCCCGACACGATGCGTGTCGTGGGTGCCCTGGGCCAGATCCTGGGTCCCCGTGGCCTGATGCCGAACCCGAAGGTCGGCACCGTGACGCCGGACGTCGCGACCGCTGTCAAGAACGCCAAGGCCGGTCAGGTTCAGTACCGTACCGACAAGGCTGGCATCATCCACGCAACGATCGGCCGCGCGTCGTTCGGCGTGGAACAGCTGCAAACCAACCTGGCCGCTCTGGTCGACGCCCTGCAAAAGGCTCGTCCCGCAGCTGCCAAGGGCATTTACCTGCGCAAGCTGGCCGTTTCGTCCACGATGGGCGGCGGTGCTCGCGTTGAAATTGCCTCGCTGTCGGCTTCCAACTAAGCCAACAGCAGTAAACGTACTTTGGGCTGCATCCGGATTCCTCCGGATGTTGCTGTCAAAGACCGCTGGAGCGAGGGTAGTGGAAGGGTTCTCCCTTCCGTATGGAAAGCAGCATCCCCGCTGCCCCGCTTAATCCCGAAGCTCACACAGTTCGGATCCAGCGTAGACGGCGTCCCCAGGAAGATTTCTTTACACGAAGAACTCGACCAGGCGCCGCATTCGGTTGACGCGCAAGGCTCAGGCCCCAGGCGTCTTTTGATGGAGTGTTCAAACCGTGAGTCTCAATCGTCAAGAGAAAGCGGTGGTAATCGAGGAAGTCTCGGCTGAAGTCGCCAAGGCCCAATCGATTGTTATCGCTGAGTACCGTGGTCTGGACGTCGCCTCTGTCACCGTACTGCGCAAAACTGCGCGTGAATCGGGCGTGTATCTGCGTGTTCTGAAGAACTCGCTGGCCCGTCGTGCTGTTGCCGGCACGGCTTTCGAGCCGTTGGCTGAGCAACTGACCGGTCCGCTGATCTATGGTATCAGCGCTGATCCGGTTTCGGCGGCAAAGGTCATCGCTGGTTTCGCGAAAAGCAACGACAAGCTGGTCATCAAGGCGGGCGCATTGCCCAACAGCCTGCTGACCCAAGATGGTGTGAAGGCCTTGGCCACCATGCCGTCCCGCGAAGAGTTGCTGTCGAAACTGCTTGGCACCATGCAAGCCCCCATCGCGCAATTCGTGCGTACGCTCAACGAAGTTCCGACCAAGTTCGCCCGTGGCCTCGCGGCTGTGCGCGACCAAAAGGCAGCGGCCTAATCGCCCTGCTGTCCGGAATTCGCTGAACGACGAAGCGACACCCAAACCCTGGCATTACCAAAATATTTGGAGTTCTGAAAAATGGCACTTAACAAAGCTGAAATCCTTGACGCCATCGCTGGCATGACCGTGCTCGAGCTGTCCGAGCTGATCAAGGAAATGGAAGAGAAGTTCGGCGTGTCGGCTGCTGCCGCTGCTGTCGCTGTCGCTGCTCCGGCCGCTGGTGGCGCTGCCGCCGCTGCTGAAGAGCAAACCGAGTTCACCGTCGTCCTGCTGGAAGCCGGCGCGAACAAGGTTAGCGTCATCAAGGCCGTGCGCGAGCTGACCGGTCTGGGTCTGAAGGAAGCCAAGGACCTGGTCGACGGCGCTCCGAAGCCCGTCAAGGAAGCTGTGGCCAAGGCTGACGCCGAAGCCGCCAAGAAGAAGCTGGAAGAAGCTGGCGCCAAGGTCGAAGTCAAGTAAGACCTGCGTCAACTGCCCGGGGACAGCACAGTTTGCAGTCCCCGGGCTTTTGCGTTTCCAGGAAACCCCTACTGGGGTCATGCCTTTTCAGAGGGGTTTCCTGGAGTCGTATCACCTAGGGCCGTGGTTGACGGCCCATGCAACCTCGAGTCGGAGTGCTCATGCCTTACTCGTACACCGAAAAAAAGCGCATCCGCAAAAGCTTCGCCAAGCGTGAAGACGTTCAAAACGTTCCTTTCCTTTTGGCGACACAGCTTCAATCCTACCTAACTTTCCTGCAGGCGGATACCGCCCCGTCCGATCGCGTAGCCGACGGTTTGCAGGCGGCGTTCTCGTCGATTTTCCCGATCGTTAGTCACAACGGTATGGCGCGCTTGGAGTTCGTGAGCTACGTGCTCGGCGAACCGGTGTTCGATGTCAAGGAATGTCAGCAACGTGGCCTGACCTATGCCTCGCCCCTGCGAGCCAAGGTCCGCCTGGTGCTGCTTGACCGCGAAGTCAGCAAGCCGACCGTGAAGGAAGTGAAGGAACAGGAAGTCTACATGGGCGAAATTCCGCTCATGACGGGCACGGGTTCCTTCGTCATCAATGGCACCGAGCGTGTCATCGTGTCGCAGCTGCACCGTTCGCCTGGCGTGTTCTTCGAACACGACCGCGGCAAAACGCACAGCTCCGGCAAGCTCCTGTTCTCGGCCCGCGTGATTCCTTACCGCGGTTCGTGGCTGGACTTCGAATTCGACCCGAAGGACGTCCTGTTCTTCCGCGTCGACCGTCGTCGCAAGATGCCTGTCACGATCCTGTGCAAGGCCATCGGCATGACGCCGGAATCCATCCTGGCCAACTTCTTCGACTTCGATAACTTCGAATTGAAGAGCGAAGGCGCGATGATGGAATTCGTGCCCGAGCGTTGGAAGGGCGAAATGGCCCGCTTCGACATCTCGGACCGCGATGGCAAGGTCATCGTCGAAAAAGACAAGCGCATCAATGCCAAGCATCTGCGCGACCTGGCTGCCGGCGGCATCCAGCGCATTTCCGTGCCGGAAGACTTCCTGTACGGTCGCGTGCTGGCCAAGAACATCGTCGATGAAGACACCGGCGAAGTCATCGCCAATGCCAACGACGAAATCACGGAAAGCGTGCTGGGCGCCCTGCGCGCCTCGAACGTCTACGACATTCAGGCGCTCTACACGAACGACCTGGACCGTGGTCCGTACATCTCGCAAACGCTGCGCACCGATGAAACCGCCGACCAGATGGCCGCGCGCGTTGCCATCTACCGCATGATGCGTCCTGGCGAGCCGCCCACCGAAGAAGCGGTGGAAGCGCTGTTCCAGCGTCTGTTCTACAGCGAAGAGACGTACGACCTGTCGCGCGTGGGCCGCATGAAGGTCAACAGCCGTCTGGGCCGTGGTGAAGACATCACCGGCCCGATGACGCTGACCAACGAAGACATCCTTGAAACCATCAAGGTGCTGGTTGAGCTGCGTAACGGCCGTGGCCAGATCGATGACATCGATCACTTGGGCAACCGCCGCGTGCGTTGCGTGGGCGAACTGGCCGAAAACCAGTTCCGCGCAGGCCTCGTGCGTGTCGAGCGCGCCGTCAAGGAACGTCTGGGCCAGGCCGAGACGGAAAACCTGATGCCGCACGACCTGATCAACTCCAAGCCGATCTCGGCTGCCATCAAGGAGTTCTTCGGTTCGAGCCAGCTGTCGCAGTTCATGGACCAGACCAACCCGCTGTCGGAAATCACGCACAAGCGTCGTGTTTCCGCACTGGGCCCGGGCGGTCTGACCCGCGAGCGCGCCGGCTTCGAAGTCCGCGACGTGCACCCGACCCACTACGGCCGCGTCTGCCCGATCGAAACGCCGGAAGGCCCGAACATCGGCCTGATCAACTCCATGGCGCTGTACGCTCGCTTGAACGAGTACGGCTTCCTGGAAACGCCTTACCGCAAGATTATCGATGGCCGCGTGAGCGAGCAGATCGATTACCTGTCGGCCATCGAAGAAAGCCACTACGTCATCGCGCAGGCTAACGCCGCGCTGGACGAGGAAGGCGCCTTCGTGGACGACCTGGTTGCTTGCCGTGAAGCAGGCGAAACGATGTTGACCTCGCCGGCCAACGTGCACTACATGGACGTCGCTCCGTCGCAGATCGTGTCGGTTGCTGCCTCGTTGATTCCGTTCCTGGAGCACGACGACGCGAACCGCGCACTGATGGGCGCCAACATGCAACGTCAGGCCGTGCCTTGCCTGCGTCCGGAAAAGCCGGTCGTGGGTACGGGTATCGAGCGCACCGTGGCCGTTGACTCGGGCACGACCGTGCAAGCACTGCGTGGCGGCCTGGTCGACCACGTTGACGCCGAGCGCGTCGTGATTCGCGTGAACGACGAAGAAAACGTTGCCGGCGAAGTCGGTGTCGACATCTACAACCTGATCAAGTACACGCGTTCGAACCAGAACACGAACATCAACCAGCGTCCTATCGTCAAGCGTGGCGACAAGGTCGCCAAGGGTGACGTGCTGGCCGACGGCGCATCGACCGACCTGGGCGAACTCGCCCTGGGTCAGAACATGCTGATCGCGTTCATGCCGTGGAACGGCTACAACTTCGAAGACTCGATCTTGATCTCCGAAAAGGTTGTGGCTGATGACCGCTACACCTCGGTGCACATCGAGGAACTGACGGTTGTCGCTCGCGACACGAAGCTCGGTCCGGAAGAAATCACGCGCGACATCAGCAACCTGGCTGAGACGCAACTGAACCGTCTGGACGATTCGGGCATCACGTACATCGGCGCCGAAGTCAGCGCTGACGACGTGCTGGTCGGCAAGGTCACGCCGAAGGGCGAAACCCAGCTGACGCCGGAAGAGAAGCTGCTGCGCGCCATCTTCGGTGAAAAGGCGTCCGACGTTAAGGACACCTCGCTGCGCGTGCCTTCGGGCATGACCGGCACCGTGATCGACGTGCAAGTGTTCACGCGTGAAGGCATCGTGCGCGACAAGCGCGCCCAGTCCATCATCGACGATGAACTGCGCCGCTATCGCCAAGACCTGAACGACCAGCTGCGCATCGTTGAAAACGACCAGTTCGACCGTATCGAAAAGATGCTGGTCAACAAGACCGTCAACGGCGGCCCGCGCAAGCTGGCCAAGGGCGCCACGATCACCAAGGCTTACCTGGCCGATCTGGACCGCTGGCAGTGGTTCGACATCCGTCTGGCCGATGAGCCGCACGCTGTCGTGCTGGAGCAAGCCAAGGAATCGCTGGAGCAGAAGCGTCACCAGTTCGATCTGGCCTTCGAAGAGAAGCGCAAGAAGCTGACGCAGGGCGACGAGCTGCCCCCGGGCGTGCTGAAGATGATCAAGGTCTACCTGGCCGTGAAGCGTCGTCTGCAGCCTGGCGACAAGATGGCAGGCCGTCACGGCAACAAGGGTGTGGTCTCGCGCATCACCCCGGTGGAAGACATGCCGCACATGGCTGACGGCACGCCGGCCGACATCGTTCTGAACCCGCTGGGCGTGCCCTCGCGGATGAACGTCGGTCAGGTGCTGGAAGTGCACTTGGGCTGGGCTGCCAAGGGCGTGGGCCACCGCATTGCCGATCTGCTGCGCGACGAGCGCACTGCGCAGGTCAAGAACGTCCGTGCCTACCTGGACAAGGTCTACAACACGACCGGTTCCGGCGCCCGCATCGACGAGCTGACCGACGAAGAAGTCATGGAAATGGCCCAGAACCTCAAGAACGGCGTGCCGTTCGCGACGCCCGTCTTCGACGGCGCGACCGAAGAGGAAATCACCACGATGCTGGAGCTGGCCTATCCGGACGACGTCGCCGAGCGCATGGCGTTGACGCCTTCGCGTACCCAGGCATGGCTGTACGACGGCCGCACCGGCGAGAAGTTCGAGCGCCCGGTCACGGTCGGCTACATGCACTACCTGAAGCTGCACCACTTGGTCGACGACAAGATGCACGCGCGTTCCACCGGTCCGTACTCGCTTGTGACCCAGCAGCCGCTGGGTGGTAAGGCGCAGTTCGGTGGTCAGCGTTTCGGGGAAATGGAAGTGTGGGCGCTGGAAGCATACGGCGCCGCCTACACCCTGCAAGAAATGTTGACGGTGAAGTCGGACGACATCACTGGCCGTACCAAGGTTTACGAAAACATCGTCAAGGGCGACCACGTCATCGACGCCGGCATGCCGGAATCGTTCAACGTGCTGGTTAAGGAAATCCGCTCGTTGGCCCTGGACATGGATTTGGAGCGTAACTAATGAAAGCGCTACTCGACCTATTTAAGCAAGTCTCGCAAGACGAGCAATTCGATGCCATCAAGATCGGCATCGCCTCGCCCGAGAAGATCCGTTCGTGGTCTTACGGCGAAGTTCGCAAGCCCGAGACCATCAACTACCGCACGTTCAAGCCTGAGCGTGACGGTCTGTTCTGCTCGAAGATCTTTGGCCCGATCAAAGACTACGAGTGCTTGTGCGGCAAGTACAAGCGCTTGAAGCATCGTGGCGTGATCTGCGAGAAGTGCGGCGTTGAAGTTACCGTTGCCAAGGTTCGCCGTGAACGCATGGGCCACATCGAGCTGGCCAGCCCGGTTGCGCACATCTGGTTCCTGAAGAGCCTGCCGTCGCGTCTGGGCATGGTGCTCGACATGACCCTGCGCGACATCGAACGCGTTCTGTACTTCGAAGCCTGGTGCGTGATTGAACCTGGCATGACGCCGCTCAAGCGCGGCCAGATCATGTCGGATGACGATTTCCTCGCCAAGACCGAAGAGTACGGCGACGACTTCCGTGCCCTGATGGGCGCGGAAGCCGTGCGCGAACTGCTGCGCACCATCGACATCGACCGCGAAGTGGAAACGCTGCGCGGCGAACTGAAGGCCACCAGCTCGGAAGCCAAGATCAAGAAGATCTCCAAGCGCCTGAAGGTGCTGGAAGGCTTCCAGAAGTCGGGCATCAAGGCCGAGTGGATGGTCATGGAAGTGCTGCCCGTGCTGCCGCCGGACCTGCGTCCGCTGGTGCCGCTGGACGGCGGCCGCTTCGCGACCTCCGACCTGAACGACCTGTACCGCCGCGTCATCAACCGCAACAACCGCTTGAAGCGCCTGCTGGAGCTCAAGGCGCCGGAAATCATCCTGCGCAACGAAAAGCGGATGCTGCAGGAAGCCGTTGACTCGCTGCTGGACAACGGTCGCCGTGGCAAGGCCATGACGGGCGCCAACAAGCGCCAGCTGAAGTCCCTGGCCGACATGATCAAGGGCAAGAGCGGTCGTTTCCGTCAGAACCTGCTGGGCAAGCGCGTCGACTACTCGGGCCGTTCGGTCATCGTGGTGGGTCCGCAGCTCAAGCTGCACCAGTGCGGCCTGCCCAAGCTGATGGCCCTGGAACTGTTCAAGCCGTTCATCTTCAATCGTCTGGAGATGATGGGCCTGGCCACGACCATCAAGGCTGCCAAGAAGCTGGTGGAAAGCCAGGAACCGGTGGTCTGGGACATCCTGGAAGAAGTCATCCGCGAACACCCGGTCATGCTGAACCGTGCGCCTACGCTGCACCGTTTGGGCATCCAGGCGTTCGAACCGGTCCTGATCGAAGGCAAGGCCATCCAGCTGCACCCGCTGGTTTGCGCGGCGTTCAACGCCGACTTCGACGGTGACCAGATGGCTGTCCACGTGCCGCTGTCGCTGGAAGCCCAGCTGGAAGCGCGCACGCTGATGCTGGCGTCGAACAACGTGCTGTTCCCGGCCAACGGCGAACCGTCGATCGTGCCGTCCCAGGACATCGTGCTGGGTCTGTACTACACGACGCGTGAGCGCATCAACGGCCGCGGCGAAGGCATCTTCTTCACCGACGTCGCTGAAGTGCAACGCGCCTACGACAACGGTGAAGTCGAGCTGCAATCCCGCGTGACCGTGCGTCTGAAAGAGCACGAGCGCGACGAGGCCGGCGAATGGCAACCGGTTATCCGCCGTCACGAGACGACGGTCGGCCGTGCGCTGCTGTCCGAAATTCTGCCGAAGGGCCTGCCCTTCACGGTGCTGAACAAGGCACTGAAGAAGAAGGAAATCTCGCGCCTGATCAACCAGTCGTTCCGCCGTTGCGGCCTGCGCGACACGGTGATCTTCGCCGACAAGCTGATGCAGTCCGGCTTCAAGCTGGCGACCCGCGGCGGTATCTCGATCGCCATGGGCGACATGCTGATCCCGACCGCCAAGGAAGGCATCCTGGCTGAAGCCAGCCGCGAAGTGAAGGAAATCGACAAGCAATACTCGTCGGGTCTGGTCACGTCCCAAGAACGCTACAACAACGTGGTGGACATCTGGGGCAAGGCCGGCGACAAGGTCGGCAAGGCGATGATGGAACAATTGGCCACCGAGCCGGTTGTGAACCGTCACGGCGAGGAAGTGCGCCAGGAATCGTTCAACTCGATCTACATGATGGCTGACTCGGGCGCCCGCGGTTCGGCCGCCCAGATCCGCCAGCTGGCCGGTATGCGCGGCCTGATGGCCAAGCCGGACGGCTCGATTATCGAAACGCCCATTACCGCGAACTTCCGTGAAGGCCTGAACGTGCTTCAGTACTTCATCTCGACTCACGGCGCGCGTAAGGGTCTGGCCGATACGGCACTGAAGACCGCGAACTCGGGTTACCTGACCCGTCGTCTGGTCGACGTGACGCAAGACTTGGTGATCACCGAGGACGATTGCGGTACGTCGCTGGGCTACAACATGAAGGCCCTGGTGGAAGGCGGTGAAGTCATCGAGCCGCTGCGCGACCGCATTCTGGGTCGTGTTGCCGCCGTGGACATCATCAACCCGGACACGCAGGAAACGGCCATCGTCGCCGGCACCCTGCTGGACGAAGACCTGGTCGACACCATCGACCGCATCGGCGTGGACGAAGTCAAGGTCCGCACCCCGCTGACGTGCGAAACGCGTCACGGTCTGTGCGCACATTGCTACGGTCGCGATCTGGGCCGCGGTTCGCCGGTCAATCAGGGCGAGGCAGTGGGCGTTATCGCTGCACAGTCCATCGGTGAACCGGGCACGCAGCTCACGATGCGTACGTTCCACATCGGTGGCGCGGCGTCGCGTTCGGCCCTGGCCAGCGCGGTGGAAACCAAGTCCAGCGGTCTGGTCGGTTTTGCCAGCACGATGCGCTATGTCACGAACGCCAAGGGCGAACGTGTGGCGATCTCGCGCTCCGGCGAACTGGCGATCTTCGACGACAACGGCCGCGAACGCGAACGCCACAAGATCCCGTACGGCGCGACCGTGCTGGTGGGCGATGGCGAAGCCGTGAAGGCGGGCGCGCGTCTGGCGACGTGGGATCCGCTGACCCGTCCGATCGTGTCGGAATACGGCGGTGCTGTCCGCTTCGAGAACATCGAAGAAGGCGTGACCGTTGCCAAGCAGGTGGACGAAGTCACCGGCCTGTCGACGCTCGTCGTCATCACGCCGAAGACCCGTGGCGGCAAGATCGTCATGCGTCCGCAGATCAAGCTGGTCAACGAGAATGGCGAAGACGTCAAGATCGCCGGCACCGATCACTCGGTGAACATCTCGTTCCCGGTGGGCGCGCTGATTACCGTGCGCGACGGCCAGCAGGTTGCCGTGGGTGAAGTTCTGGCGCGTATTCCGCAAGAATCGCAAAAGACCCGCGACATTACCGGCGGTCTGCCGCGTGTGGCCGAACTGTTCGAAGCCCGTTCGCCGAAGGACGCCGGCATGCTCGCCGACGTGACCGGTACGGTTTCGTTCGGTAAGGACACCAAGGGCAAGCAGCGTCTGGTCATCACCGACCTGGAAGGCGTGAGCCACGAGTTCCTGATTCCGAAGGAAAAGCAGGTTCTGGTGCACGACGGCCAAGTGGTGAACAAGGGCGAAATGATCGTGGACGGCCCGGCCGATCCCCACGACATCCTGCGCCTGCAAGGCATCGAGAAGCTGGCGACCTACATCGTCGACGAAGTGCAGGACGTGTACCGTCTGCAAGGCGTGAAGATCAACGACAAGCACATTGAAGTGATTGTTCGTCAGATGCTGCGTCGTGTGAACATCGTTGATGCCGGCGACACCGAGTTCATCCCGGGCGAGCAAGTCGAGCGCTCTGAACTGCTGAACGCCAACGATCGCATGGCTGCCGAAGAGCGTATCCCGGCAACCTACGACAACGTGCTGCTGGGTATCACGAAGGCCTCGCTGTCGACCGACTCGTTCATCTCGGCCGCTTCGTTCCAGGAAACCACCCGGGTCCTGACCGAAGCCGCCATCATGGGCAAGCGCGACGACCTGCGTGGCTTGAAGGAAAACGTCATCGTCGGCCGCCTCATCCCGGCGGGTACCGGCCTGGCTTACCACCATGCACGCCGCGACAAGGAAGAGCTGGAGGCGGCGGAACGCGAAGCCGCTCGCCAACAGGCCAACCCGTTCGAAGACTCGCCGGTCACGGTGGGTGCGGACGCAGACGCCCCGGCCGCCGATATCGGCACCGAGGACTCCGCCGAATAAGCGGAACCCCCGGCAGTCCCCCGCGCGCCGTCCCGGCGCGGGGGCTGAAAGCAGAAAGGCCGCTGATGCGAATCAGCGGCCTTTTTCTTTTGGCGCCGCCCTTTCGGGGCGGGATCGGCGGGCGGCTACTTGCCGGCCTGTGTCCGGGCGCGCTGGAAGGCCGGCCCCCAGGACGGGTGGCCGGATTCGTTGGGGGCAAGCTCAAAAGCGGGATCCAGCGCCAGGATGCGGGCGAAGCTGTCTTCGCACAACTGGGCATAACGGGTGACGCAATAGCTGAATGCCTGCAGCTTATAGGCTTCGACGCGCATGGCGCGGGGGGAGGTCGCCAGCGCGTCCGAGGTGGCGACGCTGCGGATGACCTCGCCGTAGCGTCCGGCGCCGTAGGCGTCGCGGACTTGTTGCAATTGTGCCGACGCTTCGGGCGTGGCGGGGGCCTCGGGCTGCAAGGACGGGATCCCGGCGCAGCCCGCCAGCATCAACGACGCGCCGAGCAAACTGCTCAGAAAGCGAATTTTCATAGCTTCAAAGGGGGGGTAGGAAGATTGGGCGATACGCTATCGTGCCACAGCCTGATGCGCTCGGACATTTTCGGCAATGTCCTGATGTTGCGGATTGGATAATATTCAGGCTATTCAACCTTTGCACACTACGCGCATGAGCGCAATTCCGATAATGCCTTCGTCCACCGGCCTCCTGACGCCGCGTGGCCCCTTTTCCGGCGCCGCGCCGCTTGCCTTGCGCCCCTTGAGCGCGATTGCCGCCAGTATGGCGGGAGGCGTGCCGGAAACGCGAATCAAGCGGCTCCTGTCGGATCTGCTGCCGTCGCTGATCGCCCTGCACGCGCAGGGTGAGATCTGTGGCGACATCTCGATGGACACCGTGGGGATGGACGAAGGCGCGCGCGCGCACCTGTTGCCCGAACTGGTCGTCGCGCGTTCGCGCCGCGCCAGCCGTAGCCCTACGCCGGGTTTCGCGCCGTTCGAACTATATTCCGACTCCATGGAATGGCCGCGCGGCCCCTGGAGCGACGTCTATGCCCTGTGCGCGGTGATGCATGCCCTGGTGACCGGGCATCGTCCGCCACCGGCGCCTGAGCGCCGCGCGGCAGATACCTACGAACCTCTGGTGTCGCTGGGGCTGACCAAGTACAGCCCGGACTTCCTGTCCGTCATCGACACCGGCTTGGCCATGGCGCCGGCGGACCGTCCGCAGACGCTGGCCGAACTGGCCGCCCTGCTGGGCGTGGCGGCTTACATCGAACCGGCGCCGGCCGAAGCCGAAGCGGCCGCGGGCGCTTCGTACGCGCCGCCGCCCACGGCCAATGCGGCCAAGCCCGCCCGCCGCAGCCGCCCTTTGCTGGCTTTGCTTTGCGTCGCGGCGCTGATCGGCATCGGCACGTATTCCTGGTTCCACTGGGGCATGGGGACTCCCAACGCCCTGATCACGCATTCGGAACTGGTCCAGCCCAACCCGCCTGCCGTGCATCCAGCGCCGCAGGCGACGATACCGCCTGTCGCATCCGTGCAGCCGCTGCCGACCGCGCAGTGGCAGCCTCCCGCGCCGACGCAGCCGTCCGCGGAACAGGCGCCTGCCGTGACGGTCCCTAGCGCCGCCGACCTGGCGCCCACGGCTTCGGTGGAAACGCCGGACCCTGTCGCCCAAGCGCCGGCGGCCGCCGTTGCGCCCAGCGACGAGGCGCCCAAACCCAAGCCGCTGGCCGTCCCCGTGACGGTACGCCTGGATATCCGTCCTTGGGGCGAGGTGTGGATCAATGGCATCGCGCGGGGCATCAGCCCGCCCGTCAAAGAGTTGCGGCTCATCCCGGGGAAGTATCAGGTGGTGCTGCGGAATGCGGACTTGCCGCCGTACCGGGGCACACTGGAGATCAAGGCCGGCAAGCCCGGGGTGATCTCGCACACCTTCCAGTAAGCGCGGGGGGCGTTACGCCGCCTCGGGCGCCGCGGGCAGGCGCAAGGTGAACACTGAGCCGACGCCCAGCTCGCTCGCGACCTCCACCGACCCGCCGTGGCGTTCGGCCACCGTGCGCACGAACGCCAGGCCCAGCCCCGCGCCGCCGACGTCGCCGCGCGTTTCGACTCCTACCCGGGAGAACGGTTCGAACAGGCGGGCCAAGTCCGCTTCGGCGATGCCCTGGCCCTGGTCGCGAATGTCCACGCGCCAGAAACCCGGCTCGGCTTCGATGCCGCATCCGATGCGCGTCTGAGGGGGGCTGTACTTGATGGCGTTATCGATCAGGTTGCACAGGGCGCGCATCAACAGGGTCTGGTCGCCGCGCGTGTAGGCCACGGGCAACGGCAATCGCACGCCGAGTGCGATGTCGCGCTTGTGAGCGGACGCCCAGAACTCGTCCACGCCATCCTGCAGCAGGCTGCCCAGGTCCAGTTCCACGGCGCATATCGTCATGGATTCCGCGCGCGTCAGATGCACGAAATCATCGACAAGATGCAGCGTCCGGTTGGCCAGAGTGGCGATACGCGCCAGGGTCTCTCCCTGGTCGTCCTGTGAACTGGCTTCCTGCTTCATTTCCACGAGCGCCAGGATGGAGCTTTGCGGCGCGCGCATGTCGTGCGAGATGAACCGCAGGGTTTCTTCACGCTGGCGCTCGGCTTGGCGGATGCGCGAGATATCGGTCAGCGTCGCGACGGTGCCGGCGAAGTTGCCTTCGGCGGTATGGATGGGGGCGCATTTCAGGATGAGGTCGCGTCCGGCGTAGTCGCGCACTTCCAGATCGGCGCTCCAGGGCGACGAGGCATCCGCAGGAGGGGTCCCGCTTAGCGCCTCGGCCACGCGTTGGCGCGTCGCATCGTCCGAAATGGTCTTCTCCAGCAGGTGCGTGGCGGGATGCCCCACGCGCGGCGGCCGCATGCCCAGGCGCTGGAAGTACATGACGGCGGCCTGATTGCGGAATTGCATGTGGCCTTCCTGATCGAAGACCAGCGTCGCGTCCGGCATGCCGTCCAGGCCGTCGGCCAGGAATCGCCGCAGGTTCCGCACCCGTGCCAGAGCGCGCCGCAGTTCGCCCACGCGGCTTTCAAGCGAGGCGTTGGGACCGGTGAGCTGGGCGCGGGCCTCGTTCAGCACGGGCGGGTACTCGCGCTGCAGCCGCCGCAGTTCGTTGTCCATGTAGCGTAAGGCCGCTTCCTGGCTGCGCCAGCTCCACAGCGGATAGCACAGCGCCACGCCCACCAGGGCGGCGGTCGGCGCAAACCAGAGATAGGCATGGGCCAGCAGCATCCAGGAGGCCAGCAGGATGGCGGCGATCAAGGCAACGCTGACCAGCAGGGCGCGCTTGGGCGACAGCCGCCATAACGCCAGGCAGGCCAGCAATACCGGCAGGGCGGAGAACAGCGCGTTCCAGGCAGGGGCCGGCCGCAGGTACGAGACGTCGTCGCGCGCCGCCTGCAGCAGGTTGGCGATGATCTCGACGCCTGACATACCGCTCAGGTCGTGCGAGACCGGCGTGGGGTAGGCGTCGCCCAGGCCGGTGGCCCAGGCGCCGACCAGCACGTACTTGCCGCGCAACGCTTCGGCCGGCACGTCGCCGCGCAGCACCGACAGGTACGAGACGGTGCGCATGTGGGCCGTCGAGCCCGCGTAGGGGATCAGGATGTTGCCGTCGGGCCCTGCCCGCTGCAGCAGCTGTTGCGCCTTATCGGGCTGGCCGCCGACCGTGAGCATGGACAGCGCAAGATGGAACCGGCGTTCGCCCGAGAAGTCGGTGGCCGGCGTGGCCTCCCGCACCACCCCGTCGGAATCGACGCGCGCGTTGATGAAGCCGCTTGAAGCGGCCGCCTGCGCCAGGATGGGGATGGGTGCGGCGATCGCAGACGGATTCGCCAGTCGGTCCAGCACGATGGGCAAGACGGTATGGCCGTTGCGCCGGATGCTGTCCGCAAGGATCCGGTCGTCGTTGGGGTTGACGGTGTCGCTTTCCGCGAAGATCAAGTCCAGGCCGACGGCACGCGCGCCTTGCAGGCGGTCAAGCAGCGCCGCGTGGATCGCGCGCCGCCATGGCCAGCGCCCCAGCGTATCGATGCTGGCGTCATCGATGGCGACGATCAGGATGTCGGGATCGGCGGGGCGCCCCGTCAGCGTCGCGACGCGGTCATAGAGGATCTGGTCGACCCGGCCCAGCCCGTTGAGCGAACCCAGCACGGCCGCCAGCACCGCCAGCACGACTGTCAACCACAGCGCTGAGCGCGAGGTCCGGTCAACGGCGTCGGCAGCGTCGGCCATGGGGCTCCTTTGCGTGTGGACAGGCCCTAGTATTCGGTCAGTATGACAGGCTCACCTGAGCCGCTGGCAACACCCAGCCCGTAGCTGGTCATCAGTTGGTTGGCGCCTTCGAACGTGGCCACCGCATCCTGGCCGCTGAGGCCCAGGTCATCGATGGCGCGTACCGACACGTAGTAAGTGCCGGGGCCGGGCGCGGTGAAGCGGATGTCGTTGGTCGGGAAGGCGGCCGACGATACGGGAAGCGTGCCGTCGGCGTCGCGCGATACGCGCACCAGATAGCGCTGGGCACCCGCCACGGGGGCGAAGGTGCTGGTCCAGCCACCACCGCCCGAACGTTCGGGGGCGGAGAGTTGCGGGGCGGCCAGCAGTTCGCGCACGCCCGACACGCTGCCATCGTTGCGCACGGCGGCGCCATAGCCGCGCGCCACCGCAACCGGCTTGGCCGGCGTGGTACCGGGCGCATGGGGTTGCAAGCGCACGCTGCCTTCCAGCACTTCGCTTTGCACGCCGCCCGCACCGCTCTGCACGCGGAAACGCGTGCCGCGCACGCCGGTGACGGCGACAGGAGTGCGCACTTCAAAGCGGCCGACGCCTTGGCCGGTGGGCGCGACCGTGGATTCCACGCTGCCGCGCTGCACGTGGATGACCGAGTCTGTCAGCGCGGTGCCTTCGAATTGGCGCAGGCGCGCCAGTTCGACCGAGCCGCCGGCGGGCAGGGTGAGCTTGGATCCGTCGGCCAGCTCCAGCGTTACGAAGCCGTTCTGCGCGGTTACCACGGTGCTGCCTTCGGCCAGGTTCTGGCCCGGCCGCAGGGGTTGGCCGTTCATGTTGGCCTGGCCGCTGACGTGCAGCACGCGCGCCTCGGCGGCGCGTTCGGGAATCATCGCCAAGGGGATGCGCAACTCCAGCCCGATGGGCAGCAATTCCGGTGCGACCACCTTGTTCAGCGTCTGCAGCGGCGCCCAGTTGGCCTGGTTGCGGGTGTACTGCGTCGCCAGGTTGATCAGGGTGTCGCCTTGGCGCACGCGATAGATGAAGTCCTCGCCCAGGGCGCCGGCAGGCTGGCTGTGGGCGGGGGCGGTCAGTGCACAAGAAAGCAGGGCAAGCAAAGAAAGCGCGCGGCAGCGGCTCATGACGTTCTGTTCTCCAGGGATGCGCGCGAAGGCGTCTACGACGGGTTCGCCGGGCTGTCTTCCGACGCGCCGATCAGTTCCAGCCGGTAGCCAAGGGCGTAGGACGAGGTGAGACGCACGCCGTTTTCAGGGCGCAGCTGAAGCTTTTGCCGGATGTTCGACAAGTGCGTGTCCAGCGTGCGCGAGGTGGCGGGGATTTCCCGGTTCCAGACACATTCGGCCAGGACGTCGCGCGACATGAGGCGGCCCTGGTTGCGAAAGAACAGCAGCGCCAGCTCGAATTCCTTCGGCGCCAACGTCACCGCCGCGCCATTCAGCGAGATGACGCGCGCCGCGGGTTCGATGCGATAGTTGGCAACGTCGAACGAATCATTGGCGGGCTCGGCGATCTGGCTGCGGCGCAGCAACGCCGCCACGCGGGCCAGCAACTCCAGGGGGCGCAGCGGTTTGACGATGTAATCGTCGGCGCCGGCGCGCAGACCCTCCACCAGGTCGTCTTCGCTGGACCGGTTCGTCAGGAAAATGACCGGCACGCGCGGGCCGACGTTGGCGCGCAACCAGCGCACCACATCGTCACCGTCGATATCGGGCAGATGCCAGTCCAGCAGCACCAGATCGAAGTTCTCGGTGCGCAGGGCGGCCAGCAGGTCACGGCTCTGGTGATAGCTGGTGCAGGTGTATCCCGCGGCGGTCAACACTTGGTGGATGCGCCGGGCTTGATCGAGGTCGTCTTCCAGCGACGCGATTTTCATCAAACGTGTTCTCGCGAAGGCTTGCTACGCAAGCGCGCCCTTTGGCGCCCTACTGCAAGAGGGGTGAGCGAAATTATGTAATCGAATGATAACTCGGGAGAAGCTGGGGCTGGCTACGTTGTGGAAAGAACTGTCAAACATTGCAAAGTTAACGAATCTTGACTGGAGTTGTTGCGTAACAAGCCGCCACACTGTCTCAATCGCCCCACGTTGGCTGTCACATTTCGGCAACGTGTAGCGATTTCGGGTTAGAGGTGGAAATTAGCTATGAATCAATTGCGCATACTTATGATGTCGCCGGACGAGGTGGCTCGCAACGCCGCCGTGTCCGCCTTGCTGCAGGCCGGTATTTCCGCGCGTGGCTGCTCGACGTCGCTGGAGCTGTTCGGATTGCTCAATAGCGGTATCTACGATGCCGTCGTTCTGGATGTCGGGACGTTGGGCGAAATCGGTTACGCGCTGGTCGCGCGGCTGCACGGTTCGTCTCCCATGGGAATTGTGGTTTCTGGCCGCGGCATGTCCGTGGACAGCCGCCTGCGCTGCCTGCAAAGCGGCGCCGACGCCTGCCTGACAGATCCCCAGGATCCGCGCGAACTTGCGTGCATCCTGCTTGCCCTGGCCCGGCGCCTGCCCGCCGCCCAGGAAAATCCGATTTCCGACGAGACGGCCAACGGCCAGTGGGAGCTGCGGGATCAGGGCTGGACGCTGGTCGCTCCGTCTGGCGCCACGATTTCCTTGTCGGCCAACGAGCGCCTGATCGTGCGTTCGCTGCTGGAAGTGGCGGGCAGGGCGGTGGGACGCTCGGAGCTGGGCGACGAACTGCGGGTGGAAGGGGGCGGGGTGCGCTCCAGCGGGTCGCGCAGCATCGACGTGATCGTCAGCCGATTGCGTCGCAAGGCGGAATTGGCCGGCGTCATGCTGCCGATCCGCACCGTCTACGGCAGCGGTTACCTATTCGCCGACCAGTAGCGCGGCCGCCCGGGTACACTGCCCGCATGCACGCCTGACGCCGGTTGCATACACTCGTTTTACCTGGGCAACACGGCGGCTTTCAGGCCGGCACGGGCGCGTTTGGACTCGTTTCAGGCTCGTTGTCAGGCCTATTTTAGGCCCGCTTTCAGACCGGCTTTCAGACCGATTCGCCGCTTCACGATTTGCCGGGTACGTGACCCCATTTTTCACGACCCGCGCCGAAACCGTTGTCTTTGCGCCGCCATTTCACCGGCCGCGCGCCGCGCTGCGGCATTTACAAATTTCTTTGACAGCATCCCTTGATCTCAGTTATGCTAAAGGGCTTACTGCTTTATTTCGCGCGCAAAATCTGTTCGCTAAAGGGTAAACAGTCCAGGATCCGAAATCAAGGTGCGTCACGAGCCTTTTATTTTGGGTCCATCGGTCCGACTGCCCCCGAGGCACTCAGTTTTGTGCGTTTGTCATAGTTTGTTGGCAAGCCCGCTCTTTTACGTATATGAACGTTTGAGGCGGTTTTGCGCGAACTGCCTTCTCCGAAAGACACTCTTGAGGAGACGAGTACGTAAGTACTTACCAGTGGTACGTAAAAGGGATTTCAAAGGTCATGCCTACCATTAGCCAACTCGTGCGCAAGCCGCGCGAAGTCAGCATCATCAAAAGCAAGAGCCCCGCGCTCGAAAACTGCCCGCAACGCCGCGGCGTGTGCACTCGCGTGTACACCACCACCCCCAAGAAGCCGAACTCCGCTCTGCGTAAGGTTGCCAAAGTGCGTCTGACCAACGGTTACGAAGTCATTTCGTACATCGGCGGTGAAGGCCACAACCTGCAAGAGCACTCGGTGGTTCTGGTGCGTGGCGGTCGTGTGAAGGACTTGCCCGGTGTGCGTTATCACATCGTGCGCGGTTCCCTCGACCTGCAAGGCGTCAAGGATCGTAAGCAAGCCCGCTCGAAGTACGGCGCCAAGCGCCCGAAGAAGGCTTAATAACGAGTCAGCAGTACCCCCGCGTGGCGGAAGTCCGTCACTAGGGAAGTGCGACCGCGCCCTCCGGTTTCTGGGATGGAGCGCGGCACGTAAGGGGTCGTCCCAATGGGCGGCCATGGCCGTGTAATGAAACACGGTTCAACTGAACAGACACAAGGAAGCAACAATGCCCCGTCGTCGCGAAGTACCCAAGCGCGAGATTCTGCCCGATCCCAAGTTCGGCAGCGTCGAACTCGCCAAGTTCATGAACGTCGTCATGCTGGACGGCAAGAAGGCCGTCGCCGAGCGCATCGTTTACGGTGCCCTCGAGCAAGTGCAAACCAAGACCGGCAAAGAGCCGATCGAAGTTTTCAGCCTGGCGATCAACAACATCAAGCCGATCGTCGAAGTGAAGAGCCGCCGCGTTGGCGGTGCCAACTACCAAGTGCCGGTTGAAGTGCGCCCCGTGCGCCGCCTGGCCCTGGCTATGCGTTGGCTCCGTGAAGCCGCTAAGAAGCGTGGCGAGAAGTCGATGGATCTGCGTCTTGCTGGCGAACTGATCGACGCCTCCGAAGGTCGTGGCGCCGCGATGAAGAAGCGCGAAGACACGCACAAGATGGCAGAGGCCAACAAGGCCTTCAGCCATTTCCGCTGGTAATTTAAGGACTAATCCACCATGGCCCGCAAAACCCCGATCGAGCGCTATCGCAACATTGGTATCTCTGCGCACATCGATGCAGGGAAGACCACCACGACCGAACGTATCCTGTTCTACACCGGCGTCAATCACAAGATTGGCGAAGTGCATGATGGCGCAGCCACCATGGACTGGATGGAACAAGAGCAAGAGCGTGGCATCACCATTACGTCGGCAGCAACGACGGCGTTTTGGCGTGGCATGGCGAAGAACTATCCCGAACACCGCATCAACATCATCGACACCCCGGGGCACGTGGACTTCACCATTGAGGTGGAACGTTCCATGCGCGTCCTGGACGGTGCTTGCATGGTCTACTGCGCAGTGGGTGGCGTTCAGCCCCAGTCCGAAACCGTGTGGCGCCAAGCCAACAAGTACGGCGTGCCGCGTCTGGCCTTCGTCAACAAGATGGACCGCACCGGCGCCAACTTCTTCAAGGTCTATGACCAGCTGAAGAATCGCCTGCGCGCCAATCCCGTGCCGATCGTGATCCCGATCGGTGCCGAAGACACGTTCCAAGGCGTGGTCGACCTGGTCAAGATGAAGGCGATCATTTGGGACGAAGCCAGCCAAGGCATCAAGTTCGACTACCACGAGATCCCCGCTGAACTGGTTGATCAAGCCAACGAATGGCGTGAAAAGCTGGTTGAAGCTGCCGCTGAGTCGTCGGAAGAACTGATGAACAAGTACCTGGAAACGGGTTCCTTGGACGAAGAAGAAATCAACCTGGCCATCCGCCAACGCACCATCGCTGGCGAAATCCAGCCGATGCTGTGCGGCACCGCCTTCAAGAACAAGGGCGTGCAGCGCATGCTGGATGCCGTCATCGACTACCTGCCTTCGCCCGTGGACATTCCCGCGGTTGACGGCATGGACGACGATGGCAATCCCGTCAAGCGTGAAGCTGACGATGGCGAGAAGTTCTCGGCTCTGGCATTCAAGCTGATGAGCGATCCGTTCGTGGGTCAATTGACCTTCGTGCGCGTTTACTCGGGCGTCCTGAAGTCGGGCGATACGGTCTACAACCCCATCAAGGGCAAGAAGGAACGTATCGGCCGCATTCTGCAGATGCACGCGAACAACCGCGAAGAAATCAAGGAAGTGTTGGCAGGCGACATCGCCGCTGTGGTGGGTCTGAAAGACGTGACCACCGGCGAAACGCTGTGCGACATCGACTCCCACATCCTGCTCGAACGCATGATTTTCCCCGAGCCCGTGATTTCGCAGGCCGTGGAACCGAAGTCGAAGGCTGACCAGGAAAAGATGGGTCTGGCGCTGTCGCGTCTGGCTCAGGAAGATCCGTCGTTCCGCGTGCGCAGCGACGAAGAATCCGGCCAAACCATCATTTCCGGCATGGGCGAGCTTCACCTGGAAATTCTGGTCGACCGCATGAAGCGTGAGTTCGGCGTTGAAGCCAACGTCGGCAAGCCGCAAGTGGCCTACCGTGAAACCATCCGCAAGACCTGCGACGAAGTGGAAGGCAAGTTCGTCAAGCAGTCGGGCGGCCGCGGCCAGTACGGTCACGTGGTGCTGAAGGTCGAGCCGTTGCCTCCTGGCGGTGGTTTCGAATTCGTGGACGCCATCAAGGGCGGTGTGGTTCCTCGCGAATACATCCCCGCAGTGGACAAGGGCATCCAGGAAACGCTGCCTTCGGGCGTGTTGGCTGGCTACCCGATCGTCGACGTCAAGGTCACGCTGTTCTTCGGTTCGTACCACGATGTGGACTCGAACGAAAACGCGTTCAAGATGGCCGGCTCCATGGCATTCAAGGAAGGTCTGCGCAAGGCCAGCCCCGTGCTGCTGGAACCGATGATGGCCGTTGAAGTCGAAACGCCGGAAGACTACGCTGGTACCGTGATGGGCGATCTGTCCTCGCGTCGCGGCATGGTCCAAGGCATGGACGACATGGTCGGCGGCGGCAAGACCATCAAGGCTGAAGTGCCCCTGGCCGAGATGTTCGGTTACGCCACGAACCTGCGTTCGCTGACGCAAGGTCGTGCCACGTACACGATGGAATTCAAGCATTACTCCGAGGCTCCCAAGAACGTCGCTGACGAAGTCATCGCCGCTCGGGCCAAGTAAATAACCCTAGCCAGGTCCGCCCATCCGGGCGGCCTGGCAGATTCAAGTTTCCTTGAAAGTTAAAGGATAGAGATCATGGCAAAAGGCAAGTTTGAACGTACCAAGCCGCACGTGAACGTGGGTACGATT
>CAUSDE010000084.1:0-22638 GCA_963530045.1 uncultured Achromobacter sp.
GTCTTGACGGGCTCCAGTTCCGACGAGCCGATGTCGAAGCCCGGCCGCGCATTGCGCATCTGCACGCCGATGTCGGGCAATTGGAAGCCCTGGCTGAACGACGTGTAGAACTCCTGGCCGCGCACGGGCTCATAGCTCAAGCCCAGGTTGAACAGCAAGGCGTCGTAATTCACGGTGCCGCCCTGCACCGTGACGGGCGACGGCACCCGCGACTGCGACAGCGGCACGAAATCATTGAAACGCGCCGACGAGTATTCGTAGCGCACGCCGCCCTGCCCCGACCACTGGTCGTTGAAGCGGTGTTCCAGCTGGCCGAAGATGCCGGTGCTGCGCGTGGTCAACTCCGGCATGTAGGTCAGCGTGCCCGTCTTGCGGAATACGCGGCCGCCACTGCTGTCGAACGCGGCCGGGTCGAAGATATCGATCGGCATGTCGCTGCGTTCCTGGTTGAAGTCCACGCCCCATAGCAAGCGGGTCTTGTCGGAGGCGCCCAATGGCGTGTCGATCGTCAGGCGGCTGCCCAGCACCTTCGAATTCTGCATGGCCTGGTCCACGTTGCCGCCCCGGGTGACCACGGCGCGGGCGTCGAACGGCGTGAAACGCGTGTAGTAGTCGCGGTAATAGACCTGGGCCGACAGCTTGCTGCCCCACAGGTTCTGGTGCTGGTATTCCAGGTTCACCAGCGTATTGCGGATCTGGTTCTGGTCGGCCAGTTCCAGCCCGCCCAGCGGCAAGGCGCGCGCGGTGCCCGGCGGCAAGCGGCCCACTGAAGGGTCTGAGCCGTAGTTGCTGTCCTGGTCGGCGTTGTAGTAGCTGGCCGACAGCTGCACCCGCTGGTCATCATCGATGCGCAGCCCCAGTTTGCCGCCCACGCTGTAGATGTTGGAATCGAACAGGTCGCCCTGGCTGGGCTCGGAGGCGATCCGGCGGCCCTGCGCGTCGTACGACGCGCCGTTGTGCCGCGCGCCCAGGTCCAGTGCGTAATCGAGCTTTCCCTGACTGCCGGCAAAATGCTGCTGCAGCTGGCCGCCCAGGCCGTCGGCCCGCAGGCGGCTCAGCGGAGAGACGGCGGTCAACGTGGTCTCGGACACGGGTTCGCCCCCGGCCGGGCGCGTCGTGATTGACACGATCCCGCCCGTCGCGCCCGCGCCATAGATCGAGCTGCTGCCCCGCAGCACTTCGACGCGTTCGATGATGGCCGGATCGATGTTGGCCAGGTTGCGCGACGAGTCGCGGTTGGTATTCAGCGGTATGCCGTCCACCAGCACCAGGATGCCGCGGCCGCGCAGGGTCTGGCCGTAATCGGTGATGGTGCGGCTGGAGTCCGCCATGCCGGGCACGACCTTGGACAGGACGGTGGCCAGACTGTCGGAGCCTGTGCGCAGTTCTTGCAGGTTGTCGCGCTCCAGCACGATGGTCTGCTGCACCGGGCTGACCAGGTTGCTGGCCATGCGCGAGGCGCTGACCTCGATCGGCGCCAACACCGTCGGCGCGGCCGCGCTGGCCGGCTCAAGAATGATGGCGCTGCCTTCGCGGCGGGCGCGCAACGGGGTGTCGCGCAGCAAGGCGTCCAGCGCCTGCTCGGGCGTCATCGTGCCCGACACCGCCTGCGCCTGCATGCCCGCCACGGCCTGCGGCGTATAGAAAATCTGCAAGCCATGCTGCTGCGCCAACCGCTTGAGCGCGCCGTCCAACGGCTGGGCGGGGATGTCGATGGCGACCGGCGGCGACGCCGCCCAGGCGGCAGGCGCCCCCAATGCGATCAACACTGCCGCGCTGACGGCCCTGATCCGGCAAGCCACCGGCCGCGCGCGCTTGTTCTTATTGCGATCCACTTCATCCTCTCCTGAGTGGGGCGGTCTCCGGCCCCCTTGGCCGGCATAGCCCCGCAATAAGAGAGAAGACGCAAAAACGGAAAAAAACCTGAATGCCGGCCCGAAATATTTTTGCCGGGCCGAGATCGCGGGCTCACCGGCCCGCGATCTCGGCCCGTCCGTCGGGCAGCGTGCGCACCGTCACCGGCAGGATGTGCGGCAGCGCCGTCAGGAAGGCGTCGGTGTCGTCGATACGGAAGACGCTGGTCAGGCGCAGGTCCGCCAAGCCCTTGCCGTCGGCCAGCACGATCGTTTGCGCGCGATAGCGCGACACCTCGCGCACCGCGCTGGCCAGGTCGGTGTCGCTGAAGACGATCTGCCCCGCGCGCCAGGCCAGCGCCGACGCCACAGGCGCCGTTTGCGGCGGCTCGACCTTGCCCTGGGCGCCGATCCGGACGCCGAGTCCGGGCGTCACCGACACGGCATGGCCGGCCTCATCCTGCCGCCCAGCCACCCGTACCGACCCGGATTCGACCATCACCCGCATTTCGTCCCCGTCGCGCCGAACGTCGAACCGCGTGCCCGTAACGGTGGCCGTGCCCACCCCGGCGTCCACCACGAACGGGCGGCCGGCGTCCTTGTCGACGGCGAACAGCGCTTCGCCTTCTACCAGTTCGACCTGTCTTGTCCCCGCGTCGAACCGCACTTTCACATGAGTGCGGCTGTTCAATTCCGCGCTGGACCCGTCGGGCAGCGCCACCACGCGGCGCTCACCCGGCGCTGTCCGGTACTCAGCCGTCTGCACCGCGGCGGGCTGATACCGCTGCCAGAACAGGACGCCCGCGCCGACTGCCAGCGCAGTCAGGCTCAACGCCAGCACCTGGCGCCGTCCGGACGACGATGCGCGCCGGCGCGGCTGGGCCAGCGCCCGCAAGCGGTCGGCAGGCACGTCGGCCGCGGCCTGCCAGATGGATTCGAGCACGCGGTATTCGTAGGCATGGCGCGGATCGGCGGCCAGCCAGGCCTGCAGCTCGGCCTGCCCGGCGGCATCCAGTTCGCCGGACCGCGTGCGGGCGAACCATTTGGCTGCCTCGACCCGCGGCGCGTCGCTAGCTGGGCGCATACGCCCCCAAGCGGTCGCGCAGGTGCAAGGCGGTACGGATCATGTATTTTTCGACCATGTTTTTGCTCAGGCCCATGCGCTCGGCGATCTCGGCCTGCGTCAGGCCCTCCAGCCGTTGCCAGATGAAGACCTGGCGGCATTTGAGCGGCAATTCGGCCAGCGCCGTCTCCAGCGCCTGCCCCAATTGCTGCGTGCGCGCCTCGGCCACGGGATCGCCCAGCTCGCTGGGATGGGTCGCTATGGTATCAAGCGTCACCCACTCTTGCCCGCCTTCGCGGCGGAAGCTGTCGACGGCCGTATTGCGCGCCGCCTGATGCAGGTAGGCGCGCGGCTGTTCGACGTGGGAGGAACCAGCCTCCAGGCATTTCACGAAGGCGTCATGGGTCAAGTCCTGCGCGGCGTCGCGGCAACCCAGCTTGCGGGTCCAGACGGCGAGCAGTTCTTCGTAATAGGCAAGAAAGCCGTGTGGACGGGACCGGGAAGATGACATGGGGCAGAATCAATGCGAAGCGGCATGATAATGCTTTTTATTACCGATTGTCATTCGCCCCCTGCAAGATCGCGGCTGCGGCGTCTGAAGCCCTGCTTCTCCCAAGCGGCCGGCAACAGCGGCATGCCAGGCTTGCGGCAAGCCCAGACGCCCTCCTCCCCGGCGTCGGGAAAATCTGCCAGGCGTACCGGTTTTTCCGCACCAGCCGGCCCGCGGCCAGGGCGTGGCCGGCGATTTCCCCTGCTGACGCCGGCGCCGAGCCGGCCCGGGCACGCTAATTGCGCCTGGCTGGGGGTTTCCCATCCCGGAGAGTCCATGCCCGCCCCGAACCACGATGCCTCCCGGAGGTTGACGGTGCTGACCGTCAACACCCATAAAGGATTCACCAGCTTCAACCGGCGCTTCATGCTGCACGACCTGCGCGCAGCCCTGCGGACCGCCGCTCCCGACGTGGTGTTCCTGCAGGAAGTGCTGGGCGAGCATCAGGCGCATGCCGAACGCCACCCGGCAGCCTGGCCGGCGTTGTCGCAGTATGAATTCCTGGCCGACTCGCTGTGGACGGACTTCGCCTATGGCCGCAACGCCGTTTATCCGGCCGGCCATCATGGCAATGCGATCCTGTCGCGCTACCCCATCGAGCGGTACGAAAACCATGACGTCAGCGTGGATGGGCACGAAGGCCGCGGCTTGCTCCATTGTGTGCTGCGGGTGCCGGACAGCGCGCCCGTCCATGCGATCTGCGTGCACCTGGGTTTGCTGGAACGCCATCGGGGCCAGCAATTGAATGGACTATGCGAGCTGGTCAGCCGCGACGTGCCGGCGGCCGAACCGCTGCTGATCGCGGGCGACTTCAACGATTGGCGCTTGAATGCGGACAGGTTGATGGCCGGCTGCGGCACGCAGGAAGTGTTCACCACCCGTCTTGGCCGCCCTGCCCGCACCTTCCCGGCCCGCTGGCCCTTGCTGCGGCTGGACAGAATCTATGTGCGCAGCGTGCGCGACTGGCGTCCCGTCCCCCTGGCCTCCCGCGTCTGGTCGCGCCTGTCGGATCATGTGCCGATTTCTGCGGAGATCGCGCTATGACGGCCGTTGATCGGGGTTGGCGGGAGGGCAACCGCTACACGCTGCTGGAGAATGGCGAGGTCTATTTCCCCGCGGTGCGGCGCGCCATCGACTCGGCCCGGCACGAAGTGCTGGTCGAGACCTTCATCCTGTTCGACGACAAGGTCGGGCAGGCATTGCAGCAGACGCTGATTGCCGCCGCCGGCCGCGGCGTCAGTGTGGACCTGCTGGTGGACGGCTACGGATCGGACGAATTGACGCCCGAGTTCATCGGCGCCATGACCGAAAGCGGCGTGCGCGTCCATATTTTCGACCCGCGCCCAAGGCTGCTGGGCATCCGGACCAACGTGTTCCGCCGCATGCACCGCAAGATCGTCGCGGTGGACAGCCGATGCGCCCTGGTGGGCGGCATCAATTTCTCGGCGGACCATCTGCCGGATTTTGGCCCCGAAGCCAAGCAGGATTACGCCGTGCAGGTGGACGGGCCGTTGGCGGCCGACATCGCCGACTACGCCCGCGCGGCCTTGCAGCGGCGCCCGCCGCGCCGGTGGCGGCGGCCGCCTGCGGCATCAGTGCCCGACGGCGACGGCGGCGGACGCCTGGTGGTGCGCGACAACCTGGGCCACACGACCGACATCGAGCGCTATTACCGCGCCGGCCTGCGCGCCGCCAAGCGCGACGTGCTGATCGCCAACGCCTATTTCTTCCCCGGCTATCGGCTGCTGCGGGACCTGGCCAACGCCGCGCGCCGGGGCGTCCGCGTGCGCCTGCTGCTGCAGGGCGAACCCGACATGCTGGTGGCCCGCCTTGCCGCCACGATGCTCTATGACCACCTGATGAGCGCAGGCGTCGAGATCTTCGAGTATTGCAAGCGGCCGCTGCACGGCAAGGTGGCCTGCATGGATGGCGACTGGTGCACCGTGGGCTCCAGCAACCTGGATCCGCTGAGCCTGGCCTTGAACCTGGAGGCCAACGTGGTGGCGCGCGACGCGTCGCTGAACGGCGCGTTGCGCGAAAGCCTGGAGCGCCTGATCGCGCAGGACTGCAAGCCGGTCCCCAGGAGCCCGAAGCCCACCCGGGCGTTGCGGCGCTTCTGGGTAGGCGTGGTGGTGTTCCACTTCCTGCGGCGCTTTCCGGCCTGGGCGGGTTCACTGCCGGCCCACAAGCCCAAGCTGCAGACCATCAAGCCCGCCCCGCCAGGCGAAGGCGAGGCGGCATGAGGGTGTTCCGCACGACGCTCATGCGCTCGCTGCGCCATCGCTGGCCGCGCATCAAGAAGGTGCTGCCCTGGCTGATACTGGCCGCGGTGGCGGGTCTGCTGTTCTATTTCGGCCGCTCCGTGGATTGGCCCGAGGTGTGGCAGGCCATGCGCCGCATTCCCCACGATGCCATCTTCATGGCGGGCGGTTTGGTCGCGTTGGGCTATCTGAGCTATGCCACGCTGGATCTGCTGGGGCGCCGCTACACGGGCCACAAGTTGCCGTGGCCGACCGTGGTGGGCGTGGCGGTGCTTAGCTACGCCTTGAACCTGAACCTGGGCGTGCTGCTCGGCGGCCTGGGTACACGCCTGCGCCTGTACGCGCGGCTGGGTTGCCGCAAGGCGGTGGCGACGCGCGTCGCCCTGTTTTCGGCGGCCTCGAACTGGATCGGCTACGCGTGGGTGGCGGGCGCGGTGTTCGTCAGCGGCGCATTGCCGGTGCCGCAGGGTTGGGATGTCGGCAGCGGCGTCCTCCGGCTGATCGGCGCGGCCATGCTGGCCGCAGGCGTCGGCTATGTGTGGGCATGCGCCCGCGCGCGCCGGCGGTCCGCCACCTGGATCGGCCAGCGCGTCACATTGCCGCGGGCGCGCATGGCGGCGCTGCAGTGCCTGTTCGCCGGCCTGTCGTGGATGTTCATGGGGGCCGTGGCCTATGTGCTGCTGCAGGGCAAAGCCCCCTACGCGGTGGTGCTGGGCATTTTGCTGTGCTCGAGCTTTGCCGCCGTGCTGACGCGCGTGCCCGGCGGCCTGGGCACCACGGAGGCGATTTTCGTGGCCGTGCTGGCGCCGAAATTGCCGTACTCCGAGGTGCTGGGCGCCGCCTTGGCCTACCGCGCCTGCTACGCCCTGGCCCCGCTGTGCCTGGCGCTGGCCGCCTTCCCGATCGTGGAAGCGCGCATCGCTTGGCGCAAGCGCCAGACGCCGGCCGCGTTGACCGGGCATGAAAAAGCGTCTTCCTAGGCGCCGGCGCCTGCCCGGGCACGCCGCTTGCTGCCATCACCGACATGAGAAATATCCCGCACCCGCCTGAGTCCGACCTGGTCGTCGCCTACCCTCGCCGGGCCAACGCGTCTGAACACGAGATCGCGTCCCAGGAAGCCATGGCCGCTCGCCTGGCCGCGTTGCTGGGGCGCCGGTTCAAGCCGGATTACCGGCCAAGCCGCCATCGGGACGAACCGCCCCCTTATTACGTGCCCGACCGCACGCTGATCGGCGTGGTCCGCGCCGCGCGACTGGGCATCACCCGGGCAGCGGACCTGTACGGGGGCGTCGCCCCGCATTCCTTTGTGGCGGGCAAGTCCATTACCCATGGGCTGGCCGGCCCCCATGCCAAGGCACCGAAAGCGTGGGTGGCAAGCCTGGGCGACACCTTGCGCGACGTGGTCCTGACCGGATACACGGCCTTCACCCCCCAGGACGCCGAGGCCGCCGGCCTGCTGTTGCTCAAGCGCGGACGGCTGCGCATCAAGCCCGCGGACGCCACCGCCGGCCGTGGACAAGTCGTCGTGCGCAACGCGGCCGAATTGCGGGCGGCGCTGGCGGACCAATCGGCCACGGCCATGCGCAGGCTCGGCCTGGTGCTCGAGGAAGACCTGGAAGACGTCACGACCTACAGCGTCGGTTGGGCGCGCGTAGGCAAGATGGAGATCTCGTACGTCGGCACCCAGTCGCTGACGCCGGACAATACGGGCGTGCCGGTATACGGCGGGTCGGAACTGCGGCTGGCGCGGGGCGGCTTTGACGCCCTTCGGGCATTGGATCTGGAACCCCGGGAACGGCAGGCCGTGGACATGGCCTGCCACTACGACGCCGCGGTGTCGACCGCGTATCCCCAACTGTTCGCCTCGCGGCGCAATTACGACGTGGCGTTCGGCCGCAACGCGGCGGGCGAAACACGGGGCGGCGTCCTGGAGCAATCATGGCGTGCGGGCGGCGCCAGCCTGGCCGAACTGGCCGCCATGCAGGCATTCGCCCTGTCGCCGGCGATGGCGTCGGTGCGCGCCGCTACCCGTGAACGCTACGGCCCGGATGCGCCCCGACCGATCCCGCAGCATCTGGTCTTCCATGGGGAGGATTCCGCCGTCGGCCACATCAGCAAGTCCGGCGGCGTGTTGGAGGACACCGATGGCGGCGCATAGCGATCCCATCGCGCTATCGGTCGACGGCCAGACCCTTGACGGCACATTCCTGACGCCGGAAGACAAAGTGCCCGGCGTGCTCTTCATCCATGGGTGGGGCGGCAGCCAGGCCTTCGACCTGAACCGCGCCAAGGGGATTGCCGCGCTGGGATGCGTCTGCCTGACGTTCGACCTGCGCGGCCACGCCGCCACCCGCGAGCAGCAATTGCAGGTCACCCGGGAAGACAATCTGCGCGACGTGGTGGCGGCCTACGACCGCCTGGCCGCGCACCCATCGCTGGACTCCGGGTCGGTGGCGGTGGTGGGCAGCAGCTATGGCGGCTATCTGGCCGCCCTGCTCAGCAGCCTGCGCCGCGTGCGGTGGCTGGCCTTACACGTGCCGGCCCTGTATCTGGATGACGAATGGCTGTTGCCCAAGAACCAGTTGAACCGCGAGACGCTGCGCGCGTACCGCAACAGCTACGTCCCGCCGGAGTCGAATCGGGCCCTGAAGGCCTGCGCGGATTTCGCGGGCGACGTGCTGATCGTCGAGGCCGAACACGATACGTTCATTCCCCACTCCACCATCATGAGCTACCGCTCGGCGTTTCGCCGGTCGCATTCGCTGACGCACCGCATCATCGACGGCGCGGACCACGCGCTCACGGAAAAAACGGCGCAGCGCGCCTATACCTCGATCCTGGTCAACTGGGTGACGGAAATGGTGACCGGCGCGCGGATCGCGGACCCGCGGCCGGTTCCGTGACGCCGGGGCCTGGCGGCCCCGGGCATCATGGCCTGCCGTGATGGCCTACCAATAGATGTCCTGCTTGTAATAGGTGTGCAGGCTCCTCGCCCACGTCTCGTCCGCCATGCTGGGCCAATTGTCCTTGTCGAACCCCGGCGCGTTCTTCAGGGTCTCCTTGTCGACGTTCAACACGAAGCACTTGCGGTCGGTGTCCAGCGTCAACGCGCCCCAGGGGATCGCGAACAGCTTGTCGCCGATGCCCAGCACGCCGCCGCGCGACAGGACCGCATAGGCCACGCGTCCGCGCGGCACGTCGATCATGATGTCCTTGATCGATCCCAGTTCCTCGCCGGCCGAGTTGTATACGTCATTACCTTCCAACGTATCGGCCGCCATGACCTGCGGACCCGGGCCGGTCGGGTTGCTCTTGGGGCCGCCCACGATGTTGGTCTGAGTTTCCATGGTCTATCTCCTTTGCCGGGGCATGCGCCCCGCGTTGTGGTGGTAGGAGCCTGTTCCTCCGCAAGCGCCGTGCCGCACGCGGCGTTAGCTTGCCCACCATTGCTTGATCGTTGCGCGCAGCGCCGCGGCGCCGGTGGCGGCGTCCTCCTTGCGCAGTGCCGCCAGGTAGGCGCCGAACTGCTTGACCGAGATATGCGGCGGCATCGGCGGCACTTCCGGGTCCGTAACCATTTCCAGCACGACCGGCCTTGCGGCGGACAGCGCACGGTCCCAGGCGGGACCGACGTCGTCCGGTTCGGTCACGCGTATTCCCTCCAGCCCCAGCATGCGGCCATATTCGGCGTAGGAGAACGGCGGCAGCCACTGCGAGTCGCCAAAGCGCGGATCGCCGCCCATGACGCGTTGCTCCCAGGTCACCAGGTTCAAATCGCCGTTGTTCAGCACCAGCACGACCAGCGTGGGGTTGGCCCAGCCCTTCCAGCGATGGGCGATCGTGATCAGTTCATTGATGCCCAGCATCTGCATGGCGCCATCGCCCACCAGCGCGACGACCGGGCGGCCCGGATGCGCCAGCTTGGCCGCCAGCGCGTAGGGCACGCCGCAGCCCATGCTGGCCAGGCCGCCCGATACCGATCCCATCATGCCGTCGCGCAACTGCACGTCACGCGCGTACCAGTTGGCGGCCGAGCCGGAATCGCAGGTGACGATGCATTGCGGCGGCAAACGGCGGGACAGCTCAACGAACGGCCGCTGGGGATTGATGCCGTTGGCCTGCACCATCGCGCGGTCCACGACCGTCTCGCGCCAGCGGGCCACGCGCTTTTCGATCCCCTTGCGCCAACGGTCGGACTTTTTTTCCTCCAGCCGGGGCAGCAAGGCCTGCAAGGTCAGGCGCGCATCACCGACCAGCCCGGCCTCGACCGGATAGCGCAGGCTGAGCTTGCGGCCGTCCACGTCGATCTGCACGGCCCGGGCCTGCCCTTCCTTGGGCAGGAATTCGGCATAGGGAAACGAGGTGCCCACCATCAGCAAGGTGTCGCACTCGTTCATCATTTCCCAGCTGGGTTGCGTGCCCAAAAGGCCGATGGCGCCCGTCACGTAAGGCAATTCATCCGGCACGACCGCCTTGCCCAGCAACGCTTTGGCCACGCCTGCCCCCAGGCGCTGCGCCACGGCCTGCACGTCGGCGCCGGCGTCCAGCGCGCCCGCGCCCACCAGCATCGCGACGCGCTCCCCCCGGTTCAGGATGGCGGCGGCGTTGTCCAGCGCCGCGTCCGGCGGCACGGCCGCGTGCGAGGTCAGGCCGATGCCGGTATGCACCGTCCCGTGCTCGCGGGGCGGCGTTTCGACCGCCTCCAGGTCCTGCACGTCGTTGGGAAAGATCAGGCACGTCACGCCGCGCCGCTCCATGGCGATGCGCATGGCGCGGTCCACCATATGCCGCGCCTGCAACGGCGAGGTCACCATATGGACGAAGTCGTGCGCCACGTCCTTGAACAGGCTGACCAGATCCACCTCTTGCTGGTAGTCGCCGCCCAGGGCGCTGCGGGCCTGCTGCCCCACGATCGCCAACACGGGCTGATGGTCCAGCTTGGCGTCGTACAGGCCGTTGAGCAGGTGGATGGCCCCGGGGCCGGACGTCGCCAGGCAAACCCCGACCTGGCCCGTGAACTTGGCATGGGCACATGCCATGAACGCCGCCCCTTCTTCGTGGCGCGCCTGGACGAATTCCAGTTCCTCGTTTCGGCCGAACGCGCCGATCAGCCCGTTGATCCCGTCGCCGGGGTAGCCGAACACGCGTTGCACCCCCCATTCGCCGAGCCGGGCAAGAACAAAATCGGAAACGGTTTTCAAGTTGACGCTCCTTTCCATGATCCGCAGGAAACGCAGCGCGCCGCAATCGCCATGCCCGGCCGCCGCCTCGTCCCCGAAATGCTGCGCCGCTCCCAGTTTTACAAACGTCAGCAACAACGACACCCGACGGTCCCCGAATACGCAACACCTCTTGAACGCAAGGCCGTGGGCACGCGTCTTGCGCATTGATGGCCTTACGGAATCGGGCCCCCTTTTTCTGCGGCCCGCCGACCTTCCCCCCGGAGCAACAAGCATGGCGACGACGACAATACTCATAGTGGCTGCTGAAGCATTCCCCCTGGCCAAGACTGGCGGGCTTGGGGACGCCATCACCGGCATGGCCCGCGCGCTGTCCGAACGCGGCCTGACCGCAACCATCCTGCTGCCCGCCTACCGCGGCGTGGCCAGCCGTCTGGACGGCCCGCACGAAGTGGCCAGGCTGGAAGACCTGCCTGGTGGCGATGCGCGCCTGCTGGCCGGGGTCTGCCCCGTGTCGGAGCTGCCCTTCCTGCTGCTGGAGAACGACGCGCTCTACAACCGCAGCGGCCTGTATATGGATGATGACGGCCGCGAACACGGCGACAACGGCTTGCGCTATGCCGCGCTGTGCCATGCAGCGGTGCGGATCGCGCGCGGCCTGCCGGGCCTGCCCCGCCCCACGGTGGTGCATGCGCACGATTGGCACGCAGCCCTGACGCCGATGCTGCTGCGCGAGGCCCGCATCGCCGACGTGAAAAGCGTGCTGACCATCCACAACCTGGCGTTCCAGGGGCAGTTCCCGCTGGCGGACGCCGCCGCGATGGGCATCCCGCCCGCCTGCCGAAGCGAAGACGCCATGGTGGCCTGGGACAAGCTCAACTTCATGAAGGCCGGCATTCGCCATGCCGACCGCGTGACGACCGTCAGCCGCACGTATGCCCGCGAGATCCTGACCCCCGCGTTCGGTTGCGGGCTGGACGGGCTGCTGCGCGAACGGGCCGCCGACCTGATGGCGATCCCCAACGGCATCGATACCGAGCTCTGGGACCCGTCGCGCGACCAGCAGCTTGGGCAGTTGCGCTATCACGCCGGCGACCTCGCCAACAAGCGGCTGTGCAAGACGGTCCTGCAGCGGGAATTCGATCTGCAGCCGGACCCGCAGGCTACGCTGGTTGTCCTGGGCAGCCGGCTGACCGAGCAGAAGATGGCCGACGTCGCGGCCGAAGCCTTGCCCCGCGCGCTGGACGCGCACCCGGAAATGCAGGTGGCCATCCTGGGCCAGGGCGACCGCCGGCTGGAAGGCGCGCTGGCATCGCTGGCGGGGCGCTACCCTGAACGCTGCGCAACCCGCATCGGGTACAACGAGACCGGCGCGCACCGGCTGCACGCGGGCGGAGACATCCTGCTGCATGGCAGCCGTTTCGAGCCGTTCGGTTTGACCCCGTTGTACGCCATGCGCTACGGCACCGTGCCGATCGGGTCGCGCGTGGGGGGCATGGCCGACACGATCAACGACCCGGGCGCGGATGCGCCGCTGACGGCGATGGCGTTCGCCAACGGCCTGCTGTTTGACGGCGACGCGCCCGACGCCATGGCCGACGCGCTGTCGCGCGCGATGCACCTGCGCCGCCATCCCACCTTGTGGCGGGCCATGCAACGCAACGCCATGACCAGCGATTTCAGCTGGCAGCGCGCCGTCGGCCCCTACGAGGAACTGCTCAATTCGCTGGCGGGCCATCCCGTGCCAGAGGACGCCGCCGCAGCTGCCGCGCCCGTCGCCGCGGAACTTCGCCGCGCTCGGCAGGCGCGCGGCTCGATGCCGATGCCCCATTGAGGCGGACACCTATGGCTGCTGCCCACCGACCCGTCCCGGCCCCGCAGGCGCCCTTGCGCATCTGCCATGCGCCGCAAGGCTTGCCGGACCCTGCGCCGGCTGCAGCAGGCGCGGACGCGCTGGAGGCCAGGCTCACCCGCATCAGGCAGGCCGGCTTCGACGCCGTACTGATCCCCGCGCCGTGGCTGTTGCCGGCCGGCGCCCATTCCCTGGCGCCCGTCGACGCGGACCTGAGTGCAATCGGGAGCCGGACGGAACCCATCACCGACCGGCTATCGCGGCTTTCCCAGGCCACGGCGGCCCAGGATCTGAAGCTGATGGTCCGGCTGAGGTTCGACCGGGTGTCGGTGGACGCCGGCGCGGGCACCGCGCCGCCGGGCTGGTATCGCGCCCATCCTGAAGACCCGGCGCGGGACCCCCGGATGCCGGTCAGCGACCGGGGCCTGATGCCGCTGCAAGACCATCCGCCGGCAGGCTTTGCGGCACGCTGGGCGGCGCGGCTGTCGGGCTGGGCCGACGCGGGCGTGTCGGGCTTCCTGTTCGATGCGCCGCAGTGCCTGCCGGCCCATACCTGGCAGGAATTGCTGGCCACGCTGCGGCAGCACGCGCCCCCGCCCGCGTGCCTGGCATGGACACCCGGCCTCAACCCCCAGCAACTGGACGCGTTGCGCGACGCCGGCTTCGACGGCGTGTTCTCGTCCCTGCCGTGGTGGGACTACAAATCCGCCTGGCTGGCCGAAGAGGCTGCGCGGCTGGAGCGCGTCGCCCCCGTCCTGGCCAGCGTGTCTCCCCTGGACGCCGTGAAGGCAGGCCCAGCCCGCACCGACCCGCGCAGCGCCTGGGCCGCCGCCTTCACGGCGTGCGGCTGGGTGGCCGACGAAGCGGACATCGACCCGCCCGGCCCGGCAGAGGACATCAACCACTGGCTCGGCGCCCAACCGCTGCCGACCGGCCCGCCCCATGTGCTGGCCGGCCGCGACGGCCGGGCGACGCTGGTGCTGCGCGAGGCGGCGGAAGGCGCCACCGCCATTCTTGCCCTGAATCCCGCCGCCGCCGCGCCTGCCCAGCTTGATTGGGATGCCGTGGCGTCCAGTTTGCCCGCCGGCGACATCCTGCCGCATCGCGAAGGCGACGCGCGCGCGCTTGACGCCGACGCGCTGCCCCCTGCCGGCTGCGCCGTCATGTCGGTGACGCCCATGCCGCCGGTCCGCGAATCCTCCCGCCACCCCGGACCGCGTACCGAAGGCGGGGCCGGCCTGCGCATTGCCATCGAAAGCGTCTCGCCTGCCGTGGACGACGGCGCGCATCCCGTCAAATGCGTCGTGCACGAGCGCGTCACGGTGCAGGCGGATCTGCTGATGGACGGCCACGACCGCATCGCCGCCGAACTGCGCTGGCGCGCGGCCGACGAGCCGCAATGGCGCCGGGTTCCTCTGCGCCTTGTGACCAACGACCGCTGGCAAGCCAGCTTCCGTCCGCGCCGCGTCGGCCCGCACGAGTTCCAGGTGGCGGCATGGTTCGACGTCTGGCAGACATACCACCATGACCTGGACGTCAAGCACCGGGCCGGCCTCGATCTGCGGCTGGAAGTCGCCGAAGGCGCGCAGTTGCTGCGCGAGGCTGACAAGCGGGCGGCCCGGCAAGCGTCCCCGGACGCCAGCGTCGCCACCCTCAAACGCGTCCTGAACGCACTGCCCGATGCCTTGACCGACGCCGCGCCGACGGACGAGCAGATCGCCCTGCTGCTTGGCGCCGACCTGGCGCGCGCCATGCACGAACTGGACACGCATCCTTTTGAATCCGTCACGGCGCTGCGCTATCCCGTCTGGGTAGACCGGCCCCAAGCCGCCCACGGCGCGTGGTATGAACTCTTCCCGCGCTCGCAGGCGCGCGAACCCGGGCGTCACGGCACGTTCGACGACGTCATCGGGCGGCTGCCCGACATCCGTGAAATGGGGTTCGACGTGCTGTACCTGCCGCCCATCCACCCCATCGGCCTGCGCAACCGAAAAGGCCGCAACAACAGCCTGACCGCGGGACCGGACGATGTCGGCAGCCCCTACGCCGTCGGCTCGGCCGAGGGCGGGCACGACGCCATCGAGCCCAAGCTGGGCACGCTTGCGGACTTCCTGCGCCTGGTAGGCGCGGCCCAGGGCCATGGCATGGAAGTGGCGCTGGACTTCGCCATCCAGTGCTCGCCCGACCACCCGTGGCTGGCGGCGCATCCCGACTGGTTCTCGTGGCGCCCCGACGGATCGCTGCGCTATGCCGAGAACCCGCCGAAGAAATACCAGGACATCGTGAACGTCTCGTTCTACGGCGGGCCGCCCCGCCGGGCCCGCAAGCTGGCGCTGTGGCGGGCGCTGCGCGACGTGGTGCTGTTCTGGGTCGACAACGGCGTGCGCATATTCCGGGTGGACAACCCCCACACCAAACCGCTGCCGTTCTGGCAATGGCTGATCGCCGAGGTGCATGGCCAGCATCCCGACGTGCTGTTCCTGTCCGAAGCCTTCACCCGCCCCAAGATGATGTACCGGCTGGCGAAGGTGGGGTTCACGCAGTCTTACACCTATTTCACCTGGCGCAACGACCGGGCCGAATTGCAGGCCTATCTGGAAGAAATCTCGCGGCCGCCGCCAGCGGACTTCTTCCGGCCGCATTTCTTCGTCAACACGCCGGACATCAACCCGCTGTTCTTGCAGACCTCGGGCCGCGCGGGCTTCCTGATCCGCGCCGCGCTGGCCGCGATGGGCTCGGGCCTATGGGGCATGTATAGCGGGTTCGAATTGTGCGAGGCCGCGCCCATCCCGGGCAAAGAGGAATACCTGGATTCCGAAAAGTACGAACTGCGCCCGCGCGACTGGCATCAGCCCGGCAACATCAGCGCCGACATCACGCGCCTGAACCAGATCCGGCGCGCCAATCCCGCGTTGCAGACGCATCGGGGCCTGACGGCGATCCCCAGCGGCAACGACCGCGTGCTGGCCTTCGTGAAGGCGACGCCGGGACTGGGCAACGTCGTGCTCACGGTGATCAGCCTGGACCCTTTCCACCCGCAGACCGCGCATCTGGACGCCCCGCTGTGGCTATTCGCCGACGCCGGCCCGGCGCAGCTGGCGGCCGAAGACCTGCTGACGGACAGCCGCGAGACCTGGCGCGGCGCGGCGCGCGCCGTGACGCTGTCCCCCGACCAACCCTATCGCGTCTGGCGCCTGTCCCTCAATGGTTGACGCCGAACGGAGCCCGACAAATGATCAGTGAAACCCAGCCCATCAAGGACGACGGCCTTTGGTACAAGGACGCGGTCATCTACCAGCTGCATGTGAAGTCGTTCTTCGACTCCAATGACGACGGGGTGGGAGACGTGCCCGGCCTGATCATGAAGCTGGACTACATCGCCAGCCTGGGCGTGAACACGATCTGGCTGCTGCCCTTTTACCCCTCGCCCCGGCGCGACGACGGCTACGACATCGCGGACTACCGCGGCGTGCACCCCGACTATGGCACCGTGGCGGATGTGCGCAAGCTCATCCGCGAGGCCCACGCGCGGGGCTTGCGCGTCATCACCGAACTGGTCGTGAACCATACGTCGGACCAGCACCGGTGGTTCCAGCGCGCCCGCACGTCGCGCCCGGGATCGGCGGCGCGTAATTTCTACGTCTGGTCGGACAACGACAAGGCCTATGCCGGCACCCGCATCATCTTCTGCGACACGGAGAAATCCAACTGGACGTGGGACCCCGAAGCCAACGCCTATTTCTGGCACCGCTTCTATTCCCATCAGCCCGACCTGAACTACGACAATCCGCAGGTCCTGAAGGAAGTGCTGTCGGTCATGCGCCACTGGCTGGACATGGGCGTGGACGGGCTGCGCCTGGACGCCGTGCCCTATCTGGTCGAACGCGAAGGCACCAACAACGAGAACCTGCCCGAGACGCACCAGGTGCTCAAGCAGATACGCGCGGTGATCGACGCCGAATACCCGGGCCGCCTGCTCCTGGCCGAGGCCAACCAGTGGCCCGAGGACGCCCAGGAATACTTCGGCAGCGGCGACGAATGCCATATGTCGTTCCACTTTCCGCTGATGCCGCGCATGTACATGGCGATCGCGCAGGAAGACCGCTTTCCGATCACCGACATCATTCGCCAGACGCCCGACATCCCGGCCACCTGCCAATGGGCCATTTTCCTGCGCAACCACGACGAGTTGACGCTGGAGATGGTGACAAGCCGCGAACGCGACTATCTGTGGAGCGTGTACGCCGCCGACCCGCGCGCCCGTATCAACCTGGGCATCCGCCGCCGGCTGGCCCCCTTGCTGGAGCGCGACCGCCGGCGGGTAGAACTGATGAACAGTCTGCTGCTGTCCATGCCCGGCACGCCGGTGCTGTACTACGGCGATGAGCTGGGCATGGGCGACAACGTGCACCTGGGCGACCGCGACGGCGTGCGCACGCCGATGCAATGGTCGCCCGACCGCAACGGCGGCTTCTCGCGCGCTGATCCCGAACGCCTGCCCTTGCCCGTGTTGATGGGCCCGCTTTACGGCTACGAGGCCGTCAACGTCGAAGCCCAGCAGCGCGACCCGCATTCGCTGCTTAACTGGACGCGGCGCATGCTGGCGCAACGGCGCCAGACGCATGCGTTCGGCCGCGGCACGCTGCGCTTCATCCTGGCCGGCAACCGCAAGATCCTGGCCTACCTGCGGCAATGGAACGACACCATCATCCTGTGCGTGGCGAACCTGTCCAATGCCGCGCAGCCCGTCGAACTGCCGTTGCAGGCGCTCAACGGCCGGGTGCCCGTCGAAATGCTGGGCGGCACGCCGTTCCCCGCCATCGGCGAACTGCCTTATCTGCTGACGCTGCCGCCCTATGGCTTTTACTGGATGGACCTGAGCGCGGACGCGGCGCCGCCCGGATGGCATGCCAGCGGCCCCGCCCAGATGCCCGAACTGACGACGCTGGTGCTGAAGTCGCGCGGCGGCGCCGCCCTGACCGATTCGTCGCGCGCCACACTGGAAAACGAAGTCCTGCCCGAGTACCTGGCGCGTCAGCGCTGGTTTCCCGGTTCGCATGCGCCCGCCCGCGCCCGCCTGGCCTACGCCACGCCCTTCACGGCCGCAGGCGGGGAATACTACTGGGCCGAGGTCGAACCCGAAGACGGCGTGGAGGGCTTGCGCGCCCAGGCGCCCTTCGTCCTGGTGTGGGACGAAACGGCACAGGTGCAGTACCCCATCGCGCGCGTGCGCCGGGGCGCCGAAGTCGGCACGCTTGCCGATGCCTTCCTGCAACCCGGCTTCGTGCTGGGCGTGGTCGAGGCGTTGCGCGCCAGCCGCGAGCTGGACGGCCGCGCCGCCGGCAAGCCGGGCGACAAGCCCGGCATCATCCGCTACCTGCCCGAGCCCGGCCTGGCGGAGGTGGAATTCGGCGAGGAACCCGCGCTGCAGTGGATCAGCGGCGAGCAATCCAACAGCTCGGTCATCATCGGCGGCCACGCCATCCTGAAGCTGATCCGCAACGTCCAGCCCGGCGTCTCGCCGGAAGTCGAATTGACGCGCCACCTGACCCGCGCCGGCTACGCGAACATTCCCGCGCTGCTGGGCGAGGTGCTGCGGATTGACGCCGACGGCGTGCCGCATACGCTTGCCGTGCTGCACGCGTTCGTCACCAACGAAGGCGACGCCTGGACGTGGACGCTGGACTTCCTGAAACGCACCTTGGGCGCCGCGCTGCTGGGCGGCGACAGCCCCGACGAGTTCGAGGCCTCCCTGGAGGGATACACCGTCATGGCGGCCACGATCGGACGACGCCTGGCCGAATTGCACAACGCCCTGGCGCAGCCGTCGGACGACCCCGCCTTCGCGCTGCGCACGGCGACAAAAGCAGACACAGAGGGACACGCCGCCCGGATCATTGCCCAGCTGAACCGCGCGGAGCAAGACCTGCGCGCGGTGCTGGACACCCTGGAGGCCCCTTCGCACGCCTGCGCGCAGTGGTTCTTCGAACACCACGCGCGCCTGGTCAAACAGGTCGACGCCATGGCCAAGGCGCTGACCGGCGCCCCGCTGATCCGGGTGCACGGCGATTTCCATCTGGGCCAGGTGCTGGTGGCGCAGACCGATGCCTACCTGATCGACTTCGAAGGCGAGCCGATCCAGAGCCTGGAGGCGCGCCGGCAGGTCAACACCCCCTACAAGGACGTGGCCGGCATGCTGCGTTCGTTCGACTATGCCGCGGCGTCCATCGCGCGGGGCGATCCCCTGGGCGGCGCGCCCACGGACGCCAACGCGGGGCCAGCGGACACGCCTGCCGCGCCCGGCGCGCCCGTGGAACTGCGCGATACCTTGCTGGCGCGCTTCGGCTCCCGCTCGGCGGAGGCCTTTCTGCAGGGCTACCAGGAGGCCGCCAGCACAGCCGTCGCCTTGCCGCCCGCGCAGGAAGATCCGTTGCTGAAACTGGCCGTGCTGGAAAAGGCCGCCTACGAGGTCAGCTATGAAGCCGCGCACCGTCCCGACTGGATTTCCATCCCCCTATGCGCGCTGACCGGGCTGGCGCGCGAACTGCTGCAGGCTGCCGCGATCAGCAGCGAGGAACACGCACAATGAACAGCACCGCCAACGCCACGTTGCCGCCCCGCGCCAAGCCGGCCGGTCAGGTCGATCCGGCAACCCTTGCCGCGCTGGCTTGCGGCCTGCAAGCCGACCCGTTCTCGGTGCTCGGCCCCCACGAGGGCGTGGTCCGGACGCTGGCGCCCGGCGCGGCCGCGGTAGAGGTCGTCACGCCGGACGGGCGGCGCGTAGCGCTGCAAGAGCAGGCGCACGGGCTGTACACCGGTTCGGCCCCGAGCGCCTGCCCCGGTCAGCCGGGCTCGTACCAATTGGCGATCGAATGGCCGGATGCGGAACAAGTGACCCCTGACCCTTATGCATTCGGCCCCATGCTGTCGGCCGGGGACCTGGATGCGCTTGCCAGCGGAGACTGGCGCGCCGCGCTGGAACTGCTGGGGGCCAAGCTGTCCGACATGGACGGCATCGCCGGCCTGCGTTGCGCGGTATGGGCGCCCAATGCGCGCCGCGTGGCGGTCGTGGGCGACTTCAACAGCTGGGACGGCCGCCGCCACCCGATGCGCTTGCGCCACGCCGCCGGCGTCTGGGAACTGTTCATTCCCGGCATCCAGGCCGGTGACCGCTACAAGTTCGCCATCACCGACGCCAATGGCGCCATCGCGCTCAAGGCCGATCCCATGGCGCGCCGCGCCCAGGCGGCCCCGGCCACGGCATCCGTCGTGGACGACCCCTCACCCTACCCCTGGACGGACGACACATGGATGCGAACCCGCGCCGCGCGCCAAGCGCGCCAAGCCCCTATTTCCATCTACGAAGTGCACGCCGGCTCCTGGCTCGCGCCCGATGGCGCGCCCTGCGTCTGGGACCAGTTGGCCGACAAGCTGCCCGCCTACGCGCACGCCATGGGGTTCTCGCATGTCGAGTTGATGCCGATCATGGAGTATCCGTTCGGCGGTTCCTGGGGCTACCAGCCGCTGGGCCTGTTCGCGCCGTCCGCGCGCTTTGGGCCGCCCGACGCCTTCGCGCGCTTCATCGACCGCTGCCACGCCGCCGGCATCGGCGTCATCCTGGATTGGGTTCCCGCCCATTTTCCCGATGACCCCCACGGGTTGGCTCGCTTTGACGGCTCGCCGCTCTATGAATACGCGGACCCGCGCGAAGGCTATCACCCGGACTGGAACACGCTGGTCTACAACCTGGGCCGCACCGAGGTCAAAGCCTTCATGATCGCCAGCGCCATGCACTGGCTGCGGCGTTTCCATATCGACGGCCTGCGGGTGGACGCGGTAGCGTCCATGCTGTATCGCGACTACAGCCGCCAGCCCGGCGAATGGATCCCGAACCGCCACGGCGGGCGCGAAAACCTGGAAGCCGTCGCGTTCCTGCAGGAGTTGAACGCCACGGTCCGCGAAGAAGCACCCGACACCATCGTCGTGGCCGAGGAATCCACCGCCTGGCCCGGCGTCACCGCGCCGGTGCAAGAAGGCGGCCTGGGCTTTCACTACAAATGGAACATGGGCTGGATGCACGACACGCTGCGCTATCTGCATGAAGATCCCGTGCACCGCAAGCACCATCACCACGACATCACCTTCGGCATGGCCTACGCCTATTCCGAACGCTTCGTCCTGCCCCTTTCGCACGACGAAGTGGTGCACGGCAAGGGCTCGCTGCTGAAAAAGATGCCCGGTGACCGCGCGGCCAAGCTGGCGAACCTGCGCGCCTACCTGGGCTTCATGTGGGCGCATCCGGGCAAGAAGCTGCTGTTCATGGGCGGCGAACTGGCCTGCCCGACCGAGTGGAACCACGATGCCGCGCTGGATTGGAATCTGCTGGACGACCCCGGCCACAAGGGCGTGCAGCGCCTGGTCGCCGACCTGAACCGGCTGTATCGGGAAACGCCCGCGCTGCACGAGCTGGACACCGACCCGGCGGGCTTTTCCTGGGTGGTGATGGACGACGCCGACAACAGCGTCGCCGCATTCCTGCGCCAGGCCGGCGGATCGCTGGTGCTGGCCGTGTCGAATTTCACGCCCGTGGCGCGCCATGGCTACCGCGTCGGCGTGCCGATGGCCGGAGGCTGGAGGGAAACACTGAACACCGACGCGGGCTGCTACGGCGGCTCGGGCCAGGGCAACCAAGGCGCCGCGCTCACCGTGGCGGAACCTTCGCACGGCCACGCGCAGTCGCTGCCCCTGACGCTGCCGCCGCTCTCCACCCTTTTCCTCACGCTACAAGGCTGATCCATGGACCCCTCACAATTGACCCGCCTTACCACCGGCCAGCCGTACCCGTTGGGCGCGGTCAGCGACGGCCTGGGCGTGAACTTCGCCGTCTTCTCCGCCAACGCCACGCGCATCGAGTTGTGCGTGTTCGACGCGCGCGGCCGCAAGGAGCTTCGGCGCTTCGATCTGCCGGAATGCACGGACGAGGTCTGGCACGGCTACCTGCCGGACGCCCAGCCTGGCCTGGTCTATGGCTACCGCGCGCACGGCCCCTATGACCCCCGCAACGGCCACCGCTTCAATCCGCACAAGCTGCTGCTGGATCCCTACGCGCGCCAGCTTACCGGTCCGGCCAGCTGGAGCGACGCGCTCTTCGGCTACCGGCTGAACCACGCGCGCGCCGACTTGTCGATGGACCGCCGCGACAGCGCGCCGGCCATGCCCAAGGCGATCGTGACGGAAGACATCCCGTTCAACTGGGGCAACAGCAAGGCGCCGCACACGCCATGGGTGGACACCACGATCTACGAAGTGCATCTGCGCGGCGTGTCGATGCAGCGCGAAGACCTGCGCCAGCCGCTGCGCGGCACCTGCGCCGCACTGGCCGACCCGCGCTTCATCGAGCACCTGCACCGCCTGGGTGTCACCGCTGTAGAACTGCTGCCGGTGCACGCCTTCCTGCAGGACCGGTTCCTGCTGGAGCGCGGCCTGCGCAATTACTGGGGCTACAACACGCTGTCGTTCTTCGCGCCCGAGCCCGCGTACCTGCAGCGCGGCCCCAATGACCTGCGCCAGGCGGTCCGCCGCCTGCACGCCGCCGGGCTCGAAGTGATCCTGGACGTGGTCTACAACCACACTTGCGAAGGCAGCGAGCTTGGCCCCACGCTGTCCTGGCGCGGGCTGGACAACGCCAGCTATTACCGCCTGATGCCGGGCGAAGAGCGTTACTACATCAACGACACCGGCTGTGGCAATACGGTGAACCTGTCGCACCCGCGCGTCCTGCAGATGGTGATGGATTCGCTGCGCTACTGGACGGATTCGTATGGTGTGGACGGCTTCCGCTTCGACCTGGGCGTGACGCTTGGGCGCGAGGGCACGGGC
>CAUSDE010000085.1:0-22404 GCA_963530045.1 uncultured Achromobacter sp.
CGGCTGCCCCGGCTGCTGCGGCACCGGCTGCGGCTCCTGCCGCCGCGCCTCAGGCCGCCGCCGTCAACCCGGCCGGCGAAAAGCTGTACAAGAGCGTCTGTTTCGCGTGCCACGCCACCGGTGTCGCCAACGCGCCCAAGTTCGGCGACAAGGCCGCCTGGGATCCCTACATCAAGACCGGCATGGACGCCATGGTGAAGGTCGCCATGCAAGGCAAGCCGCCGATGCCCCCGAAGGGCGGCGCGGCCAACGCGTCGGAAGACGACATCCGCGCAGCCGTGCAATACATGGTGGACGCCGCCAAATAAATCGGCGCGCCCAAGAAAAAGCCCCTTTCAAAGGGGCTTTTTCTTTTGCTGCGTGATGGGTGACGCGCGGCAATCGTCCATATGCGTGGGCAGACCGGAACGCGCTTCACCCATCCTACGGGCGGTGAATTATTCCGCCGAGGACTTCAGCAGGGACAGGCCCAGCTGCACGCGGCGTTGCAGCCACAGGCTGGGGCGATAGCGGGGGTCGCCCGTCACGCGCTGCATGCTCTTCAAGATTTCCAGGATGCGGTCGGCGCCCAGCTTGTCGCCCAGCGCCAGCGGACCCACGGGATAGCCCAGGCCCAGCGTCACGGCCTGGTCGATGTCTTCCGGAGTGGCGATTCTCTGCTGCGCGATGTCGCTGGCGATGTTGACGATCATGGCCACGATGCGCTGGGCGACGAAGCCCGGCGAATCCTCGATCACCGTGACCGGCACGCCGTCGGCGGCCAGCAGCGCATGGGCGGCGTCGCGCCATTTGCCTTCGGTGGCGGGCGACACCATGAGGGTGCGGCGCTTGGCGCCGTCGAACGCGTACAGCGTATCCAGGCCGACCGTGCGGCCCGCGTTCAAGCCCTGGGCGGAGACCGACGTGGAGACGTCATCGCCGAACGGCGTGACAATGATCAGCGCATCGGCATCGGGCGTGGCGCCGGTGACGAGCGTCGCGCCCAGCTTCTCGACCAGCGCCGAGGCGCGCGCGTAGCCTTCCGCGTGCTTGGGGCTGACCCACACCTTCAGGCCTTCCGGCAGCGCCGGCACGGGCGGTTCGGCGGGCACCTGCTTCTGGCCGTCGGCGTAGACATAGAAGCCTTCACCTGCCTTGCGGCCGATCAGGCCACCGGCCAGACGCACGGTGGTGATCGGCGACGGGCGGAAGCGCGGCTCATCGAAGAATTGGCGGTAGATGGATTCCATCACCGGGTGCGACACGTCCAGCGCGGTCAGGTCCAGCAATTCGAACGGGCCCATGCGGAAGCCCGCCTGCTCGCGCATGACGGCGTCCACTTGCGCGAAGGTGGCCACGGCCTCCTGCGCCACGCGCAGGCCTTCCGTGTTCATGCCGCGGCCGGCGTGGTTCACGATGAAGCCGGGCATGTCCTTGGCGCGCACGGGCGTGTGGCCCATGCGGCGGGCAAGCGCGGCCAATGCGTCGCCGGCTTCGGGCGCGCTGCGCAGGCCATCGATCACTTCCACCACCTTCATCAACGCCACCGGGTTGAAGAAGTGGTAGCCCACCACGCGCTGCGGACGCTTGCAGGCGGCGGCGATGGCGGTGATGGACAGCGACGACGTATTCGACGCCAGGATGCAGTCTTCCGACACCACGCCTTCCAGCGCGGCGAACAGGTCGCGCTTGACGTCCAGGCGCTCGACGATGGCCTCCACCACCAGCTGGCACGCGGACATGTCGGTCAACGCCGTGGCGGACTCCACGCGCTCAAGCGACGCCTGCGCGTCGGCGGCGGTGATCTTGCCCTTCTGGGCCAGCTTGTCCCACGTCTGGCGCAACGACTCGCGCGCCGCGGCGACGGCATCGGCGCTGGTGTCGTACAGCCGCACGCGCAGGCCGGCTTGCGCCGCGATCTGCGCAATGCCGCGCCCCATGGCCCCGGCGCCCACGACGCCGATGGTTTGAATCTCCGTCATCAACTTTCTCCTGCCTTTATTGGAATGGATCGTGTGCGCCGCGGCGTGGCGGGGCGCATGGGAAAACGGAGCGGCCGCCTGGCCGCTCCGCCTCCGTTCAGGGCTGGCTCTGGGCCAGCGCCTGGATGTCTTCGGCCGACAACCCCAGCTTTTCAGCCAGGACCTGCGCGGTGTGTTCGCCCAGCATGGGCGGCGGACGGCGGTACTCGACCGGGCTGTCCGAGAACTTCAGCGGGCTGGACGCCATGGGCACGCGGCCGGCCGCCGGGTGCGGCAGCTCGCGCTTCATGCCGCGCGCCAGCACGTGCGGATCTTCATAGACCTGGTCCAGCGTATTGATGGGACCGGCCGGCACGCCCACGCCTTCCAGCGCGGCCAGCCAGTGGTCGCGCGCGCCGGTCGCCATGCGTTCGGCCAGCAACGGCACCAGTTCCGCGCGGTTCTTCACGCGCTGCGGATTGGTCGAGAAGCGCGGGTCCGCCGACAGTTCGGGCAGTCCGATCGCGCCGCAGTAGTTGCGGAACTGGCTGTCGTTGCCGACCGCCACGATCAGGTGGCCGTCGGCCGCCGCGAACACCTGGTAGGGCACCAGATTCTGGTGCGCATTGCCCGCGCGCTTGGGCGCCACGCCCGAGGTCATGAAGTTCAGATTCTGGTTGGCCAGCATCGAGACCTGGCAATCCAGCAGCGCCATGTCGATGTGCTGCCCCAGCCCGCTGTTGGCGCGCTCAAGCAGCGCGGCCAGGATGCCCACCGTGGAATACATGCCGGTCATCAGGTCGGCCACCGCCACGCCGGCCTTTTGCGGACCGCCGCCGGGCAGGTCGTCGCGTTCGCCGGTGATGCTCATCAGCCCGCCCATGCCCTGGATCATGAAGTCGTAGCCGGGGCGGCTGGCGTACGGGCCGGTCTGCCCGAAGCCGGTGATCGAGCAATAGATCAGGCGCGGGTTGATGGCCTTCAGGCTTTCGTAGTCCAGGCCGTATTTCTTCAGCCCGCCCACCTTGAAGTTTTCGACCAGGATGTCGCTTTGCAGCGCCAGTTCACGCACCAGCTCGGCGCCGCGCGGCGACGCGATGTCCAGCGCCACCGACAGCTTGTTGCGGTTGGCCGACAGGTAGTAAGCGGCTTCGGTGGTGTCGTTGCCCGCTTCGTCCTTCAGATAGGGAGGTCCCCAGGCGCGCGTGTCGTCGCCGGCGCCGGGCCGTTCGATCTTGATCACTTCGGCGCCAAGGTCGGCCAGGTTCTGGGTGCACCAGGGGCCCGCCAGTACGCGGGTGAGATCCAGCACGCGTATGCCGGTAAGGGGAGCGGGACGTTGCGACATCAGTGTTCTTTTCGCTAGATGGGAAATGAAAACGTCCGGCTTGCGGCCAGCGCAAGCCGGAGTGGAGTCCGTCATGCCAGCGGGCCAGGCCGCCAGCGCGTCATATGCGATATTAGCCGTTCAAGCCCCGGGCCGGTCGCCGGCGTGGCCGGGCGGCCGGCGCACGGACGCGGGAACGCGCGGCAGGGGTGGCGTGCAGGCATCCGCAGCCACGCGCGCCCCCTGGCCTGCTTGGCATCAGGAATGGGCCTTGATCGTTTCGCGGGCGATCACCAGCTGCTGGATCTGCGACGTGCCTTCGAAGATGCGGAACAGGCGCACGTCGCGATAGAAGCGTTCCACCGCGTATTCCGACATGTAGCCGGCCCCGCCGTGGATCTGCACGGCGCGGTCGGCGACGCGGCCCACCATCTCGGTCGAGAACAGCTTCGCGCAGGCGGCCTGCATGGTCGTGTTCTCGCCGCGGTCGCGCATGCGGGCGGCGTCCAGCACCATGCAGCGGGCGGCGTAGAGTTCGGCCTGGCTGTCGGCGATCATGGCCTGGATCAGCTGGAACTCGGCAATCGGCTGGCCGAATTGCTTGCGCTCCATTGCGTATTTCACGGCGTCGCCCAGCAAGCGGTCGGCAATGCCCACGCATAGCGCCGAGATATGCAGGCGGCCTTTGTCCAGCACGCGCATCGACGTGCGAAAGCCATTGCCTTCCTCGCCGCCCAGCAAGGCGCTGGCGGGCACGCGGCAGTTGTCGAACACCACGTCGCTGGTCAGGGCGCCAGCCTGGCCCATCTTCTTGTCGGGCTTGCCGATGCTCAGGCCCGGGGTGCCGGCTTCGACCAGGAAGCATGAAATCGAATTGGCGCGGCGCTCGGGCGCGGTGCGCGCCATGACCGAAAACAGGCCGGCGATGGGCGCATTGGTGATGTAGCGCTTGGTGCCGTTCAGCACGTAGCCGTCGCCGTCGCGTTCGGCGGACAGGCGCAACGCCATCGCGTCGGAGCCGGCGTCGGGCTCGGTCAGCGCGAACGAGCCGATCAGTTCGCCGCTGGCCAGCTTGGGCAGGTAGCGGGCCCGCTGATCGTCCGTGCCGGCCAGCACGATGGCCTGCGAACCGATGCCGATGTTGGTGCCGGCCAGCGAACGGAACGCAGGCGAGGTCTGGCCCAGCTCGAACACCACGCGCACTTCTTCTTCCATCGTCAGGCCCAGCCCGCCGAACTCCGGCGCGATCGACAGGCCGAACAGACCCAGTTCGCGCATCTCGTTCACGATGTCCGGCGGGACCTGGCCGCTTGAGGCCAGTTCGTCTTCGGCGGGGATCAGGCGCTCGTGCACGAAGCGGCGCACGGCGTCCAGAAGGAGGGTCAGGGTTTCGGTGTCCAGGGCCATGATGGGAGTCTCACAAGAAAAGCAATGCAGGGAAGCGGTGCGGGGAAGCGAATGCGGCGGCGCTCAGGCGCGCATGCCGCCAAGCAGTAGATCGAAGTAGCCGGCGGCGATGGTTTCGGCGCTGTCGCCCTGCCCCGGCTTGTACCAGCGCACCATCCAATTCAGCATGGACAGCACGGCGCGGCCGGTGGCGGCCACGTCCAGCGGGCGGAACGCGCCGTCGGCCACGCCCTGCGCAATCAGCGCGCGCAGGCGTTTCTCGTAGCTGTCGCGCAACCGGGCGGCGTCTTCGCGTTCGGGCAGGGCCATGCCGGAATAGCCGATCAGCATCGTCACGAATTCGGCATGGTGCTGTTCGAAATAGCGGGCATGGCCGACCATGAACGCGCGCAGCCGGGCGGCGGCGCCATCAGCACGGTCGACGTCCTGGCCCACGCTCTGGGTCAGGCCGCTCAGCACGCCCAGGATGATGGCGTCGTAGATGTCCTGCTTGGTCGTGTAGTAATGGTAGATGGCCGCCTTGGACACGCCGATGGCGGCGGCCAGGTCAGACACCGAGCTGCCGTCGTAGCCGCTTTGGGCGAAGAGCTTGGCGGCTTCTTCCAGGATGCGTTCGCGCGGGGCCGCCAGCGTGGGGGGCCGGCCGGCGCGGGCGCGCTTCTGGGCAGGAGGGACGGAGGTCGCCATGACAGCCTTTGCAAAGGGGTGGCGCCGCAGGCGGCCAAGGGGCCGGGCGGGCCTCCATTGACAGCGGTTCGGCGCATGCCGTTAAATAAAGATTAATTAATTACCGGACGGTCGGTAGGTAATTATAGGCACATCCGCCTCGGGGACTCAAGCCTGTCCGCAGGCGGCCTCTTCTGGACTGACCTGAACACAACGCGACGACGCTATGCCCCACTCTCTCGTGACAGATTTGTATGGCCAGATGTCCCTGCCGGTCATCAGCGCCCCCATGTTCATCGTCTCCAACCCGACGCTGGTGGTCGCCCAATGCACCAGCGGCATCGTGGGGTCGTTCCCCGCGCTGAACGCGCGCCCGCAAAGCCTGCTGACGGATTGGCTGGACGAAGTGCAGGCCGGCCTGGCCTCGTACCGCGAAGCGAATCCGGGCGCCGCCGTAGCGCCGTTCGCCGTGAACCAGATCATCCACCAGTCCAACGATCGCCTGGAGCAGGATCTGGCCGTATGCGCCAGCCATCGCGTACCGCTGATCATCACCAGCCTGCGCGCCCCCGGCGACCTGGTCAAAGGCGTGCACGACTGGGGCGGCAAGGTGTTCCACGACGTCACCACCATCCGCCACGCGGAGAAGGCGCTGGAAGCCGGCGTGGACGGGCTGATCCTGGTCTGCGCAGGCGCAGGCGGCCATGCCGGCACGCTCAGCCCCTTCGCGCTGGTGTCCGAAGTGCGCCGCTTCTATGACGGCCCGCTGATCCTGTCGGGCGCCATCACGTCCGGCGCGCACGTGCTGGCGGCGCTGGCCATGGGCGCGGACTTCGCCTACATGGGCACGCGCTTCATCGCCAGCGAAGAAGCCAACGCCAGCGAAGGCTACAAATCCGCCATCGTCGAGGCCAGCGCGTCCGACATCCTCTACACCCCGTTCTTCACCGGCATCCCCGGCAACTACCTGAAGGCCAGCATCGCGGCCGCCGGGCTGGACCCGGCCAACCTGCCGCAGCCGGACAGCGGCGCGTCCAACTTCGGTTCGTCCCGGGTCAAGCCGTGGAAAGACATCTGGGGCGCGGGCCAGGGCGTGGGCGGCATCGCCAGCATCGAACCCACCCGCAAGATCGTCGACACGCTGCGCCGCGAGTACGAAGACGCCCGCGCGCAACTGGCCGGCAGGTCCTTCGCATGAGCGCGGGCCTGAAGGTGTCGCGCGACGGCGCCGTCCTGACGCTGACCATCGACCGCCAGGACCGCCGCAACGCGTTGGATACGGCGACGTACGCCGCCTTGACCGAACAGATCTCGCTCGCATCGGCCGACCTGTCGGTGTCGGCCGTGATCCTGACCGGCGCGGGCGAACACTTCACCGCCGGCAACGACCTGCGCGACTTCCAGGCCGAACGCGGCGCCGGCGACAGCGCCGGCCTGACGTTCCTGCGGGCACTGACCACGGCGGAGGTCCCGGTGATCGCCGCGGTCGAGGGCTACGCCATCGGCATCGGGGTGACCCTGCTGCAGCATTGCGATTTCGTCCATATCGGCGAAGACGCTACCTTGCGCATGCCGTTCGTGGCGCTGGGCCTGTGCCCGGAAGGCGCATCCAGCCTGCTGATGCCCCGCCTGGCGGGGCGCCGAGCCGCCGAATGGCTGCTTCAGGGCAAGGCGTTTTCCGCCCGCGACGCGCACGAGGCCGGCCTGGCGACGTCAGTCGCGCCCAAGGGGCAGGCATTGGCGGCCGCACAGGCCACCGCCGCCGACCTGGCGCGCCAGCCGCCGGCCGCGCTGCGCCTGACCAAAGCCATGATGAAACGGGTCGACCGGCAGGCCATCCAGGAAACGCTGGACTACGAAGCCCAGCAATTCCGCGCCCGCCTGCAGACCGAAGAGGCGCAGGCGGCGTTCGCGAAGTTCTTCAAGAAATAGCGGTGCGCGTGAAGATGGGTTGCTCGTGCAACCCATCGCTTCAGAACGGCGAATCGGGCCGGAAATTAGGCGCCCGGCGCTCCCGCAGGGATTTGACCCCTTCTTTGACATCCGGCCCGCCGAAGCCCATGAATTCCAGCGCCAGCGACGTGTCGAAGGTGGGGCCGGCCATGCGCAGCCAGTTGTTCAGCGAATACTTGGTCCAGCGGATGGCGGTCTGCGAGCCGGCGGCCAGCTTGTTGGCCACCTCGAAGGCGCGGGTGATGAGCTCGGCTTCGTCCACGCACAGCGACACCAGGCCGATGCGCTCCGCTTCCTCTCCCGTGACGGTTTCGCACAGCATCAGGTAGTACTTGGCGCGGGCCATGCCGCACAGCAACGGCCAGACGATGGCCGCGTGGTCGCCCGCGGTCACGCCCAGGCGGGTGTGGCCGTCGATGATCCGCGCGTCGCGTGCCGCGATCGAGATGTCGGCCAGCAGCCCGGCCACCAGCCCCGCGCCCACAGCCGCGCCGTGCATGGCGGACACGATGGGCTTGCTGCAATTGATGATGTTGTAGACCAGGTCGCGGGCTTCCCGCCAAACGCGGGTGCGCACGTCGAAGTCGTCCGCCATCTGCTGCACCAGGTCCAGGTCGCCGCCGCCGGAAAAGCCCTTGCCTTCGCCGCGGATCACCACCACCCGGGTGTCGGGGTCGGTGTCGATATCGCGCCAGATATCGGCCAGTTCGCGGTGCATGCGGTCGTCCGCCGTGGACAGCTTGCCGGGCACGCCGCCCTTGGCGCCCATGATCAGTTCCAGTACGCCGCCGGGATGCCGGCGCAGCTTCAGGGACTCGTAGGCCGAATAGTGTTGCAGCGTGATATCAGTCATTGTCTTCTCCGCGTTGTCTATACCAATGGGGCAAGCCTGAGGCCGGCGCGTTTTTGCGAACTATAGTGGATACACCGGCGTCCCCCCGCCGGCAGCCTGAAGGAGCCTCACCCCATGAACACCCCCGCCCCGTCCGCCGGCGCCCCCATCGACCGCGCCAGCCTGCCAGCGCTCTTCGCCCCCCGGGGCGCGGACACGCACAAGGGCAGTTTCGGCACCGTCGGCGTCGTGGGCGGCGGCCCGGGCATGGCGGGCGCGGCGTTGCTGGCGGGCCGCGCTGCCCTGAAGGTGGGCGCCGGCAAGGTGCTGGTCGGCTTTGCCCAGGACACCGCGCCCCTTGCCTGCGACCCGCTGCAACCCGAACTGATGCTGCGCGACGCCCGGTCGCTGCTGGAGGAAGACTGGGGCATCACCGCCTGGGTCGCCGGCTGCGGCATCGGCACGGGCGCGCTGGCGGCCAACATGCTGTCGGAACTGTTCGTGCTGCGCCATGAAGCCCCGCTGGTGCTGGACGCCGACGGCCTGAATCTGTTGGCCAACGGCGACATCCAGCCCAATTGGGGCCCCGGCCCCGTCGTGCTGACCCCCCATCCCGCCGAAGCGGGCCGCCTCTTGGGGCTGACGGCCGCGCAGGTGCAGGCGGACCGGCGAGGCGCGGCTTGGCAACTGGCCCGACGTTTCAATGCCTGGGTGGTGCTCAAAGGCGCCGGCACCATCGTCTGCTCCCCGGACGGAATCCGGCGGACCAACACCAGCGGCAATCCCGGACTGGCCACTGCCGGAACGGGGGACGTATTGGCCGGGATACTGGGGTCGTTGATCGCCCAGAAGCTGCCCTTTGAACAAGCGGTATCCGGCGCCGTCTGGCTGCACGGCGCCGCGGCCGACGCGCTGGTGGCTCGCGGCATCGGCCCGATCGGGTTGACGGCCGGAGAGCTTGCGGACGCCGCCCGCGCCCTGAGAAACGGCCGCTAAGGGGGGAAATGCGCGCTAAGTCCCCGTGGAATAAACATTTTTACAACATACTAGGGTTTTCCCCTAAAAGGACGTTGCTTTTAATTTAGGGTTATCCCTATAATGGTTTACCCCAAGACGAAACGGACTGGAGAAGACCATGAGCGAACTGACCTTGAATAGCACTGCCCGCCTGACCGACGCGCTGGAGCGCGACCTGCTCCGCGGCGCTCTCGAGAACCAACCGAATTCCCACCCGCTGACCAACCTGAAGAAGGCTGGCCAAACCGTGATGGCCGCTGTCGCCAGCGTGTTTGCCTTCATCGACGAAGTGAACGAATCGATGAACAAGGCCCGCGCCGCCAGCTCGCGCTTCTCCGGCTCTCAGTGGTAAGACCAGCTGCGCTGGGCTGAATCGCGACCGATCTCCCGCGAATCAGCCCGGCGCGCTGCCGTCGCAACGGCCTGCTTGGCCGGTCCAAGCACCCCGTTCGGCGGACTCCGGCGCCCGCCCCTCACCGGCGCCATCGCGCCGCGCCGGCTCCCATTCATGCTGTTGGGAGCCCCCGCGACGCCCTCCCGGCCCCGCTGCCGCCCCCCTCCTCTCGGCGTTTTCCCTAGCGCCCGATTCGCCGTTCTTCATTGACAGCGCGCGAAGCCCCTACCGATAATCGGCCCCTTGCCGTCGTGCCTGGCGCCAAAACACCGTAAGCCCCCCGGCCGGCACCCGCTGCCCGCCCGGCCCGCCCGGTGGTTCTTGCGCAGGCTCGATCCGGTTCGTTATCCATCCGGAGTTGTCACCATGAAGTTGCGCACCACCCTGGCCCTTGTGGCCGCCGCCATCCCCTTGGCAGCCGCCCAAGCCCAGACGCTGAAGATCGGCCTGTCGGCCGAACCCACTTCGGCAGACCCCCACTATCACAAGATGACGCAGAACGACGCGTTCTCCGCGCACGTCTACAGTTCGCTGGTGGGCCGCAGCGCCGACATGAAACTGACGCCCCAGCTGGCCACGTCGTGGAAGAACCTGGATGACCTGACCTGGGAATTCAAGCTGCGCGACGACGTCAAGTTCTCCAACGGCAAGCCGTTCACGTCCGAAGACGTGCTGTTCACGATCTGCCGCACGCTGAACAACGAAACCAACGTGTCGCAGTCCTACATGGACATGACCAAGCGCATCACCGACGTCCAGACGCCGGATGCGCACACCGTGATCATCAAGACCGGTGAACCCTTCCCGCTGATGCCCGCCGAACTGGCCCGTTCGCTGCCCATCGTCTGGAACGGCATCGTCGAGCACGGCAAACTGACGTTCGACCCCAAGAAGGGTTGCGGCGTGACGGGCGCCTGGCCCACCGTGGCCGACTTCAACAACGGCAAGGACGCCATCGGCACCGGCCCCTACACCCTGAAGTCGTACGTGAAGGGCACCGGCATCGAACTGGTCCGCAACGAGCAATACTGGGGCGAGAAGCCCTACTGGAAGGAAGTGAAGTTCGTGCCGGTGCCGTCCGCCGGCCCGCGCCTGACCGGCCTGTTGTCCGGCGACTTCGACATGATCGAAAACCCGGCCGCCCGCGACCTGCCGCGCCTGAAGGACAACCCGAAGTTCGGCTTCGTGGCCACGCCGTCCACCCGCCTGGTGTTCTTCCAGCCGGACGTGGGCCGCAACCCGAGCCCGTTCGTCAAGACGGCCGACGGCAAGAACCCGCTGCAGGACCTGCGTGTGCGCAAGGCTATTTCGATGGCCATCGACCGCAAGACCATCACCGCCCGCATCATGGACGGCATGGCCACCCCGGCCTACCAGTTCATGCCCGACGGCATGTTCGGCGCGCTGCCCAAGGCGCCGGAAATCAAGTACGACCCGGAAGGCGCCAAGAAGCTGCTGGCCGAAGCCGGCTACCCGAACGGCTTTGAAATGACGCTGTCGTCCACCAACGACCGTTACGTCAACGACGGCCAGGTGGCCCAGGCCGTGGCCCAGTACCTGGCCCGCGTCGGCATCAAGACCAACGTGGACGCCATGACGGCCTCCATCTACTTCCCCAAGCGCGCCAAGCGCGAGTTCAGCTTCTCGATGGGCGGCTGGCCGGCGGAAACGGGTGAAGCCTCGGCGCTGTTCCAGCTGTGGGTCGCGTCGCTCGATTCGCCCAACAGCCTGGGCACCAGCAACTACGGCGGCTTCTCCAACGCCGATTTCGACAAGGTGTACAAGCAGGCCATCGTGACGGTGGACGCGCCCAAGCGTGAAAAGCTGCTGCAGGAATCCACTCAGATCGCTCTGGACAACGTGCCGCTGATCCCGCTGCACTTCGAAAGCAGCATCTGGGCCTTCCGCAAGGGCATCACCTACGAAGGCCGCCGCGACCAGTACACGCTGGCCACCTCGGTCACGCCCGAAAAGAAGTGATCAGGTCCGCCTGAACGACAAAACGGCTGCCTCCGGGCAGCCGTTTTTTCATCGCCCGTCCGCAAGAACGAGCCTAGGCGCCTCCCCTATGGCCGCCCTGCCGGGCCGGCTGCCAGCGCCTGGTCCAGCTCCCGGGACAGCAGCTCGATGAACGCCTCCGCCTTGGGCGGCAGCACCCGCCCCGGCATCACCTGGATCTGCAGCGTGCGCGATTGCAGTTCGGCGTTGGAAATCGGCACGGCCACCAGTTCGTCGCGCCGCAGGCTCCACGCCACCGAGATATAGCCGCTGAGCATGATGGCATCCGTGCCGAACACGAAACCGTGCAGGGGCGAGGAATCGTTGCAGGTCAGCACCGGATCCAGTTGCACCGATTCCAGCGCGCAGCCCATTTCGAAGAGCTGGCGCGTGGTGGTGCCCGCCCCCGTCAACGCCAGGGGAAAATCGCTGAGGTCCTGCAGGCTGACGCTGCGGCGGCCGGCCAGCGGATGGTTGGACGCCATGACCGCGTGCACGGGCGCGCGGCGCGAATACCGCACGCTGACCCCGTTTACCCGTTCGGCGATGAACGTCATGCCCAGATCGGCGCCGCCTTCGGCTACCCGGCGGCTCACCTCCGCGGGGGATCCGACGAACAGGTCAAAGCGGATGTTCGGCCGCTCCTGGTGAAAGCGCGCCATCACCGAAGGCACGAAGATGCGCGCGACACCTTCGACGGCGGCCACCCGGATCTCGTTGCGCGCCATGCCGCGGGCAGCAGCGATCTCCTGCAGGACCGATTCGGCCTCGAGCATGGTGCGCCGGGCGTGCGCCAGCAGCAGCTGGCCCGCCGGGCTCAAGACCATGCCCCGGGCGGCGCGCTCGAAAAGGGGCGCGCCCGCTTCCTCTTCCAGCTTGGCGATCTGCCGGCTGATCGCCGACACCGCCACATGCAGGCGCTCGGACGCGCCGCTCAGGCTGCCCGCCTGGGCAACCTCCAGAAAGTACTTCAGGGCGATTCCGTGCATGCTCAAGCCTCGCTGCCGGCTCAGATCTTTGCCTTTTCAGCAAAGCTGCCGATAAATATTCTAATTGTAGAGAAAGCTGCCAAACTCCTAGAATTCGCGGGGACCGCAACGCCGCGGTGCGCGAATGAAGCTCGCCTGGCCCCAACCCCTATACAATCCCCTCGCTTCATCGGAGTTCCCATGCCCACGTCCTCGTCCGCGCCCCGTCCGCGCCCTTTCCTGCTTGCCTGTCCCGACCTGTCGGCCGAACGCCTGGGCAACACGGATACGCCGGGCGTCTGGCATTTCGATTCGGGCGTGCCGGGCAAACGGGTGATGCTGAGCGCGCTGATCCACGGCAATGAGCTGTGCGGCGCCTGGGCACTGAAGGAAGCATTGGCCGCCGGACTGCGTCCGCGCCGGGGTTCGCTGACGCTGGCGTTCTGCAACCTGGCCGCGTTCGACCGTTTCGACGCCGCCAACTACGCCCCCGCGCGCTTTGTCGACGAAGACATGAACCGCGTCTGGAGCGACGACAAGCTGGGCCTGCCCATCAGCCAGGAGCGCCGCCGCGCCGCAGAGATCCGCCCGTGGGTGGAACAGGCCGACTGGCTGCTGGACTTCCATTCGATGAGCAATTCCGACGTGCCGCTGCAGCTGACCGGCATGGAACAGCGCAATATCGACCTGGCGCTTTCGCTGGGCAACCCCGCCACCATCATCGCCGACGCCGGCCATGCCGCCGGCGTGCGCATGCGCGATTACGGCCGCTTCGGCGAAGCCGGCGACAACGGCACGCGTTCGCTGCTGATCGAATGCGGCTTTCACGGCGCGCCCGAAGCGCGCGGCGTGGCCGTCGACCAGATGGCGCGCTTCCTGCTGGAAGCCGGCACGGTCGATGCCCAGGACATCCCCGCCGGCTGGGTCGCCCCCGGCGCCCCGGCGCAGCGCGCGCTGCGCGTGACGCATGCGGTCGCCGCCAAGAGCGCCGACTTCCGTTTCGCCGAGCCCTGGAAGGGCCTGGAGACGCTGGCGGCCGCCGGCACCGTGATTGGCTGGTCCGAAGGTGAGCCCGTCGCCACCCCCTACGACAACTGCGTGCTGATCATGCCGTCCACCGCGAACCTGCGGCCCGGCGTGACGGTCGTCCGGCTGGCCCAGCCTATCGCCTGATCCGCAGCCCTGATTCACCACGAGGGAGCGCCCGCCCAAGAGGCGCCCTTCGGCACGACGAGCACGACCGGCACTACCCATAACAACTAGGGAAAAACATGTCAGCCCAGGTATTCACCCGCAGCGCCTTGCTGGCCTGTACGCTTGCCGCCTGTACGGCGGCCGTCCAGGCCCAGACCCCGCCTTCCACCCTGAAGATCGGCCTGTCGTCCGAACCGACGTCGATGGACCCGCATTACCATCAGGCCACGCCGAATGATGCGATGACCTCGCACATGTTCGAGACGCTGGTGGGGCAGGACGCCAAGATGGACCTGATCCCGCGCCTGGCCACGGCCTGGAAGGCGGTCGACGACACCACCTGGGAATTCAAGCTGCGCGACGGCGTGAAGTTCGCAAACGGCCAGCCCTTCACCGCGCAGGACGTGATCTTCACGTTCTGCCGCGTGATGAACAACGAACAGTCCATCGGCGGTTCGTACCCCGCCGTCATCCAGAAGTTCGCCGATGTGCAGGCGCGCGACGGCAACACGCTGGTCATCAAGACGCACAAGCCCTATCCGCTCTTGCCCAACGACCTGACCCGCACCGCCATCCTGTGGAGCGGCATCGTCCTGCACGGCCCCATCACTTTCGACCTGAAAAACAAGTGCGGCGTGACCGGCCCCTGGCCCACGGTGGCCGACTTCAACGGCGGCCGCGACGTGATCGGCACCGGCCCCTACACGTTGAAGTCCTACGTGAAGGGCACCGCCATCGAACTGGTCCGCAACGACGGTTACTGGGGCGACAAGCCGGCCTGGCCGGCGGTCAAGCTGGTGCCGGTGCCGGCGGCGGGCCCGCGTCTGACGGGCCTGTTGGCCGGCGATTTCGACCTGATCGAGAACCCCGCCGCGCGCGACGTGAAGCGCATTTCGCAAACCCCGGGCTACGGCTACGTGATCACGCCGTCCGTGCGCGTGGTGTATTTCCAGTTCGACGTGGCCCGCAGCCCCAGCCCCACGGTCAAGGCCGCCGACGGCAAGAACCCCTTGCAGGACGTGCGCGTGCGTCGCGCCATTTCGATGGCGATCGACCGCAAGACCATTGCCGACCGCATCATGGACGGCGCGGCCACCCCGGCCAACCAGTTCCTGCCCGACGGCATGTTCGGCACGCTGCCCCATCCGCCCGAGCTGAAGTACGACCCGGAAGGCGCCAAGAAACTGCTGGCCGAAGCCGGCTACCCCAACGGCTTCGAACTGGCCGTCTCGTCCACCAACGACCGCTACATCAACGACGCCCAGATCTCGCAGGCCGTCGCGCAGTACCTGTCGCGCGTGGGCATCAAGACGACCGTCGACGCGATGACGCGGTCGGTGTATTTCCCCAAGCGCGCCAAGCGCGAATTCAGCTTCGCGATGGGCGGCTGGTCGTCCGAAACCGGCGAAGCCTCGTCTTTCCTACAATACTGGGTTTCCCGGTTCGACAAAGCGCAAGGCCTGGGCACCAGCAACTACGGCGGTTACGACAACCCCGAGTTCGACGGCGTGTTCAAGCGCGCGCTGGTGACCGTGGACCCGGCCGAGCGGGAAAAGCTGCTGCAACAGTCCCTGACCCTTGCACTGGCCGACCTGCCCAGCATCCCCCTGCACTTTGAAAGCAGCATCTGGGCGTTCAAGAAGGGGCTGGCCTACGAAGGCCGGGCCGATCAGTACACCCTGGCCATGTCGGCCAAACCCGCCAAGTAAGCACGCGGCGCCAAGAAACCCTGAGCCCACCAAGGAAATCATCACGTGGCCTTGTTCATCCTGCGCAGACTGATACAGAGTCTGTTCGTACTGCTGGCCGTTTCGGTCGTGGTCTTCTTCGCGGTGTATGCCGTGGGCGATCCGATCGAACTGCTGGTCAGCCCCGAAGCCAGCCAAGCCGCCCGCGAGGCGATGATCGCCCGCCTGGGCCTGGACCTGCCCGTGTGGCAGCAATACACCGGGTTCCTGTGGCGCGCGCTGCACGGCGACCTGGGCACGTCCTTCGTGCACGGCATCCCCGCGGTCGAACTGATCGTGCAACGCATCCCCGCCACGTTCGAGCTCGTCTTCGTGGCCATCATGCTGACCTGTGTGATCGGCATCCCGCTGGGGCTGGTCGCCGGCCTGTACCGTGACGACTACCTGGGCCGCGGCATCATGGCCTCGTCCGTGCTGGGCTTTTCGCTGCCGAACTTCTGGCAGGGCATGATGCTGATCCTGCTGTTCGCCGTCTGGCTGGGCTGGCTGCCGGCCACCGGGCGCGGCGACACCGTCACCGTGCTGGGCGTGCGCCTGTCCATCCTGACGGCCGACGGCTGGTCGCACCTGATCATGCCGGCCATCAACCTGGCGCTGGCCAACATCGCGCTGGTGCTGCGCCTGACCGCCTCCGGCGTGGTCGAGGCCCGCAGCCAGGACTATGTGAAGTTCGCGCGCGCCAAGGGCGTCAAGCCCGGCCGCATCGTGCGCCGCCACATCCTGCGCAACATCCTGATCCCGGTCGTGACCGTGATCGGCATGGAGTTCGGCAGCCTGATCGCCTACTCCACCATCACCGAGACCGTGTTCGCGTGGCCCGGCATGGGCAAGCTGCTGATCGACAGCGTCTACCAGCTGGACCGCCCCGTGGTGGTCGCGTACGTGATGCTGGTCACCCTGATCTTCGTGGTCATCAACCTGGTTGTGGACATCCTGTACGCCGCGCTCGACCCGCGCGTGCAGCTCGTGACCCCCGCTCAATAATCCGCCATGGCTAACTCTCCCAATCCCGGCCGCACCCGCACCGTCCAGCCCCTGGCTGAGACGCCGCAGCGCGCCTCCATCCTGAAGAAACTGCGCGCGCGCCCCACGGTGCGCGGCTCCGTGATCGCGCTGGCCATCCTGGTGGTCCTGGTGATCTTCGCCCCGTACTTCGCCCCGCAGAACCCGTATGACCTGGCCAACCTGTCGCTGATGGACGGCCGCCTGGCGCCGCGCCAGGCGCTGATGGACGGCAGCATCGCCTGGCTCGGCACCGACGACCAGGGCCGCGACATGCTCAGCGCCATCCTGTACGGCCTGCGCATCAGCCTGATGGTGGGCCTGTCCGCCGTCGTGCTGGCCACCGCCGTCGGCGGCGCGGTCGGCCTCGTCGCCGCCTATGTCGGCGGCCTGGTCGACACCGTGCTGATGCGCATCGTCGACTTCATCCTGGGTTTCCCGACCATCCTGGTGGCGCTGGTGCTGCTGGTGGTGCTGGGGCGCGGGGTCGACAAGGTGATCCTGGCGCTGGTGCTGGTGCAATGGGGCCACTACGCCCGCATCATGCGCAGCCGCGCCCTGCAGGAACGCCGCAAGGAATACGTGGAAGCGGCCGCCAACCTGGGCTTTCCGGCCTGGCGCATCATGGTGTTCCACCTGCTGCCCAACTGCCTGGGCCCCGTCATGGTGTTCGCCACCATCCAGATCGCCACCGCGATCGCGCTGGAAGCGACGCTGTCCTTCCTGGGGGTCGGCGTGCCGATCACCGAGCCGTCGCTGGGCCTGCTGATCTCGAACGGTTTCCAATACCTGTTGTCGGGCGATTACTGGATCAGCCTGTTCCCGGGCATCGCCCTGCTGGTGCTGATCCTTTCCATCAACATCGTGGGCGATCGCCTGCGTGAAAGCCTGGACCCCAAGCGATGACGCCCACCCCCGAAGCGCTCCGCGCTTCCCCCTCAAGGGGGCATGCCTGCGGACCGGCGAAGCCGGCTCCGCGCGGACAAACCCACCCCCGGAAGCGCTGCGCGCTTCCCCCTTCAAGGGGGCGCGCCTGCGGACCGGCGGAGCCGGATCCGCGGCGCCTCGATCGGGGAAGAGCCGCAGCATGCGCGGCGCCTAGCGTCATGGACAAATGAAATGAGCGAAACCCTTCTTGATGTGCGTGGACTGCGCACTGCATTCCATACCGAAGCCGGCGCCTACCTGGCGGTCGACGGCGTCGACCTGACGGTGCGCCGCGGCGAGATCGTCGGCCTGGTCGGCGAATCGGGTTCAGGCAAATCCGTCACCGGCTTCTCGCTGCTGGGTCTGATCGACCCGCCCGGGGAAGTCGTGGACGGCGAAGTGAAGTTCAAGGGCACCGACCTGCGCAAGCTCTCGGAAGAGCAGATGCGCCAGTTGCGCGGCAACCGCATCGCCATGATCTTCCAGGACCCGCTGATGACGCTGAACCCGGTGCTGCGCATCGGCGAGCAAATGATGGAAGCCATCCTGACGCACGAAAACGTGTCGCGCGCGCAAGCGGAAGAACGCTGCCGCGAGGCGCTGGCGATGGTCGGCATCCCGTCGCCGGAAAAGCGCTTGAAGAGCTATCCGCACGAATTCTCGGGCGGCATGCGCCAGCGCGTGGCGATCGCCATCGCCATGCTTAACAAGCCCGACCTGATCATCTGCGACGAGCCCACCACCGCGCTGGACGTCACCATCCAGGGCCAGATCCTCTACCGCATGCAGGAGATCTGCCGCGAGCACAACACGGCGCTGATCTGGATCACCCACGACCTGGGCGTCGTAGCCGAACTGGCCGACCGCGTGGCCGTGATGTATGCCGGCCGCATCGTTGAAAGCGGGCCGGTCGAACAGGTGCTGGAATCGCCGCGCCACCCCTACACCAAGGGCTTGCTGGATTCGATGCCCGGCGCCACCCAGCCCGGCGCGCGCCTGCACCAGATCAACGGCATGGCGCCCAGCCTGGCCGGCCGCCCGTCGGGCTGTGCGTTCCGCCCGCGCTGCACCAAGGTCATCCCGAGGTGCACCGAACAAGCCCCCTCCGTTACCACCGAAGGTCCGCGCAGCTATCGCTGTTACGTGCCGATAGCCCGCGAGGCACGAGAAGCATGAGCCAAGCCGATACCCCCGTCATCGAGCTCAAGAACGTCCACAAGCGCTTCGAGCAACGTCCAGACCTGGCCCAGCGCATCCTGGCCCTGACCGGCCGCCCCATCGACCGCCGCACGGTCTATGCCGTCAATGGCGTGGACCTGTCCATCAAGCGCGGCGAAGTGGTCGGTCTGGTGGGCGAGTCCGGCTGCGGCAAGTCCACGCTCGGTCGCGTCGTGGCCGGCCTGCACCGCCAGAGCGAAGGCGAGCTGCTGTACCAGGGCCAGGACGCCGTGCGCCTGCGCGGTGCTGAAAAGCTGGCCTACACGCTGGGCGTGCAGATGATCTTCCAGGACCCGCAGGCGTCCTTGAACCCGCGTCAGCGGCTGCGCCAGATCCTGGGCGAATCGCTCAAGGTCCACAAGCTGGCCCCGCCGGCCGAGATTCCGGCCCGCATCGACCAGGCCCTGAAGGAAGTGGGCCTGGACGCCGAATACCGCGACCGTTTCCCGCACCAGATATCGGGCGGGCAGCGCCAGCGCATCGGCATCGCCCGCGCGCTGATGGTGGCGCCCAAGTTCCTGGTCTGCGACGAACCGGTAGCCGCGCTCGACGTGTCGATCCAGGCGCAGGTGATCAACCTGTTCATGGACCTGCGTGAACAGCACGGCTTCACCTACCTGTTCATCAGCCACGACCTGGGTGTGGTCAAGCACATCTCGGACCGCGTGGCGATCATGTATCTGGGCAAGATCGTGGAGATCTCCACAGCAGCCGAGATCTTCGCGCGCGCCAACCACCCCTACACTCAGGCCCTGATGGCCGAAGTGCCGGACGTGGCCCGCCGCGGCCGCAAGTTCACGCCGATCAAGGGTGAAATCCCGTCGCCGCTGAACCCGCCCCCCGGCTGCACGTTCAACCCCCGTTGCCCCCACGCCATGCCGCGTTGCCGCGAGCAGGCGCCGGTCCTGAAAGAAATCTCGGCGGGCCATTGGTCGGCCTGTCACCTGAATGAAGCGAGCGCCTGATGAAACCCTCCGACATGTCCAACGTGGACCGCATCGCCATCGAAATGGGCCATGCGGGCCGCAACGCCATCCTTTACGTGGATGAAGACCGCAACTCCGACCGTCCGTTCAAGCTGCAGACGTACCGTCCCTACGGCTACACGCCGGATCGCCCGGTCGTCATCGTGCAGCACGGCGTGCTGCGCAACGGCGACGAATACCGCGACTTCTGGGTCGAGGCCGCCGACAAGCACAAGCTGCTGATCGTGGCGCTGACGTTCTCCAACGAGATCTGGCCCGGCGTCGAAAGCTACAACAACGGCCGCGTGTTCTCGGCCGGCGGCAATCCGCGCCACATCGACGGCTGGACCTACGCACTGGTCGGCAACGTGATCCGCGACATGATCGACGGCGAAATCACCGACGGCCAGAACATCTACCTGTTCGGCCATTCGGCGGGCGGCCAGTTCGTGCACCGCCTGATGAGCAGCCAGTCGCATGCGCCGTTCAAGGCCGTCGCCGCCGGCAACCCGGGCTGGTACACGCTGCCGACGTTCGACTTCCCGTTCCCGGAAGGCATGGACGGCGTCGGCCTGACCGAAGAACATCTGGTGAAGTTGCTGGCCTACCCGATGACCATCCTGGCGGGCGATCAGGACATCGCGACCGACGACCCCAACCTGCCGTCCGAGCCGGCCGCCATGCGCCAGGGCCCGCACCGCTTCGCCCGTGCGCAGAACTACTACGAGTTCGGCAAGAAAGAAGCCGAACGCCGCGGCGTGCCGTTCGGCTGGACGCTGCAAGTGGTGCCCGGCATCGGCCATGACGGCCGCGCCATGTCGGCCGTGTGCGCCAGCCTGTGGTTCGACGGCAAGATGCCGGATGCCGCCGAACTGGCCCGCCTGGCCGGCCAGCAGGTCGCCTGACCGCCCTCTTCCTTCCCCTTGCTGAATACCGATACCGCCATGTCCAACACTCAGAGCACTGAACAGATCGTCGCCGGCATCCAAAGCTGGCTGCAATGCGAATCGCCGTCGAACTTTCCGGAAGGCATCGCCGCGATGGCGCGCATCATCGCCGACTACGCGGCGGCCGCCGGCCTGACGGTGGAACTGTCGTCGCTGGGCCCCACCACGGGCCCGCTGCTGTACGCCACCAACCGCGCCCCCGGCGACACGCGCCCCGGCATCCTGATCCTGGCGCACATGGACACGGTGCATCCGGTCGGCACGCTGCTGGAGAACCCGGTACGCATCGACGGCGACCGCCTCTATGGCCCCGGCAGCTATGACATGAAGGCCGGCATCTACCTGGCGCTGACGGCGCTGGCCGGCGTGGCGCGCCCGGGCGCGACGCAGCTGCCCGTGGACTTTCTGGTGGTGCCCGACGAAGAAACCGGCAGCCACGCATCGCGCGTGCACATCGAGCGCTTCGCCGCCAACGCCAAGTACGCGCTGGTCTGCGAACCGGCCCGTCCCAACGGCGGCAAATGCGTGACCGCGCGCAAGGGCACGGGCATGCTGAACCTGAACGTCAAGGGCCGTCCGGCCCACGCCGGCATGCAGCACGAAAAGGGCCGCAGCGCGATCCGCGAAATGGCGCACCAGGTGCTGGCGCTGGAAGCGATGACCGACTACGACCGCGGCATCACGGTCAGCGTCGGCACCATCGCCGGCGGCACGGTCACCAACACGGTGCCGGCCCTGTGCCGTTGCGTGGTGGACTTCCGCGTGCCGGACATGGGGGCCGCGGAAGACGTGCTGCGCCGCATGCGCGAATTGTGCGCGGTGGGTCCGGATGTGGAACTGGACATCAACGTGGAACTGAACCGTCCGCCGATGGTGAAGACGCAAGCCGCGGCAGACCTGCTGGCGTTGGTGCAAGGCTATGCCGACCGGGCGGGTTTCCTGCTGGAAGACGCGCCGATGACCGGCGGCGGCAGCGACGCGAACTTCACGTCGGCGATGGGGATTCCGACGCTGGACGGTCTTGGCGCCGACGGCGACGGGGCGCATACGTTGAATGAATATATTCTGGTGTCGACGTTGGAGCAGCGGTTGAAGTTCTGGGAATTGTTGCTTCGGGAATTAGCGTAGTTTTTTTGTGGCGGATGGGCGTTCTTTAGACGCCCATCGGGTCGGCGGCCTGGGGCACGAGGGTCAACGATTGCGGTCCCGAGCCTTCGCTCCGGACTGCCCCGTCGTCATCTTCGTTGCCGCCTACGGCGGCTGCCTTCAGATTCCCTCAGGCTTATCGACGCCCCTCGCGCCCCAGGCCGCCAACCCGACGGGCTCTGGTGGCTGCAATTCCATCGCCGCCGGGGAGAATCGTGTACTTGCGTTCTCGTCAACAATTTTGAGTGGTGGAGGATCTTGCGGGGCCCGCTCCCGGCCGGCCGCGCGGGCGGCCTTTGGGAGCTTACGCATCGTCTTGCGTCGTGGTGAAGTTCGCTTCGCGTGTGGGTGGCGTTGTGGGAGTTCTTCTCTCGCGTCGTTTAGGGCAGATGAGCGTCAGTGCCAGCCCACACGACAGTCTCCCTGTTAGACGGGTGGCGCGCGCGCAGGTCTGGCTACGCACACAGCTCTCTGCCGCGCGCCACCCGTCGCTCCACCCCACCCCGTGACTGCGGGGATCATTAGCAAGCTGCTCTTCACCGGCGCGCAAGCGATCACTGCTCCGACGCTTCGACAATGCGTATGCCGAATGCGGCCGCCCGCGCGGACGCATGAGGCGGGCGACGCAAATCCCGTCAGTAATCGGGAACCTGGCAGCGCGCGAACCAAGACGGCGCAGCTCGTCGGCGGGGTCGGGGGGTGGCGCGCAACCTTGATGCGCCCGAGGGAATCTGAAGGCAGCGGCCGTAGGCCGC
>CAUSDE010000086.1:0-22123 GCA_963530045.1 uncultured Achromobacter sp.
ACACCAGGCCGCTTGCGCCGCTGAAGTCGCGTCGCCACAACGCATGGCCCGCGTCTTGCGCCAGGGCCGGGTAGTACACGCGCGCCACGTCCGCGTGCCGCGCCAGGTATTCGGCCACGGCCAGCGCATTGGCCTGATGGCGCGCCAGCCGCACGTCCAGCGTGCGCAGGCCGCGCAAGGTCAGATACGCATCGTCCGCGCCCACGGACAGGCCCAGCGCGTCGTACGCCACGCCGATCTGCTGCGCCAGTTCCGCGCTGTCCACGGTGACCACCCCCATCATCACGTCCGAATGGCCGGCCAGGTATTTGGTGGCCGCCTGGATCGAGATGTTCGCGCCCAGCGCCAGCGGCTGGTAGTACAGGCCGCCGCTCCAGGTATTGTCGGCCGCGACCAGCACGCCATGGCGCCGTGCCGTGGCAGCCAGCGCGGGCAGGTCCAGCACTTCGAACAGCAGAGAACTGGGGGATTCCAGATACAGCAGCCGCGTGTTGGGCCGGATGCGCGATTCCAGCGCATCCTGCGCGGGCGAGAAGTACTCGACCTCGATGCCATAGCGTTGCAGCAGCGACTTGTCGACCTTGCGCACGGGCGAATAGACGCTGTCGGCGACCAGCGCATGGTCGCCCGGCGCCAGCGTCGCCAACAGCACCAGCGCAATCGCCGACAGGCCGGATGGCGCCAGCACCGTCCGGTAGCCGCCCTCCAGCGAGGCCACCGCCTCCTCCAGCGCCTGGTGGGTATCCAGCCCGTGACGCCCGTACGTCGCCACGCGATCACCCGCGGCGCGCTGCTTGTTCAGGGCGGCATGGGTGGCGGTATCGGCAAAGCGCACGGTGCTGGTGCGCACCACCGGCACGTTCACCGGCCCCGAGCCGCCCTTCAATTCCGGCGATCCGGCATGCACCAGCCGGGTCTGCACTTGCGCGTGGTCGAGGCTCATGCGCGCACCTCTTGGCCGGGCTTCATCTGGGTGGCGTTGTAGTTCAGGATCTGGCCGGTGGCCAGATCGATGCCGATGCGCCCCGACAATGTTTCCAGCGGCTGCCCGTAAAGGTGGAAATGCAGCGTCGGCGTGTCGCCGGTGACGTGAATGCTATGGATGTCGTCGGCCAGGAACGACACGGACTGCCCGGGTTGCACCACCACCTCGCGCACCTGCTCCAGCGTGGCGCGCCCTTCCTGCGAGCCGTCGTCGCTGCGGCGGTATACGCGATTCAGTTCCTGCCCGGACAGCGCCACGATGGTCGCCCAGGTCGTATGGTTATGCGGCAGCGTGGTCTTGCCCGGATTGATCGAATTCAGATACAGCGCCGGCACGCCGGGCGCATCGTCGGGGTTCAGGCGGTAGCGGGTGGACGCGCCCACCCCCTGCCCGGCCGCGGGCGGCGGGAAGTCGGACACGGGAAACAGCTCCTGGCGCTGCGCCAGTTGCTCCAGGCGCGCGGTCACCGCGGCCAGCCCCTCACGAGTCACAGCGCTGTCGCCCAGCAGGCGTTGGATATCGGACAGCGCCGCCTGCACCTGCTGGCGGCGTTCTTTGGAAATTGCGGATTCAGTGCTCATGGTCAGACTCCAGTGGGGATCACACCGCCAGGCGCAGCGGATCGAATGTCAGGTAGCTTGCGATAGGGTCAGGCGAGGATTGACGGGCCACGGCGGCGCCGGACGAACGCTGCAGGAAGGCGCGCGTGCGTTCGCTTTGCGGCGAACCGAAGATGCGCGACGGGGGGCCGGATTCCACGATGCGGCCCGCCTCGGTGAAGTACACGGTGTCGCTGACCTCTTCGGCAAAGCGCATCTCATGCGTCACCAGCATGCAGGTCAGGCCGTCCTGCACCAGGTCGCGGATCACGGTCAGCACCTCCCCTACCATCTCGGGATCCAGCGCGGAGGTCACTTCGTCGAACAGGATCAGTTCGGGCTGCAGCGTCAGCGCGCGCGCGATGGCCACCCGCTGCTGCTGGCCGCCCGATAGCTCACCCGGGTAGGCGCGTTCCTTGTGGTCCATGCGCACCTTGGCCAGCAGCTCGCGGGCGCGCGCCTCGGCCTGCGCCCGCGGCTGCCCGCCCACCTTGATGGGCGATATCACCAGATTCTCCAGCACGCTCAGGTGCGGGAACAGGTTGTATTGCTGGAAGACGAAGCCCACGCGCTTGCGCAGCGCGATGAAGTCCGTTTCCGTCTTCAGGCCGTCCACGCGCACGCCGCCCACCTGGATCGAACCGCGCTGCGGACGCAGCAGGCCGGTGATGCAGCGCAGGATGGTCGATTTGCCCGAGCCGGACGGCCCGATGATGGACACCGCCTGCCCCGGCTTGACCTCCACGTCGATGCCCTTGAGCACCTCGGTATCGCCGAAAGCCAGGTGGACGTCCCGCAGGCTGACCAGCGGGGAAATATCAGTAGTGCTCATGGCGTCGTTCCAGATACCGCGTCCAACGCGCGATGGGATAGCAATAGGCGAAGAAAAGCGCCAATAGCGTGAAATAGACCAGGATGGTGAAGTCGCTGCGCGCGACGGTGTTGCTGGCGACGGTGGCCGTGTCGACGAGATCGTGCACGCCCACCAGCGAGGCCAGCGACGTGCTCATGGTGATGCTGGCCATCAGGTTCATCCAGGACGGCAGCATCCGCCGCACGCACTGCGGCAACACGATCATCCGGAAGATCTGCGTGCGCTTGAACGCCAGCGACTGCGCGGCCTCCCATTGCGCGCTGGGAATCGACTGGATCGCGCCGCGGAAGATTTCGGCCACGTTGGCGCTGGCGGGCAGCCCCAGCCCGATCACGACTTTGATCCAGTCCGGGAACGGCAGATACCACCCCGCCAGGTTCACCTCGAACGGGAACACATAGGTCGTGAAATACACCAGCACCAGGATGGGCGCATTGCGAAACAGCAGCACGTACGCGCGCGTGATGCGCCGCAGCAGCCGGGACGGCGACAGGGACAATGCGCCCACCACCAGCCCGACCACCGTGCCCAAGGCCATCGCCAGCACGCTGATCTGGATGTTCATCCCCAGGCCGCGCAGCAACGCTGGCGACCAATGCCACAGCGCCTGCACGGCGGCAGGCGTGGTGCCTGTCACGGCCCACACGACGCCCAGCGCCACCAGCGCCAGCAACAGCCCGAACCACGGGTCGCGCAGCAAGGCCGGCAGGAAACGCCCGGCGGCCTGCGCGCGGCCGGCCTGCAATGCAAGGTCATTGGCCATAGCCGGGCATCCTCAAACGGTCTTCCAGCCAGCGGCCCGCCACGCTGACCAGCCAGGTCAGCAAGCCGAAGTACAGCAGGATCAGCAGCAGCAGCTCCAGCACGTTGTCGCGGTGCGACCAGATCATGATGGACTCATAGGTCACGTCGCCCACCGCGATGGCCGACGCGATGGCGGTCATCTTCACCAGGTCCACCAGGTTGTTGACCAGGGCCGGCAAGGCAAAGCGCACCGCCAGCGGCAGCTGCACCTGCGTCAGGATCTGCCGCCGCGAGAACGCCAGCGACCGCGCGGCTTCCATAGTCACCTGCGGCACGGCCTCGATCCCTGCGCGCAGGGCTTCCGCATGGAACACGCCCTTGTGCAAGGCCACCACGATCACCACCCACGCAAACGGGGTGATCGGATTGCCGCCGCCCAGCTTCTGCGTGATCAGCATGTTCAGCACCAGGAACGCGCAGTACAGCTGCACCAGCGTGGGCGTATTGCGGGTGACTTCCACGAAGGCCTGCAAGGGCCGCGCCAGCCACGGCCGGCCGCTGGTCAACGCCGCCGCGATCAGCACGCCGAACAGCAGGCTGACCGGAATGGTCCAGGCGCACAGTTGCAGCGTCACCAGCAGGCCGTGCCCGAACGCCGACAGTTCGCCCGGGTCCTGCACAAAGCTGTAGTTCAGGCCCAGCGGTTTGAAGAACGCCACCCAGGCATGCAACACCGAATCGATCATGCGGCGGCCTCCAGCGTCTGCGGCAGGGCCAACGCCGCCACCGCCCGGCCGATGCGTTCCAGCGCTGCGTCGATATTGGCGTCAGACGCGGCGAAGGACAGGCGCAGGTACGGCGACAAGCCGTACGCCGCGCCGCGCACCACCGCCACGCCCTCGGATTCCAGCAGCCAGTCCACGACGTCGCCATCGTCTTCGATGCGCCGGCCGTCGGGGCGCGATGCACCGATCAGCCCGCCCACGCCGACCCAGGCGAAGAACGAGCCCTGCGGCGCGTGCACCTGTACGCCGGGCACCGCGGCCAGGCCGTTCACGACCCGTTGCGCACGGCGTTCGTAGGCCTTGCGGGCGGTATCGACGAAGCCGTCCGCCGCGCCTTGCAAGGCCGCCAATGCGGCCGCCTGGCCCAGCGAGCTGGGACCGGAAGACACCTGCGACTGCACCGCTTCCAGCGCATGGACCAAGGCCGCTGGGCCTGTGCCCCAGCCGATCCGCCACCCGGTCATGGCATAGGCCTTGGACACGCCGTTGACGACCAGCGTGCGGCCAGCCAGGTCGGGCGCGGCGCGCAACAGGTGCGCGGGCGGCTGGCCGAACCAGATCTCTTCGTACATCTCGTCCCACAGCACCAGCACCTGCGGCGCGGCCCGCAGCACTTGCGCCAGCGCCCGCAATTCGTCGGCGGTATAGACGGCGCCAGTCGGGTTGCCGGGCGAGTTCAGGATCAGCCACTTGGTGCGCGGCGTGATCGCCTCGCGCAGCGCGTCGGGCGTCAGCTTGAAGCCGTCTTCGGCGCGCGTGCCGACGATCACCGGCACGCCGCCGTTGATGCGCACCGCGTCGGGGAACGTCGGCCAGTACGGGGCCGGAACGATGACCTCGTCGCCGTCGTCCAGGGTGGCGTTCAGCGCCAGGTAGATCACCTGCTTGCCGCCATTGGAAATGATGACGTTGGACGCATCGACCTCCAGCCCGTGGCGCTGGCGGTAGCCATCCGCCACGGCGCGGCGCAGCGCCGCCGTGCCCGCGGTGGGGGTGTACTTGGTCTGGCCACGCTCCAGCGCCGCGCTGGCGGCATCCTTGATCGGGGCAGGCGTATCGAAATCGGGCTCGCCCGAGGTCAGCACGATGATCGAGCGGCCCTCGGCCGCCAGACGCGCGGCGCGAGCCCCAGCCGCGGCGATGGGTGACAATTCGGCGCTGCGGGCACGGCGGGACAACACGCCGGGAAAGAGGGTTTCGGTCATGACAGTACCTTTCCGGGATTCATCAGGTTCAAAGGGTCCAGCGCCTGCTTGATGCGGCGCATCAGGGTCAATTCCAGCGGGCTCTTGTATCGGGGCAGCGTGTCGCGCTTGACCTGGCCGATGCCATGTTCGGCGCTGATCGACCCGCCCTGCCCGTGCGCCTGCGCATGCACGAGATCGTGGATGCGGTCTTCCAGTTCGAACAGATGGCGCACGGGCCGCGAGGGATCGTGCGACACGTTGTAGTGCAGGTTGCCGTCGCCAAGATGGCCGAACGCCATTGGCCGCAGCCCCGGGTCCAACGCACGCAACGCATCGGCCGCGCCGCGCAGAAATGCCGGCACGCGCGAGATCGGCACCGAGATGTCGTGCTTGACGTTGCCGCCGTCGCGCGCCTGCGCCAAGCCGATCGCCTCGTCGCGCAAGCGCCAGAACGCCGCCGACTGCTGCAGGTTGTGCGCGATCACCGCATCCGCCAAGAGGCCGGACTCCAGCGCCTCCTGCCCCAAGCGCAGCAACGCGGCGCCTGCCCCGTCGGGCGTTTCCGATGAAGCCTCCAGCAAGGCGTACCAGGGCTGGCCCAAGCCCGGTAGGGGCTGCGGCTGTTCTGGCACGTGGCTGGCCACCAGCTCCAGCACGGGCTGGCTGATCAGTTCAAAACCCGTCAACGCCGCGCCCAGACGCTGACGCGCCAACGACAGGAACGCCAATGCCGCGTCGATGGACGGAAAGCCGACGAAAGCACTGCCCTGCCCGCCCGGCAATGGATACAGCTTGAGCGTGGCCGCGGTGATGACGCCCAGCGTGCCCTCGCTGCCGATATACAGGTCGCGCAGCGAATAGCCGGTGTTGTCCTTGCGCAGGCCGCGCAGGCCGTCCCAGATCTCGCCTTCGGCGGTCACGACCTCCAGCCCCAGCGTCAGTTCCCGGGTATTGCCGTAGCGCAGCACCTGCGTGCCGCCCGCGTTGGTGGACAGGTTGCCGCCAATGGTGCAACTGCCTTCCGAGCCCAGGCTCAAGGGGAACAGTCGGTGGGCCTGGCGCGCGGCCGCCTGCACGGCGGCCAGCACACAGCCGGCCTGGACCGTGATGGTGTCGTTGTCGGTATCCAGCGCCAGCACCCGGTTCAGGCGGCCCAGCGACAGCAATACCGCCTGTCCTCCCGCGTCCGGTGTGGCGCCGCCCATCAAGCCGGTGTTGCCGCCCTGCGGCACGACCGGCACGCCCGCCGCGCGGCACAGGCGCAACACGGCCGCCACTTCCTCGGCATCCGCCGGACGCGCCACGGCCAGTGCCTGCCCGTGCAGGCGGCCGCGCTGGTCCGTCAGATACGGCGCGGCGTCCGCGCCTGTCCACACCCAGTCCTGCCCCAGCCGGGCACGCAGGGCGGCCAGCAGGGAATCGGCGACGCCCGCCGTCATGGCTTGGCCTGCGCCTCGGGCGGCGCGCTGTCGAATTTGCCGGCTTGCGCCTGCGCGGTCGCCTGCTTCAGATAGTCCGCCGGCACGCCATGGCGGTCGGCCTCCTTGACCAGCAAACCCGTCTTCAGCCAATCCTGGATCACGCCGTCGACGAACGCGCGCGTATCGGCTTCGTTGCGGCGGGTCCAGATGACCGTCGGCGACGGGATCAACTGGTCGGAAGTGGCGAGTTCGAAGTCATTCCATTCCTTGCCGTTCGGGCCGTGCAAGGTCTCATACAGCGCCGGCTGGATGTGCACCGACGCGTCGCAGCTGCCGCCCTTGAGCGCCAGCAGCGATTCGGGGATGTTGCGCAGGCCCTTGACCACCGCGCCATAGGTGTCCTGCAAGGGCTTGGCGAAGTTGCTGCCTTGCGACACGCAGGCCACCTTGCCTTTCAGGTCTTCCCAGCGCTTGATGCCGCTTTTCTTCGACACCATCGCCGCGCCGCCCACCAGGTTATAGGGCGTGGGCGCGTAGCTCAGGATTTCGCTGCGCTCTTGCGTCCACTGGATGTTGGCGATCAACAGGTCGACCTTGCCGGCCTGCAGAAACTGCACGCGCGTGGACGCCGTGACCGGCACGGTTTCCAGCGTCACGCCCAGGCGCTTTGCAATGTCCGCGCCCAGTTCGGTCTGAAAGCCGCCGACCTTTCCGGTCGCCGGATCCAGGACGCCGAACGGCGGGCTGGCCCCGTCCACGCCGATCACGATCTTGCCGCGTTGTTTGACCTTGTCCAACGTGGCGTCCGCCTGCGCGGCATTGCTGGCCAATCCGGCCAAACCCGCCAACGCAACGGCGGCGGCCGTTTTCCATCCTGTTGTCTTCATGCTGATGTGCCTCATTTCTACATTCCGTCCCTTTCGCAGCCCGCGCTCAGCTGCCTTGCTTGTATTTCGCGTTCAGTTCCTGCAGCAGCGGCTGCGCCGGCTCGATACCCAGGCGCTTTTCCGTGGCGATCAGCCAGCCGGTGCGGTGCCAGTCCTGAACCACCTTGTCGACGGCGGCGATGGTGTCGGCCTCGCCCTTGCGCGTCCACACGACGGAATTGGCCGGCAGCACCTCGGTGGCGATGGGCGCGTGGTAGTCGGCCCATTCCGGATTGCTGCGCAGCAAGGGGTGAATCAGCGTGGAATCGTGCACGGCCGCCACGCACTGGCCGCCGCGCAATGCCAGCAGCGAATCGGATGAGCTCTTGTAGCCCTTGACCACGGCGCCGTAGTCGGCCGACAGGGGCTTGGCGAAGCTGCTGCCTTGCGACACGCACACGGGCTTGCCGCGCAGGTCTTCCCACTGGGTGATGCCGCTGGTTTTCAGGGTGGCCGCCGCGCCGCCGACCCGGAAGAACGGCGTGGGGGCATAGCCCAGGATCTCGGCGCGCTCCGGGTTCAGTTCCATGGATGCGATCAGCAAGTCCACCTTGCCGGAAATCAGGAACTGCGTGCGGGTGGCGGTCTGCACCTGCACCAGCTCCGCCTTCACCCCCAGGCCGCGGGCCAGCTCACGCGCCAGTTCCGGGTTCCAGCCCACCAGCTGCTGTGTGGCGGGGTCCAGCGAACCGAACACGCCGCCGTTGGCCAGCACGCCGATGGTGACGGTGCCCCGTTCCTTGATCTTGTCCAGGGTGGCGTCGGCGTGGGCGGAGCCGGCGGCCAAAGCCAGCGCCAGCGCGATTGCGGTGCGGGCTGCGCCCGGTATCTTGCGAATTGCCATGTTGTCGTCTTGTCGTATGCAGTGAACGGAGGTCCATGCTGCGTGCCGCGGGCCGGCAAGACAAAGAAGACTTTCAGATATCCATATGCGGGGCGACGTTTCCCCAGGGGAAGACGCGCCCGCGCTTATAACGATATGACACGAAGCCGCGCTACTTCAGCTTCACTTGCGCCGAAACGATCACGCGGCGATAGGTCGCGATGTCGTCGCGCACCGTCTGGTCCACGGCTTCGGGCGATGTCGCCGCAATGGTGAACCCCAGGTTTTCCAGCAGTGCCGCGGTCTCGGGTTCACGCAGCACCGCCACTACGTCGCGGTTGATGCGGTCCACGATGGCGCGCGGCGTCGAGGCCGGCACCGAGAACCCTTGCCAGCTTTCCACCACGTAGTCCGCCAGTCCGGCCTCCTGGATCGTCGGCACATCCGGCAGCGCCTTGGACCGGTACGGCGTGGTGACGGCCAAGGCCACCAGCTTGCCGTTGCGGACGTTCTCGGTGGCCGCGGCCAACGTGATCAGCATGGCGTCCACGTGCCCGCCCAGCACGTCCAGCGTGGCCGGCCCGCCGCCCGGGTAGGGAATCTGATTGGTCTTGGCGCCGATACGTTCGTTCAGCAGCTCCACCGCCAAATGCTGCAAGCTGCCGGTGCCGCCCGGCAAGGCCAGCGATATCTCCCCCGGCCGCCGCTTGACCAGCGCGACGAATTCCTGGAAGGTCTTCACGCCCAGCCCCGGCCGCACCACCAGCATTTGCGGATTCACAACCGCCTTGGTCACCCCCTGCAGGTCCTTGCCCGGGTCATAGGGCAGCTTGCCCGGCTGCAGGGCGTTCAGCGACAAGGCATCTCCGCTCAGCAGCAAGGTATAGCCATCGCCCCGCGCGTGCGCGACCGCCGCGTTGCCGATGGCGCTGCTGGCGCCGGGCTGGTTCTCGACCACCACGCTTTGGTGCCATTTCTCGCCCAGCTTCTGCGCCACCGTGCGCGCCAGCTTATCCGCGCTGCCGCCGGCCGAGACCGGGACGACGATCTTGACCGGGCGGTTCGGATAGCGGTTGGCGTCTTCACCCGGCACGGGCGCCGACCCCGCGAAATTGCTCAACAGCCCTGCCCCCAGCACCATGCCCGCCAGCAAGCCCAGGCCGGCGCGCCACGCCCGCTTGCCGGACAATGTTTGCTTGATACTCATGCCGCCGCTCCCGCGTCCACGCCGAACGCGCTGAACGGCTTGCCCAGCACGGCATTCGAATGCCGGCCGTCCACGCCCACGGGCACATCGCCCTCAAGCGTGATGCGGTACAGCACGCGCTCCACGTCCAGATAAGCGAAATCGCCCGGCCCCTGGTGCGCGGTGGCGCGGTTGTCCCAGAACGCGATGCTGCCGGGCTCCCAGCGGAAGCGCGCGGTGTACTCGGGCCGGGTGATTTCCTCGAAGAACAGGTTCAGCAGGTGGCGGCTTTCCTCTTCGTTCACGTCCTTGATGCGGCGCGTGAAGCCAGGGTTCACGAACAAGGCACGCTCGCCCGTTTCGGGCAGCACCCGCACCACGGGATGCTCGGACACCAGCGGGCTGGCTTGCACGCGTTGCGCGTAGACCGTCTGATTGTCGAGATCGCCGTTGTAGCCGCCGAACTGGTGGCGTGCCCACAGCGTGTCGGCCAGCGCGCGCAACGCGGGCGACAAGTGCTCATAGGCCGCTACCAGGTTGGTGAAGACCGTGTCGCCGCCGTAAGCCGGCACCTGGCGCCCCGCGCGCAGAATGGATCCTGCCGGCGGATTGACCACGCCGGTCACGTCCGTGTGCCAGCGCTCGCCGCGCCGCCCCGTCGTCGATCTGGACGAGATCGTGCGGATCTGCGGATAGCCTTCAGGCGGATTGGCGTCGTACGGATGCGCCGAGGTCGGCCGCCCGAAATACTGCGCAAAAGCCAGATGCTGCGCGTGGTCGATGTGCTGGTCGCGGAAGAAGACCACCTTCCAGCGCAGCAGCGCCGCCCTGATCTGTTCGACCTCGTCGTCGCGCAATGGGCGGGTCAGGTCCACGCCGTGGATCTCGGCGCCGGTGAAGACGGAAAGCGGCCGGATCTCCAGCCGCGTGCGTGTTAGCGTGCTCATGGGCTGCCCCTGTCTGTTTGGTGAAAACAGGATAGGGGCGCCCCATGCGCGCAACAAATACCGATACGCAATGTGAAAATAGCGCGCGGCGCGTGCTAGGCGCGGCCCTGCGTTAGGAACGCCAACATGCGGCGCGCCAGTTCGCGCGGCTGCTCTTCGGGCAGATAGTGGCCGCAATCCTCCAGCACGCCGCCTTGCAGGTCTTGCGCCAAGGGCTTCAAGGCCTGGTGCAAATCCGGTGCGCTGCCCCGGTCCCCACCCAGCGCCAGCACCGGCACTGTCAGCGGCGTATCGCGCAGCGCCCGGTTCTGCGCCGCGTCTTCCACCGCCGCGCGGTAGTACCCCAGCATGCCCCGCAGGCCGCCCAAGGTTTGATACACGCGCTCGTACTCGTCGATATCCGCGCGGCTGAAGACCCCTGGCTTGTTGGCGGTCTTGCGCGAAAAGAACCACTCGATCAGGATGCGCTCGCGCCCGGCCAGCAAGGCTTCGGGCAGGTCCGGCACGCTGTTGAACAGGAAATGCCAGCTCTTCCAGTTGTCTGGCCCGAGCTCGATGGCGGGCTTCAACGTCACCCCGGGAATGTTGGCGTCCAGCAGCACCAGGCGCTCGACCTCGGCGGCGTAACGCGCCGCATACGGGTACGCGATCCAGGCGCCGATGTCATGGCCCGCCAGCGCGTAGCGCGTCAGGCCCATGGTGTGGAACAAGGCGCGCAGCCGCTCGCCGGCGGTGCGCGTATCGTAGCCATCCAGCGGCTTGTCCGAATCGCCCTGCCCGGGCAGGTCCACCGCGAACACGCGGAAATGTGGCGCCAAGAGCGGCATGACCCGGCGCCACGCGTACCAGCTCTGCGGAAAGCCCGCCAGCAGGATCAGCGCCGGGCCTGCGCCCCCTTCCACCACGTGATAACCCAGGCCGTCCACCGGGACCCGCCGATGCTGGAACGTCACGCCGTCCAACGCGAAGGCGTCCGGGCTTGCGAATGTGCTCATTGTCGATTGCTCCGTGTCAATGCAGCGCGCCGCCGCCGACCTTGATGTCCTGGGTCACGGCCAGCGACGTCGCCACCATGATCTTCACGCCGTGTACCAGAACGTCCAGCGCCAGGCTGGGCGCGCCAGGGTGGCGGGTCGCCATTTCGGGCAGATACGGCACGTGCACGAAACCGCCGCGCAGCGCGGGCCGCTCCGTGGCGATGAAATGGGCCAGGCCATAGAAGATGGTGTTGCAGTTGTACGTGCCCGCCGTCAGCGACACCGACGCCGGCACGCCGCCCGCACGTAGGTCTCGCACAATGGCCTTGATGGGCAGCGATGAGAAGTACGCCGCCGGGCCGCCCGCCACCACCGGTTCATCGATGGGTTGATGGCCGTCGTTGTCTGGAATGCGCGCATCCACCACGTTGATGGCCACCCGCTCGACCGTCACGTCGCTACGCCCGCCCGCCTGGCCCAGGCAGATCACCAGATCCGGCTGCACGTCTTCGATCGCCTGCCGCAGCACGCCCACCACCTTGCCGATCACGCAGGGCAATTGGCGCGCCACCAGGCGGGCGCCGGCCACCTCCTGGCCGTCCAGGCGTCGCGCCGCCTCCCAAGACGGGTTCAGCGATTCGCCATCGAAGGGTTCGATTCCGGTGATGAGCACGGTGGGCATGGCATGTTCCTTTTCTATATCCATGCCAGCCATGGTAGAAGCGCGCCTACCAATTGTTGAAATCGATAATCGTTATTCGTACTATTGATGGCATGAATCTATCTGCCGTCGACCTGAACCTGCTGGTCGCCTTCGAAGCCCTGTACGAAACGCGCAACGTGACCCTGGCCGGGCAGCGCATCCACCGCGCCCAGCCTTCGGTCAGCAGCGCCCTCAACCGCCTGCGCCGTGTCTTCAATGACGAGCTTTTCGTGCGCACCGCCGACGGCATGCAGCCCACCGACCACGCGGTCGCGCTGATGCCCGCCATCAGCAGCGCGCTGGATCAGGTCCGCCGCGCCCTGGCGCAAGGCGCGGGCTTCGACCCGGCCGCCGCCGACGGCCGGCGCTTCACGCTGGCGGCCAGCGACTACGCCGACGTCGTGCTGGTGCCGCACATCGTTGCCCGGCTGCGGCGCGAGGCGCCCGCGGCCGATCTCCGGGTGGCCCGGCTGGACCGCGCCACCATCTATGAACAACTGGACAACGGCAGCGTGGACGTTGCCATCGGCGGGCACCTCAGCCCGCCCAAGCGCATGCGCGTCATGCCCTTGTATGACGAATCGTTCGTCTGCATCGCCGACAAGCAGCACCCGGGTTTGCGCGGCCGCAAGCTGACCCTGGACCGCTATGTGGCGCTTCCCCACGCGTTGTTCGTGCCCAGCGACGACGGTTCGGCCCGCGGCGTGGTCGACGCCAGCCTGGCGCGGCTGGGCCGCAAGCGCCGAGTCGCCTGCACGTTCGCGCATATCGTCGCCTTGCCGCACGCGGTGGTCGGCACGGACCTGATCGCCACCCTGGCGCGCCGCGCGGCGCTGCGATTGGCCGGGCAAGCGCTCAGCCTGCGGCCATTGCCGCCCGAAGTGGACCCGGGCCCCTTCGGCATCGACATGGTCAGCAGCCGCCGGGCGCCGGCGGATGCCGCCCTGGCCTGGCTGCAGGGACTGATCGAGCGGGCGGTCAAAGACCTGACGGATTGACGCTTGGCGGACAGCGCCGCTTGATAGAGGTGCCCGCACTCCAGGCCAAGCCGGCTGCTGGCGCCGACCGGCCTACGCGGCAGGCAGACGCACGATGCAATCCGCGCTGACCGCCTTCACGTCCACCACGCCCAACAGCCCCATGTTGCGCCGGACCTCTTCCACGATCAGGCCGATCGCGTGGGCCACGCCGCGCTGCCCCGCCACCGCCGCCGCATAGTTGAAAGGCCGGCCCACGAAGACGCAACGCGCGCCCAGCGCCATGGCCTTCAGCACGTCCGAGCCGCGCCGCACGCCGCTGTCCAGCATCACGTCCATGCCGCCGGCGGCGTCCACCACCGCCGGCAAGGCCTGCAAAGGCGACATGCTGCCGTCCAGCTGCCGGCCGCCATGGTTCGACACGATCACCCCGTCCATGCCCTGCGCGCGCGCCGTGCGCGCATCGTCAGGATGCAGGATGCCCTTGATCACCATCTGCCCCTTCCAGCGGCGGCGGATAGCCGCCACATGCTGCCAGTTCAGATGGCCCCGGTCTGAAAAATCGCGCAGCACGTTGGCCGACAGGATCGGCGCGCCGCGCGTCGCGTAGTTGTTCTCGAAGTGCGGCATGCCATGGCGCCATAGTGTGCGCAAGAAAGTGCCGAACAGCCAGCGCGGATGCGTCAGCCCCTGCCAAGCCAGCGTCGCACTGGGCCGCAGCGGCGTCGAAAAGCCCGCCCGCACGTTGTTCTCGCGGTTCGCGGCCACCGGCGTATCCACCGTCAGCACCAGCGTCGTCACCCCGGCCGCCGCCACGCGGTCGATCAAGGCCGCGATCTGCGCCTCGTCGCCCGGCAGGTAGGCCTGGAACCACGTGCCCGGCGCGGCTTGCATGACTTCCTCCAGCCGGATCAACGACGACCCGCTCATGATGCATGGCACGTCCGCGTCTGCCGCCGCACGGGCCAGCACGATGTCGCCCCGGTAGCTGGACAGCGCCGAAATCCCCATCGGCGCCACGCCGACCGGCGCCGAGTACGCGCGTCCCAGCACCATCGCCCGCGTGCTGCGTTGGGACACGTCCACCAGCACCTTGGGCCGAAAGCCATACTGGGCAAACGCCTGCCGGTTGCCGCGCTCGGACTGCCCGTCTTCCACCGCCCCGGACACATAGGCGTAGATCGGCTTGGGCAATCGCCGCTTCGCAGCCGCCTCGAAGTCGTGCAGGCTGAGCAGATGACGCAGGGGGTCGGACATGGCTGAGTGCTCCTCGCGGCGGTCGGCCAGCCTGGGCAGGGGCCGCCGCGCTGTTGTCGTGGGAATGGCGGATGACTATAGGCGCGGCGCCATTTTGAATAAAGTGACTTTATCGATATTGGTTATTACACTTTTATTCGCCCTCGATTCCGGCTTCCGCCACCGCTCCCACCGCCATGACGCTTAAGCAACTTGAAGCCTTCTACTGGGCTGCCACCTGCAAAAACTTCGCCATCGCCGCCAACCGGCTGAATATCTCCGTATCGTCGCTGTCCAAGCGCATCGGGGAACTGGAAGCGTCCATCGGCGCGGACCTGTTCAGCCGCAGTGCGCGCAGCGCCACGCTGACCGCCCTGGGCGAACAACTGGTGCCGCACGCCAAGGACCTGCTGCGCAACGCCGACCAGTTCATGCAGCAGGCCAGCAACAACCTGACGTATTCCGGGCGGTGCCGGTTTGGCGCGGGAGAGCTCACGTCCATCACCTGGATGCCGCGGCTGATCGAGGAGATCCAGCGCGCGCACCCCAACCTGCTGGTGGAACCGTACGTCGGCGTGGGCGAACTGGTGGAACGCGGGCTGGAAGAAGGCGATCTGGATTTCGCCGTGATCGCCGGCCCGTCGTCGCGCGCGTCCATCGCGTCGCACCTGATCGGCAGCGCGGACTTCGAATGGGTGGCGTCTTCCCGCGCGGTGCCGGACCCGGCGGCGCTGACCCCCGCCGACCTGCCGGGGCTGACGTTGATCACGCAGCCGCAAAGCTCGGGCGTGATCCGCATGCTGGACGACTGGCTGACCGAACAAGGCATATCGCCTGGCCGCACCCAATGCTGCAACAGCTGGGGCGCCATCGCCGGCATGCTGCGCCAGGGTCTGGGGCTGGGTTTCCTGCCCACCGCCTGGGCGCGCATCCTGATCCAGCGCGGCGATCTGCACCGCCTGCCGGGGCTCGCGCCCCTGCGCCCCCTGCCCTACACCTTCCAGTGGCGGCGCGACGACACGCGGCCCATGCTGGAAAGCCTGCGCGTGTTGGCGCAAGACACGCTGGATTTCGATGCGCCGGCTGGAATGGTGTGAACGGGACAACTGTTTACTAAAAGTCGCCCTTAACTCCGAAAATTATTCGCTTTATCTCCGGTTTTGGCACGGGTAGAGTCGCCTCAAAAGACACCATGCCTAGACGGAGACAACGCGCAATGCCGGATTTCGGTTCCTCTCAACAAGACTTCCCCAAACGCCTGTGCCGGCTCGACCTGTGGCTGAACCCGGTGTTCGACCAGCTGATCGGTGCAGAGCCCGGCATCGGCTTGTCGGTGCTGCCGGCGCGCGGCGACGATGCGCGCACGTTGGCCGGACTGAAGACCGCCCATGCCTATCACGTGTCCGCCGCCCGCGATGAACTGCCCCGGCAATGGTTCGTGAACGCGGATTTGATTTCGCAATGCCCGGATCTGGTGTGCGTGTCTTCCGGCGGCGCGGGCTACGACACGGTCGACGTGCCGGCCTGCACGGCAGCCGGCATCGCCGTCGTGAACCAGGCGGGCGGCAACGCAGCGTCGGTCGCCGAACACACGTACGCGCTGCTGCTGGCGGTGCAGCGCCGCGTCGTCGAATCGCATCAACGCTTGCGCCACGACACCGGCTTTTCCCGCGAAGACCTGATGGGCCACGAGGTCCATGGCACGGTGATCGGCCTGGTGGGCATCGGACAAATCGGTTCGCGGGTCGCCCGCATCGCGCAAGCCTTCGGCATGCGAGTGATTGCGCATGACCCGCTGCTGGACGCCGACACCATCCGCAGCCGCGGCGCCGAACCGGTTGGGCTGGCTGACCTGTTGGCGCAATCGGACGTGGTGTCGCTGCATTGCCCGCTGGACGCGTCCACGCGCGGCCTGATCGACGCGCGCGCGTTTGCCGCCATGAAGCCGGACGCCGTATTCCTCTCGACCGCACGCGGCGGCATCCATGACGAAGCCGCCCTGTATGACGCCTTGAGTGGCGGGCACCTGCGCGGCGCCGGCCTGGACGTCTGGCAGCAGGAACCGCCTTCGCGCGATGCGCCGTTGCTGGGGCTACCCAACGTGGTGGCGACCTTCCACACCGCGGGCGTCACCCACGAGGCCCGGCGCAACGTCGCGCAGTCCTCCGCGACCCAACTGATCGCGATGCTGCGCGGCGAACGCCCCCCCCAGCTGCTCAACCCCGAAGTCTGGCCCGTCGCCGCGGCACGCATCGCCAGACTGAAGTAACGCAATGCCCGCAACGCCACCACGGCGTTGCCCCCTGAAAAAACAGCGCGGCACCAAGCCGCCGACCCATCCCCCGAGGAGACAACCATGCAACATCCCAACAAGCGCCGCATGCTGCGCGCACTGGCCGCGTCCGCCGCCCTGCTGTCAGGCGCCGCCTTCTTTGGCGGCAGTGCCCAGGCAGCCGGCTACCCGGAGCGACCCATCAACCTGATCGTGTCCTACGGCCCCGGAGGCGGCACTGACCTGGTGGCGCGCATGATGGCGCCGTTCCTGCAGAAATACCTGGGCAATGACGCGCGCATCGTGGTGTTGAACCGCCCGGGCGCCGGTGGCGCCATCGGTTTCACCGAACTGGCGCGCGCCCAACCCGACGGCTACACCATCGGCTTCATCAACACGCCCAACCTGCTGACCATCCCCATCGAACGCAAGTCCGGCTTCACGTGGCAAAGCTATGACTTGCTGGGCAACCTGATCGACGATCCCGGCGCCTTCACCGTACGCAACGACAACGAACTGAAGACGCTGGCCGACCTGTCGGCCTACGCCAAGAAGAACCCCGGCAAGGTCACGGTGGGCACGACGGGCACGGGGTCGGACGACCATCTGGCGATGCTGCGGTTCGAACGGGCGTCCAGCACGAAGCTCAGCCACATTCCCTACAAGGGCGCCGGCGAAGTGCGCGGCGCGCTGGCGGGCGGCGAAATCATGATCGGCGCCATCAACGTCGGCGAGGCGCTGCAGTACCAGAAAGGCGGCACGCCCTTGCGTTTTCTTGGACAGATGGGCAAGACGCGTTCGGCGGCCCTGCCCGACGTGCCCACCTTCAAGGAACAGGGTTATGACTTTGAACTGGCGTCCTTGCGCGGCCTGGCCGCCCCCAAGGGACTGCCGGCGGAGGTGCGCGGCAAGCTGGTCGACGCGGTCAAGCAAACCGTCGACGACCCGGAATTCCAGGCGAAAGCCAAGGAGATGTTCGCGCCGCTGCGCTATCTGGCGCCCGCCGACTACGCGCGTGAATTGGCGGCCGGAGAAGCGGAATTCCAGACGCTATGGAAGGAAGCGCCCTGGCTGGACAAGTAAGCCGGGCGCGGCCTTGCCGGGCGTGGGCCGAAAGCGCTTACTGCGCCTTCACGTCTTCGCCCGGGTAACCGTCCATATAGGCGCGGCCCGAGCAGCGCACCATGGCCATGCAAGCCGGCGCGCCGGTCTTGGCCGTGCACGTGGTGCGCGATGCCTCGCGTGCCGACACCGCGTCGGTGTTCATCGCCGTGAATCGGGTACCGCGGCCTTCGCTGCCCTTGACCCAGGCCATGCCCACGCAGCTGTCCTTATAGGTCAGCAGCTTGCGGCAATCCTTGCAGTCTTCCCACTTCAACAGCGTGGTGACCGCCTCGTCTTCAGTGGGGTAGCCGTCCGCATAGAGCACGCCGCCATCGCCGTTTTCAGCCACGGCGCCCCAGTAGCCGCGGCTGTCCAGCTTGGCCGACAGCGCTTCCACGTCGGCGGGCTTGGCCCGCTTCGGGGCCGCCAGATCTTCGGCGCTGTAGCCCGGGCCCGCGCACAACGGCATCGTGGTCAGCCGGCACTTGCCGTCCGGGCTGCCTGCCGTGCAGCGGCGCATGGCCTTCTTGGCCGCCATTTCCGGCGACACGCTGTTGCCCGGGAACAGATCCTGACGCGAATTGCGCGCATAGACCATGCAACTGTCCCAGAACGTGGTCAGCGCCTTGCATTCTTTGCCGCCCGCCCGCTTGCACTCGGCGATGGCCCCCATATCGGCCCACTGCTTCGTCTTTTCCGGCATCACCCAGTAAATCTTGGAGTGCTTGCCGTCGGTGGCAACGCCGCCATAGACGGTGTCAGCTTGTGCCGCGGGAGAGGCCAGGCCCGCGACCAAAGCGAGAGCGGCGAACGCGGCACGGATCAGGGGAAGGAATCGGGCAGACATCATCGTCGGAGTCAGGGGTCGAGTGGAGAGCGGGGACGATCTTAGCAAGAAGCTCCCCTGGTCCGTCCCCCTGTGAATATCGCCCGCCGGCATATTACGTAACAAATTTCACATGCGGCGAAGGTCTACTGGCCCCGTTTTCCGGTAAAAATGTCGAACTTTTCTGAAAGCAGACCGTAAGCCTCGGGCGCATGCGCCGCCAGACGGGTCGGCGGCCTTTCCAGCCGCCAGTCACGAAAAGAAACAAAACGCGTTGAGCCACCTTGATCCGCCACGGAGCATCGACAGCACGCCATGAAGTCGCCCCAGTCCTCCCCGATTCGCCGCAAACCGCTCTGGTTGGCCGCCAGCCTGATTGCCGCCGCGGCCAGCCTTGCCGGCTGCGCGCCGATGCCGACGGGCGGCAGTTCCGCGCTGCCCTCGCTGGGCAATGTGTTCAAGTCGGGCTTGTCGTTCTCGCCCAGCGTGAACGTCGCCAAGAACATGGAAGGCCGTTCGATCAATGACGCCATCGCGGCCTTGGGCGAACCGTCCAGGACGCGCACGGTCGGCAACACCGTCGAACTGGAGTGGTCCGACTATCAGACCGCGCCCTACACGGAATGGGTCACGACCGGCTCCAGCCAGCAGGTTGTCGGCATGATCGCCGCCACCAACACCACCGCCGCCACCCCCGTCTTCCAGACCAACACGACCGGCCACTACCAGAACCGGTCGCGCGTGTATGAATGCAAGGTGCTGATGCAGATGCAGAACAGCGTCATCGTCAATTCCAGCGTCGACGGCAACGTGTGCCCCGAATTCATTGCCGCATTGCGAAAGTGGGCAGGGGAAAACGAGGCGAACAACTACGTCGTGAAGTAAGCGGCGGGATCAGCCCTTGGCGGCTTCCGGCAGTTTCGCGATGACCTTGATCTCGAAGTCGAAGCCATACAGCCACGTCACGCCCACGGCGGTCAGGGTCGGATGCGGCGCCTCACCCCAGTATTCCGGCACCACCTGCCAGATCGTTTCGAACTGGGACGCGGGGTCGACCATGAAGACCGTCACGTCGACGATATCGTCGAACGAGCTCCCCGCCGCCTTCAGGATGGCGTTCAGATTGTCGAACGCCCGCCGGACCTGCGTTTGAAGGTCCGGTTCCGGCGAGCCGTCCTCGCGGCTGCCCACCTGCCCCGACACGAACAGGAAACCATTGGACCGGATCGCCGGTGAATACCGGTTGCGTTCGTAAAGCGCCTGGCGGCCGGGGGGAAAAACGACGTCGCGCGTAGTCATCAGTAAGCTCCATCAATGGGCCGGAAACGGCCCGTCATTAACCATGGGTTCACTGTAAAGATCGCGCGGGGCCCGATAAACGGGCAACGTTGTCCATCACTGTTTGTAGAATCCAAACAATCCGCACCCTTCCCTGGAGCCGGCATGGACCGATTCGATGCGATGCAGGCGTTCGTCCGCGTGGTGGAAGCCGGCAGCTTCACCAAAGCGGCGGAAACGCTGCACATGAGCAAGACCAGCGTCACGCAGCTGGTGCAGCAACTGGAGGCGCGCCTGCGCGTCAAGCTGCTGAACCGGACCACGCGCCGGGTCGCCGTCACTGCCGACGGCGCCGCCTACTACGAACGCGTCGTCAAATTGCTGGCCGACATGGACGATGCCGAAACCGGTTTGTCCGCCGCCTCGGCCGCCCCCCGGGGCCGCTTACGCGTGGACGTGCCCAGCCCGCTTGCCCGCATGATCCTGATCCCCGCCCTGCCGGCGTTCCACGCGCGATATCCCGACATCCAGCTGGACATGGGCGTCAGCGACCGCATCGTGGACGTCATCGGCGAGAACGTCGATTGCGTCGTGCGCGGCGGTGAAATCACCAACCAGTCGTTGATGGCCCGCCGGGTGGCCGACCTGCAACTGGGCGTCTATGCCGCCCCCGCCTATCTGGAACGCGCCGGCCTGCCGTCCCACCCGAAGGAATTGGAAGACACGCACCACCGGATCGTCGGCTACCTGTGGTCGCGCATCGGCCGCGCCTTCCCGTACGCCATGCGCCGCGGCGACGAAAGCGTCAACGTGCACGGGCGCTACGTGCTAGCGGTGGACGACGGCAATGCCTACCTGGCCGCGGGCTTGGCCGGTTTGGGTGTGCTGTGGCTGCCGCAATACATGGTCCAGCCCTACCTGGCGCTCGGCGAACTCGTGCCGATTTTCGAAGACTGGCGCCTGGACCCCATGCCGCTCTACATCGCCTTCCCGCCGAACCGGCACGTCAGCGCGAAGCTGCGCCTATTCATCGATTGGGTGGTGGAATTGATTGGGCACTATGTGCCCGCGCCCGCCGCCAGTGTCGCCCCAGACAACACGTAAGTCACCCGGGCGACCACCGGCCGATCATGCCCGTCCCTGCTGTCGAATTTCATTGAAGGTGGGTACAGATTGGGAGCCTCACATCGTGAGGTGCCCCATCCCGGTCCGCCTGATCTACCTGACAGAGGTTTGCCGGGCTGCCACGCCCCCGAGTGCTAGGCACGCACTGAGAAACGCCGGCGCGGTGCCATGTTTTGCAAGGATGAGGTACTTGTAGCCCTGCCCTTTTTCCACCCCTGCCGGCCCCACGTATTCCAGAGCGGCCTGCCGAATTCCTCGCCGCCGATGCGCCCAAGCACATCATTCTTGCGAATCGCTTCCTGCAATGTCTCGGCCACGCTCGCGAGCACCTTGTCCCCACTCTGGTGACCGTGCAGGTCGTTGATGCGCTTGAAATTGTCCACATCGCAAACGATGAGTGCGACCGAGACGTCTTCGCGTGAGCGCAGCGACCGGACCCGCGCCTCCAAGCCTCGCCGGTTGTTGCTGTGTCCGGTAAACGCTCCGGGGCGGGCAGCGCAGCTTGTCACTCGCGCAGCATCACACGCTGCCAGCCAGCTCGGGCACGACCTGGAACAGGTCTCCCACCAGGCCATAATCCGCCACGCCGAAAATCGGCGCTTCGGGATCCTTGTTGATGGCGACGATGACCTTCGAGTCCTTCATGCCGGCCAGGTGCTGGATGGCGCCCGAGATACCAACCGCCACGTACAGCTGCGGCGCGACGATCTTGCCGGTCTGACCGACCTGCCAGTCGTTCGGCGCGTAGCCAGCGTCCACGGCCGCGCGCGACGCGCCCAGCGCGGCGCCCAGCTTGTCGGCCAGCGGATCCAGGATCTTGAAGTTCTCGGCGCTGCCCAGACCGCGGCCGCCGGAAACGACGACGCGCGCGCCGGCCAGTTCCGGACGGTCGCTCTTGGCGACTTCACGGCCCACGAAGGAGGACAGGCCAGAATCGGCGACGGCGGCGACTTCTTCCACCGAAGCCGAACCGCCCTGCGCGGCCACGGCGTCAAAGCCGGTGGTACGCACGGTGATGACCTTGACGGCATCGGCCGATTGCACCGTGGCAATGGCGTTGCCGGCGTAGATCGGGCGCTGGAACGTATCGGGCGATTCCACGCCGATGATGTCCGAGATCTGCGCCACATCGAGCTTGGCCGCCACGC
>CAUSDE010000087.1:0-21759 GCA_963530045.1 uncultured Achromobacter sp.
ATGTAAAAACCCCCGAAGGTTGGATCAACATCCAACTTTCGGGGGTCAGTTCACCAGGCGATGGGTTTTTGCATTCCACGACAGGCCAGCTTATTCCGGCTGGATTCCCGCCTTCTTGATGATGTCGCCCCACTTTTTCGATTCGGCCTGCTGAAACGCGGCCAACTCGTCGGGCGTGGAAGTGGCCGGGTCGGTGCCGGTCTGCGCATAGAACTGTTGGGCGGGCTTGGTCTTGGTAGCGTTCACCAGCAGCTCGTTCAAGCGCTTCACCACGTCGGGCGGCGTGCCGGCTGGCGCATAGGCCGCGAACCAATAGCCCATCTCGTAGTTCGGCACGCCGGCTTCGGCGATCGTCGGCACGTCTGGCGCCAACGGCGACCGGGCCAGCCCCGTCACCCCCAATGCCCGCAGTTTGCCGGACTTGACCTGGGGCAGGCCCGTCGCGGTGTCGGTGATCATCATGTCGATCTGGCCGCCCAGCAGGTCGGTCACGGCCAGCGGATTGCTCTTGTAGGGCACGTGCAGCAGTTGCACGCCTGCCATCTGCTGCAGCAATTCGCCCGCGATGCGGCTGCTGGAGCTGCCGCTGCCAAAACTCAGCTTGCCCGGCGATTGCTTGGCCTGGGCCAGGAAGTCGCCCACGGTCTTGGCGGACGAGTTGGGGTTGACCACCATGATCTGGCCGCCTTTGCCCAACAGCGAGATCGGTGCGAAGTCCTTCACGGGCTGGTACGTCAGCGACTTGTACAGGTGTTCATTGGCGGCGTGCGTGGTGTTGGTGGTGATCAGGACCGTATAGCCGTCCGGCGCGGCGCGCGCGCCGGCGGCGGCGCCGATCATGGCGCTGGCGCCGGGCTTGTTCTCGATGACGACGGCCTGGCCGGTCTGTTCCGTGACGCCCTGGCCGATGGCGCGGCCGATCTGGTCCGTGGCGCTGCCGGCCGCGAACGGCACGATGAAGGTGATGGGTTTGGCCGGAAAGCTCTGGGCCAGCGCGGTCAGGGGAAGGGCAGCCGCCAGCAGCAGGGCCAGCCGGCCCTTGGATGAAATGCGCATGTGTGTCTCCTGTGGTGTTTTTTTATAGGGGGTAATGGCAGTGATCAGGCGGCCGCGGGACGGTCGCCGGGTATGTCTGGCAGGCGGCTGGCCAGGTCTGCGCTGACCTCCACCGTCAAGTCCAGCAATCGGAAAGACAGGCTCTTGCCGTGCGTGTCCAGGTTCAGCGCGTCGTTCACGCCGCCGTCCAGCACGCCTTCCAGCACGAAATTCATGGCATGCAGGGTGGGCATCAGGTAGCGGATGACGCGGGCAGGGTGCCGGTAGGCAAACCAGGCGGCAACGCGCTCCTCGGTGACTTGCGCCGCCAGCACCGCGTAGCACTCCGGGTCCCACGCGATCAGGCTCAGGTTGGAGATGTCGCCTTTATCGCCGGATCGGCTGTGGCCCAGGCGGTATAACGGCACGGGCAGCGTGTCGGGGTTGCGGGTCATGGGGCGATGTCCTCCAGGAAGTTCCAGCCGCTGTGCACGGCTTCGCGGGCAATGGTGCAGGACACCATGTTCAGGCGCGGCCGCAACGCGGTGCGGACGCCGCCGCCGCCAGCGGGGCCGCAGGTGTACAGCGCGGTCACTTCGCGCAGGATGCGTTCAGCCTGCGCGCGGTCGGTATGTTCGCCCGCGATCCGCAGGCGCACGTCGCGCGCCAAACCGTCGGGCAGCGCGCGGCGCATTTCCCCGGCGTCGTCGCCCAGGATGCTGATCGCGCCGATCAGATCGGCGCGCAGCCTGAAGGCGGCGCCCAGCCGCTTCTGCACGATGTCCGCGGCAAGGCGGGCGCGGGCTTCAGCCTGCACGCCCGCGTACGAGATTTCGGCTTCGGCCAGCCAGCCGCCGCGATAGCAAACGTTGACCTTCAGTTCGGGTGGGCGCGCGTGGCCGGTGATGCCATGCACGGCGACGCGGTTGCCGCCCAACTCGACCACACGGGCCTGGCTCAGGTCGGCCACGACGTCGGGCGTCAGATAGCGGGCGGGGTCATGGACTTCGTACAGCAATTGCTCTTTGACGGTGCGCGCGTCCACCGCGCCGCCGGTATCGGCTGCCTTGCCGATAACGAATTCGCCGTCGGCATGGATTTCGGCGATGGGAAAGCCCGCCGCGTGCACGTCGGGCACCTCTTTCAGGCCGGGCACGCAGAAATAGCCGCCCGTGACCTGCAATCCGCATTCCAGCATGTGGCCCGCCATGGTGGCTCGGCCCAGGCGGGGCCAGTCCGCGGCGTCCCAGCCAAAGTGCGCCATTGCCGGACCCAAGGTCAGCGAGGGATCCGCCACGCGGCCCGCAACCACGATCTGGGCGCCGGCGGCGAGCGCCTGCGCGATTTCCGTCGCGCCCAGATAGGCCGTCGCGCTGACCACTTCTTGTCCTTCCAGCGCCGCGCCCAGGCGTTCCTGCAACAAGGCGCGCTGCGCCGGCGCATTCAAGGCGTCGCCGTGCACCACGGCGATCCGCGGCGCCGGCAGCCCCTGCTCGCGCGCGATCGCGGCAATGCGCCGGGCTGCGGCGGCCGGGTTGGCGGCGCCGAAATTGCTGACGATGTTGATGCCATGGCGCAGGCAATCCGCCAGCACCGGCGATACCAGTTCGTCCAGCAGGGGCTCGTAGCCGCGGCTGGGGTCTTCGTTGCGGGCCAGTTGGGCCAACGCCAGCGTGCGTTCGGCCAACGTTTCGAAAATCAGCGTGCCGCCGCCCTGGGCGGCCAGCGTACGCACCACGGCGGCGGCGCCGTCGCTGCGGTCGCCGGAGAACCCGGAGGCGCAGCCGATAAGCAGGGGAGAGTGAGGCATAAAGGGTCCAGTCGGCCTTGGGGCGGTGCAGGTCACTATAGGCAGACGAGGTTCATCAGTAAAATAGAAAGATCGGATGAATTGATAGAAAAAACCCATGAATCTATCTGCCCGGCAACTGCGCGCCTTCGTGGCGCTGGCCGACGAGCGGCACTTCACGCGCGCCGCCCAGCGCTGCCACCTGACCCAGCCGGCTTTCAGCGCATTGATCCGGTCTCTGGAAGAGGCCGCCGGCTTGCGGCTCTTCGACCGCAACACGCGGCACGTGGAGTTGACGGCCGAGGGCAGGGTGCTGGACGCGTCGGCGCGCCGCCTGCTGGCCGACATGGATCTGGTGATGGAAGACCTGCGCGACCATGCCGCCCGCCGCCGCGGCCGCGTCGCGCTGGCCGCGCTGCCTTCGTTGGCCGCCGGCTGGCTGCCAGGTCTGCTGGCGCGCTTCAGCCAGGCGCATCCGGGCATCGTGCTGGACCTGCGCGATGCGCTGCTGGATCCCTGCCTGGACATGGTGCAAAGCGGCCAGGTCGACTTTGCCGTGGCGTCCCGCCGGCCGGACATGACGGACCTGGACAGCGAATTCCTGCACGCCGACCGCTATTTCCTGGTGTGCCGCGCTGACCATCCCCTGGCGGCGCAGAGCCGGGTCCGCCTGCGCGACATCGTGCGCCATCCCGTCATTCAACTTGCGCGCGGCAGCAGTGTGCGCAAACATCTGGACGAGGCGCTGGGCGCCGATGCGCCGCTGCCCGTGTTCGAAGTCGAACACCTGGCGACCGTGACCGGGCTGGTGCGGGCCGGCCTGGGCGTGTCGGTCGTGCCCGCCATGACACTCTTTCACTTCCGCAGCGAAGACCTGCGCGTGGTGCCCCTTGCCGGACGCGTGCTGACGCGGCCGCTGTATCTGGTGCAGCGCAAAGGCCGCAGCCTCTCCGTCGCGGCCCAGGCGCTATACGAACTGCTGATCGCGCATCGGGGCGATATCGGCGGCGCGGGCCATCAGGCAGACTCATAGGACGCGAAAAGGGACATCCCTGCGTCATCCGGCCACTTTCGCAAAAGTCTATTGCTGTTTAAACTCCGATAGTTGTAGCTTCTATCCGTCACCTGAAGGATTCCGCCCATGAGCAAGCAAATCATCCATACCGACGCCGCGCCCGCCGCCGTTGGCCCTTACTCGCAAGCGGTTGCCGTTACCGGCACCAAGACTGTCTATCTCTCGGGCCAGATCGGCCTGGAGCCGGGCACCGGCGATCTGGTCTCCGAAAACTTCGACGCCCAAGTGCGCCAGGCTTTCGCCAACATGCAAGCCGTGATCACCGCCGCCGGCGGCACGCTGGACAACGTCGTCAAGCTCACCCTGTTCCTGACGGACCTGGGCAAGTTCACCGCCGCCAACTCCATCATGGCCGAAATCATTCCGCAGCCGTTCCCGGCGCGTTCGACCATCGGCGTGGCCAGCCTGCCCAAGGGCGCGCAGTTCGAAGTCGAAGCCATCCTCGTCCTGTAAGGCACACCCGGACTTTCGATCCCAGGGGTTCGTTCCTTCATGCCGGCCGCGGCAGTGGCTTCCAAGCGACCCGGCGCCGATAACAAAGGCGCCGGGAAACCGTTGACGGATACGGAGCGCAAGCTCCGTAACCTGGGTTTGGTGCTGCCCGAGGACTTCGTGCTGCACCTGCCGTTGCGTTACGAGGACGAAACCCGCGTCATCCCGATCAGTTCCCTGCGCCCTGGGTTTTCCGGCCAGGTCGAGGGCGAGATCACCAAATCCGAGGTGCTTTACCGGCCTCGGCGCCAACTCACCGCCACCCTGGCGGATGAAACCGGCGAACTTCAATTGCGTTGGCTGAACTTCTATCCCAGCCAACAAAAGCAGATCACCGTGGGCAAGCGTCTGCGCGCCCGCGGCGAAGTCCGTACCAATATGTTCGGCCGCCAGATGGTGCACCCCCGCATGACCAATGCGGATGCCCCATTGCCCACGGCGCTGACCCCTGTCTATCCGACCACAGAAGGCCTGCCGCAGCTGACGCTGCGTCGCGCCATCGCGCAAGCGCTGGACCGCGCTGATTTGTCCGATACCTTGCCGGACGAAGCGCGCCAGCGCTATGACCTGCCGCCCTTCGAACCCGCCATTCGCGCGTTGCACACGCCCGCCCAAGGCGAGTCCGAGCAGGCGCTGCTGGACCGCGTGCATCCGGCCTGGCGCCGGATCAAATTCGATGAGTTGCTGGCCCAGCAGTTGTCGCTGGCAGCCGCCCGCGCGGCGCGCCGTGTGAAAGAAGCCGAATCGCTGCCGGTGCGCAACGAGCCGGGCGGCCTGGTCGACAAGCTGTACGCCAAGCTGCCGTTCAAGCTGACCGGCGCGCAGGAACGCGTGGTGCAGGAAATCTCGGCGGATCTGGCCAAGCCCTATCCCATGCACCGCTTGCTGCAAGGTGACGTGGGCAGCGGCAAGACCGTCGTCGCCGCCATCGCGGCGGCGCAAGCGATTGCCAGCGGCGCACAGGTGGCCTTGATGGCGCCCACTGAAATCCTGGCGGAACAGCACTTCCAGAAGCTGGTGTCGTGGTTGCAGCCGCTAGGCGTGAATGTCGCCTGGCTAAGCGGCAGCCTTACCGCAAAAGCCCGCCGCGAGGCCGCCGCCGCCGCGGCCGACGGCAGCGTGCAACTGGTCGTCGGCACGCAGGCGCTGATCCAGGATCACGTGGAGTTTCATCGTCTGGGCCTCTCGATCGTTGACGAGCAGCATCGCTTCGGCGTCGGGCAGCGCCTGGCGCTGACGAAAAAGGGCGAGACCGTGCGCGGGCGCTTCGTGCCGCATCAGCTGAACATGAGCGCCACGCCCATCCCCCGGACGCTTGCCATGACGTTCTTCGCCGACCTGGACGTGTCCGTCATCGACGAACTGCCGCCCGGCCGCACGCCCGTGCTGACCAAGCTGGTTTCCGACGCGCGGCGCGAAGAAGTCATCGCGCATGTCGCGCAAGCCGCGCGCGGCGGCCAACAGGCGTATTGGGTCTGTCCGCTGGTCGAGGAAAGCGAAGCGCTGGAGCTGCAAACGGCCGTCGATACCTATGAAGGCATGCGCGTCGACCTGCCGGACCTGCGCATCGGGCTCGTCCACGGCCGATTGCCCCAGGCCGAAAAAGCGGCCGTCATGCAAGCCTTCCGCGAAGGCGACGTGGACCTGCTGGTGGCCACCACCGTCATCGAAGTCGGCGTCGACGTGCCCAACGCGTCGCTGATGGTCATCGAACACGCGGAACGCTTCGGCCTGGCCCAACTGCATCAGCTGCGCGGGCGGGTAGGGCGGGGCACCGCCGAGTCCGTTTGCGTGCTGCTGTACCAAACGCCCTTGTCCCAGATCGCGCGCGAACGCCTGCGGGCCATGTTCGAGACGTCGGACGGCTTTGAAATCGCCCGGCGCGACCTGGAGCAACGCGGCCCGGGCGAATTCCTGGGCACGCGCCAGTCGGGCATGGCGCTGCTGCGCTTTGCCGACCTGGAAACCGATGCCGCTATCGCCGAAGACGCGCGCGATGCCGCGGTATGGCTGCGCGCCGAGCATCCCGATGCCGTCGAAGCGCATCTGGCGCGCTGGATGCGTGGCCGCGAAGACTTCCTGCGGACGTGACGCCATGCAGGCCATCATTAATCTGAATCTTTCAAGCGCCGGCTGCAAGGCCTGCGCGCAACCCCCGGGGGCGTAGTCCACCATGACTCTCACCGAACTCAAGTACATCGTCGCCGTCGCGCGCGAACGGCATTTCGGCCGGGCGGCCGAGGCCTGTTTCGTCAGCCAACCGACGCTGTCCGTCGCGATACGCAAGCTGGAAGACGAACTGGGCGTGACGCTGTTCGAACGCGGCGGCGCCGAGGTCGGCGTGACGCCGATCGGCCAGCGCATCGTCGCGCAGGCCCAGAAAGTGCTTGAAGAAAGCGCCAGCATCAAAGAGATCGCGCGGCAGGGGCACGACCCGCTGGCCGGCCCCTTGCGCGTCGGCGTCATCCACACCATCGGCCCGTACCTGCTGCCGAAACTGGTGCCCGTGCAGATCGGCCGCACGCCGCAGATGCCGCTCCTGCTACAGGAAAACTTCACCGTACGGCTGGTGGAACTGCTGCGCCAGGGCGAGATCGATTGCGCCATCATGGCGCTGCCGCTGCCCGAAGCCGGCCTCGTCATGCAACCGCTCTACGATGAACCCTTCATTGTGGCGGTACCCAACGACCACGAACTGGCCCAGCGCAAGTCCATCGACGCCCAGGACTTGAAGCAGCAGACCATGCTGCTGTTGGGCAGCGGGCATTGTTTCCGCGACCAGGTGCTGGAAGTCTGTCCCGAACTGTCCCGATTCTCGGCGGCCAGCGACGGCATCCAGCGCACCTTCGAAGGTTCATCGCTGGAAACCATCCGCCATATGGTCGCGGCCGGCATCGGCGTCACCGTGCTGCCGATCACGGCCGTGCCCGAGCACCCGCCAAGCAACAGCCTGCTGACCTATCTGCCGTTCGACGGCCACGTGCCGGAGCGCCGCGTCGTGCTGGCCTGGCGGCGCAGCTTTCCCCGCCTGGCCGCCATCGAGGCCTTGGCGCAGGCCGTCTATGAGTGCGAGCTGCCTGGCGTGAAGATGCTGACCGACGAGGCGGCCGCGATCCAGGACTGATGTTTCAAGGGCTGGATTGGCACGACGTAAAGGCCTTTTGAGCCGCGTCAAACAGTCGTCGCGCAACCCCTTGCTTGATGCTTGTCTCGCGTCAATCCGTAGTGTTTGCAGTGGTATCCTTAATTCGTACTTATCCTATAGGAGCTAGCAATGGCCAAGTCCACCAAGAAGACCCCGAGCGTTCCGCGCATCAACATCGGCATTTCGGACAAGGACCGCGCCGCCGTCGCCGGTGAATTGTCCAAGCTGCTGGCCGATTCGTACACGCTGTACCTGATGACGCACAACTTCCACTGGAACGTCACGGGGCCCATGTTCAATACGCTGCACCTGATGTTCATGACGCAGTACACGGAAGAGTGGAACGCGCTGGACAGCATCGCCGAACGCATCCGCGCCCTGGGTCACTACGCGCCGGGCACCTATCGCGAATACTCCAAGCTGTCGTCCATTGCCGAGCCCGAGTCGGTGCCGGAAGCGCTGGAAATGGTCCGCCTTTTGGTCAGCGCCAACGAATCCGTCGCCAAGACCGCCCGCTCGGCCTTTGAAAAGGCGGATGCCGCCAACGACCAGCCCACCGCCGACCTGCTGACGCAGCGCCTGGACGTGCACGAAAAGAACGCCTGGATGCTCCGCAGCCTGCTGCAATAACAACACATCTAGCCAGCGCCGTCCTGGCGTTGGCTTACAATGCCCGGTCGTCCCCATCGGGGGGACGCGATCGGATCATTGTGAAATCGGACAATGGCCGCCTCAGGGCGGCCTTGTCCGTTATGCACCGTGTCAAAAACCACGCCACAGACAAAACCTTCTGCGACCCTCTCAACATACGCCGCGCAAATGCTGCGTTGGCTGTGCGCGCCGATCTGGTTGCTGGCGCTTGCGACCGAGGCCAAGTCGTTCAAAGACAATCCCATCATTGGCAGTGCATTCCTCAATAAGAGGGGGCTGCACGTCGCCCGCGTGAAGCTGGCCCACCGCCTGGCGGCGTTTCGCCGTGGGCGCCTGGCGTCCGGGATAAGCAATCAAGATCGCGCGGATTTTGATCGCGACGGGTTTATCCTCAAGCAGGATTTTTTAGCTCCATCTGTATTCGAAGCTGTTGCGCAGGAGATCTTCAACCTGAATGGCGACAGCAGGGAGATGATGCAGGGCGACTCGATCACCCGCCGCGTCTCTCTGGACGCGGATACGCTTAGGCACATGCCGGCGACCCGAGCGGTCCTTGGGGGCGAACAGTGGCTGGGGTTGCTCAGCTATGCCAGTTCGTTCCGCTGCCATCCCATGAACTACTTGCAGACGATCATGACTCGAGTCCGCAAGGCGTCGGACGATCCGCAGATGCAGCTGCATTCCGACACGTTTCATCCCACCGTGAAGGCCTGGTTGTTTCTGACCGATGTGGAGCAGGGCGACGGCCCGTTCGTCTATGTGCCGGGGTCGCATCGTGTCAATCGCCGCCGTCTGGCCTGGTTGCGCCGTCAGTCCATGCACGCGCAGTCGCTGGACCGCCTGAGCGCCCGCGGGTCGCTGCGGGTTTCGCAAGATGCGCTACGGCGGATGGGCTACGCGGAGCCGCGCACCTTTTCAGTCAAGCGGAACACACTGGTGGTCGCCGACACGTCAGGCTTTCACTCCCGAGGCCCAAGCAATCATCCCGCTACGCGAATCGAAATCTGGGGCTATGGCCGTCGCAATCCCTTTTTTCCTTGGACCGGCTGGGATATCCAGGGATTGCCGGGCTTGAAGGGTAGATTCGTGCCTTTGTATTGGCGCGTTCGGGATTTGGGAGCGGCTCTTGGTTTACGGCGCAACCCGTGGCGGCGTGTCCCGAAAAATAAGGTAGAACCATGAACAGCACTAAAAGCATGCAGCCCGGTTTGCCCCGCTGCGTGCTCATTACCGGCGCAACGGGTGGCATCGGCGGGGCGCTGGCGCTGGAGTATGCGGCAGCAGGAACAAAGACTTTGATTCTGCAAGGCCGAAAATCGACGCGTTTGCAGGAGTTGGACGAGGCATGCACAGCGCTCGGAGCGCGCGTCGTTACGCAAGAACTTGATGTCCGCGAACATGACGCGCTGGTCGCCTGGCTGACTTCCGTAAGTGATCTGGAAATGCCCGAGCTCGTGATCGCCAATGCAGGCGTCAACATCAACACCGGCCCCCAGCATCAGGGCGAAGACTGGCAAGACGTGCAACGGCTGCTGGACGTCAACATCAAGGCTGTCTTCGCTACAGTGGAAGGCGTATTGCCAGGGATGCGCAAGCGCGGGTATGGGCAGATCGCGTTGATCAGTTCGTTGGCCGCGTGGCGTGGACTACCTGAAACCCCGAGCTACAGCGCCAGCAAGGCGGCTGTGAAGGTTTACGGCGAGGCCATGCGCGATGCCATGGCTGACCAGGGAATCAAATTCAACGTGGTGATGCCGGGTTACGTCGAGTCGCAAATGTGTGCGGCTATGCCTGGCCCCAAACCCTTTCTGTGGAAGTCCGAAAAAGCCGCACGTGTTATCCGCCGCGGCCTGGCGGCCAATCGGGCGCGCATCAGCTTCCCGTTCCCGCTGAATCTGGGGTGCTTCCTATTGTCTGTGATTCATCCCGCAGTGTCGGGGTGGATCTTGAAGAGGCTGGGCTACGGTGATTGAGGCGTTTTGGATTCCGCTGCTGCCTCCGTATTTGATTGGCCTCGTGCTGTCTCTGGGTATCGAGGCGTTACTGACGCCTCGGCCAACGCCGCCGTGGCGACGTCCTGCGGCTGCGTTTGCCGTGCAAGTGGGGGTGTGGACGCTGGCGTTCGCCTTGGAGTTGGCATTGTTTCGCCGGCCATATTTCGGCGGGCTGAATGTGCTGGCCCTTCAGCTTTTACTCGTGTTGGTCAATAACGCGAAATTCCACGCGCTGCGGGAGCCATTCGTCTATCCAGATTTTGAGTACTTTCTGGACGCGATCAGGCATCCGAGGTTGTACCTGCCGTTTTTTGGTGTCGGTCGTGCGGTTGCCGCTGGGGGCGGGTATGGTGTGGCGCTTGTAGCTGGGCTATTGCTAGAGGATTCTGTGACCGCGGGCGCGGGGGTTTGGCTGGTTTCATTCGCAGAACTGCCGCAGGAACATATGTTTGACCCGACGGCGCCGTCTGCGCTTTTCTTTGGTCACACATTCGGGTTGGCGGCGGCCGGTCTGGCAATGGCGATCTTGGCTGGTCGACGCATTCGCGTCGCCTTTGATGCGGGCGCTGATCTGCGCCGTCTGGGAATGGTCGCGTTTCTATGGGCCTATGGCCGAAGCGAGAAGCAGGCGCCGAAACTCCAGGATGGTACAACGCCATTCTCCAGGGCCAAACGCCCCAAAGCGTTGCCAGACGTGTTGCCCAATATGGTTGTTGTCCAGAGCGAATCGTTCTTTGATGCAAGAAGGGCCTATCCGGAGCTACTGCAGCAAGATGTACTGGCGAATTTTGACGCTCTGAAGGCCGAGGCGGTCGAGCATGGACGTTTGAAGGTGGTGGCGTGGGGCGCCAACACGGTGCGAACGGAGTTCGCATTTCTCTCGGGAATGGGCGCCGAAGCCTTGGGCATCCATAAATTCAACCCCTACCGCAGGTTGGCGGTTGAAGGCGTCGCGACCATCGCTTCTTATCTCCGTTCCTTGGGCTACCGCACAATTTGCGTGCATCCCTATCATCGGACGTTCTATCGGCGCGACAAAGTCCTTCCGCACTTGGGCTTTGACGAATTCATCGGTATCGAGGCGTTCGATGGCGCACTGCGCAATGGCTCGTACGTGAGTGACATCGCCTTGGGTGAAAAGGTGATTCAGCTGATAGGCCAAGCTGCGACCACGGCGCCTCTGTATGTGCATGTGATCACGATGGAGAATCACGGACCTTTGCATTGGGAGGCTGTCGCTGATCAGGACGCCTTAGCGGTCTTGAGGGCGCCAATGCCGGAGGGATGTGAGGATTTGGTTGCGTACGCCAGGCATCTGCGCAATGCGGACGCCATGTTCGGGGCGTTGAGGCAGGCGCTGACCGGGGCAGAGCGCCCAGCATTCCTGTGCATATTCGGTGATCACGTACCGATCATGCCAAGCGTTTACCGGCGACTAGGCGAACTAGATGGCAAAACAGACTATCTGGTGTGGCACTCCGATAGCCATCGCGCCACATCTTCGAAGGACAAAGCAGTGGAAACGCTGGCCGCTACGTTTCTGAAGTCCGCTGGTCTGCAAATGTATCGATAGTGCCTCGACACGTCTGCCACTAATGTGGAGACACTATTGGCACCCCTGTGACATATTGAACGTACATTTCACAACTATAGATACATAAAGAAATAAAATGCAGGATTTTATCAACTTCCCGGTTCGTTGTGTAGCAGGTTTCCATTGATTTGCAAGTACAATCTCGGCGCTTGGCCGATAAGTCGACAGAAATGAGCGAAAAGCGGCAAAACAAGCATAATTTGTGCATTGTTTTGTCTGAATTGAAAATATTAGATGACAAATTTACAAAAAATGAAGTCGAAACGCTTGATCATCTGGCTTGTCGGCATACCGATGATCCTGGCCTTGGTGTACTACAGCATATTTGCGCTAGATAGATACGTTAGTACGGCACAAGTAGCAGTTCGTCAGGTAGGCAATAACGAGACTCCGCAAATGCCCGGGCTCGCGGTCATGTTGAGCGGACTTAATCCGACTTCTCGGGAAGAGACCTTATATCTCCGCGAGTTTTTGACTTCCCAGGATATGCTGAATGTGTTGCAGCAGAAATTGGATTGGTCCACGCACTACGCGGGCAGGTGGCAGGATCCGTTCTACTGGCTGTCCAACAATGCCCAGCGCGAAGATCTGCTTGAGTACTACAGACGAATCGTTTCCGCGCATTTCGACGAGCAGACAGGCCTCTTGAGCGTGAGCGTTCAGGCGTTCGATCCCCGGTTCGCCGAAGAAGTGCTGAAAATCATGCTGGGCGAGAGCGAGCGCTTCGTTAACGAGTTGTCGCACCGTATGGCGCGCGAACAGATGGCATTTGCGCAAAGCGAGCTTGCCAAAGCGCGGACGGTCTATGAAGACCGTCGCGAAGACATGTTGAAATTCCAAAGCACGAATAATCTTCTCGACGCCGAAGCGACCGCGAAAGCCCGTGCCGAGATTATTGCGGAGCTGGAAGCCAATCTAACCAAAGAGCGGACTACGCTTAAGGGACTGTCCAGCACATTGAATGCTGATACTCCGCAAATTCGCCAACAACGTAATCGGATTAACGCGCTTGAGCAACAACTGGCTTCTGAGATTCAACGGCTGGTATCCCAAAAGGGCGGGGATAAGTTGAACGTTGTGGCTTCCCGATATCGGAATTTGACGATCGATGCGGCAATTGCCGAGGAAGCATATAAGTTTGCCGTAAGTTCCGTGGAGTCGGCTCGGATCGAAGCGAGCAAAAAGCTGCGCAGTCTGGTGACGGTGGTGTCTCCAAATCTCCCGGACAGAGCAGTATATCCAGAAAGAATTTACAACCTCATTACCTTGCTTCTAGCTTTGGTGCTGCTATACGGCATTGTCCGGTTCGTGATAGCCACAGTCGAAGACCATCGCGACTAAATTTTCGGTTATGAAAATGATAATTAACAATACTCGCAGCATTCTTCGCACGACAATTCTGAGCTTGCCCTTGGTATTGAGTGGCTGCGGAAGTTTGCTGTCCTCAGCGGGGCCGTCACGATTCTCAGTAATGAACGACGACCACTCGCAAAACTATACGGTTGTCGATCTCACTGCAGACACGATTGCGCCGTATATGCGGTTGCCAGAACCGGAGCTTAGTACAGCGGTTGCATTGCCCACCGTACCTGAGATCCGTCTGGTCGCGGGCGATGTACTCCGAGTCATGATAGCGGACTCCTCGGCAGAAGGAGCCGTGTTTGCCCCGTTGGCTGTGGGGGGAACTGTCTTTGACAGTCTGCGGATCGATAGTAAGGGAACTATCTCGCTACCCTATGTGGGACGCGAGCAGGTGGCAGGCAAGACGCCCAATGAAGTTGAGGCGTTGATCCGTAAAAAGCTCAAGGGCGTCACGAGCGATCCCCAAGTGCAGGTTGCACTGACTGGCGACCTTTCGGGGTCTGTCTTGGTTGTTGGCGCTGTGAAGACGCCTGGTCGATTCTCTGCATTGCAAGGCCCCTTGACGTTGCTTGATGCAATCAACCGGGCAGGCGGTCCGCTTTTGGAGCCGCACTTGATTCGTGTGGTGGTGCGCACGGGAGAAAAGTCCTACCAGTTCAACTACGAGGATCTGTTGTCGGGCAAAAACCAGATTTTGCCCCCAGGTGCTGAAGTCGTTCTCGAGCGTGCGCGTAAACGCTTTGTAGCGATGGGAGCAGTCGGAGATCCGGGGCTGCACGATCTTCCCTCGAACAACCCCAGTCTTCTAGAGGTTCTCGGCACAGTCAAAGGGCTGAACGAAGTCAAGGCTGACGCTGCGGGGGTGTTTGTGTTCCGGTTGGTCGATGTCAAAGACCCGGATACCGGAAAGGTGCAGCCCAAGGCGGAGGTATTCAGGTTGAATTTGAAGGAGCCGGCAGCCATGTTCCTAGCTCGCCAATTCCTTGTGCAGCCTGAAGATGCTGTCTATGTTACTAATGCTGCCGTGTATGAATGGCAAAAGATTATTTCTCCGATCGTCCAGGTGCTCGTATTGGGCCGGACTGTCGAAACACTGTGACGTCGAATAGTGAAGAAGCGATCTGCTCTCCGAATTAATCAGGCCGTCTTGTTCGCATTGATCTTACGAGAAATGCGGACAAGGCTAGGTGACCGCAGAATGGGCGTGTTTTGGGTCCTGTTTGAACCTGCGGCCCAAGTGGCATTGATGATATATATCTTTAGCGCATTTCGTGGGGGGACGCTGTTAGGGATGGATTATCCTATCTACCTCCTGATGGGCATGATCCCATTCTTTCTTATTCGAAATATCGCGCTTGGTATCATGGAGTCGGTGGGCGCCAATCAAGGGCTTTTTGCTTATCCAAATATCAAGCCGTTTGACACGTTTGTGGCTAGACTGGTCGTTGAGTGCGCAATATCCAGCTGCGTGTTTATTTTGATGTTGGCGGTGCTTGGATGGTTTTTTGGATATCACGTGCAAATTGCCAAGCCTATGCAGTGGTTCGCTTGGTTGGTTGTTGGGGTAATTCTCGCCTTTGCTCTTGGTATTGTGCTTTGTGTAGTCGTGAAGCACTTTCCGAATTCAAAGATATTCATCAGAATGTCATTCATGGTGGTTTATATATTGAGCGGAATTCTATATCCCATCTGGGTGTTGCCGCCTGATATATTCAAGCTCTTAAAATTTAATCCTTTCTTCCACATCGTTGATGGGTTGCGGGAAGCTGGAATTTCGCACTATCCAATAACGGCGGGAATTAGCTTTCAGTATCCTCTATCGATTTCTCTCATCTTGCTGTTTTTGGCCATGGCCCTGTACAGAAGCCAACGCCGCGAATTGATTTCAATATGATAGAAATAAGGAACATAACCAAGTCGTTTGTCAGCCCGAAGAGTGGGCGCCGTTTCATATTCCGCGACTTCTCGTGTGTGATTCCCTCCGGCCGGAATGTCGCCCTTATCGGTCGCAATGGGGCAGGCAAGTCGACGCTGATGCGAATGCTCTGTGGACAAGACGCACCAGATAGCGGAAAGATAATCTCTGAAAAGACAATTTCCTGGCCTGTCGGGTTGTCTGGCGGGTTCCAGGGGTCGCTGACTGGACGCGAGAACGTCAAGTTTGTGTGTCGAGTCCAGGGAGCCAGTCCAGAGCGGATGAGAGACATGGTTCGCGAGGTCGAGGCGTTCTCTGATATCGGCGACTATTTTGATATGCCCGTGAAGACCTATTCGTCCGGAATGAGAGGACGTGTTGCGTTCGGCTTAAGTCTCGTCTTTGACTTTGACTATTACCTTGTGGATGAAGCCATTTCGGTCGGTGATGCGCACTTCAGGGACAAGGCAGCGAAAGCGCTCAGAGACAGAGTCGGGGTTTCCAATCTAATTCTGGTGACCCATGGAATGGGCCAAGTGCGAACCATGTGTGACTACGTCATTTATTTGAAGGATGGAAAAGCTATCCCATATGAGGACGTTGAAGAGGGTATAGCTGCGTATCAACGCGGGTAGGCACAGGATCTCTGGCGCTGAGATGAAGCGCCGAGGCGGTTTTCAATAGTTCGTCAGACGTATATCTGCCGAATTTTGCGTGATGGAATATAATATGAACGTTCTGTTTTTCCTTGAGCCTGCAATCGAAATGAATAATCCTTTATTCAGATTTGCGACTCTTAGGAATTCAATTGTCCCTCAGGTGAAATCACTACATGCCGCTGGCGACAATGTCGTTGTACTGACGAGCGACTGCGTCGCAGAGAAATCAATTGAAGATGGGCTGAATCGGTCTATTCCTGCGCTTGCTGTTATTGATTGCCTCAACTGGACAGGTGGGGAGAACAGCTTAGCTCGCTCCCTGCGGCATCAGCGCCGAGAGTTCAGGGATGGCGAAGTAGACCGCTTGACCCGAATTATCAGGGCAGCACTGCCTGATGGCTTTGAGCCGGATGTCGTGGTGGTGTGGGAGAGCCCCACGCCTTATCTGGAATCGGTATTTCCGAACGCCAGCGTGCTCTACCAGATGCCCGGATTCTTTTCACGGCCTCCATTCGCGTCGCTGGTGTCCATGGCTACAGGGATGATGGTGCCTGATGCGCCAACTCTCGCAAGCAACGACGAATCCCTCCGAGCGGAGCTCGACGCTATGGAGGCGTTGCGTTGCAAGGAAAGCAGCTTTATCGCGGCAGTCTCGCCGGCCAGGAACCTGGTTAGATCGGCTCGTCGGAGATTTGGCCGCATCCTGCTGCTACCGTTGCAGATCGATGGCTATTTCATGATTGACGGCGTTCTTGGCGAGGGTAAGACGCAGTTTGATTTCGTCGTATCAGTCCTCGAGTCCATTCCTAAGGATTGCGGGCTACTGGTCACCAACTATCGCTCAAAAGACGCCATGAGTAGCGTCCTGAACGATGGCAATTTGAGACTGCTCAGGTCGCGGTACCCCAATTTCCTATATTTCAAGGAAATGGACTCGATGCCATGGGTGTCACAATTTCTGGTGCCCGAAGTCGATGGGGTTGTCACCGTCTCCTCCTCGGTGGGTTTTCAGGCGGCTTTCTGGAAGAAGCCGTTGTATTCCTTGGGCCAAAGCCATTTGACGCCTTTCAATACGGCGAGTTCTGTGGCTGAGCTTGATGCGCAGGCTCACACCAAAAGCGAGTTCGCGCAAGATGAGAGGATCGTCGGCTTGATAAAGCAGCAGCACCCGACGATGGAGTTTCTTGCAGGTCCAAATTACTCGGCTTGGCTCCGACATGTACATCAAGAAAAGACGTTCTTGCCGTGGACAGATATATTACTCGGCGAAGAATTGACGGCCAAACGCCGCGAGAGCAATCTTCTGCGTGAACTCAAGTTCGCGCACAATATGCAGAAGGAATCATCGAATTTGCATTGCCAGGAACTGGCAGCGCAGATTCACCGATATGACACGGTTTCGTTCGACATATTCGACACGCTGCTCTATCGGCCATTCCGCCATCCGGCGGATCTGTTCGACTTCATGGCCGATGAGGTGGCGCGCATCACAGGAAGCACCGCCATTTCATTCCGGGAGGAGCGTCAGCATGCTGAGCGTGCGGCCTTCAAGCGCGCAGTGGAGGCGGGGCGCGGTGAAATCTCCATTAACGAGATTTATGCTGAACTGGGCGATCATCTTGGCCTGACTCCGGAGATCTCGGAAGCGATCAAGACGCTGGAGATGCAAATGGAGTTGGATTTCCTCTATCCCCGAATGTCAGGCTTTTTGGCTTACCAAGAAGCAAGAAGCTTGGGGAAGCGGATATTGTTGATTTCCGACATGTATCTGCCGCATGCCTTCCTTGAGGAAGTCTTGAAGAAAACCGGTTATGAAGGCTACGACAAGCTGTACGTCTCGTCTACGTATGGCGAAAAGAAGCACAGCGGTAGACTCTTTGACGTGGTGCTGAAAGACCTTGGTATCCAACCTGCAACACTACTGCATGTGGGGGACAACGTCGCGGCGGATGTGCAGAAGGCCAAGGATAGAGGAATCAAGCCGTTTCACTTGCCAAAGGCAAGCGAGATTTTCAGCACGAATGATGCTTTTTCGATTCCTTGGAGCCGAGATGCGGACCGTCATGACTTGAGCTGGTCCATGCTGCTCGCGGTTATTGGAAACGCATACAGCAACAATCCCTATCTTCCGCATAGGAAGGGGACGCTGTTCGGCGGTGATCCGATCAAACTTGGGTATTATGGTTTCGGCCCCTTGCTGCTCGGATACGTAAAATTCCTGGTCGAGTCTGCCATCAGGGATGGTGTGGAGCGTCTGTATTTTCTTGCCCGCGATGGCAAGATTATGAAGGAAGCATACGATATTATTAGCAAGAGTTATCCATCTGCTCCAAGTTCACAGTATCTGCTTTGCTCGAGACGGTCAGTGAATGTCGCGAAACTGAAGGAAGCGGCCGACGTGATGGATCTCTTAAACGTCGATTTCGCCCATCGTACGTCGCTTGGCCATTTGCTCACACATCGTTTCGGAATCAATTACGGTGAGATTGACGAGTCGATCTTTGAGGCCCATGGTCTCACTTGGGCCACTGCGCTGACGAAAAGTCATCTTCCTGTGTTGAGAAAGTTCTTTTTAGACGCGATGCCTATTATCCTGGCAGCGGCAAAGGATGAGCGCACCAATTATCTGCAGTATCTGGAGGAGTCCGGCATTTTTGCCGCGGGCCAGGTGGCTGTGGTCGATATTGGCTATGCCGGTACCATGCAGGAGTCACTTTACAAATTATCCGGCGAGAAAAAGAGTGTCGGCGGCTATTATTTGATAACCTTCCGCGCCGCGCAGAAGCGTTTGACTGGCAACGGACTGGCATCGAAGGGATACTTGGCGGACTTTGTCGATAGACACGACACGTATCATCCTTTCTGCAAACACGTCCCATTGTACGAGACTCTCTTTAGTTCGCCTGACACATCCTTTGTGCGAATGGCTAGGCATTGGAACGGAAGTCTTCAGCCGGTATACATGCCCCAAGGTCCCCAAGAACAGACGCGTGAGCGGGTTGTGCGCCACATTCACGAAGGAGCTTTGGAACTTGTGTCCAACGCCTCGAAGGCGTTCGGGAAGTGGTTCGTTTCAATGGATATTGAGCCGAACAAGACGCTGCGGGTGCTGGATCGTTTCTTTGAGAATCCGCATCCTCGAGATGCACGGATCTTATCCGGGGTAGTTTTTGAAGATGCCTACGGCGGAAAGGCGATGAAGACGATCTTGCCGACGCCGGACAAGCTACGGGATGAATGTGTCTGGGTCCGCGGTCGAGAAGCGATGGTGCGCGCAGAGACAGGGCCAGAAGAAAAAAAGTTACCTGCGAAAATTCAGTCTGCAGAACCGCCCCTCAATATTTCTGAGGTCGGACAGGGCCGCAGCGACAAGAAAATATCCGTGCTCGGTGGGGCTCCAGAAGTCGAAGCCCTGAGATTCGGGTTATCGGGCCGAGTCGTCCACTGGTATTTGATGAAAACGCTGGACGATCGGAAGAGGAGAAAGCTCTTGAGGGATCCCTTTGTTCTTCTATGATTCGAAGAACCCGTTCACCCGGAAAGTTATTGGCGGGATATATTTGAAAAGCATCCGAGATGTCGGATAGAAAAACAGGTTCATAAAAAATGCTGACACGGCCAGAACTTCATCGAAAGGATAGCGTCGGGCGTATCCTTATAGAGCATATAAATGCCATATCGCTGCAGAAAGATATTAACTATGAAGAGTTGATTAGCGAGCTATCGGATCGAGGCTCATGGGTGCAAGTGGCGGCGCTCGGCTGGGTGTACGCCTCGGTGCAGCCTACTCAGGTTCGAGGTTATTTGGCATTCATAGATGGCTTGATCAATATTTCTTTTGTCTACGATGCGCAGCGGGCAATCTACAAATTTCTGGAGACTTTTGGAGACCATCCTCTTCTGATAAAAAGGCTTTGTTCGCTATATATGCGTACAAAGAAATGGGAAGAAGTTCTGGATCTGGCAGAGCGGCATCCTAAAAACGAGGGTGTTGTCCGTTCGGCGATTGATTGTGCACTTACCCTGAAGAGATTTGATTCCGCCAGCCGGATCGCTCTGCTGGCTGGGGAGCATGCGGCAATGGACAGGATTGCCAAATCCCGGGATGCGTGGAGTGCAGATCTCATTGATATCGAATCGGCGTATCCGGGCAAGTCGGCCAAAGAGATGGTGCATGCTGCATTGGCAGAAGGAGACTTTCGCAGGTTTAACGCGGCATGCTGGAAGTCCTACGGCGATCGAACTCTGGATGCTCAGGTGTTTCGTGCAGCGATACAACCGGTAAAAGGAGAGTTTGAATACTATCCTAGGGTCAGTTTTTTTCGAAACCTTGCGGTTCTTGCATATCCCGACGAAGATGAATTTTTATATGCGAGATCCACCACACTGATATACGAAAATAGGCTCGACGAGGCGTTTGCCGAACTCTTAGCTATGTCGACCCTTTCGCGAGAGGACGAGTCAGTACGGTGGCGTTTGGAGCATATAAGAAAAGTGCTGTTCGAGACTCTGGATGCAGATCGAACAGACGTAGGAAAATCCGCGTGCGTGAGTTTAGCTGAACAAGTGGCCGTAGCTAACTTAGCTGCTCGTAAGGGAGCCGGCTATGGGCAATCAAAGCTTCTCGCCACCTTGCGAAAGCAGCCAAACTCTGATGCCGTCGTCACCGACTATCTGCTTTCCGCGCGGCCCGTCTATGGGGGGATCCCTCGCAAGGCACCAAAGGTGGCCTTGTGCATTTCGGGTCAGATGAGGGGCTTTTCATTGACTTGGCCAGGTATCAAAAGAGAGTTTGTTGATACGTACAACCCGGATATATTCGTGCATACCTGGGACGAAGAGAGTTTCACACCACCACTGTTTCGTCGCTTGAGTAGATTTATTGGAACAGATCTGGTGAGACTGTTGCCTCTGGATCTTCAACAGACTCTTGCATTTTCGCAGCGATTTCCTGAAACCGCCAAAAAATTACAGCAGCCAATCAAGCGGCCAATTTCCAGTAATGAGATCGGAGATTTGGTTGACTCGAGGCATGTCGTCGTGGAGAGCGAGAAGAATCTCGCGGATGCAGGAATGTTTCCCAAAGAAATCTGGCATCGCGGTAACGCAAATCAAGCGAAGATGTTCTACAAAATCTTTCAGTGCGATAAGCTACGCGAACAGCAAGAGTTGATTTCGGGAGCTCCGTATGACATTGTTATTCGCATAAGGCCAGATTTCAATCTGAAGATCGAGGATCTCGATGCGTATCTGAGAATCGTTAGAGAAGACGCCTCGAAAGTGTTTTTAAGCTATATAAATCCCGATGGTTGTGGCGATCAGTTCGCCATTGCAAGTTCCACCGGGATGTCAGCCTACGCGTCTATATGGAAACATCTTATTTCGAAAAAGAGATTCGATTTTTTTCCAGGATTCAGAAAGAGGATAGGTGAAGAGCTGTTAGGAGAGCATTTAATGGTGTCGGGACTTCATCCGCAGTTAATGCCACCATCAAGTGCAGAATTAATAAATGATCTTGTGATAAATCTTGTGGACTTGCGCCCAGAGTTGCGGAAAGATATAGGTGAGGACCCGCCGGAAGAACTGAAGAGGTTTATCGGTGGCATACGGAAGCACTATGAAAGTAGTCCGGCCGGCCGGGGAAAAACCGCGGATCCTATATATTCGGGTTGGTAGCTGTGTAGCTGCGCAAAATCAGGACCGGGATTTTTATTTTTGCTGATCTCGGCATGGAAACCATGGAAACGGGCAGTGATAATTCACTGCCCGTTTCTATGTGGTTGGACTAGCTAGAGCTGTCTATGCGCTCAATGTCGAATATAATCGGAGCGCGTTCAGCAACATTGCTTGCTGTCTGTCAGTACGGTCCGAGTGAAGGGGGAGCATAGAAAGAAAAAGCAGTACGGTCAGGGGCAATATTTCAACAGTGCGAAGATCGTTGTGCCAGGCTGTATCATTGAATTGTTGTTGAATAGATCGAATTCGTTCATCTAGAATAAAATCAATGCGCGAATTCTGGGTTTTTGGGGCAATTATTTGATATCGGCC
>CAUSDE010000088.1:0-21300 GCA_963530045.1 uncultured Achromobacter sp.
TGAACCGGGACAACGCTTCAACGCGGGCCCACAGGCGCTCGGCGTTGAGCGGGGGGAATTGGGGGGAAGGCGAGGCGGGGGGTGTTGCGTGCGGCATGAAGATTCCTGAAGATGCGCCACGGATTATGTCATGGCGGTCGAGCGGGGCCGGACGCGTCGGTCAAAGGGAATCTCCAATCGCGCAGCGCCTTCAGGATGCCGGCCGCCACGACGGTTCGCGTTTCTCCAGGAAAGCGGCCACGCCTTCGCGGGCTTCGTCGGTGCTGCGGCAGGAGGCGATCCGTTCCACGGTGTCGGCGATCAGCGCGGCGTCGATGGTCTGGCCGGCAAAGTCTCGCACCAGCCGCTTGCTGGCCTGGACGGCGTCGGGGCCGTTGGCGCACAGTGTGCGGCAGATCGCGTCTGTCGCGTCATGCAGCGCCTCGGCCGGCACCACGTCGTGCAGCAGCCCCAGCCGCAACGCGGTGGCGGCGTCAAAACGTTCGGCGGTCAGGAAATAGCGGTTGGCCGCCCGTTCGCCCATGGCCCGGATCACATAGGGGCTGATCGTGGCAGGCAGCAGTCCCAAGCGGGTTTCAGACAGGCAGAAGTGCGCCGACTCCGCAGCAATGGCGATGTCGCAGGCCGACAGCAGGCCCATGCCGCCGGCGTAGGCATCGCCGTTCACGCAGGCAACGACGGGTTTGGGGCAGGACCAGATCGTGTGCAGCATGTCGGCCAGCCGGGTGGCGTCGGCGCGATTGTCGGCGTCGGTATGCGTGGCCATCTTGCGCATCCAGTTCAGGTCGCCGCCCGCGCAGAACGCCTTGCCGGCGCCGGTCAACAGCAGCACGCGCACACGGGAATCCTGCGCCGCCTGCCGGACGGAGCTGGTCAGCGCGGCGATCAGGGTCTCGTCGAAGGCATTGCGCATGTCAGGACGGTTCAGCGTCAGGCGGACGATGGCGCCGTCGTGGGCGACGTCCAGGGGGGCGTGCAGAGTCATGCGGGTCTCCCGTTGTATTGACTTCGGCTCAATAAGTCAGGTGCTATTGCTCAATGATTCTAGGGTCATTTTGGGTAATCCGCGATGTATTCTGGTCAAGTATTGAGTTATCCTCAAAAAAATAACGGAGCGAGACATGAACCCACAATCCGGCGGCGTGGCCGCCGATCAGCGTTATGCGTCGGTATTCCGGCCCGGGCTGTACGACGGCAAGACCGTCCTGGTGACGGGCGGCGGCAGCGGCCTGGGGCGCTGCACCGCGCACGAACTGGCGGCGCTGGGGGCGAACCTGGCGCTGGTCGGCCGCAAGCTGGACAAGCTTGAGGCGGCGGGCGAGGAAATCGCCCGCATCTACCCCGAAGCCGCCGGGCGAATCAGCCTGCATGCTTGCGATATCCGCGACGAGGCCGGCGTGCGTGGCGTGGTTACGGCGGTGTTGGGCCGGCATGGGGCCATCGACGGCCTGTTCAATTGCGCGGGCGGGCAGTTTCCGGCGCCGTTGGACCGCATCAGCTTTAACGGCTGGAACGCCGTGGTCCAGAACAACCTGCATGGCACCTTCCTGATGGCGCGCGAGGTTTATACGCAGCACATGCGCCAGCACGGCGGGGCCATCGTCAACATGCTGGCCGACATCTGGGGCGGCATGCCGGGCATGGGGCATTCGGGCGCGGCGCGTGCCGGCGTCTGGAACCTGACCGAAACCGCCGCTTGCGAATGGGCGCACGCAGGCGTGCGGGTCAATGCTGTAGCGCCGGGCTGGATCGCCTCGAGCGGCATGGACAGCTACGACGACAATTACCGCGCCGTGCTGCGCGAGCTGAGGACCAAAGTGCCGCTGCAACGCTTCGGCACCGAGGCGGAACTGGCGGCGGCGGTGGTGTTCCTGCTGTCGCCTGCGGCCGCCTTCATCAATGGCAGCGTCATCCGCGTGGATGGCGGCGTGCCCAACGCGCGGCACTCCTGGTCCTTGCAGCCCGCCGAACGTGGCGAGGTCTACAACGGCTTTCCTCAGTACGTGCCGCCGTCCTTGTTCTCGGACGCCCCTGACGCTTCGGAATCCTGAAGCCGATGCAGGGCGTCGCGCACCTCGCCGCGGAACCGGGCCAAGGCCAGCGCGTCCTGGCGGGGCGGCTGCAAGGCCTGCCACAGGAAGCCGACCAACTGGTCGGCCGTGGCGGCCACGTCCACCCGCGCGCCGCGCAGGATGGCGTCCCACAGCACGTGCTCCATGGGGCCATAGACCGCCGAGCGCAACAGCCGCAAGGGCATGTCCCGGCGGATGTCGCCGTCGGCCTGGCCTTGGGCCAGGATGCGCATCAGCGGTGCGGTGTAGCGGCGCTGCAGACCGGCGTAGACCTCGCCGAAGTCATCGTTGCGGGCGCGTCCTTCGGACAGGATGAAGGCGCACAGCCCCGGCCCTTCGGCCAGCAGATGCCGCAGGTGCGTATGCACCAGATAGTGCAGCTGGGCGCGCGCGCCCTGCACGTGGGGCAGGCTGTCTTCGACCTTGCCGATGATCTCGTCGTACCAATCGCTGATCACCCGCACGCACAGTTCCCGCTTGCCGCCGAAGTAGGTGAAGATCGTGGCTTCGGATACGCCCAGCCGCTGGGCGATCTCGGTCGTCGTGGCCGCCTGGAAACCCGCCTCGGAGAAGACCTGGCGGGCCATGTGCAGGATGTCGCGGATGCGCTGTTCCGACTTGGCGCTGGCCGCCGGGCGGCGGGTCGGGACGACAGGGGTTTTTTCCATGCGGACGGCAAAAGGGCGGGTAGGCGGGGCTTATTATTGAGCCAGGGTCAAGCAAGTTGAGCAAGCCCTGGATGATTCATAACAACATCAGAGACTAAACCATGCTGTCCCGAGCCGAATCCTACAAGCAGCTTGTGTCCCAATTCCAATGGCAGGTGCCGGCGGAGTTCAACATCGGCGTCGACGCCTGCGACAAGTGGGCCGATGGCAGCGGGCGCGTGGCGCTGATCTACGAAAAGAGCGACGGCGCGCAAACGCGCTACACGTTCGACGACATCAAGGCCCAGTCCAACCGCCTGGCGCACAGCCTGGAACGCCATGGGGTGCGGCGCGGCGACCGCGTGGCGGTGTACTTGCCGCAGGCGCCCGAGACCGCGGTGACGCACATCGCCGTCTACAAGATGGGCGCGGTGGCGGTGCCACTGTTCACGCTGTTCGGCGTGGACGCCATCCAGTACCGCCTGGCCAACAGCGGCGCGGCGGCGCTGGTGACCGACGCCGAAGGCTGCCGCAAGCTGCTGGAAATCCGGGCCAGCCTGCCCGACCTGAAGGTCATCTATTGCATCGACGGCGAAGGCGAGGGCGGCGCGGTGCCGTTCCATCCGGCGCTGGCCGCCGAGTCCGACGCCTACTCCCCGGTGCGCACGGCGGCGGACGACCCCGCCGTCATCATCTATACGTCGGGCACGACGGGCAAGCCCAAGGGCGCGCTGCATGCGCATTGCGTCCTGCTGGGGCACCTGCCCGGCGTGGAGATGTCGCACGAATTCTTCCCTGAAAACGCCAGGCTGATGTGGACGCCGGCCGACTGGGCCTGGATCGGCGGGTTGCTGGACGTGCTGCTGCCGTCTTGGCACCACGGCGTGCCCGTGCTGGCGCGCCGATTCGAGAAGTTCGACGGCACGTCGGCCCTGGAGCTGATGGCGCGCCACGGCGTGACGCACACCTTCCTGCCCCCCACCGCGCTGAAGATGATGCGCGGCGCGGCCTATCCCGAGGCCGCCGGCCCGCTCGCCCTGCGCTCGGTGGCCAGCGGCGGCGAATCGCTGGGGGCCGAGCTCATCGACTGGGGCCGCCGCGTGCTGGGCGTCACCATCAACGAGTTCTATGGCCAGACCGAATGCAACATGCTGGTGTCATCGTGCTCGTCGCTGTTCGACCCGCAAATCGGATCGATCGGCCGTGCGGCGCCCGGGCACCGGGTGGCTATTGTGGATGACCAGGGCGTGGAAGTGGCCGATGGACAAGAAGGCAACATCGGCGTATTGCGGCCGGACCCGGTCATGTTCCTGGGCTACTGGAACAACCCCGAGGCCACCGCCGAGAAATTCGCGGGCGACTACCTGCTGACGGGCGACCTGGGCGTGCGCGACGAGCAAGACTTCATCCGCTTCGTGGGGCGCAACGACGACGTCATCACCAGCGCCGGCTACCGTATCGGCCCGGCGCCCATCGAGGACTGCCTGATCGGCCATCCGGCCGTGCGCATGGCGGCCGTGGTAGGCGTGCCGGACGAGCAGCGCACGGAAATCGTGATGGCCTATGTGGTGCTGAACGAAGGGTTCGACGGCGACGAGGCGCTGGTCAAGGCCCTGCAGGCACATGTCCGCACCCGCCTGGCCGCGCACGAATACCCGCGCGCGATCCGCTTTGTAACCAGTTTGCCGACCACCGCCACGGGCAAGATCATCCGCAGGGAGTTGCGTGACGGCCGCTATTCCTGAGCCGTCTCAACCCGTGACAATCTCGTCCATGAGGATGGGTTGACGGGTTGCCCCGCGCTGCAAGTATGATGGCGCAAATTACATACGGCCCCACGCAATTGGGGCCGTATCACCATTTGTCTAAGTATGGAGATAGCCCCAATGAATAAGCCATTGGATGGGGGCCTTGCGGCGTTGAACGTGCCGGCCTACGTCAAGCATCGCGGCCTGATCGACTGGGTGGCCAGTTTTGTCGCGCTGGCCAAGCCGGATCGCGTCGTCTGGTGCGACGGCTCACAAGAGGAATATGACCGCCTGTGCGAACAGATGGTCCAGTCCGGCACGATGCGCAGGCTCAATCCCGCCAAGCGGCCCAATTCCTTCCTGGCCTGCTCGGATCCGTCCGACGTTGCGCGCGTGGAAGACCGCACCTTCATCTGTTCGGACCGGCCTGAAGACGCCGGCCCCACCAACAACTGGGCCGACCCGGCCCAGATGCGCGACACGCTCAATGGCCTGTTCGACGGCGCCATGCGCGGCCGCACGCTGTACGTCGTGCCGTTCTCGATGGGCCCGCTGGGCTCCGACATCGCCCACATCGGCGTGGAACTCTCCGACAGCCCCTACGTGGCCGTAAACATGCGCATCATGACGCGCATGGGCAAGCAGGTCTATGACGTGCTGGGCACCGACGGCGACTTCGTGCCCTGCGTGCACTCCGTGGGCAAGCCCCTGGCCGCCGGCGAAGCCGACGTGGCCTGGCCGTGCAACCCCACCAAGTACATCGTGCATTTCCCCAAGAGCCGCGAAATCTGGAGCTACGGCTCGGGTTACGGCGGCAACGCGCTGCTGGGCAAGAAGTGCTTTGCGCTGCGCATCGCCTCCACCATGGGACGCGACCAGGGCTGGCTGGCCGAACACATGCTGATCCTGGGCGTGACCTCGCCCAAGGGACGCAAATACCATGTGGCCGCGGCATTCCCGTCCGCCTGCGGCAAGACCAACTTCGCCATGCTGATCCCGCCGCAAGGCATGGACGGCTGGAAGGTCACCACCATCGGCGACGACATCGCCTGGATCAAACCGGGCGCCGACGGCCGCCTGCACGCCATCAACCCGGAAGCCGGCTATTTTGGCGTGGCCCCGGGCACCAGCGAGCAGACCAACTTCAACGCCATGGCCACCCTGAAGGCCAATGTCATCTTCACCAACGTGGCGCTGACCGATGACGGCGACGTCTGGTGGGAAGGCATGACCGATACGCCGCCCGCGCACTTGATCGACTGGCAAGGCCAGGACTGGACGCCCGCGATCGCGCGCGAAACCGGCCGCAAGGCCGCGCACCCGAACGCGCGCTTCACTGCGCCCGCCGCGCAGTGCCCGTCCATCGACCCGGAATGGGAAAATCCCGAAGGCGTGGTCATCGACGCCTTCATCTTCGGCGGCCGCCGCTCCACCACGGTGCCGCTGGTGACCGAGGCGCGCAACTGGGTCGAAGGCGTCTACATGGCCGCGACCATGGGTTCTGAGACCACTGCCGCCGCCGTCGGGCAGCAGGGCGTGGTGCGCCGCGACCCGTTCGCCATGCTGCCGTTCTGCGGCTACAACATGAGCGACTACTTCAACCATTGGCTGAAGCTGGGCAAGCAACTGGAAGCCACCGGCGCCACGTTGCCGCGCATCTATTGCGTCAACTGGTTCCGCAAGGGTCCGGACGGCAAGTTCGTCTGGCCCGGTTTCGGCGAGAACATGCGCGTGCTGCGCTGGATGCTGGGCCGCATCGACGGCCAGTCCAAGGGCGTGGACCAGGTGTTCGGCGTGTCGCCCAGCTATCAGGACATCGATTGGACGGGTCTGGAATTCACGCCGGACAAGTTCGATCAGGTCATGTCGGTGGATGCCGCCGCCTGGCGCGAAGAACTGGCGCTGCACCACGAGCTCTTCGGCCAGCTGGCCCAGGGCCTGCCTGAAGACCTGCCGGCCACCAAGGCCAAGATCGAAGGGCGCCTGGCAGCCTGATCGCTGACTGCGTCTGAAAAGCCCGCGTGCCGCATAGGCACGCGGGCTTTTCTATTCGGGCGAGGTTCCGGGGAAAAAAACCTGCGCCGGGTGGTCAAATTTGCAGTGACTTTTCCTGGGTGCAGATCGAACAGCGGGGCATGGCGGAACGAGGCACAATGGCTTCATGAAACTGGACCCGGAAGACCTTGCCAAGATCAGCGCGCTGACGCTCGCGCACTATGAAGAGAACGCGGAGTCGTTCGAGGCCGGCACGCGCGACCACGACGTCAGCCAGAACATCGCCGCCTTGCTGCGGCATATCCAGGGCGCGCCGCCCTACGACATCCTGGACCTGGGATGCGGCCCCGGCCGCGACTTGAAGACCTTCGTCGCGCTGGGCCATCGGCCGGTGGGGCTGGACGGCACGCCCAGCTTTGTCGACATGGCGCGCGCGGCCAGCGGCTGCGAAGTCTGGCACCAGGACTTCCTGAAACTGGCGCTGCCCGCCGAACGCTTTGACGGCATCTTCGCCAATGCCGTGCTGTTCCATGTGCCCGGCCAGGAACTGCCCCAGGTGTTGCGCGCGCTGCGCGCCGCGCTGAAGCCGGGCGGCGTGCTGTTCAGCTCCAACCCGCGCGGCGGCAATCAGGAAGGATGGAATCGCGGGCGCTACGGCGTCTATCACGACCTGGACGGCTGGCGCAGCCTGCTCATGGAGGCCGGCTTCGAAGCGCTGGAACACTACTACCGCCCGGAGGGACTGCCCCGCGACCAGCAGCCCTGGCTGGCCAGCGTCTGGCGGCGCACCGGCTAGCGCGGCGCGCATCGGGCGCTGCCGCCCCAGGCGGCGCCTTGGCAGAAAGCGGACAGCGGCTGCGGTTTCCGGCCATCAAGTTCCACCGGCATCCCTTTTCCCTCGAATAAGCGCAGTCCGCGGATAGCGGCTGCCGGATCCGGCTACGCCCGCCACGACGCGCGGCATCAGTATTCGCCTCACTCAGTCAGCAATGTGGGGAGGTGATGCGATGAAGGGTCTGCAAGACAAGGTTGCCATCGTGACCGGCGGCGCCACGCTGATCGGCGCGGGCGTGGTCCAGGCGTTGCGCGACAAGGGCGTGCGCGTGGCGCTGTTCGACATCGACGCCGCCAACGGCGAACGCGTGGCCGGGGCGGACAAGGCCGTCACGCGCTTTTGGCAAGTGGACATCTCGGACGACACGCAGTTGGAGCGTGGCGTGGCCGAGGCCGCGTCCCACTTTGGCCGCATCGATTATCTGGTCAACCTGGCCGCGACCTACCTGGACGACGGCGCCGCTTCCGGCCGCGCCGATTGGCTGCGGGCGCTGGACATCAACGTCGTGAGCGCCGTGATGGCGGCCCGCGCGGTCCATCCCCATCTGCTGGCCGCCGGCGGCGGCGCCATCGTCAATTTCACCAGCATCTCGTCGCGCGTCGCGCAGACCGGCCGCTGGCTGTATCCGGTGTCCAAGGCGGCGCTGCTGCAGGTCACGCGCAGCCTGGCCATGGACTACGCCGCCGACCGCATCCGCGTCAATTCCGTATCGCCGGGCTGGACGTGGTCGCGCGTGATGGACGAACTGACGCAAGGCGACCGCGCCAAGACCGACCGCGTGGCCGCCGACTACCACTTGCTGGGGCGCGCCGGCGATCCGGCCGAAGTGGCCGAGGTGGTCGCGTTCCTGCTGTCGGACCACGCCAGTTTCGTCACCGGCGCCGATTACGCGGTGGATGGCGGCTACTCGGCCATGGGGCCGGAGCAGGCGCGGCCGGCGATTCCCCGTCTGGCGCAGTAACGGGCCATGAACAGGCCCGCGGCAAGGGCGGCGGGCAATGCAAACGAAAGGAGAGGGATGATGCGTCGAATCGCGATTGTGGGCGGCGGCCAGGCCGGACTGCCCCTGGCGTTGGGGCTGTTGGACAAAGGGTACGAGGTCACCGTGGTCACGAATCGCGACCCGGACAACATCCGCAACGGCAAAGTGATGTCCAGCCAATGCATGTTCGATGCGTCGCTGCAGATCGAACGCGACCTGGGGCTGAACCAGTGGGAAGCCGACTGTCCGACCGTCGACGGCATCGGGCTGGCCGTGCCGCATCCCGAGCAGCCCGGCCACAAGCTGATCGACTGGGTCGCGCGCCTGGACAACGCCGCGCAGGCGGTGGACCAGCGCATCAAGATGCCGGCATGGATGGAACTGTTCGAGGCTCGCGGCGGCAGGCTGCTGATCCAGGACGGCGGCGTAGGCGAACTGGAACTGCTGGCCGCATCGCATGATCTGGTGCTGCTGGCCGCGGGCAAGGGCGATGTCGTCAAGTTGTTCGAACGGGACGCGCAACGGTCGCAATTCGATCGGCCGCAGCGCGCGCTGGCGCTGACCTACGTCGCCGGCATGCGCCCGGCGCCCGACTACTCGCGGGTCGCCTTCAACCTGATTCCTGGCGTAGGCGAGTACTTCGTGTTCCCGGCGCTGACGACGGGCGGACCCTGCGAGATCATGGTGTTCGAAGGAATCCCCGGCGGGCCGATGGATTGCTGGCGCGACATCAAGTCGCCGCAGGCGCACCTGGCGCAAAGCCTGGATATCTTGCGCACCTACCTGCCCTGGGAGGCCGACCGCTGCAAGGCGGTAGAGCTGACGGACGCCAATGGCATCCTGGCCGGCAGTTTCGCGCCCACGGTGCGCAAGCCGGTGATGACCTTGCCGTCGGGCCGCCTGGTGTTCGGCCTGGGCGACGCCGTGGTGACCAACGACCCGATCACCGGACAGGGCTCCAACAACGCGACCAAGGCGTGCGCCGTGTATCTGGAGGCGATCCTGGCGCATGGCGACGCCGCCTTTACGGCCGAATGGATGCAGCAGACCTTCGAACGCTTCTGGGACTACGGCGGCGCGGTGGTGGAATGGACCAATTCGATGCTGATGCCGCCCGCGCCGCATCTGCTCAAACTACTGAAGGCGGCCGAGGATTCACCGGCGCTGGCCAGCGCCGTCGCCAATGGTTTCAACCATCCGCCGTCGTTCTTCCCGTGGTGGCGTGACGAATTGGCCTGCGAAGCGTTCATCGCCTCGAAGGCGGCGCGGGCGGCGGCATGACGGCGCCGCTGGACTGGGGCAGCACCGACCTGCACCCCAAGGTCCTGCGTGGCGTGCTGGGCAGCTACCCGACCGGCGTGGCGATCGTGGCCACGCGCTGCCCGGACGGCCGCAAGGTCGGCCTGACCATCAATTCGTTCGCCTCGCTGTCGCTGGACCCGCCGCTGGTGCTGTGGAGCCTGGTGAACCATTCGCCCAATCTGGCGGCGTTCCGCGATTGCAGCCATTTCACCATCAGCGTGCTGGCGTGCGGCCAGGAAGCGCTGGCGATGCGATTCGCCAGTTCGGCGGTGGCCGACAAGTTCGACGGCACGCCGCTGCATGAAGTGCCGGAGGGCGTGCCTGCCATCGCCGGCGCCGTCGCCACGCTGGTGTGCGCGAACGACCAGCAGAACGCGGCCGGCGACCACCTGCTGCTGTTCGGGCGCGTGCTGCGCGTGGCCAGCGTGGCGGCGACGCCGCTGGTGTTCCATGCCGGGCGCTTCACGGCGCTGACCGCCGCGTAGCGGCCTTTCCTGTTGGAGTGATTCATGGCCACAGAGTCAGACGCGCAGGTCGTCATCGTCGGCAGCGGGATGAATTCGCTGGTGTGCGCCGCGCTGTTGGCGCAACGCGGCAAGTCGGTGCTGGTGCTGGAGCGCAACGACCGGTTGGGCGGATGCATCCGCACCGAAGAACTGTTCCCCGGCTACCGCCACGACGTGCTGTCGTGCTGGTATCCGCTGTTTGTGGGCAGCCCGGCCTACGCGGCGCTACAGCCCGCCCTGGCCGAAGCCGGCCTTGAATTCCTGCAAGGCGAGTACACGACCGGGCTGGTGCGGCCCGACGGTTCAGGGTTGGCTTTCAAGCAGGACATCCAGGACACCGCGCGGCGGCTGGACGCCTGGGCGCCGGGCGATGGCGCGGCATTTGCCGCCATGGCGCAACGGCTGTTCGGCGAGGACGCCGCGCTGACGTTCGGGATGCTGGGGCAAAACCCGTACGGCGCGGGCATGCTCAAGCTGCTGTTCAAGGAATGGCGCAAGCGCGGCATGGACGGCCTGGCCGCCTTTGCCGCCGCGTCCCTGGAACCGTTCCGCCGCTGGGCGGAACGCGAATTGCGGTCTGACGCGGCCCGCGCGCTGATCGCGCCGTGGGTGCTGCATACGGGGCTGGGCCCCGATGACGCGTGTTCCGCCTTGATCGGCAAGCTGACGTTCGCGGCGGTCGTGGCCGGCGGCATGCCGGTGGTCAAGGGCGGGGGCAGCGGCGTGGTGGAGGCGTTGGCGAAAGTGATCGAGCGGCACGGCGGCCGGTTGCTGACCGGCACGGCGGTAGAACGCGTGCTGACCCGCGGCGAGGGCCGCCGTCGCCGCGCGGTCGGCGTGGTGGCGGGCGGACGCGAATACCGCGCGGCCGAGGCGGTGGTCTGCAACGTGACGCCGGGGCAACTGTACGGCCAGCTGCTGCCTGACGCGCCTGAACCTCTGCGTCAGCGCGCCGCCGGCTACCGGTACGGCCGCGGGGGCATGCAGATCCATTTCGCGCTGAACGCGCCACCGGACTGGTTGACTCCCGAACTGCGCCATGTGCCGCTGGTGCATCTGACCGAGAGCATGGAACAGGTGTGCGCGTCGGTGACCGAAGCCAACAACGGCCTGTTGCCGGCGCGCCCCACGCTGGCCATCGGCCAGCCCGTTGCGGTGGACCCGTCACGCGCCCCGGCAGGCGGCTGGATCCTGTGGGTGCAGATGCAGGAGCTGCCGGTGCGCATCAAAGGCGACGCGGCCGGCGAGATCGCCGCACCCGAAGACGGGCGCTGGAACGCCACGCTGCGCGAGGCGGTCGCCGACCGCGTGCAGGCGCGGCTGGAGCCGGTCATGCCGGGGCTGGCGCAGCGCATCGTTGGCCGCCGCAGCTATTGCCCGGCCGATCTTGAAGCCCTGAACTGCAACCTGGTGGGCGGCGATCCGTATTCGGGCGTGTGCTCGCCCGACCAATTCTTCTGGTTGCGGCCCTTTGCCGGCAGCCAGGGCGCGCGTACGCATCGGACGCCGCTCTCCAACCTTTTCCACATCGGCGCCGCCACTCATCCAGGCCCCGGCCTGGGCGGCGGCTCCGGCTATCTCGTCGCGCAACATCTGGCGCCCCGCGGGGGCAGGAGCGGAACATGAGCAGACACCTTGAACGCCGGCGGCTGGCCTGTGCCGTGGCATTGGCGCTGGCGGGCACGGCGGCCCAGGCCACCGAGGGCGGCGGGCTGGGCATCTACCCCGACGGCCTTGAGAACTTCATGTCGGGCGCGTTGCCCCCGCCCGGCGTGCACATGCTGGTCTACGGCGGCGGGGCGCGCTACGACACGCTGCGCGGCAACGACGGCGAACGCGTGCCGGTGCCCGGCTTCAAGGTCGACGTCAACGTGCTGGCGCCGCGCCTGATCTGGGTGACCGAGCAGCAGGTGATGGGCGGGCAACTGGCTTTCCACGCGATCGCGCCGCTCCTGGACGTCACGTTCAAGGCCGCCGGCGAGCGCTACCGCAGCACCGGCCTGGGCGACATGACGCTGGGCGTGGCGCTGGGCTATCACGTGTCGCCAACGCTGCATTACGTGGTCGGACTGGACATGTATGCGCCCACCGGGGAGTACGACCGCAAAGACCCGTCCAGCCTGGGCAAGAACTACTGGACCGCCCAGCCTGTGTTCGCGCTTAGCCGCATCAGCCCGGACGGCTTCAACGCCGACCTGAAGCTGATGTACGACTTCAACTTCCGCAACACCGCCACGGACACCCGTTCCGGGCAGGCGATCCACGCCGACTACGCCTTGGGCTGGGGCGTGGGCAAGGGTTGGGTGCTGGGGGTAGGCGGGCACGCCTTCCAGCAAGTGACGGACGACAACGGGCCGAACAGCGCCGCGGGTCGGGCGCGCGCGTTCGGGGTCGGCCCATCGGTGCGTTACCTGAACGACAAGGGCTGGCTGTTCACCGCCAAATGGCAGCAGGAATTCAAGGTGAAGAACCGGCCAGAAGGCTCGCAGCTGTACGTGAAGCTGGCGATCCCGTTCTAAGGCCGGGGTTTCGGCGCCGCTGGCCGCCCTATGACCAGCGCGCGGTCAGCACATGCCGCAGCACGGTCGTGGCGGCGGCCACCGGCACCGACATGTGGGTTTCGCCGGGCAGTTCCGCATAGTCGACACCGAGTCCGTGGCCGGACAAGGCCGTGTCCAGGCGTTGTGCAAGCGATCGCGTTTCCTGGATGGTTTGCGGGCTTTCCGCGCCGCCCGCGATCAGCAGCAGGCGCTTGTTGCTCAGCGAGAACTCTGCCGCCCGCGCGCGCGCCACGAACTCGCGTTCACGCGCCAGCAGGTAGTGATCCTGCCACCAGATGGACGGGCTTATCGCCACGATCTGCCCGAACAGGGCCGGGCGGGCGTACAGCATGGCCAATGCGTACATGCCGCCAAACGAATGGCCCAGCAGGATCTGCCGGCGCGTATCGACAGGAAAGCGCGTGGCGATGTCCGGCAGCAGCACGTCGGCCAGGAACGCATGCAGCGCCAGTTCGCCGCCCAGCGGCGGTTGGCCGGCGGGTGCGACGGTGCCGGGCGGCAAGGGCGGCGAAAAGTCGTAGGAACGGCGCAGGAAGTCGAATGGTCCGTCGCTGGGATAGCCGACGGCGACCACGATCGCGTCGCCCGCCAAATCGTCCTGCAGCCGTGCGGCATCGTAATAGGCGCCGAAGAAGGCGTTGCCGTCCAGCAGATACAGCACCGGGTGGCCGGCGGCGCGCCGGGGCTTGCGGCGCGGCGTCAGCACCTGGATGCGGTAGGCGCCGCCCGGCGCATCCAGGTCGAACTGCTGGGTGTCGGGCAGGCGGGCTCGCTGGGCGGCAATCGCCGGCCGCGAGGCAAATGCCGGCCAGGCGGCCAGCGCGGCGGCGCCCGTCAGCCAGCGGCGGCGGCTCAGGCCCTTCACCAGCGGTACCTCAGGCTGCCCATGATCTGGCGGCCGACGCCCAGGTAGCAGTAGCCGCCGTCGCAGACGGTGGTTTCTTTGTCGGCGACGTTCTGGACGCTCAGCATCGCCATCCAACCCTTGAGCGCGGGATGCTGATACCCGGGCTCGTAGCTCAACGCCAGGTCGAACAGCGTCGAGGCGTCGTTATGCATGGTGTTCTGCGCATTGCCGTAACTGCTGCCCACGTAGCGCACGCCCGCGCCCAGCCCCAGACCTGCCAGCGGACCTTGCGGCAGGCGATAGTCCAGCCACATCGCGGCGCTGTGGCGCGGCTGGTAGCTGGGCGTCTTGCCGATTTCAGCGGGATTGTTGCTGTCGGTGACCTTGCCGCGGTTGTAGCTGTAGTTGGCCACCAGTTGCAGGCCGGTCTGCAACTGCGCCACCGCTTCAAGCTCGACGCCGCGCGAGCGGATCCCGCCCGCCAATTCCGAATAGGGGGTTGCCGGCACGACGCGGACGGCATCCTTCTCCTTGATCTGATAAGCGGCCAACGTCACGTAGCTGTGGCTGCCTTGCGGCTGATACTTCACGCCGGCTTCGATCTGCGCGCCGTGTGTCGGATCCAGCGGTTTGCCGGCGGCATCCAGGCTGGTGTTGGGCGCAAACGAGGTTACGTAGCTGACGTACGGCGCCAGGCCGCTGTCGCTCAGGTAGAGCGCGCCGGCTTGCCAGGTGAAGGCGTTGTCCTTCTTGCGCGTCGGGTCGCCGCCGTTAAGGCGGTCCTGCGAATGCAGCTGCGCGATGTCGTAGCGCCCGCCCAGGTTCAGGCGCCAGTTGCCGATGCTGACCTGATCCGACAGGTAAACGCCGTATTGCGTATTGCGCTGGTCGACCGACACCAGGTTGTAGGGCGGCGTCGGGCCGGGCACGTAGCCGTATTTCGGGTTGTCCAGGTCCAGCGCCGGATAGCCGGTAGCCAGCAGGCCCACGCCCTGATCCCAGTTCAGCCGCTGATAGTCGAATCCCGCCAGGAACTGGTGCTTGGCGTTGCCCGTATCCACGCGCACCTGGGCGTTGTTGTCGACCAGCACGTTCTGCACCGAGCTTTCCACGGACCAGGCGTTGCGGTTCAACAGGCGCGTGCCGGGTTGCAGGCCCGCGCCGGACAGATAGCGCGCGTCCAGGTCGATGTGACCGTAGCGGACCTGCTGGCGCAGGGTCAGCGCATCGTCGTGCCGATAGGCCAGCTCGTAGCCCAGCTGGTACTGGGTCTGGCGCTGGCGGTCGTAACGCGGGTCGCTGACCCGGATATGCGTGACCTTGCCGTTCTCATCCGTATACATCCCGACGTTGGCATCCGTTTCATCGCGGATGTACTGCCCCAGCACCGTCAGGGTGGTCTTGTCGCCAAGCTTGAAGTCGAAGGCTGGCGCAAACACGTCGCGGTCGTCAGCGATCATGCGGTCGTGGTCGCCGCGCCGCGTCAAGCCGGTCAGCCGGAAGCGCGCCGTGCCTTCCTCGTTGAAGTGGTCGGCGATATCGAAGGCGACCTGCTTGCGGTCCTTGGTGCCGCCCATCACCATGATTTCGCGCAGGGGCTCGTCGAGCGGACGCTTGGATACCCGGTTGACCAGGCCGCCGGGCGTGCCCTGGCCGTACAGTACCGACATCGGGCCTTTGACGATGTCGACGCGCTCCAGCGCGTAGGGGTCGGTACGGAAGTAGGCGTAGGATCCCGGCGTCTGGCGCAGGCCGTCCAGATAGTCGCCCGTGGTGTTGACGGGAAAGCCCCGGATCGAGATCTGGTCGAAACGCGGGTCGAAGCCCGCGCTGCCGGTGCCGACACCGGCGGAATAGCGCACGGCTTCGGGCATGGTCACCACGCCGCGCGCGTCCAGTTGCGCGCGGGTCACCACGCTGACAGAACGCGGGGTTTCCATCAGCGAGATATCGGTCTTGGTGGCGCTGACGCTGTCTTCGGCCACGAAAGCGCCTGCGGCGTCATGGGCGCCGGTCACGGTGACGGGCTCCAGCGTCGCGGTGCCGGCGATCGGGTGCAGCACGTAGCGTCCCGGCGCGCTTTCACGCGCTTCCAGCCCGGCGCCGGACAGGAGCTGAGCCAGCCCTTGCTCCACGGTGTAGCGGCCATGCAGGCCGGGAGTCTGGCGGCCTTCGGTCAACGCGCCCGCGCCGCCCAGGTAGATGCCGGCGCGGCGGGCGAACTGATTGAGCGCCGGGCCAAGGGGGCCGGCGGCGATCGTGAAGTCCAGCGTTTGGGATGGCGGGGCGGGCTGCGCCAGTGCGGGCAGGGGCGCGAGCGGGGCGCAGGCCAGAAGGGCGGTCAGCAGCAGGGCAGGGCGAAAAGGCGGGTTCGGCATAGGGATCGCGTAGGTTCCTGGCGCCACGCATTCGCGGCGCCTTCCCATACAGATCGAACGAAAATCAAAAAGGGGAACTCGCGCTGCCGTTCAGCGCGGTTCGACCGTGACCCACCAGGGCATGGTGCGCTGCACGCGGATGGGCAGCGCGTCGCCCAGCATCGCCAGGGCGGCGTCGGTGTCGGGAAGGGGGAAGGTGCCCATCACCCGCAGGTCCGCCACATCGGGATGCGCCGCCAGATGCCCGCGACGGTAGCGCGACAACTGGGCCAGGAAATCCGCCAGCCGCATGTTGTCGACCGTCAGCATTCCCGACTGCCAGGTTGCTTGGGCGCTGTCGGCCATGGACAACGGACCGATGCGGTCGTACTGGAAGTCCGCCTGTCCGCCGCGCGGGATCACGCAGCGTTCGCCGGTGGCGGCCAGGCGTATTTCCACGGCTCCGTCGAATACGGCCAGGTGGATCTGTTGGCCCGAATCGCGCCGGACCAGAAAGCGCGTCCCCAGTGCCCGCATCGACCCCTGGGGCGTCCAGACCACAAAAGGCCGTTCGCTGTCGGGTGCGGTTTCAATGACGATGGCGCCTTGCCGCAGGGTCAGGCTGCGTTGCGCGCCATCAATGGCAAAGTCCGCGGCGCTGTCGGTATCAAGCCACAGCTGGCTGTGGTCAGCCAATGCGACATGCCGGATTTCACCCACGCGGGTGCGGTAGTCGGCGCTCCAGGCCAGCACCTGGTCGCGCATCGGGGTGTGCCGCCAGGCCAGCCAGCCCGACGTGCCCGCCGCCACCATCCAGGCGAGTGTGCGCAGCGCGCGCCGCCGCGCGGGCAGCGGTGCAGCGGCCGCGCGCAATCCGGCGGCCAGCGCTTGCGGCGCTTCGTGAGTGCGCAGCCCGGCAAAGCGCTGGCCGGCCGCATTCACCTGATCCCAGGCGGCGCGATGCAGGTCATGGCCGCGCAGCCAGCCGTCCCAGGCTTGGCGGTCTTCCGGCGAGACGTCCTCGTCATGCAGGCACACGTACCATTCCGCCGCCTCTTGCAGGGCCTGGTGCCACGCGACGGCGTTCATTCATGCTCCAGCATCGGCGTCCAGTGCGGGACGGCCGACTCGAACTCGGCTTCCAGCAGCGCGCAATGCACCAGCGCCTGGGCCAGGTACTTCTTGATCATGCGTTCGGACACGGCCAGGCGTTCGGCGATTTCGCGGTATTTCAGGCCCTCGACCTGTGCAAGCACAAACGCCTCTGCCACGTTGGGCGGCAGGCGCCGCAGCAGCGCGCCGACTTCCAGCAGTGTTTCCACCACGATCGCCTGCTGCTCTGGCGACGGCGCGGCCGCGCTCTGGATCAACGTCTCGTGCCAGGCGCGTTCGACTTCGCGGCGCCGCCACAGATCGATGCACATGCCGTTGCCCATGGCGCGCAGATAGGCGCGGGCGCCTTGGGGCGTGTCGAATCCGCGCGGCGTGGTCAACAGGCGCACAAAAGCATCCTGCGCCAGGTCGGCGGCATCGCAGGCGTTATTGAGCCGCCGTGCCAGCCAGCCACGCAGCCAGCCGTGGTGCGCCTGGTACAGGCCTTCGATCTCGGAGTGGGGATGTGACATGGCAGCGCGAGCCGTACGGAGAAACAGGCGCCACTATAACAATATCAATTCTCATTCGTGTTGTTTCGGCGGCGGGTGCGGCGTGGCCGCCACAGTGCGGGCCAGGCCGAGGCCCGTCTTCACCCGCAACGGCGCAGGCTCTGGCTGGGGCTTTCGCCGTACCGCGCCTTGTATCCCGCGCTGAAGCGGCCCATGTGCGCGAAGCCCCAGCGCAGCGCCACGGCGGCGATGTTGTGGCTTTCGCCCGACAGCAGTTCAGCGCGGGCGCGCTCCATGCGCAGGTCGCGCAGGTAGTGCATCGGGCTCACGTCCAGGAACTCCTTGAACCCCGCATACAGGCTGCGCACGCTGACGCCCGCGATGCGGGCCAGTTGTTCGGCGCTGACGGGTTCGTGCGCGTGGGCTTGCAGATAGTCCTGCACGCTGCGCACGTGGCGCGGCAGCACCGCGGCGCGGCGGCCGGGCGGCACGCAGCTGTAATTGTGCGGGTGGGCCGACAGCAGGGTGGCTGCAACCAGTTGCTCCATCTGGTGCACGATCAGCTTGTGCGTGGCCAGATCCGCGTGCTGCGACGAACAATCCAGCAGATACGTCATCAGGCAGCGCCAGGCCGGGCAGTCGCGCCACCGGAATCCCAGCTGGAAGCGCAGCGGCCGATCCAGCGTACAGCCCAGTTGGCCCACCAGCGTGCGCTCCAGCAGGGAGCGGGCCACACGAAGCATGAACTGATCGCTGTCGTCGCTCCAGCGCATCGCCAGGTCGTCGTCCGGACTGACCACGGACGCGACATCCGGCGTGGAGTCCACCTGTTGGGGGCCGCTGCTGATGCGGGCCGATCCCGACAAGGGCATCTGCACCAGGAAGAAGTCCTCCAGCGGGCCGGGGCGGATCTCGACGTGCGCGCCGTAGCGCAACCGGTTCAACGAGACATCGCCCAGCGGCTGGTGATGCATGCGCGCATCCAGGCGCTGCATTGCGCCCACCACGCCCAACTGATGCGGCCGCATCACCCGGCCGACCATGGAGCGGGCCTCGTCCAGATCGCCCGAGGCAAACAACTGCTGCGCCGGCAGCCCCAGGACGGACTCGATGCGCGGCGCGGCAGGCGGCCAGGTAGGGCTGGTGGCGGACGGCGTCGGGTTGATCATGGCAGGGGTTTCCTCCCGCGTGGGAGCCTGGAAGGCTTCGATAGTAAAGCTGCGCAGGGCGGGGCGGACTGGTGGAAAACCCGTCCTGGGCCGGGGGGAACTGGCCGTTTCCTGCACTGCCTATCCGCGGAATGCAAAAAACCGCGGCCAGGGCCACGGTTTTTCGCGCACGGCTTAATCGCCGTCAAAGTAGGGGGCCAGGGCTAGGGCTGAGGCCAAAGCCACAGCGCGTGCCGACGCCCAGGGCGGGCAGAGCGCGCCCGCCCCTGTGGCGTCAGTGCATCTTCCCGTAGCGGCCGGCGTTGAAGTCCTGGATGGCTTCCACGATTTCCGCCTGCGAGTTCATCACGAACGGACCGTATCCCACCACCGGTTCATCGATCGGCTCGCCGCTCAGAACCAGGAACACGGCGTCGTTGTTGGCTTCGACCGTGATGTCTTCCCCGTCCTGCGAGAACAGCGCCAGATGCGCGTCGCGGGCGACGGACTCACCGTTGACCAGCACCGTGCCGCGCAGCACCACCAGCATGCTGTTGCGGCCCGCGGCGATGGGGAAGGTCGCGGCCTTGCCCGCGTTCAGGCGCACGTCCCACACGTCCATGGGCGTGAAGGTGCGCGCCGGACCGGCCTGGCCCGCGAAGCTGCCCGCGATCACCCGCAGCGAACCCGCATCGTCCGGCAGCGCCACCACGGGGATGTCCGCATTGAGGATGCCTTGGTAACCCGCCGGCGCGGTCTTGTCCCGGGCAGGCAGGTTGACCCACAACTGCACCATCTCCAGCTCGCCGCCCGACCGCGTGAACGCGGGGGAATGGAATTCCTCGTGCAGGATGCCCGAGGCCGCCGTCATCCATTGCACGTCGCCGGGACCGATGACGCCGCCGTTGCCGGTGGAGTCGCGGTGCTCGACTTCGCCGCTGTAGACGATGGTCACGGTTTCAAAGCCGCGATGGGGATGCTGGCCCACGCCGCGCGGATGGTCCGCCGGCTCGAACTTGGCCGGGCCGGCGTAATCCAGCAGCAGGAACGGGCTGACGTTCTTGCCTTTGTCGTTGTAGGAGAACATCGAGCGCACCGGGAAGCCGTCGCCCACCCAGTGGGGGCGAGGAGCAGCGTGCAAACCGAGGATCTTCTTCATGGCGTCTATTCCTATTGCGCGACCCCTGCGGGGTCGTTCGTCATAGGGTTAAAGATAAGGGCGGAACGCTGGTTCCGGTAGCCCCCCCTACTGATAAGCACTGTTCCATGGATCGGACGATGACAGGATCCTCCTTGATGACATCCGCCAATAGCATGAGGGCCGCGTTTTTCAGAAAAGTCTGATGTTTCGGACGGGACGGCACCCCTAAAGTGAACGCGTTTCCTCCATTCCAACCTGTCTGCCGATCCCTGATTCCTCCATGACCCGTCCCGCCTTCTTTCCCCGTATCTCCCACGTGTTCACCAGCCTGTGCGCGGCCGCTGTCGGCGCCGCTGCCGTCCTGCTCCTGGCCAAGGTCTGGGCGCTGTGGCAGACCTTCCCTTGATCCTCGCCCGCCCGCGGCGTCTGCCCCTGCGCCAGCCCGCCAGCTGACGTATCCTTGCTGCATGGAACACCGCGTGGATGCCGCGCCGCAAGGGCGCAATGAACAGGTCCGGGGCTTTGCCCCTGTCGCAACCCCCCATTCGCGGGTGCTGGTCCTGGGTTCCATGCCCGGCGTGGCGTCGCTTGCGCAGGTCCGCTACTACGCCCACCCGCGCAACGCGTTCTGGCCCATCGCCGCCCAGGTGCTGGGCTTCGATCCCGCCCTCGACTACCCACAACGCCTGCAAGCCCTGCAAGCCGCCGGCATCGCCCTGTGGGACGTCCTGCAAGCCTGCGAACGCCCCGGCAGCCTGGATGCCAACATCCGCCACGACACGCTCGTCCCCAACGATTTCGCTGCCTTCCTGACGGCTCACCCGACCATCACCCGCGTCTGCTTCAACGGCGGCAAAGCCGCCAGCCTATACCGCCGCTACGTCGTGCCCACGCTACCCAAGGCACACCTGGAATACGTGGATCTCCCCTCCACCAGCCCCGCGCACGCCGCCGCCTCCTTCGCGACAAAGCTAGCCGCCTGGCGGCAGGCGCTCACCGGCTAGGCACGAGGCGGCAGGCCGTCCCAGAACGACCCTTCGCCCCAAGCACAAGTTGAAGCACCGGCGCACCCAATCCCGCAGCGCACGTAGCTCACAAGTCTCAACGACCAGCTTGCACTACCCGCCCAGCAACTCCACCCCGCAATACGCCTCCGCAGTACCCCTCGGCAACCCCTTTCCACAACCCCTCTCCGCACTCCCTCCGCAACACCCCACGACCCCTCACGCCCCCCCACGACACCCCCACGACACCCCCACGACACCCCCACGACACCCTCCACAACACCCCACCACGTATGCCCGAGGAGGCCGCGCGGGGCGGCCTTCTCGGGCGGGCATACCACCTCCTTCCCGCGGCATTCTCAGCAACATCAGAACGCCAAGCACACCGTTCTCCCCAGCGGCGGCGGCATGACATCGGTCGAGCCGGTCGTCGCGCGGGCGGGGGTGGCGCGGCCGTTCGGTGACGCCCGACGGAATCCGAAGGGAGCCGAAGGCGGACGAGGATGAGGACGGGGAAGTCCGGCCCCGGCGGGCCGGACCGTCATCGTTGG
>CAUSDE010000089.1:0-20224 GCA_963530045.1 uncultured Achromobacter sp.
CCTCTTGACCAGCCTGGCGTTGATCGCCCTGTGGTTCCTCGTGACCAGCGCGGGCTGGGTGCGGCCGCTGTTCCTGCCGTCGCCCATCGCCGTGTACGACAAGTTCGTCTCGGCCATGACCGACGGCGTCGCCAACTCCACCCTGGCCGAGCACGCCCTGGCCAGCCTGACGCGGGTCTTCAGCGCGTTCTTCCTGGCCTGCCTGACCGCAATTCCCGTGGGCATCCTGATGGGCGTGAACCGCTATGCGCGCGGCATCTTCGACCCGCCCATCGAGTTCTACCGCCCGCTGCCGCCGCTGGCGTACCTGCCGCTGATCATCATCTGGTTCGGCATCGGCGAATTCCCCAAGATCCTGCTGATCTACCTGGCCATCTTCGCGCCGATGGCGATCGCCGCGCGGGCCGGCGTGCGCTCGGTATCCATCGAGCAGATCCATGCCGCCTACGCGATGGGCGGCACGCGGATGCAGATCGTCTGGCACGTGATCCTGAAGGCGGCCATGCCCGAGATCTTCACGGGCATGCGCATCGGCATCGGGGTCGGATGGACCACGCTGGTCGCGGCAGAAATGGTGGCCGCCGACCGGGGCCTGGGCTTCATGGTGCTGAACGCCGCGCAATTCCTGGCCAGCGACACCGTCATCATGGGCATTATCGTGATCGGCGTCTTCGCCTTCGCCTTCGACCTGCTGGTGCGCTACCTGGAGAAGTTCGCCATCCCGTGGAAGGGACGGATCTAGGACGTTTTCCAACAGGGCAATCCCCCATTTCTTCCCCCTGGCCGCTCCTCTATCCTGAGGCAGATCCGGACCCCGCCCGCGCCGTGCGGCGGGGTCCCGCTACGCCGTCACAAGGAGCCGTCATGTCCAGCCAGGCCTCGATGCTCAAGCCTGTGTTGTGGGAACGCCTGTTTGAAAGGGAAAGCGCGCCCAACCTCAGCCTGCAGGGCCGCGTGCGCCAGATGCTGGTGTCGGCCATCCTCAGCGGTCACCTGCCGCCGGGCATGCCGGTGCCCTCCAGCCGGCAACTGGCCGACCAGTTGCGCATCGCCCGCAACACCGTCGTGTTCGCGTACCAGCAACTGGTCAGCGAAGGGTATCTGGTGTCGCGCGAACGCAGCGGCCACTTCGTCTGCGATTCCGTCATGCAGGGGCATTCCGGTTCGGCCGCGGACGCCGCGCACGCCGCGCCGCAGGACGACGCGCCGGACCCGCAGCGCGTGCGCTGGGACGAGCGGCTGCGGTTCCGGCCGTCGCGCCAACGCAATATCACCAAGCCGCAAGACTGGCAGAAGCAGCCCTACCCCTTCGTGTACGGCCAGTTCGACCCCGACCTCTTTCCCACCGCCGAATGGCGCGAATGCTGCATCAAGGCGCTGTCCGTGCTGGACATCCGCAGCTGGGCGCCCGACCTCATCACGCACGACGACCCGACGCTGATCGAACAGATCCGCACCCAGGTGCTGCCCCGCCGGGGCGTCTGGGCCGACGCCGAGGAAATCGTCATCACGGTGGGCGCGCAGCACGCGCTCTACCTGCTGGCCGATCTGCTGGTCAATGACGACACGGTGGTCGGCATGGAAGACCCCGGCTACCCCGACGCCCGCAACATCTTCGCCAGCCACACGCGCAACCTGCTGCCGCTGCCGGTGGACGAGCGCGGCCTGTGCACCGGCACGCACCTCTTGGGCTGCGACTACGTCTTCGTCACGCCCGGCCATCAATGCCCCACCACGGTCACGCTGGCGATGGAGCGTCGCGAAAGCCTGCTGGCGCTGGCGCACCAAGCCGACAGCATGATCATCGAGGACGATTTCGAAAGCGAAAGCCGATGGGGCGAAGGCGCCATTCCCGCGCTGAAAAGCCTGGACCGCGATGGCCGCGTCATCTATGTGGGCAGCCTGGCCAAATCGTTCGCGCCGGGCCTGCGAATCGGCTACATCGTCGCGCCACGCGAACTGACCCGCGAACTGCGGGCGCTGCGCAGGCTGATGCTGCGCCACCCGTCCGCCTATATCCAGCGCGCATTCTCGCTGTTCATTTCACTGGGCCATCACCATTCGCTGCTGCGCAAGCAATCGCAGGCCTACCAGAAGCGCGGCGCCGAGCTTGCCCAGGCGCTGGCCCGGCACCTGCCCGACTTCAGGGCAATCCCGATCACGGGCTCGTCGTCCTGCTGGCTGGCCGGGCCGCCCTGGCTGGACGCCGCCGAATTGTCCGAGGCCGCGCTGGCCGAAGGCGTCGTCGTCGAACCCGGCAACGTGTTCTTCATGAATGGCACGGAGGCGCCCCGCAACTACCTGCGCGTGGGCTTCACGTCGATCCGGCCCGAACATATCGGGCCGGGAATCGAAAAGCTGGCGCAGGTGGTGCGCCGGTACCGCCTGCGGGCGGCGGCGTAAGGCCCGGCTTCCGGGTTTGGCTTCCGGATTTGGATTCCGGGTTTGGCTTCTGATCCTGCCTTCCTGGCCTGAATTCTCGGCCGAACGTGAATGCCGGCTACAGGTGTTCGTCCCGCAAGTGGTACCAGCGGTACAGCAAGCCCTGCCCGATTCGCCGGAACGGCGCGAACAGGTGGCCCGGTAGCGGCGAATCGTAGATGGGCAGGTCCCAGGCCAGCCCGTCCTTGCCCATCATCCGTTCGGCCAGGCGCTTGCCGGCATGCGCCGAGAACGCCACGCCGTTGCCGCCGTACCCGAACGCGTAGTACACCGGCAACGCGGGGTCCGGCTGCGTCACGCGCGGCATCATGTCGTGGCTGACGTCCACCCAGCCCCACCAGGAATAGGCGACGTCCACGCCGCGCAGCGCCGGGAACTTGCGCGCCAGGCCTTCGCGCAGCAGCGCCAGATGGCGGGGGTGCTGCGCATCGGCGCCGCGCAAGGCGCTGCGGCTGCCGATCTGCATGCGGCCGTCGGGCAGCAGGCGGTAGTAGAAGCGCAAGGTGCGGGTGTCGGTGATGAAGACGGTGCTCTTCAAGCCCGCGGCCTCGCGTTCGGCCGGCGACAGCACGCGTGTCACCAGTGAATTCGACAGCACCGGCATGATGCGGTTGTCCAGCAGCGGATTCACGCCCTGTGCGGTATAGCCCCCGGTCGCAAACGCCACGCGGCGCGCACGCACCACGCCGCCCGGCGTCTCCAGCAGGATCACGCCGTTCTCCACCCGCCAGCCCAGCACCGGACTTGATGGGTGCACGCGCACCCCCAGCGCCCGCGCCTGACGCAGATAACCGTACGCCAGCTTCAGCGGGTGCACGCCCACCCCGTCGGGCTCGTGCATGGCGCCGACCGCTTCGTGGTCGTCCACATAGCGCTCGCGCAAGTCCGCCTTGCTGAGTATCTTCGTGTCGTAGCCGAACACCTCGCGCATTACGCGGGCCTCGTTCTGCAGGAACGCCATCTTTTTTTGGCGATGCGCCGTGTACAGATGGCCGCCCGGCTGGGCGTCGCAATCCACCTGCGCGACCAGGCTCTTCCAGTATTCGAAGCCTTCGCGGATCTCCGCATCCAGGCGGCGGGCCGTGTCCAACCCCCAGCGCTCGATCCATTGCGACCGGTACAGGCGCCCCGACGCGTTCTGCCCCTGGCCGCCGTTGCGGCTGGTGCAGCCCCACACGACGCGGTTGGCCTCCAGCACAATGGCGCGCACGCCGAAGTCGCGCGCCAGGGTCAGCGCGGCCGACAGGCCGGTGAAGCCCGACCCGACGATCACCATGTCGGCATCGACGTCGCCCTGGATGGGCCCATCATCCTCGGGCGGTTCGCCGGCGCTGGCGACCCAGTATGTAGGCGCGTAGTCCTGCCCCCTGCCGGGCGGCGAGACCAGCGGGTCATAGGTCGGGTTGTAGGCGTTGGCCCCTGGGGTGGCCGCGCGAGGCGGGCGGGAGGTGTCGAAGGGCATTTGGGTATCCATGCTTCGAATCCGAGTCCTGGGTGTTTCCGGGCAGGTGCCGGGGGGTGTCCGAGGCGTTACAGGCCGGGCCTCAGGCACGGGCGGGCAACGCGGGGCGCTGCTTGCGGAATGCGTTCTTCACCCGGATCTTGCCGTCCCGGAACGTGAAGACATCGACCATGTCGGCCTCCACTCGCGAGCCGTCGGCGGCCGTGCCGGTGAACGTGCATTCGGACACGCCGCGGTCGCCCGCCACCCAATGCCGGCCGTTGTTCCATTGCGCATCGGGAAAGTTCTTCCATGCTGCCGCAAACGCGGTGCGGACCGCCTCTGTTCCGGTGTGCCGGCTGCCGCAAGCATCGGGGCCACCCACGGTCTCGAACACGCAGTCCTCGCTCATGAAACCCATCAAGGCATCGATATCGTGGCGGTTCCAGGCGGCCGCGAATTCGGCCAGCATCTCCACGGTGACGGTCTTGTGCATTGCCAACCCTCCGATAGACGCCGGCGCGGCATGCGCCCGCGTACAGGATCCAAGGTAAGTGAGCGGTCCGGCAGGGTCTAGAACCAGAAAAGGGAAATCGCTTGCACCAGTCATGACGCCATGGCGGGCGCAAGCATTGCGGACACTTGCCGCGGATCGATCGCGTCGTGCAAGCCGATGAACACCAGCCCGGTCTCGACCAATCCTTCAGGCGGCGCGGCCTGCGTGTCGTACCGCACGCGACGGCCCGCCCATTGCACCAGCACGAGGCCGTGCCGGTCGGTGCGGACCCATCCCTTGGCCCTTAGCAGATGGCGGGGCATCTGCCGCAGTTGCCCCGCCAACTGGTCGGCGTTCAGCGTGCCCGGCGCTTCCCAGAGCCAGGTTTGGAAGGGATGGTCGGGGTCCTGCCCAGGCATCGCGGAGCGATGCCCGACATGGCCGCAGCCCGCATGCGAACACGCGTGGGCAGGCGCGCCCGGAATGACTTCGCCCGACAGATAGCGCAGGTCGACGCGCCCTTCCCGCGCGGCGATCATGGCCGCGCCCTGGGTCACCTCCTTCAGCCACCCCTGCACCTCTACCAGCGCTTGCGGCGTCGCCAGGTCTGTCTTGTTCAGCACCAGCAGATCAGCCGCCTTCAACTGCCGCGCCACGGTATCGCTCAGCAGGGGATCGGCGGCCAGCGCCCGCACGTTCGCCACATCCACCAGAACCACGACGCCTTCCAGTTGCAGCAACGGGTCGCACATGCCCACCTGCGCAATACGCGAGGGGTCCGACACGCCGCTGGCCTCGATGACGATCCATTCCGGCAGCGGGTCCAGCGCCAGCACCCGCGCCAGCGCATCGTCCAGGCCCCCGGCCATCGAGCAGCACACGCAGCCGTTGGCCAAGCGGATCACCTCGTCCGCACGTTGCGCGATCAAGCCGGCGTCGATATCGATCGGCCCGAAATCATTGACCAGCACCGCGGCCCGGCGGCGGCTGGCGCTCAGTACATGGTTCAGCAGGGTCGTCTTGCCCGCGCCCAGAAAGCCGCCGACGACCGTCAGCGGAATGCGCGCCGCGCCGGTAGCGGCCATCTCAGGCGCCCTCCAGTGCCAGCGGCCGTCCGCCGACCACGGTTCCCAGCACGGCGACATCCTTCAACCGGTCGACGGGCACTGTCGTGGGATCGTCTTCCAGCACGCAGAAGTCGGCGAATTTTCCCACTTCGATCGAGCCCACCAGATGGTCCATGTGCAAGGTATAGGCCGCGCCCAGTGTGACGGCGTGCAGCGCCGCCTCCACGCCGATCCGCTCCGATTCGCCCAGGACGCGGCCCGAGGCCGTTTGGCGGTTGACGGCGCACCAGGCGGTGAACAAGGGTCCAAGCGGCGTGATGGGCGCGTCGGAGTGGATCGAGAACGGCACGCCCGCGCGCGCCGCCGACGCGCAGGCGTCCATGCGGTTGGCGCGGTCCGGTCCCATGGTGAGCGCGTAATGGGCGTCGCCCCAGTAGTAGAGATGGTTGGCGAACAGGTTGACGCACATGCCCAGGCTGGCCATTTTCCTGAACTGGGCCGCATCGGCCATCTGGCAATGCTGCAGCGTGTGGCGGTGATCGCGTCGCGGCGTGCGGCGCAGGGCAAGGTCCACGGCGTCGATCGCCCGCTGCGTGGCTTCATCGCCGTTGGTGTGGATGTGCAGCTGCACGCCGGCGTCGTGATAGGCCTGGACGGTCGCGTCCAGCTCCGCGGGCGCGATGACCCAGATGCCGTTGGGCGCCCCGTTGTAGTAGCCCGGCCAGCGCACCCGGGCGGTGAAGCCCTGGATCGATCCGTCCACCACCAGCTTGACCATGCCAAGATGCAGCTTGTCGTGGTTCAAGCGTTTGGCGGCCGCCAGCTTTTCCAGGCAGCGCGCGGGATCGCCCGCATACGTCAGCGCCGAAGCGGCGGGCACGATGCGCACGGGGTAGTCGGGTTCGGCCGTGATGCGCGCCAAGGTCGCTACGCCCTCGTCGCCCAGTTCGTTGACCAGGTCCGTGGCAGTCGTCACGCCCGCCCACTGCGCCACCTTGCCGAACATGCGCAGCCCGTCTTCCGACAGCCCCACCGTGCGGAACGGGCTGCCGATCAGCCGCATGACCGGGAACATGGCGGCAAATTCGCAAAGCTCGCCACTCGGCCGGCCGTCGTCCATCCGCGTCACGCCTTCGATATCGGTATCGCGGTCGATGCCCGCCCGCGCCAGCATCGGCGTGTTCACGTTCATCAAGTGCATGCTGGCGTGCATGACAACGACGGGCCTCTCAGGCGACACGCGGTCCAGGTCCTGGACGCGCATGCGCTGACCGTCGAAGAATATGGGATCGAAACCCCAGCCGATCAGGGTTTCTCCCGCCGGCAAGCTGCGCTCTGCCTCGCGCAGCCGGTCGGCCACGGCGTGGAAGCTTTTCAGGCCTGCCCAAAGGCGGCCATCCGGCCCCCGGCGGTCGTAGAAGCCCACGTACACGAATTTCCACATGCCGCCTTCGGGCAGATGGCAGTGTCCCTCCACCAGGCCGGGCATCAACACCTTGCCTGCATACCGGTCGTCCACGTCCGCCGGTCCCCAGCCTGCCAGGTCTTCCCTGCTGCCCACGCCCAGAATGCGGCCGTCCCGCACCGCGACATGGGTGGCGCGCGGCTGGGCCGGGTTCATTGTCAGGATGCTGCGGGCGGCGTAGATCGTCGTCTTGCCTTCAGGACGGGTCATCGAGGGTTCCTTGTGACGGTGGGATTCAGCCCTGCAACGGCGATACCAGGGCGCCGTCGCGGACCTCTACGAAATGGCAGGCAACGCGGTGGCCCGGCACGACTTCGCGCAGTGCAGGCTCGCGCGTCGAACAGACGGGCTGCGCGGCCGGACAGCGCCCGGCGAACCGGCAGCCCGGCGGCGGGTTCACGGGGCTGGGCGGATCGCCCATCAGCCGCACGCGGCGGGCGGCGGATTCCCGCCCGCCCTTGACCGTCGGCACCGCCGACATCAGCGCCACGCTGTAGGGGTGCAGCGGACGGGTGAAGAAGGCGCGGCGCGACGCTTGTTCGATGATCTTGCCCAGGTACATCACCGCGATGTCGTCGCAGATGTGCTCGACCACGGCCATGTCGTGCGAAATGAACAAGAACGATTGCCCCTGCTCGCGCTGGATCCGGCGCAACAGGTTCAGGATTTGCGCGCGGATGGCGATGTCCAGCGCCGACACGGGCTCGTCGCACACGATGAGGTCGGGCGCGCTGGCCAGCGCCCGGGCCACGTTCAAGCGCTGCCGCTGCCCACCGGAAAACTGGTGCGGAAACAGTTGGCGCTGTTCGGGCCGCAGGCCCACCAGCTCAAACATATTGGCCACGCGCGCCTCGCGTCCGCCCGGCGGATCGATGCGCATCAAGTCCAGGGGCGCCCGCACGATGTCCTCGGCGCGTTGGCGCGGGTTCAGCGACGAATACGGGTCCTGGAACACCAGTTGGAGTCGGCGGCGGATCTGCCGCAATGACGCGCCGCCAAGCGCGGTCAGGTCGGTGCCGTCGAAATGGATCGAGCCCGAGGTCGGGTCCGCCAGCCGCAACACCGACAGGGCCGTGGTGGTCTTGCCGGAGCCGGACTCGCCCACGATCGCCAGCGTGCGTCCGCGCGCCAGGTCGAACGACACGCCGTCCACCGCCTTGACCACGACGGGCTTGCCGTCGGCGCCCTTGCCCCCCACGGGAAAGTGCACGGCCAGGTTGCGGACGGACAGCAAGGCGGGAACATGAGGTTGCGGCGTCATGCGGCCTCCTGATAGAGCCAACAGGCCACGTCCTGGCCCTCGTCCACGCGCGCCAAGGGCGGGAATTCACTGCGGCAACGCGCAAGCGACCGGGTGCAACGCTCCAGAAACGGGCACCCGACGCCGCGGTCCCACACCGAGGGCACCACGCCCGGGATCTCGGGCAAGTCCGGCCGGATGTCGTCGGGTTCACGGTCCAACTCGGGCAGGCAGGCGATCAGCCCCTGCGTGTAGGGATGGCGAGGCTGCGCCAGGATCTGCCGCACGCCGCCCTGCTCCACCACCCGCCCGCCGTACATCACGACGACGCGGTCGGCCATTTCCGACACGGCGCCCATATCGTGCGTGATCAGCAGCACCGCAGTACCGCGCCGGGCCTGCTGCTCGCGCAGCAGGTCGAATATCTGCGCCTGCACGGTAACGTCCAGCGCCGTGGTCGGCTCATCGGCGATCAGCACGTCGGGATCGCAGGCCAGCGCAATGGCGATCATCACCCGCTGGCGCATGCCGCCGGACATCTGGTGCGGGTAGTCGTCCACGCGCCGCTCCGGCAACGGAATGCCCACCGACTTCAGCATATCGATGGCCCGCGCGCGGGCGTCGGCGCGGCTCAGTCCCTGATGCAGCCGCAGCGGCTCCGCGATCTGGTCGCCTACCGTGTACACGGGGTTCAGCGCGGTCATGGGTTCCTGGAAGATCATCGAGATCTTGTTGCCGCGCACCCGCCGCATGGCCTCGTCGTCGTGCAGCGCCAGGTCCGCGCCCGACAAACGGACACGGCCGGCGCCGATCCGCCCCAGCGCCGGAATCAGCCGCATGATGGCCAGCGCCGTCATGCTCTTGCCGCAGCCGGACTCTCCGACCAGGCACAGGGTTTCCCCCGCGTGCAGCGCGAAGCTGACCTGGCTCAACACCTCGGCCACGCGGCCGCGCGATCGGAACTCCAGGCTGAGCGCCTCGACTTCCAGGGCGGGCACCTGCAAGCGCGCGTTCATGACCGGCCCCGCGAGGTGGGGTTCAAGGCGTCGTTCAGTCCGTCGCCGATCAGGCTGACGGCCAGCACCGTCAGGAAAATGGCCGCGCCCGGCAGCGTCACCGCCCACCACGCGGTCAGGATGTAGGGGCGGTTGCTGCCGATCATCAGCCCCCAGCTCATGATGTTCGGATCGCCCAGCCCCAGGAACGACAGGCCCGCTTCGAACAGGATCGCCGTGCCGATGGCCAGCGTGGCCGACACGATCAGCGGCGCCAGCGCATTGGGCAGGATCACACGCCAGATGATGCGCGCGTCGCCCGCGCCGATCACGCGTTCGGCCAGCACGTATTCCCGCCGTTTCAGCCGCAGGAACTCGCCCCGCGCCAGCCGCGCGGTGCCGGTCCAGCTGACCACGCCGATCGCCACCGCGATGGTCGCGAGCGACGGGGTGAACAGCGTCACCAGCACCATCGCGAAGAGCAAGGTGGGCAGCACCTGGAAGAATTCAGTGATGCGCATCAGTGTCTCGTCGACCCAGCCGCCGTAGTAGCCGGCCAGCGCGCCGACCGTCAGGCCGATGGCCATCGACAGCACCGCGGCCACCACGCCGACCAGCAAGGTCGCGCGGCCGCCATAGACCATGCCGGTCAGCACGTCGCGCCCCAGGTAGTCCGTGCCCAGCAGCATCTCGCCGCCGGGCGGTTCCATCGGCGCGCTGGCGATCTCGAACGGGTCGGCCTGCATCAGCATCGGGCCGAAGATCGTCACGGCCAGGATGGCGGCCAGCAACAGCACGCCGAAGACCGCGGACGGATTGCGGACGAACACCCGCAAGGCCTCGTAGGATTGCCGCGCCGGCGCGCGCGACGCCGCGGGGGCCACGGCAGGCAGGGGAATGGCGGAAGGCGCTTGGCTCATGATGTCTTGATCCGGGGATCGATCAGGCGGTAGGCCAGATCGGTTAGCTGATTCATCACCACCACCAGCAGCGAGGCGAACAGCAGGATGCCCAACAAGGTCGGGTAGTCGCGCCGCAGCACGGAGTCGAACGCCAGCCGCCCCAGCCCCGGCCAATTGAAGACCGTCTCGACCAGGATGGCGCCAGCCAGCACGTTGCCGAACTGCAGGCCCAGCATGGTCACCACCGGCAGCACGCCGTTGCGCAAGGCGTGCTTGTACAGGACGGCGCGCTCCGGCAGCCCTTTGGCGCGGGCCGTGCGGATGTAGTCGGCGGACAACGCTTCCATGACGCTGGCGCGCGCCAGGCGGCTGTACTGCGCCAGGTAGACGAACGCCAGCGTGAACGCCGGCAGCGCCAGGTGATGCAGCACGTCCACCACGCCCGCCCAGCCGTCCTGCGGCCCACCCGCCGACCGCATGTCGGACACCGGGAAGACCGGCAACACCGAGGCGAACAGGATGATCAAAATGATGCCCGTCCAGAACACTGGCGCCGAATAGCCCACTACCGACAGCAGGGTGATGCCTTGCGACAGCGGTCCGTTGGGCTTCCTGGCGGCCAGCGTCCCCAGCAGCGTGCCGACGATGAAGGCGCTGAACACGGACGTCACCACCAGCAGCAGCGTGGCGGGCACGCGTTCCCAGATCAGCTGGGCGACGGGCACGTTGAAGAAATAGGAATAGCCCAGGTCGCCGCGCAGCACTTGCGCCAGGTACAGGCCCAACTGCACCAGAAACGGCTTGTCCAGCCCGTACTGCGCGCGCAACTGGGCGCGCAGGTCTTCGCTGATGCCGCCCATGGAACCGGCGATGGTCTCGACGGGATCGCCGGGTGAAATATGGATCAGCAGGAAATTCAGCGTGACCACGGCCAGCAGCAACAAGGCCGCGTACGCAAGACGGCGGAAGATAAAACGCAGCATGACGGCTCCGCCTTATTGCAGGTAGACGTCGTCCAGCGGCGACAGCATGCCCCAGATTCCATCAGGCATGCCGTGCACCTTCTTGGACGTCAGCGTGTGGTACGGAATGACCGTCAGGAAGTCGATCGGCACGTCTTCGGTCACCAGGCGCTGGAACTCGGCGTACTGCGCGCGGCGCTTTTCCACGTCGGTCTCCATGCCCGCCTGCGCCAGCAGCGCGTCGACCTTCGGGTTGGAGTAGGACTGCGTATTGGTCCAGATGATGTCGCGGATGTTGCTGGACAGGTAGGTGCGGTGCACGCCGATGACGGGGTCGCCCCAGTTGAAGACGATATCGGTCGTCATGTCGAAATCGTGGCTGGCGATGCGCTTGGCCCAGGTCGGGAAATCCGGCGATGCGCGCACTTGCACCGCGATGCCCACCTTCTTCAACTGGCTGCGCAGGTACTCCGCGACGTTCTTGCCCTGCACGTCCGAGCCAGGCATGTAGTCCACCGTCAGCGTCATGCGCTCGCCCTTGGCGTCCTTCTTGAAACCGGCCTCCTCCAGCAGCTGCTCCGATTTCTTCAGATCCAGCGGATACTTCTTCACGTCCGGCGTGGCGTAGGGGCTGGTGCCCACGATGGGGCCGTCGGCGGGTTTGGCGAACCCCGCGTTCAATGCCTTGGTGATGAAGCCCTTGTCGGTCGCGTAAGCGATCGCTTGCCTTACGCGCACGTCGTTCAATGGCTTGCGCGCCGTATTGAAGGCCAGCCAGCTCAGCGCGCCGATGCCTTCGTAGCCGCGGTTGGTCATGACGATGGCGGCATTGTCCTTGGCGCGCCGCAAGATCGTCGGCTCGGTCATGAAGGGCAACGCGCCGATGTCGCCGCGCTCCAGCCCGATCAACAAGTTGGTGGCATCCGGATTGATCTTCACCACGATCCGATCCAGATAGGGCTTGCCAGGCAGGAAGAACTTGTCGAAGCGCTCCAGCACGATTTCCTGGCCGGGCTTGAATTCCTTGAACTTGAACGGGCCGGATCCCACCACGTCCGCGGAATTCCGGGGGTGCGTCTTGATGTCCTGGCCGTCGTCGTAGATATGTTTGGGCAGCACGGGCATCAGCGCAGGCGACAACGCCAGCAGGATCGCCGGATGCGGCTGGCTCATGCGCAGCACGGCGGTGTAGGGGTCGGGCGTCTCGACGGATTGCACGGGCGCGAACATGGTCTGGAACGGATGGTTGTTCTTGACCGCCATGACCGAGAACGCGACGTCCGCGGACGTAATGGGCTTGCCGTCATGGAACACGGCGTCTTTGCGCAAGTGCAGCGTCAGGGACTTGCCGTCAGGTGCCAACTCCCACGATTCGGCCAGATAGGGCTGCGGCTTCCAGTCCGCGTCGTAGCGCAGGGGGCTGGCAAAGAGCTGCGCGCTGGGCAGCGCGGTCGCCGTGCCTGACTGCACCGCGCCGTTCAGGTGCCGCGGCACCTGGGTCGACCCCACGACCAGCGTGCCGCCGGGCTTCGGCGCATCGGCCGCCACCGCCCCGCCCGCCATCGCCATCACCGCCAGAAACGTTGCCAAGCCTTGTCGTGCGCTGCGCATGATTTTTCCCTTGATGTGTTTGCTACACGGGCCACTCGTTGGATGGCTTTCGCGTTAGCGTAGCCATCCAACGGACCAGGCCTTAGTACCAAACAGGCAGAGTCTTTGGTGCCAGCTTCGCCATGGGTGGAGTCAAGACGGCGCGACGGGACTTGCCGCACAGGCGCGCGCATACAGGACAGCAACCGCGCAGCTGTTGACCCGCGCCTGCAGGGAATCGGAACGGCTGGTCAGCAGCACCGGCACGCGCGTGCCCAGCACCAGGCCGGCCGTGCCCGCGCCCGCCAGCCAGGTCAGTTCCTTGTAGAGCATGTTGCCCGCTTCGATGTCCGGCACCAGCAGGATGTCAGCGTCGCCGGCCACGCGCGACACGATGCCCTTCTGGTCGGCCGCAACGCGCGAGATCGCGTTGTCGAACGCCAAAGGCCCATCGATATCGCCGCCTCGGATCTGCTGGCGATCGGCCATCTTCGACAGCGCGGCGGCGTCCAGCGTGGCGGGCATCGACGGATTGACGGACTCGGTGGCGCACAGCACCGCAAGCTTCGGGCGCTGCACCCCCAGCGCCCGCGCCAGGTCGATGGCGTTCTGGGCAATGTCCGCCTTTTCCTGCAAGGTCGGCGCGATATTCACGGCCGCGTCCGTCAGGATGAACAGCTTGGGATACGCGGCCACGGCCATGACGAATGCGTGGCTGATGCGGCGGTCGGTGCGCAGCCCGGATTCGCGGGCCACCACGGCCGACATGAAATGGTCCGTGTGCAGGCTGCCCTTCATCAACATGCTGGCCGCGCCATCGCGCGCCAATGCGGCCGCGGCCCGTGCGGCAAGCTTCTCGTCGTCGGGCGTGTCCACGATCTCCAGTTCGCCGGCACGCATGCCCATCTCGGCCAGCAAGGCCGCGATGCGCCGCGCCGGGCCCACCAGCACCGGGTCGATATAGCCGGCGTCCCGCGCCTGGATCGCCGCGCCCAGGCTTGACGGACACAGTGGATAAGCCACCGCGGTACGCAGCCGCCCGGCCGATAGCGCGGCATCGCGCAGGGGTTCGAACAATCGGTCGATTGCCATGGGTACGTGCTCCTGCCGCGGATGTCCGCAAGGTCAAATGGCATGCCTGCGGCGCAGCGCCCGCTGCGCCACAGGCTCCGATCATCCCTTGACGGGTTCGATCGACAGCGGCACTTCGCCCGAATGGAACGGGTGGTTCACATACTGCTTGTACTTGTCCAGCAGGCGCAGCGGCTGCTTGAGCGCGTCGCGCCGGAACGGGTCGCCGAGCTCCTGGCTGACCATCATCTCCAGCACCGTGGTCTTGCCTTCCGACTGCGCCTTGCAGGCGGCCTGCAACGCCGCGCCGACCTGATCGGCGTGCTCGACCCGGATGCCTTCCGCGCCCATCGCGCGCGCCAGCTCCGCGAAGTTGGGGTTGATCAGGTTGCTGCCCACGAAGCGGCGCCCGTAGAAGTCCACCTGGTTCTTCTTTTCCGCCCCCCACTGCCCGTTGTGGAAGACGACCGCCGTCACCGGGATCTTCTCGCGCACGCAGGTCAGCAATTCCTGGAAGCTCATGCACCAGGCGCCATCGCCCACGTAGGCCACGGCCGGCCGGTCGGGGCGGCCCAACTTGGCGCCGATCAGCGCCGGCAGCGCGTAGCCGCAGTTGCCGAAGCTCATGGCGGCCAGCATGGAGTTTGGCTCGTCAAAGCGCAGATAGCTGTTGGAGACCGAGCAGATGTTGCCGATGTCGGTGGACACCATCACCTGCTTGGGCATCGCGCGTTCCAGCTCGCGCAGCATGCGGCGCGGATGCATGCGGCCGCCGCCGTGTTCGATGATGTCCAGGCTCCAGTCGTCGCGCTCATGCGACCACCCGTCCAGTTCCTTTTCCCATGCGGCCTTCTGCGACGCGATCTCGTCGCCGCGCGCCGCCTTGGTGCGCGTGCAGGCCACCTCGCGGTCCTTCAGCTTGGCGGTCAACGCCGCAGCGGCCGGCCGCGCGTCGCCGCAGATGCCGACCGACACCGGACGCACCAGGCCCAGCATGCGATGGTCGGCATCTACCTGGATGATGCGCGCGCCTTGCGGCCAATAGTCCAGGCCATGCTGCGGCAGGGTGCCGAACGGCCCCAGGCGCGTGCCCAGCGCCAGCACCACGTCGGCTTGCGACAGCAGTTTCATGCCGGCCTTGGCGCCCTGATAGCCCAGCGGCCCGCACCACAGCGGGTGGCTGGCCGGGAACGCATCGTTATGCAGATAACTGGTCACCACTGGCGCGCCCAACAGTTCGGCCAACGCCACGCATTCGGCCTGGCCTTCCGAGAACAGCACGCCGCCGCCCGCCACGATGACCGGGAACTTGGCCTCGGCCAACAGGCGGGCCGCCGCTTCCAGGTCTTCTTCCGAGCCTGGCCCGCGACGGATGCGGCGCGGCGCCGGGATGGCCACATCGATTTCGCCGTAGAAGTAGTCGCGCGGGATGTTCAGTTGCGTGGGGCCGCGTTCGGCCATCGCATTGTCGAAGGCCTTGGCCGTGAACTCCGCCATGCGGTCCGGCCGGTTCACATGCGCCTGATACTTGGTGATGCGCGAAAAAATGGGCAGCTGTTCGGTTTCCTGGAAGCCGCCCAGCCCCATGCCGGACGTGCCGGTCTCCGGCGTGATCGCCACCACCGGGCTGTGCGCCCAATAGGCGGCGGCCACGCCGGTCACGAAGTTGGTGATGCCGGGGCCGTTCTGGGCAATGCACACGCCGTGGCGGCCCGTCACCCGGGAATAGCCGTCCGCCATGTGCGCGGCGCCCTGCTCGTGCACCGTGGGCACGAAGCGGATGCCCGCGGCGGGGAACAAGTCCAGCGCATCCATGAAGGCCGAACCGACGATGCCGAATACGTCTTTGACGCCCTGCGCGACCAGCGTTTCGACAAACGCTTCGCTGGGGGTCATGTGTTGCTTGCTGCTCATGGTCTCTCTCCTGGCAGGCCGGCGCTTGTGTGGTTGCATCGTGGCCGGGGTGATTCGATACTGCCGGAGAAAACCCGCCCGTCCCACCCCTCTGCGTTTCATTTTCTGCAAAATCCGTGCGACGATAGGGTGTTGGCCGCCGAATCTTCAAATATTGAAAGATGAAAGACGAATCCTCTGCCGCGTTGCGCGCGCTGACCTTGCTGGAGCAGGTCGCGCGATCCGAATCGCCCGTGTCGCTGGCGGCGCTGACCGACGCCACCGGCCTGCCCAAGCCGTCCGTGCTGCGCATCCTGACGCGCCTGGTCGAAGCCGGCATGCTGCTGCGTGAACCGGCCGGCAAAAGCTACGTCAGCGGCCCGCGCTTGAGCGCCCTGGCCCGCGACACGCTGCTGAATTCGCCGTTGCGCGGCGAACGCCACCGCATCCTGGACAGCCTGGTCGATGAAATCGGCGAGACCTGCAACTGCACCATGCTGGACGGCGACGAGGTCATCTACCTGGACCGCGTGGAAACCGCCTGGCCGCTGCGCGTGAACCTGCAGACCGGCTCGCGCGTGCCGCTTCACTGTTCGGCCAGCGGCAAGCTGTTCCTGGCGCATATGCGGCGCGAACCCCGGGCGCGCCTGTTGGCCGCAGCCCCCTTGCCGCGCTACACGCCCAATACCCTGTGCGACGTGGCCGCGCTTGAACTGGAGCTGCGCGCCATCAAGAAGGAAGGCGCCAGTTTCGACCGCGAAGAATTCCTGCTTGGCATCGTCTGCATGGCCGTGCCCATCCTGCACGGGCCGCGCGTCATCGCCGCCGTAGCGCTGCACGCGCCGGTCGCCCGCCTGTCCATCGACGGCGCGCGGGCCTGGCTGCCCCGCATGCAGGAAGCGGCCCGCGCCCTGGCGGGCACGTACGAGCCGCAGCCGTGACGGCAACCGGCGCCTAGCCTCACGGGACGCCGCAAGCACCGGCACGCCCCGCCCTGCGCCGCCCCTCCTCTGCGCGTCCCCGATTTATATGGCGACGCCGCTGGCCCAGGCGATGGCCCAGCCCTGCCCAGGGCTTACACTGTCGGTCGACTCTGTTTTTCGCGCTTTTTGCGATCCCCCTATTGTGACCGACACGCCCTTCTCCTCCCTGCCCCTCTTGCCCGCCCTGCTCGACAACCTGCAAAGCCTGGGGTTCGAGCAAATGACGCCCATCCAGGCGCAAAGCCTGCCGCTCATCCTGGAAGGCCGCGACATCATCGCGCAAGCCAAGACCGGCAGTGGCAAGACCGCGGCGTTCGGCCTGGGCGTGCTGCAAAAGCTGGACACGAGCCGCCTGACGCCCCAGGCGCTGCTGGTCTGTCCCACCCGCGAATTGGCCGATCAGGTGGCGCAGGAACTGCGCCGGCTGGCGCGCCTGATCCCCAACGTCAAGATCCTGACCTTGTGCGGCGGCGCGGCCGCCCGGCCCCAGGCCGAATCGCTGGCGCGCGGCGCCCACCTGGTCGTCGGCACGCCCGGCCGCATCCAGGACCACCTGACGCGCGGCAGCCTGGACCTGGCCGGCCTGACCACGCTGGTGCTGGACGAAGCCGACCGCATGGTCGACATGGGCTTCTATGACGACATCGTCGCCATCGCCTCGCACTGCCCGGCCAAACGCCAGACGCTGCTGTTTTCGGCCACCTACCCCGACAACATCCGCAAGCTCAGCGCCCGTTTCCTGCGCAACCCGGCGGAAGTCAAGGTCGAAGCGCAGCATGACGCCAGCCGCATCGAGCAGATCTTCTACGAGATCGACGGCAAGGACCGCCTGGACGCCGTGGCGCGCCTGCTGGCGCACTTTCGCCCCGTCTCCACGCTGGCCTTCTGCAACACCAAGATCCGCAGCCATGACCTGGTCGAACGGCTGCAGGCCGACGGCATCAGCGCCCAGGCCTTGAATGGGGACCTGGAACAGCGCGAACGCGACGAAATCCTGATCCAGTTCGCCAACCAGAGCTGCGCGGTCCTGGTCGCCACCGACGTGGCCGCCCGCGGGCTGGACATCCAGAACCTGGGCGCCGTCATCAACGTGGACGTCACCAAGGACACTGAAGTCCACGTGCACCGCATCGGCCGCAGCGGCCGGGGCGATCAGAAAGGCCTGGCGCTCAGCCTGTGTTCGCCCGACGAAATGCGCTGGGCCAACCTGGTCGAGCAATACCAGGGTTCGCCGCTGAAGTGGGGCGACATCAAGTCCTTGAAACCCAAGGCCGACCGTCCCCTGCGCGCGCCGATGGTCACGCTGTGCATCCAGGGCGGCAAGAAAGACAAGCTGCGCCCGGGCGACCTGCTGGGCGCCCTGACCGGCGATGGCGGGCTGACCTTCGAACAGGTCGGCAAGATCAACATCACCGAGTTCAACGCCTACGTGGCGCTGGACCGCCAGATCGCCAAACAGGTGTTCTCGCGCGTGTCCAACAGCAATATCAAGGGCCGCCGGTTCCGCATGCGGTTCCTCGAAGAATTTTGATTGCTGCCGGGACAGGGAATTTTTCCGATCAATCGGTCGAAAGACCGCGTTGATAGCTTGATGATTTTGCTCGGGTTTTGCCATAATGGCCCCGCCTGGCCCGGTGTCGCCGCTACGATCGGGGCGCGCCGGACGCGGAACCAAAGGTAAACAGCGTGCTCCAACGAGCCGCTGTCCCCTTAACCATCACAAGAGAAACTCACCATGATCAAGTCCGACGATACCGGCAAGCTGATCCTGCGCCTGACCCTCGGCATTCTGATTCTGCTTCACGGCCTGTCCAAATTGATGGGCGGCGGCGTCACCGGCATCAGCGGCATGCTGTCGTCCCATGGCCTGCCGGGCTTTTTGGCTTATGGCGTCTACGTGGGCGAGATCATCGCTCCCGTGCTGCTCATCATTGGCGTCTACACCCGCCTGGGCGGCCTGATCATCGCCATCAATATGGTGGTCGCGATCCTGCTGGCCCATACCGGCCAGTTGGGCACCATCACCAACACCGGCGGCTGGGCCCTGGAACTGCAAGGCATGTTCCTGTTCACCGCCCTGGCCATCGCCTTCATGGGCGCCGGCCGTTTCAGCCTGGCCGGCAACGGCGGCCGCTGGAACTGAACGCTTGGCTTGGCGTCGCGCCGCCTTCCGGCGCGACGCAGGAAAAACGGGGTCGCTCAGGCGGCCCCGTTGCTTTTGCCGCAGAGATTGATACGAAGGACATGCGCCGTCACGCAGGCGCAAACATCCGTCACTTGAAAGCTGTTTCGGAACGATTACAGGCGCGAACTCCCGCCTGAGGGTATGGCCTAATCCGTATCAGCGCATTAGGAAGTAAGCCATACGCCTGGCGCTGGTTGGGAGTGACTCAAATGAAGAAGCGTCTGCTGCTGGTGCTGGCGATAGCCAGTTCGTTGACGGGATGCGTCGTGGTTCCGGCCCGCCCGGCGTATTACCGCCCGGCCCCCGTCTATTACACGCCGCACTACTATTACCCCGCGTATCCCGCTCCGCATTACTACTACCGCGGATATTGATCCTCGCACCCAAGCGATCAGGAACAGCCATGACACCGTCCGTCCGGATTTCCCGCTTGCGGCCCCTGGCCACCGCAGCCCTGCTGGCGGTTGCCGCCGGCGCCGCCGCGCAGACCTATGCGCCGCCTCCCGCGCCTGCCGCCCCGGCCTATGACAACAGCGACCCCGCCAACGCCAACCTGGCCCTGGTGGATCGCAGCCCGGAGCCGCCTCCACCCCTGCCCGTCTATGTGCAGCCGCCCGCGCCGGCCGACGGCTACATGTGGGTGCCCGGCTACTGGAGCCGCAATCGCTACGGCTTCTTCTGGGTGCCCGGCGCATGGGTGATGGCCCCCTACAACGGCGCGCTCTGGACGCCGGGCTACTGGGGCTTCGTGAACGGCCTGTATGTCTGGAACGCCGGCTACTGGGGGCCTCACGTGGGCTTTTACGGCGGCATCAACTACGGCTTCGGCTACGTCGGGATCGGCTACGTCGGCGGCTATTGGAACCGCGACCGCTTCTACTACAACCGGTCCGTGACGAACGTGAACGTGACCCGCGTCACCAATGTCTACAACCACACCGTCATCGTCAACAACGTCGACAACCGGCGTGTGAGCTACCACGGCGGTCCCGACGGCATCCGCCGCAACGCCGACCCCCGCGAGTTGGCCGCCCGCAATGACCGGCACGCGCCGCCCACCGACATGCAGCGCGGTTTCGTGCGCGATGCGGGCAACAACCGCGCGCAGTTCTACGACCACAACAAGGGCCGTCCGCCCCAGGCGTTCGTCGACCATCCCAACAACAATGGCCGCCCCCCTGACGCGCCACGACCCGGCGGCGACGCCCGCCCGGGCAACGGCCTGGGTAACGGCCCAGGAAACACCCCCGGCAATGGGCGGGATCCTGGACGCGACAATCGCCCGGGACCGGGCGCCGGCACCGGCGCGCCCAGCGCAAACTTCGCCGGCGGCCAGCATCCGGGGCAAACCGTCACGGGTACGGGGCGCCCGCCGCAGCCGCCCGCGCCGCAGCAGATGCGGGACCCGGCGCGCGACCCGGGACGGGATCAGATCAGGGATTCGCAGCAGCAAGCGCAGCAGCAACAGGCCCGCGAGCAGCAGCAGCAGCAG